>DATGEK010000025.1:0-5309 GCA_035310205.1 Aliidongia sp.
AGACGCAGAATGCGATCGTCACGGTCAGCACCACCTACTATGGCGCCGACCCGGACGTGATCGCGGGCTTCATCACCACGCCGCTCGAAAACGCCATCGCCCAGGCGAACGGCATCGACTACATGACGTCGACCAGCCAGAGCGGCATCAGCACGATCACGGTCAACCTGCGGCTCAACTATGATTCCGACAAGGCGCTGACCGAGATCTCGTCCAAGGTCAGCTCGGTCATCAACCAGCTGCCGCCGCAAGCCCAGCAGCCGACCCTGTCGGTCAAGGTCGGCCAGACCATCGACGCCATGTACATCGGCTTCAACAGCGACGTGCTGGCACCGAACCAGATCACCGACTATCTGGTCCGCGTCGTCCAGCCGAAGCTGCAGGCCGTGAACGGCGTGCAGACGGCCGAGCTCCTAGGCTCGCAGAATTTCGCGCTGCGCGCCTGGCTCGACCCGGTCAAGCTTGCCGCCTACAACCTGACCGCCGCCGACGTCTCGAGCGCGATGGCCGCGAACGACTACATCTCCGGCCTTGGCAACACCAAGGGCCAGATGATCCAGGTCAACCTCAGCGCGTCCACCAGCCTGCACACGGTCGACGAGTTCAAGAACCTGATCCTGAAGCAGGCGAACGGCGCGATCGTCCGCCTGAAGGACGTGGCCAAAGTGACGCTTGGCGCCGACAGCTACGAGGCGACCGTCGGCTTCGACGGCAAGCAGGCGGTCTATATCGGCATCCAAGTCGCCCCGGCGGCAAACCTGCTGCAGGTGATCGACGGCGTGCGCGCGGTGTTCCCGGACATCGTCTCGCAGCTGCCGGCCGGGCTCAACGGCGAGATCGTCTACGACTCGACCAAGTTCGTGAACAGCTCGATCAGCGAAGTGGAGAGCACGCTCATCCAGGCGCTGCTGATCGTGACCGCCGTCGTGTTCCTGTTCCTGGGCTCGCCCCGCTCGGTGCTGATCCCGACCGTCGCGATCCCGCTATCGCTGGTCGGCACCTTCGTCCTGATGGCGGCCTTCGGCTTCTCGATCAACCTTCTGACCCTGCTCGCCCTCGTGCTCGCCATCGGCCTCGTCGTCGACGACGCGATCATCGTCGTCGAGAACGTGAACCGGCATCTCGAAGAGGGCATGAAGCCCATGGGTGCCGCCATCCAGGCGGCGCGCGAGCTGGGCGGCCCGATCATCGCCATGACCGTCGTGCTGATCGCGGTCTATGTGCCGATCGGCTTCCAGAGCGGCCTGACCGGCGCCTTGTTCACCGAGTTCGCCTTCACGCTCGTGGGCGCGGTCACGGTCTCGGCCGTCGTGGCGCTGACGCTGACGCCCATGATGTCCTCCCGCATCCTGAAGGCGCACAGCCACGACCGCAGCGGCTGGGAGGAGCGGATCGTCGACTTCATCGATCGCCGGTTCGAGAGCGTGCGCAGCCGGTATCAGCGTTGGCTGCACGGCAGCCTGAACTACCGGGCCGTGACCTACCTGTTCGCCCTGATCATCCTGGGCTCGCTCGCCCCGCTGTGGATGGGCGCCAAGCAGGAACTGGCGCCGCAGGAAGACCAGGGCGTCGTCGTCGCACTCTCGACCTCGTCCCCGACGGCGACGCTGCAGCAGCGCACACTCTACAGCCGTCAGGTGTTCGACACGTTTTCCAAGCACAGCGAAACCGACCACGTGTTCCAGATCGACGCCCCCGGCCAGTCCATCGCCGGCATGGTGTTGAAGCCCTGGGACGAGCGGGCGCAGACCTCGAACCAGCTGCAGCCGATGATGCAGCAGGAGCTGAACGGCATCGCCGGCTCGCAGATCGTGGCGTTCCAGCTGCCGTCGCTGCCGGGCGCCAACGGCCTGCCGATCCAGTTCGTCATCAACTCGACCGACTCGTTCGACCGCTTGAACCCGGTGGCCCAGCAGTTCCTGGGTGCTGCGCTCAAGAGCGGCCTGTTCATCTTCCTCAACACCGACCTCAAGATCGACCAGCCACAATCGACGGTCGACATCGATCGCGACAAGGCGGCCCAGCTGGGCCTGAAGATGAGCGACATCGGCAGCGCCATGGCGTCGATGCTGGGCGGCGGCTACGTCAACTACTTCAGCCTGGACGGCCGCTCCTACAAGGTCATCCCGCAGGTGGCCCAGCAGTCGCGCCAGAACATCCAGCAGCTGCTCGACTACTACATCCGCAGCGGCGACGGCACGGCGATCCCGCTGTCGACGGTCGCCAAGATCACGACCAAGACGGTGCCGGAATCGCTCAACCACTTCCAGCAGCTGAACAGCGCCACGATCCAGGGCGTGATGGCCCCCGGCGTGTCGATGGGCCAGGCGCTGGACCAGCTCAAGGCGATCGCCCGGGACACGCTGCCGGCCGGCTACACGGTCGATTACGGCGGGCAGTCGCGTCAGGCGGAACAGGAATCGGGCGGCTTCTTCGTGACGATGGGCTTCGCGCTCATCATCATCTTCCTGTCGCTCGCGGCCCTGTTCGAGAGCTTCCGCGACCCGATCATCATCCTGGTGTCGGTGCCGACCGCCATCGCCGGCGCGCTGATCTTCCTCAGCCTCGGCATCGGCGGCGCCACCATCAACATCTACACCCAGGTCGGTCTCGTGACCCTGGTCGGCCTGATCAGCAAGCACGGCATCCTGATCGTCGAGGTGGCGAACGAGTTGCAGGCGGCGGGCAAGACCAAGCGCGAGGCCATCGAGGGCGCCGCCAGCGTCCGTCTGCGGCCGATCCTGATGACCACGGCGGCGATGGTGCTGGGTGTCGCCCCGCTCATCCTGTCGAGCGGCGCCGGCGCGGTCTCGCGCTTCAACATGGGGTTGGTCATCGCGACCGGCCTCACCATCGGCACGCTCTTCACGCTGTTCGTGGTGCCGGCGGTCTACATGCTGATCGCAGGCGACCATCACCGGGTGCATGAGGAGGAACCCGAACCCGAGGTCCCCGATCCCGCACTGGTGTAAGACCGGAACAAGACAAAGGGCGGTGCCGCGGCACCGCCCTTTTTCTTTGGGCTAATCGTGCCGAGCTTGGGTTGCCTGCGTCAGCCGGTCGACATAGGCGACGCCGAGCGCCGACAGGACGAAGACTGCATGGATCACCGTCTGCATGATGACGCCGGCCTGGGTGTAGTCCGTATTGGTCGGCGCGCCGAGATCACTGATGCCGATGAAGCTGCGCAGGAGATGGATCGACGAGATGCCGACGATCGCCATGGCCAGCTTGATCTTGAGCGCGCCGGCATTGACATGGTCGAGCCATTCCGGCTGATCCGGATGGCCCTCCAACCGCAAGCGGGACACGAAGGTCTCGTAGCCGCCGACGATTACCATCATCAGCAGGTTCGAGATCATCACTACGTCGATCAGGCCCAGCACGATCAGCATGACCTGCTGCTCGCCGAGCACGGTCGCATGGCTGACCAGGTGCCACAGCTCCATCAGGAACAGCACCACATAGACGCCTTGGGCGATGATGAGGCCGAGATAGAACGGCACCTGCAGCCAGCGCGAACCGAATATCACGGCCGGCAAGGGCCGGAGCGCCGGCGGTTTCGGGGCGGGAGGCTCTTCGCTGATCTCTTTCATGGGCCGAGGGATCTGCCGGAAGGTGCAGAACCTTACCGCGTCGCCCGGTCCGCCGATACGCCTTTGAAGCGTTCGCCCCGGCACGACGGGCCGCAAAAGCGAAACGGGCGCCCGGTTGCCCGGACGCCCGCTTGTTGAAGTCGTCGCGCCTTATTGCTCGACGAACGCCTTCTCGATCACGAAATGGCCGGGCGACGAGCTCGATCCCTCGACGAAGCCCCGGTCTTCCAGGATCTTCTGCGTGTCCTTGAGCATGCCCGGGCTGCCGCACAGCATGACGCGGTCGCTCTCGGCGTCGAACGCGGGCAGCCCCAGGTCCGCGAACAGCTTGCCCGACGCGATCAGGTCGGTGATGCGGCCCTGGTTGCGGAATTCGTCGCGGGTCACGGTCGGGTAATAGACCAGCTTGTCGCGCACCATGTCGCCGAAGAACTCGTTGTTCGGCAGCTCGTCGGTGATCAGGTCCTGATAGGCCAGCTCCGCGACATAGCGGCAACCATGGACCAGCACGACGCGCTCGTAGCGCTCGTAGACGTCCGGATCCTTGATCACGCCCAGGAACGGCGCCAGGCCCGTCCCGGTCGACAGCAGGTAGAGCGTCTTGCCCGGCAGCAGATTGTCGAGCAGCAGGGTCCCGACCGGCTTGCGGCCGACCAGGATCTCGTCGCCGACCTTCAAGTGCTGCAGGCGCGAGGTCAGCGGACCGTTCGCGACCTTGATGCTGAAGAACTCGAGGTTTTCCTCGTGGTTGGCGCTGACCAGGCTATACGCGCGCAGCAGCGGGCGGCCGTCGATCTCCAGGCCCATCATGGTGAACTGGCCGTTCTGGAACCGGAAGGACGGATCCCGCGTCGCCTTGAAGCTGAACAGGGTATCGGTCCAATGACGTACTTCGAGGACGCGCTGCTTCTGCAGATTGCTCATGTCTTGCCGAACTCGCGAGAAAGGAATCGTCAGGCTGCCGTAATCAGGGCATCCGCTCACTTACATTGCGGTGCAGCAATAGACAAGCCCGCGCCGCCCCGCAGTTTTGCAAGGGTGATTTGTGCGAGCGCCTGCTTGAAGCCGGCGAAGGGCCGACGGGGGCCGCGGCGAGGCTCCCAGAGCGATTCCCGATCCTCGTGATTGGAGATTGCTCAGACGTCATTGATCCGGTGCGCGCGGGTGAGGCGGACGGCGGAAGCGAACGAGACATCTCCCAGTTGTCGCATTTTTACATCATTGCGAATTGGGTATTCGATCGGCTGCTTATTTTTGAAGGAATCTGCGCATCGTCGGAAGATCGTGTGCGACCCCTCCCCGCGATCTCGGCATCGTCACGCAAATGACGCGGAACTCCTTTTGGCCTCCCGGCCGGGATCCGCGCTCAGAAGCTTGTCGTTTGGGGGTACTAATGAAATTTTCTTTGATCAGGGGACACCGTTCGACCTTGCATCAGCGGCTTGCCGCTTCTGCCGCCATGGTCACCTGCTTGGCCCTTTTGCCGGCCGTTCCGGCGCTGGCGCAGAGCGCGCCACAAACCGAAACCATCGAAGTGACCGGTTCGCGCATCAAGAACACCGATGCCGCGAGCGCCAACCCGATCACGGTCGTCTCGAGCGAGGAAATCAACAAGACCGAGGCGGTCACGGTCGAGCAGTTCCTGCGCAAGCTGCCGGACGTCGACTTCACCGGCGGCATCAGCCAGAACGACAATAACGGCGGCAACGGCGC
>DATGEK010000026.1:0-7319 GCA_035310205.1 Aliidongia sp.
CCAGGACCTCGCGAAAGTGCGGATCCTTGGCGGTGGCGAGCCATTCGAACAGCACCATTTCGGTGGTGACGATTTCGGCGCCGTGGTGCGCCATGCGCCGCAGCGCCGCCGTCTTGCTCTCGGGCCGTCGCGCGCCGACGGCATCCTCCACGACATAGACCTGGCGATCGGCGTCCAAGAGGCCGAGCGCGGTCTGCAACACGCAGACATGCGCCTCGCAGCCCGCGAGCACGATGGCCTTTCGGTTCGGCAGCAGCTTGTCGGCATCGGCGGCCCGGCAGGCGTCGAAACTCATCTTGTGCAGGACGGGTGCCGCGGCCTCCGCCAACTCGGGCACGGTGGCACCCAGGCCGCCGGCATTCTGTTCGGTGAAGAGAGCGGGCACGCCCAGAATGCGCGCCGCCGTGAGCAGGCGGCGCGCATTGGCGATGACGGCGGCACCGCCCTCGATCGCGGGCATGAGCCTCGTCTGGAAATCCACCATCAGCAGGGCCGAGGCTTCTCGATCAATGGTCCGCATGACGAGCCGCCTCAGGTCTCGGTGCCGCCGGTCGGGCGCCGGCTGACGAGCCATTCCTCGCGCAGCAGGGCGTAGAGCACATGGTCCTGCCACATGCCGTCGATGCACAGGTATTTCCGCGCATAGCCCTCTTCGCGGAAGTTCGACTTCGCCAAGAGACCGCGGCTGGGCGCATTGGTCGGCAGGCAGGCCGCTTCGACCCGGTGCAGGCGCAGGCGCTCGAACGCGAAGACCAGCATCAGCCTGAGCGCCTCGGTCATGTAGCCCCGGCGCGCGAAGCGCTGACCGGTCCAATAGCCGAGGCTGGCCGTCTCCGCGACGCCGCGGCGCACGTTCGACAGGCCGATGCCGCCCAGGAGCTCGCCATCGGCATTGTCGAACACGAAAAAGGCATAGCCCTCGTCGTCGCGCCAATCGAGCGCATAGCGTGCGAGCCGGCGCCGGAAGGCGGCCTTGCTGACCGCATCGTCGCTCCAGGCCGGCTCCCACGGCTGCAGGAAGGCGCGCGAGGCCGCGCGCAACTCGCTCCAGGCCGCCCAGTCGGACCGGTCGGGCGGGCGCAGATGAACGCGGCCGCCGTCGAGCCGGACGAACGGCGGCTGAACCGCGAAGAATCCAGCGAGACGCGGCACCTCAGGCATTTCAGCCTCTCCTCGGGAGCGTCATCGCCGGCCGGCTCATGCCTTGAGCCGGTCTACGATCCGGTCGAACCCGTCGACCTTGCCGATCGGCCCGAGTGCCGTGAAGGTCGGCGGGCTGGCGAAGATCTTCCGCGCCAGGCGCTGGACCGAGGCCAAGTCGACCTCGTCGATCTTGCGCACCAGCTCGCTCGTCTCGATCGGCCTTCCATAGATCAGCAGTTGGCTCGCCACATGCTCGCAGCGCGCCGACGTGCTTTCCAGGCCCATGAGGATGCTGGCCTTGAGCTGCGCCCGGGCGCGGGCGACCTCCTCCTCGGTCACGGTGTCGGCCGATTTGACGATCTCGTCGCACAGCACCGGCATCAGTTCCTCGACCTCGTCCTCGCCGGTGCCGGCATAGACGCCGAAGATGCCGCCGTCGGCATAGGAGGAGGCGAAGGAATAGACCGTGTAGACCAGCCCGCGCTTCTCGCGGATCTCCTGGAACAGGCGCGAGGACATGCCTCCACCCAGGATGGTCGAGAGCGTGGAGGCGACGTAATAGTCGTCGTCGGTGTAGGACACACCCGGGAAGCCCAGCACCAGATGGACCTGCTCCAGGTCCTTTTCCTCGCGCAGGTCGCCGCCCAGGTAGCGCGCCGGCTCGACCGGGGCGCCCCGATAGGGGGGCAAGGTGGTGAAGCTGCGCTCCGCCAGCTCGACCAGCCGGTCGTGATCGAGCGCACCCGCCGCCGACAGCACCATGCGATCGGCCGCATAATGCTGGTTCATGTAGCCGGCGACCGCCTCGCGACCGATGGTGCGGATGATCTCGGCCTCGCCCAGCACCGGCCGGCCCATGGCCTGGTCCGGATAGGCGCGGGCCTGGAACTGGTCGAAGATCACATCGTCCGGCGTGTCGAGCGCCTGGCCGATCTCCTGTATGATGACCGTGCGCTCGCGCTCGAGCTCTTCGGCGTCGAAGGTCGAATGCTGCAGGATGTCCGACAGGATATCGACGCCGAGCGGCACGTCCTCCTTCAGCACCTTGGCGTAGAAGGCGGTCTGCTCGCGCGAGGTATAGGCGTTAAGATGGCCGCCGACATTCTCGATCTCCTCGGCGATCTGCCGTGCCGAGCGCCGCTCGGTGCCCTTGAACGCCATATGTTCCAGGAGATGGGCGACGCCGTTGATCCGGGCCGGCTCGTTGCGCGTGCCGACATCGACCCAGACGCCGAGCGAGACGGTCTCGACCCAGGGCATGTCCTCGGTGACGACGCGCAGGCCGTTAGCGAGCGTGGTGATCCGCGCGCTCATGCCCGGCCCTCGTTCGCGCCGGTCACATTGGCCGAGACATAGGCCTCGACCGCGTTCAGGTCGTTGGCGATCGGCGTCTCGCGCTCGGGCCGGGTCATCAGGTCGGCCAGATGGGCCGGCAGCGGCGGGTAGATCCCCGTCACGTCCTCGACCACGTCCGGGAACTTGGCCGGATGGGCGCAGGCGAGCGCCACGCGCGGCGTGCCGTCCTTCAGGCCTTTGGCGCGCGAGGCGGCGACGGCGATGGCGCTGTGCGGATCGAGCAGCTCACCGGTCTCGCGCCGGATCTGGGCGATCATCGCCCGCGTCTCGTCGTCGCCGACCCGATGGGCGCGGATCAGCGCGCGGGTCGCGGCCCAGGTCTCGGGGCTGGCCGGCAGGCTGCCGGTCGCGCGGAATGCCGCCATGGCGGCCGCGAGCGCTGCTCCATCCCGGCCGGACACCTCGAACAGCAGCCGCTCGAAATTGCTCGACACCTGGATGTCCATGCTCGGGCTGAGGCTCGGCTCGACCGAGCTGATCTGCATCCGGCCGGTCTCGATGAAGCGATAGAGGATATCGTTCCGGTTCGTGCCGATGACGAGCTCGGCCACCGGCAGGCCCATCTGGCGCGCGACATGGCCGGCATAGACATTGCCGAAATTGCCCGTAGGCACCGCGAAGGAGATCGGCACGTCGGGGGCGCCCAGCGCCACGGCGGCGGCGAAGTAATAGACGACCTGCGCCGCAATCCGCGCCCAGTTGATCGAATTCACCGCCGACAGCCGGTGCCGGTCGCGGAACGGCGCGTCGGCGAACATCGCCTTCACCAGATCCTGGCAATCGTCGAAGCTGCCCTCGACCGCGAGCGTGCGGACGTTCGGCGCCTGCACCGTCGTCATCTGCCGGCGCTGCACCGCCGAGGTCCGGCCGCGCGGGTAGAGGATGAAGATGTCGATATTGTCGCGGTCCCGGCAGGCCTCGATCGCGGCCGAGCCGGTGTCGCCCGAGGTGGCGCCGACGATGGTCGCCCGCCGGCCGTGCCGGGCGAGCACCGCGTCGAACAGGCGGCCCAGCACCTGGAGCGCGTAATCCTTGAACGCGATGGTGGGCCCGTGGAACAGCTCGAGCAGGAATTCGCCGGATCCGAGCTGCTTCAGCGGTGCGACCGCGCGATGGTCGAAGCCGGCATAGGCGTCCTCGAGGATCGCCAGCAGTTCGTCGCGGTGGAATGCGTCGCCGACGAAGGGCACCAGCACCTCGGCCGCGAGCTCGGGATAGCTGAGCGCGCGGAAGCGGCGCATCTCGGCCGCGGAGAACACCGGGAGCTCGGTTGGGACATAGAGCCCGCCGTCCGGCGCCAGGCCGGCGATCAAGACTTCTTCGAAGCCGAGCGTCTCTCGGTTGCCGGCGGGTTGGCGGGTGCTGATGTAGCGCAAAGGCGGGTTCCAGACGAAACGAGGTATGGTGAAACCCTATCGTTCGCCACACCTCGCCGCAACCGACGAGACTGTCCGCGGCCCTGCCTTACCAGGCGGGAATGGCCGCCTTCTGGAATTTCCCCTCGATGAACGTCTTGACCGCATCCGAGTGATAGGCCGCGATCAGCTTCTGGACCCAGGGTTTGTCCTTGTCCTTGGCCTGGACCGCCAGCACGTTGACATAGGCCGAGTCGGCGCCGTCGAGGATGATCGCGTCCTTGGACGGCGTCAGGCCGGCGGTCAGCGCGTAGTTCGTGTTGATCGCCGAGGCCGCTAGGTCGTCGAGCGCGCGCGGCAGCTGCGGCGCCTCGATCTCGACGATCTTGACCTTCTTCGGGTTCTCGACGATGTCGAGCGGCGTCGACTTCAGCCCCTTGGACGGGTCGAGCTTGAACACGCCCGCGTCCTGCAGCAGCAGCAGCGCGCGGCCGCCGTTGGTCGGATCGTTCGGAATGCCGATCTGAGCACCGTTAGGCAGATCGGCCAGGCTCTTGACCTTCTTGGAATATATCCCCATCGGGAACACGACCGTCTTCGCGACCGAAACGATCTTGTAGCCGCGGTCGGCGACCTGCTGATCGAGGAACGGCTGGTGCTGGTAGGAATTGGCGTCCAGGTCGCCCTGGGCCAGCGCCGCGTTCGGCTGGATGTAGTCGGCGAACTCGACGATCTTGATGTCGAGCCCGGACTTGGCCGCCTCGGCCTTCACGGCCTCCATGATCTCGGCATGGGGGCCGCCGGTGACGCCGACCTTGATGGTTTCGGCCGAGGCGGCCGTCGAGACGAGCGCCAAGGCGGCGGCGGCGAGGAACGTGAGCTTCATCGCTGACAATCTCCTTACTTTTTCTGCAGCCGCCGGGCCGCGAAATCGCCCAGGCTCTGCACCAGTTGCACGAGGATGATCAGCACCACGACCACGGCCGCCATGACCGTGGGATTGAAGCGCTGATAGCCGTAGCGGATGCCCAGGTCGCCGAGGCCGCCGCCGCCGACGGCGCCGGCCATGGCGGAATAACCGATCAGGCTGATGACGGTGAGCGTGAGGCCGCGCGCGAGCGCCGGCAGCGCCTCGGGCAACAGGACCTTGCCCAGGATCTGGCGTGGCGTCGCACCCATGGCGAGCGCCGCCTCGATCAGCCCGCGGTCGACCTCGCGCAGCGCCGCTTCGACCAGGCGGGCGAAGAACGGGATCGCCGCGACCGCCAGCGGCACGATTGCCGCCCCCGTGCCGATCGAGGTTCCGACGGCGAGGCGGGTGAAGGGAATGATCGCGACCATCAGGATGATGAACGGCGTCGAGCGGGTGGCGTTGACCAACGCGCCCAGGCCCCGGTTGAGCGCCGGCTGGCGCCACAGCCCCGGCTCGGTCGTGGCGAACAGCACGACGCCGAGCAAGGTGCCGAGCAGCAGCGCCACGAGCGACGCCACGCCGACCATCAGCAGCGTGTCGTCGAGGCTGTCAAAGAGCTGTTCGAAGAGCGCTTCGGACATGGCCCAGCACCTCCACACCGAGTTCGAGGGATTTGAGATGGGCGATCACCGGCTCGACTGCGCCCGTGACCTCGACCTTCATCACGCCGTAGGGCCGGCCCTGGATGTAGTCGATCGTGCCCGAGAGGATGTTGAGGTCGACATTGAAGCGCCGCACCAGCTCGGCGATCACCGGCGCCTCGGCATTCGGGCCGGTGAAGGCGATGCGCAGGATCGTCCCGCCGCCCGGCACCGGCGTGGCGGAGAAGCGGTCGCCGAACAGCTGGTCGAGCTTCAGCTCCGGCTCGAGCCCGCGGGCGATCTCTTGCGCTAGCGGATGGGCGGGTCGGGTCAGCACGTCGAAGGTCGAGCCCTGCTCGACGACGCGGCCAGCCTCCATGACCGCGACCCGGTCGCAGATCTCGCGCACCACCGACATCTCGTGGGTGATGAGCACAATGGTGAGCCCGAGCCGCCGGTTGATGTCCTTCAACAGCGCTAGGATCGAGCGGGTCGTCTGCGGATCGAGCGCCGAGGTCGCCTCATCGGACAGGAGGATCTTGGGCTCAACCGCGAGCGCCCGGGCGATGCCGACGCGCTGCTTCTGGCCGCCCGACAGCTTGGCCGGCACCTGCGCCGCCTTGTCGGCCAGGCCCACCAGCTCCAAAAGCGGCGTCACCCGCTCGCGGATCTCGCGCTTGCCGACACCGGCCAGTTCGAGCGGCAGGGCGACATTGTCGAACACGCTGCGCCGGGCGAGCAGGTTGAAATGCTGAAAGATCATGCCGATGCGCCGGCGCTCGCGCCGGAGCGCGTCCGGCGGCAGCGCGGTCAGGTCGACGCCGCCGACGATGACCCGCCCCCGCTCCGGCCGTTCCAGCAGGTTGATCGCCCGCAGCAGCGTCGATTTACCGGCGCCGGAGCGGCCGATCACGCCGAAGATCTCGCCTTCCGCGATCTCCAGCGACACGTCATCGAGCGCCGCCACCACGCCGCCGGGCCCCCGGAACCGCTTGCCGAGCGCGTCGAGCCTAATCATCGCGCCGTTGCTCATGCCGTTCCGGACCCCCGAAATGAAAAAACCGCCGCGGCGGCCAGCCGGGCGGTCCCATCACGAGGTCCACCCCCGCTTTAGCCGTATTTGTAAAGCGCCCGCAAGCTGAGGAGCAAATCGGCGCCGATGCACAAAACGATACCGGAGGGCAGAGGATTTTCACGAGCACCGTTTGTGCATCGCAGCATCGCTCGGGACGCAGGCGGCACGGCGTCCCCATGGGAGACCCCGTGCCGGCGGGCTCAATCCGCCAGGTAGCGCGTCCGCAGATGCCGCTCGAACGCCGCCGTGTCGAGCGGCTTGCCGGTGGCGTCGGTCAAGAGCTCCGCCGCCGGGACCGACGAGGCGCGGTTGTGGACGTTCTTCCTGAGCCAGCCAAGAAGCGGCGCGAAGTCGCCCTTGGCGAGGCCCGGCTTGATCGCGGCGTCCTTGGCCGTCGCCGCCTGGAACAGCTGGGCCGCGGTCATGGCACCGAGCGTGTAGGTCGGGAAATAGCCCCAGAGCCCGCAGTACCAGTGGATGTCCTGCAGGCAGCCGTCGCGATCGTCCGGCGGCACGATGCCGACCAGCTCGCGCATGCCGTCGTTCCAGGCGGCCGGCAGATCCTTGAGCTGCAGTTGGTCCTCGATCATCGCGCGCTCCAGCCGGTAGCGCAGGATGACATGGGCCGGATAGGTCGCCTCGTCGGCATCGACCCGGATCAGGCTGCGCGAGACGCGGGTATTCAGGCGGTAGAGATTCTCCGGCTCCCAGGCCGGGCCGCTGCCGCCGAAGCTGTCGCGCAGGATCGGAGCGGCAAATTCGAGATATTCGCGCGAGCGGCAGGCCTGCATCTCGGTCAGCAGCGACTGGCTTTCATGCAGGCTCATGCTGCGCGC
>DATGEK010000027.1:0-34228 GCA_035310205.1 Aliidongia sp.
CGGCCGAGGGCGATCCGATGGAAGGAATCGCCGAGACCGCACGTTAACCGCTGGGCCCTTTTGTTCGCGGCCGCGCGTCATCCGGGCGCCTCCGAGCGGAAGCTTCCCCGACCTCAAACGTTTCGAGACGCCTAATGGATATCAGCAAGATCCCGACCGGGAAGAACCCGCCCTACGACGTCAACGTCATCATCGAGATCCCGATGGGCGGCGTGCCGGTCAAGTATGAAATCGACAAGGAGTCCGGCGCGATGTTCGTCGACCGGTTCCTGCACACGTCGATGCATTACCCGGCCCATTACGGCTTCATTCCCCATACGCTGTCGGACGACGGCGATCCGGTCGATTGCATGGTGATCGGGCGCCACGCGCTGGTCCCGGGCGTCGTCCTGCCGTCGCGGCCGATCGGCGCGCTGATCATGGAAGACGAGAGCGGCCAGGACGAGAAGATCCTGGCGGTGCCGGTCAACAAGCTGCATCCGTTCTATGAAGACGTCGTCTCGTACAAGGACCTGCATCACATCCTGATCGAGCAGATCGAGCATTTCTTCACCCACTACAAGGACCTGGAGAAGGGCAAGTGGGTCAAGGTCAAGCATTGGTGCGGCCCGGAAGAGGCGGCCGAGCTGATCCGCCACGGCATGGAGCGCCACCGGGCCGGCAAGTGATCGTCGCCTGACGGTCCTGTGCCCGAAAATGCGAAGGGCGCCGCTGGGAAATCCAGGCGGCGCCCTTTTTCATGGCGGTCCGATCCCGTGTCAGGACTTGGCGGCGGCGGTCCCGACATAGACATTGCCCGGCGCCGCCGGCAGCAGCACGACCAGCGGCTTGAACCAGAGCGCCGGCGGATTGTCGCCGAGCTTCGAGACATGGGTGACCCTGAGCGCGCCGTCCGCCTCACAGACGCTGAAGCCGCCGGCTGCGTCCCGCA
This sequence comes from Aliidongia sp., assembly GCA_035310205.1. Lineage (GTDB taxonomy): Bacteria > Pseudomonadota > Alphaproteobacteria > ATCC43930 > CGMCC-115725 > Aliidongia. The sequence goes on from DATGEK010000027.1 coordinate 932, forward strand.
CCTGGAGCCCGCGGACCAGATAGGGCTGCAAGGCCGGCTGCCGCTCGCGCAGGGCCGCGGCCTTGAGGCGCTGGCCTTGCGCCATCTGGCGGTAGGCCGGCGTCGTCAGTACCGGATCGGCGGCGATCGCCTCGCGCCGGTCGGCCTCGTCCTCGGCATCGATCGCGGAGGTTTCGGCCGCGACCAGCCGGTCCAGGTCGGACGCCGGCAGCAGTAGCTTGATCTGGGCCGTATCGAGCGGCAATGCCGATCGGTCGGCAAGATCGGCGACCGCCTGCGGCACGGCCAGCACCGGCACCTCACGGACCAGCGTGCGGTCGATCGGCCGGCATTGCGCGAGGCCGCCGGCGGGTGCCGGCGCCAGCCAGGTCGTCGGATCGAGCGTGATCGGCGGCGGTTCAGGGTCGTGATGAGTACAGGCCGCGAGGGCCAGGACCGTCAGGAACTTGCAGGCGGTGCCGAGACGCATGGATCAGTCGTGGGCCTCATCGAGCGCGTAGCCGGCAGAGCGGACCGTGCGGATGACGTCGACATCCGTCGGGCCGTTCAGCGCCTTGCGCAGTCGACGGATATGCACGTCGACGGTGCGGGGCTCAACATACACATCGTGGCCCCAGACCGCATCCAGCAACTGCTCGCGCGAGAACACGCGGCCCGGGTGCTCGAGCAGGAAGCGCAGCAGGCGGAATTCCGTCGGGCCCAGATGGATCGGCCGGCCGGCGCGCACGACCCGGTGGGCCGCCAGGTCCATCGCCACGTCGGCGAAGGACAAGGTCTCCTCGGAGCTGTCGGGCTTGGCCCGGCGCATGACCGCACGCACCCGGGCGATCAGCTCGGTCGGGCTGAACGGCTTGGTGATGTAGTCGTCGGCGCCGCTGTTGAGGCCACGGATCTTGTCCGCCTCCTCGCCGCGCGCGGTCAGCATGATGATCGGCAGCGTGCGCGACGCCGGCGAGCGGCGGATCTGGCGGCAGACCTCGATGCCGGAGACCAGCGGCAGCATCCAGTCGAGCAGCACCACGTCGGGCTTGCGCTCGGCAATCTGGACCAGCGCCTCTTCGCCGTCGGTCGCCTCGCAGACGCCGAAGCCTTCCTTTTCCAGATTGTACTTGAGCAGGGTGACGAGGGGGGCCTCGTCCTCGACGATCATGACCAGGGGCTTCATTTCGCCTCGTGCTCGCTTTCGTTGGTGTCGACCGCCACCGGGCCCGGAAGGACCACGGAAGAGCTGGATCGGTCGCGCTTCGGCCGCGTTTCCTTCAACGGCGTGCCATGGAGGAGATAGTAGATCGTCTCGGCGATATTGGTGGCGTGATCGCCGATCCGCTCGATGTTCTTGGCCATGAACAGGAGGTGAGTGCCCGCGGTGATGCTGCGCGGATCCTCCATCATGTAGGTCAGGAGCTCGCGGAACAGGCTGGTATAGAGCTCATCCAGCTCCTCGTCGCTCAGCCACACATGCATCGCCTTGTCGGCGTCGCCATGGACATAGGCGTCGAGCACGTCCTTGATCAGCGTCTGGGCGAGCTTGCCCATGCGCGGGATGGCATAGACCGGCTTCGCCACCGGCGCCTGGTTGAGCGCGATCGACCGCTTGGCGACGTTCGCCGCATAGTCGCAGATCCGCTCCAGGTCGGCCGCGATCTTGAGCGACGACACGATCTCGCGCAGGTCGCGGGCCATCGGCTGGCGGAGCGCCAGGAGGCGCATGGCCAGCGCCTCGACCTCGGCCTCGAGCGCATCGACCTGGGCGTCCTGCTCGACCACTTCGTGGGCGAGCTCGCTGTCGCGCTTGATGGTCGCCTGGATCGCGGCGGCGACCTGGCTCTCCGCCAGCCCGCCCATGCGGATGATGGCGTTGTTGAGCCGGGTCAGCTCGTCGTCGTAGGTCTTCATGATGTGATCGGTCGGCATCGCTGCTCCTGCCCCACGTCCGGCTTTCGGCTCAGCCGAACCGGCCGGTGATATAATCTTCGGTCCGCTTGTTGTGCGGGTTCGTGAACATGGTCTCGGTGTCGTTGAACTCGATCAGCTCGCCCAGATACATGAAGGCGGTGAAGTCGGAGCTGCGCGCCGCCTGCTGCATCGAATGGGTGACGATGACGATGCAATAGTCGCTCTTGAGCTCCGAGATCAGCTCTTCGATCTTCTGGGTCGAGATCGGGTCGAGCGCCGAGCAGGGCTCGTCGAGCAACAGGATCTCGGGCTTGACCGCGATCGCGCGGGCGATGCACAGGCGCTGCTGCTGGCCGCCGGACAGGCCCAGGCCGGACTGTTTCAGCTTGTCCTTGACCTCGGTCCAGAGTGCCGCCTTGCGGAGCGCTTGCTCGACACGGTCCTCGAGTTCCGCGCGCGGCAGATCCTCATACAGATTGATGCCGAAGGCGATGTTGTCGAAGATCGACATCGGGAACGGCGTCGGCTTCTGGAACACCATGCCGATCTTGGCGCGCAGCAGGTTGAGGTCGATCTTTGGATCGAGGATGTTGGCGCCGTCGACCAGCACCTGGCCCTCGGCCCGCTGCTCGGGATAGAGCGCGTACATGCGGTTGAGGACGCGCAGCAGCGTGGACTTGCCGCAGCCCGACGGGCCGATGAAGGCGGTCACCCGCTTGTCGGCGAGGCTGAGGTTGATCGTCTTCAGCGCCTCGAACTTCTTGTAGTAGAAGCGCAGATCTTTGATCTGGATCTTCTCGACCAGCTTGCCGGATGCCACCGGATCCATCGACGGCGGCAGGGGCGCCGTGCTGGCGGCGGGAGTGTCGGTACCGGCCAGTGCCGCACCGCGCGAGTTCGTCTGCATGGGCTCTGAGCTCATTGTTTGCTGCTGCCGAAAGAGGCGAGGGACCGGGCGGTAATGTTCAGGATGAGAATGGTGATCGTGATCAGCAGGGCGCCGCCCCAGGCGAGCCGCTGCCAGTCCGGATAGGGGCTGAGCGCGAAATTCGAGATGACGACGGGCAGGTTCGCGATCGAATGATTCATGTCCGTGCTCCAGAACTGGTTCGAGAGCACGGTGAACAACAGGGGTGCAGTCTCGCCGCTGATGCGGGCCACCGCCAGCATGATGCCGGTCAGCATGCCCTGGCGTGCCGCACGATAGCAGACCGACACGGTGATCTTCCATTTCGGCGTGCCGAGCGCCGCCGCCGCCTCGCGCAGCGCGTTGGGCACCAGCACCAGCATGTCGACGGTGGTCCGCGTCACGACCGGCACGACCAGGATGGCGAGCGTCGTGCCGCCGGCCCAGCCGGAGAAATGGCCCATCGGCACGACCAGCAGCTGGTAGACGAACAGGCCGACGATGATCGAGGGCGCCGACAGCAGCACGTCGTTGATGAACTGGATCGCCTGGCCGAGCTTGTTGCCGCGGCTGTATTCCGCGATGTAGGTGCCGACCAGGATGCCGATCGGCGTGCCGACGACCGTGCCGACGATGGTCATGACGACCGAGCCGTAGATCGCGTTCAGCAGCCCGCCGTCGCTGCCGGGCGCCGGGGTCATCTCGGTGAAGAGCGACGGGCGGATCGCCGACAGGCCCTCGACCAGCAGCGAATAGAGGATGGCACCGAGGAAGAACAGGCCGACGCCGGTCGCGCACAGCGACAGGCCCAGGATCGTCCAGTTCTTGCGCCGACGCCGGGCGTAGCGCGCGAGATCCTTGGCCATGGCTCAGTTCCCTGCCTGCCGCTGCATGCGGATCAGCATGTATTTGGCCGCCGCCAGCACGATGAAAGTGATGACGAACAGGATGAGGCCGAGCGCGATCAGCGACGATTGGTAGATCGAGCCCGACGCCTCGGTAAACTCATTGGCGAGCGCCGACGAAATGGTCGTGCCCGGCGCCATGAGCGAGCTGGTGATGCGGTGCGCATTGCCGATCACGAAGGTGACCGCCATCGTCTCGCCCATCGCCCGGCCGAGGCCCAGCATGATGCCGCCGACGACGCCGACTTTGGTATAGGGCAGGACGACGCGCCAGACGACTTCCCAGGTCGTGCAGCCCAGGCCGTAGGCGGACTCGCGCAGCATCGGCGGCACGGTCTCGAACACGTCGCGCATGATCGACGAGATGAACGGCAGCACCATGATCGCCAGGATCAGGCCGGCGGTCAGGATGCCGATGCCGAACGGGGGGCCGGCGAACAGCGCGCCGATGAGCGGCACCTTGCCGATGGTATGGATCAGGAACGGCTGCAGATGTTCCTGCAGGAACGGCGCGAACACGAACAGGCCCCAGATGCCGTAGATGATGCTGGGGATGCCGGCCAGGAGCTCAATCGCGATCGACAGCGGCCGCTTCAGCATCGGCGGGCACAGCTCGGTGATGAACACGGCGACGCCGAAGCTCAACGGGATGCCGACGACCATCGCGATCAGCGAGGTGATGAGCGTGCCGTAAATCGGCACCAGCGCGCCGAACTTGTTGGTTGCCGGGTTCCAGGTGTCGATGACCAGGAACTTCAGGCCGAAATTGCGGTACGCCTCGGACGAGCCGATGACGAGGGAGATCGCCACGCCACCCAATATGAAGAGGATGAAGAGGCCGAAGAACAGCGTCGCGCCGCGGAACAGCCCGTCATAGAGGTGCTGCGGGCCGCGCAGGCGAAGGCCGCTGTTGCTGCTGGGAATATCGACCAAGTCGCGTTCGCTCCTCATGCGCGTAAGGGAAGGGTGGCCGCACGCCACCCTTCCCCCACGTTTACCAAGGCTGATTTTGCCTCGTGTGCCTTACGGCCAGAGCGGCTTGCCGTCGCCCTTGACGTCCTTGACCCAGCTGTCCTCGATCAGCTTGACGACGTTCTCCGGCATCGGGACGTAGTCGAGCGATTCGGCGGCCGGCTGGCCATTCTTATAGGCATAGTCGAAGAAGGTCAGCACCGACCGGCCGATCTCGGCCTTGTCCTGCGCCTTGTAGACCAGCGCCCAGGTCGACGCGGTCATCGGCCAGCTGTCCTTGCCCGGCTGGTTGGCCAGGATGACCTTGAAGCCCTCGGCATGCGCCCAGTCGGCATTCGCGGCCGCAGCCTGGAAGCTCTTCAGGTTCGGCTCCGGGAAGGCGCCTTCCTTGTTCTGGACCAGCGCATAGGCCAGCTTGTTCTGCTTGGCATAGGCATATTCGACATAGCCGATCGCGCCATCGGTGCGGCTGGTGAAGGCCGAGACGCCTTCATTGCCCTTGCCGCCGATGCCCGACGGGAACTGCACGGCGGTGTTGACGCCGATCTTGTCCTTCCACTCCGGCAGCTGGTCGGCCAGGTAGTAGGTGAAGTTGAAGGTCGTGCCCGACCCGTCCGAGCGGTAGACCGGCGCGATCGCCAGGTCCGGCAGCTTCAGGTCCTTGTTGAGCGCGACGATTTCCTTGTCGTTCCAATTAGTGATCTTGCCGAGGTAGATCTCGGCCAGGATCTTGCCGGTCAGCTTGAGCTTGCCGGCTTCGATGCCCTTGACGTTGATGACCGGAACGATGCCGCCCATGATGATCGGGAACTGGGCGAGACCGGGACCGTCGAGATCCTTCTGCTCGAGCGGCATGTCGGTGGCGCCGAAATCGACCGTCTTGGCGTTGATCTGCTTGATGCCGCCGCACGAACCGATCGACTGATAGTTCATGCCGACGTTGGCCTTCGCCTTATAGGCTTCGGCCCACTTGGAGAGGATCGGGTAAGCGAAGGTCGAGCCGGCGCCGGAAATATCGGCGGCCTGGGCCCCCACCGCGGTCAGCGACACGGCGCCGAGCACCACGGCGCCGATCAGCTTGCTGCTGAGTGCATTCACGAGACGATCTCCCAAAGTTTCGTGCAGGACGCAACAGCCCGGACGGCGCGCTGCCCTACGGTCGACGAGATACAGCCGCTTCATGACAGTTAGATGACAGTTTAAAGCTGCTTTGGTGAAGGCAGCTCCGCGTCCCGGTCGTAGCGCTCAGCCCGGCACGCGCCGGTCGTCGGCCCGCGAGGTCGGCGATGGGGCGACGACGGCGGCCGCGTTGCGCAGATGCACCGTGAAGACGGTGCCCTGGCCCATCTCGCTCTCGACCTCCAGCAGCCCGCGATGGCGGCTGATGATGTGCTTGACGATGGCGAGGCCGAGGCCCGTGCCGCCCATCTCGCGCGAGCGCGCCGTGTCGACCCGATAGAACCGTTCGGTCAGGCGCGGCAAATGGATGCGCGGGATGCCTTCGCCCCGGTCGCGCACCTGGATCGCGAAGCCGTCCCTGAAGCGCCGCGACGGCCCGACGCCGATGGTGATCGCCGTGTCCGGCCGGGCATATTTGATGGCGTTGTCGATCAGGTTCTGGAACAGCTGGGCCAGCTCGTCGGCCTCGCCCAGCACCCGGACGCGCTCGTCGGCCACCTCGTATTCGATCGACATGCCGCGGGCCGCCGCCTTCATTTCCAGCGTCTGCCCGACATGGCGCAACACCGCCACGACCTCGATCGGCGAGGTCGGCGGCAGATGCTCGTTCATCTCGATGCGCGAGAGCGACAGCAGGTCCTCGACCAGCCGCGCCATGCGCGAAGCCTGTTGCTGCATGATCGCAAGGAACTTGATCCGCGCCTCCTCGTCGTCGGCCGCGGGGCCCTGCAGGGTCTCGATGAAGCCCACCAAGGTCGAGAGCGGCGTGCGCAGCTCGTGGCTGGCGTTGGCGACGAAATCCGCGCGCATCTGCTCGGCCCGCTTGACCGAGGTCAGGTCGTGCAGCGACAGCAGTAGCACCACGCCATCCTCGGTCCGGGCCGGCAGCGGGTCGATGCGCGCGCTCATGTGTCGCTCGACCGGACTCGCCAGATCGAACTCGACCAGCCGCCCGGGGCCGCCGGTCAGCACGGCATCGACCGCGGCCAGCAAGGCCGGCTGGCGGAGCGCCACCGTCAGGTCGCGCCGCAGTACATGGTCGCCGAACAGCGCCTTGGCGGCAGCGTTCTGGCGCACGACCTCGCGCCGCTCGTTGATCAGGATGAGCGGGTCGGGCAGGGCCGCCAGCACCGCGTTCGAGCCGGCGAGCTCGATCTCGAGCCCACGGATGCGCTGCCGCCAGGCGCGGGTCAGGCGCATGATGGCGAGCCAGAGGTCGTTGACCGCCGGGCTGGACGAGCGGACGACGGGCACCGCGCGTTCCGGCTCGACCAGGATCTCTTCGACGCCGGTCCGGATGCGCGCCAGCCCGTCCAGGAAGGCACGCAGCAGCAGCGCATGCAGGGCGACGATCGCCAGGCACGCGATCGCCGCCGGCCAGGCCTCGACGGTACCGGTGATGACCAGCACCGCGAAGGTCAGGAATACCACGCCAGCCATCAGGGCGATGGAAACGACAAACCGGCGTAACGGCATGAACAGACGCGACCCTTCCTGACGCAAGACCGCGGGTGGAGGGGAGATTGCCTCCTCCACCCGCGTCGCTTCGACATATCCGACAGCAGGGTTACGGTTTCGTGACAACCCTCCAGATTTCATCGAACGGTCGCAAAACGCCCGTAACACAACTCATGAGATAGCGTCATAACCGGCCAACGCCGCCAGATTGACGATATCCGACACGGTGGCGGCCATCTCGACGATCTGCACCGGCTTTTCGAGCCCGAGCAGGATCGGCCCGATCACCGTGCCGCCGCCCAGCTGCTGGAGCAGCTTGGAGGCGACATTGGCGGTGTGGAGCGCCGGCATGACCAGCACGTTGGCCGGGCCCGTGAGGCGGCAGAACGGATAGCTCTTGCGCATCAGCTGGAAATCGAGCGCCACGTCGGCCGACATCTCGCCGTCATACTCGAAATCGACCCGGCGCCGGTCGAGCACGTCGATCGCGTCGCGCACGCGCTGGGCCTTCTCGCGCATCGGGTTGCCGAAGTTCGAGAAGGACAAGAGCGCCACGCGCGGCACGGCGCCCATCTGGCGTGCCTTTTCGGCCGCCTGCTCGGCGATGTCGGCCAGTTCCTCGGGCGTCGGCAGCTCGTGGATCGTCGTGTCGGCGACGAACACGGTCCGGCCGCGCGCGATCATCATCATCAGGCCCAGGAGCCGCTTGCCCGGCGTGGCGTCGAGCACCCGGCTGATTTCGTCGAACGAAGCGGCGTAGCTGCGCGTCGTACCGGTGACCATGGCATCGGCGTCGCCCATCGCCACCATGCAGGCGGCGAACACGTTGCGGTCCTGGTTCACCAGGCGCTGGCAGTCGCGATAGAGGAAGCCCTTGCGCTGCAGCCGCTTGAACAGGAAGTCGGTGTAGGTCTTGTTCGCGTGGCTGAGCCGGGCATTGTGGATTTCGAGCTCGTCGGGCGCCGACAGGCCGAGCGACTTCAGGGTCGCGTGCACCCGCTCCTCGCGTCCGATCAGGATCGGCATGCCGTAGCCCGCGTTCCGGAACTCGAGCGCGGCGCGCATGACCTTTTCCTCCTCGCCCTCCGCGAACACGATCCGCTTCGGCTTGGAGCGCACCGCCTCGAAGATGCCCTGCAGGCTGCCGGCGACCGGGTTCATGCGGGTCGAGAGCAGGCGCGCATAGGCGTTGAGGTCGGCGATCGGCTTGTGCGCGACGCCCGATTCCATCGCCGCCTTGGCGACCGCGACCGGGACGTGCGAGATGAGCCGCGGATCGAACGGCGCGGGGATCAGATATTCCGGACCGTAGCTGAGGCGCCGGCCGGAATAGGCCGCCGCGACCTCGTCCGGCACGTCCTCACGCGCCAAGGCCGCGAGCGCCTCGGCCGCGGCGATCTTCATCGGCTCGTTAATGGTGGACGAGCGCGTGTCGAGCGCGCCGCGGAAGATATAGGGGAAGCCCAGGACGTTGTTGACCTGGTTCGGATAGTCCGACCGGCCGGTCGCGACCAGCGCGTCGGGGCGAACCGCCTTCACGTCCTCGGGCGTGATTTCCGGGTCGGGATTGGCCATGGCGAAGATGATCGGCTGCTTCGCCATCCGCTTGACCATCTCCTGGGTGACGGCGCCCTTGACCGACAGGCCGAAGAACGCGTCGGCGCCATCGAGCGCCTCGGCCAGGGTCCGCCGGTCGGTCTTGATGGCGTGGGCCGACTTCCACTGGTTCATGCCCTCGGTGCGGCCCTGGAAGATCACGCCCTTGGTATCGCACATGGTCACGTTGTCGTGGCCGACGCCCATCGCCTTCAGAAGCTCGATGCAGGCGATCGAGGCGGCGCCGGCGCCGTTCACCACCAGCTTGACGTCCTTGAGGTCGCGGCCGGTCAGGTTGCAGGCGTTGATCAGGCCGGCCGCCGCGATGATCGCCGTGCCGTGCTGGTCGTCATGGAAGACCGGGATGTCCATCAGCTCGCGCAGGCGCTGCTCGATGATGAAGCATTCCGGCGCCTTGATGTCCTCGAGATTGATGCCGCCGAAGCTCGGGCCCAGATAGCGGACCGCATTGACGAACTCGTCGACATCGCGGGTATCGACCTCGAGATCGATCGAGTCGATGTCGGCGAAGCGCTTGAACAGAACGGCCTTGCCCTCCATCACCGGCTTCGACGCGAGCGCGCCCAGATCGCCCAGGCCCAGCACCGCCGTGCCGTTCGAGATCACGGCGACGATATTGCCCTTGGCCGTATAGTCGTAGGCGGTCGCCGGGTCTGCGGCGATATGCAGGCAGGGGTAGGCGACGCCGGGCGAATAGGCGAGCGACAGGTCGCGTTGGGTGGTGAGCGGCTTGGTCGGCGCGATCTCGATCTTGCCGGGCTTGCCCTCCGCGTGGAATCGCAGCGCTTCCTCTTCGGTGATGCGCCGGCTGGTATCGTCCATGTCCTCGTCTCCTCCCGAGCCCCGCCGCGCCCGGGGCGCCGGAGGGCTGATCAATTTGTCAGCCCTCCGAGCTTTGCCCGGTTCGACGGCTCGGGTAAAGACTTCCGTTAACCTAAAGCGAGGGCAAGAGCGTCGGCGGCCGCTCCGCCAGGATGTCTTCCAGGCGCTGCTTGACCGCGCCCTTATAGGCCGGGTGGGTCAGGATGTAGAAACGCTCGGCCGCAATCGCATCGAACACGCAATCCGCGACCTGCTCGACCGGGATGCCGTTCTCGACCGCGTTCATGATCGCCTGGCCGACCTTGCCGGCGACGTGATCGAGCGTCGCCAAAGGTGCTGTGTCGGATCCGGCCGGACGATTGCGCTCCGACAGATGGATCCGCGTCTTGACCCAGGCCGGGCAGAGCACCGAGACCCTGAGCTTCGACTGGCGCAGGGTCAGGTCGTGATGCAGCCCCTCCGACACGGTGACGACCGCGTGCTTGCTCGCGTTGTAGATGGCGAGGCCCGGCTGCGAGGTGAGGCCGGCCATCGAGGCGGTGTTGACGATATGGCCGGCCTCGCCGCGCGCGATCATGGTCGGGATGAAGGCGCGCAGCCCGTTGATGACGCCGTAGAGATTGACGCCCATGACCCAGTCCCAGTCGGCCTGGGTCGTTTCCCACACCGGACGGTTATGGCCGACGCCGGCGTTGTTGACGAGCAGATGGACATTGCCGAAGCGCTCGAAGGCGAGGGCGGCCAGCGCGTCCACCTGATCAGCCTTCGACACGTCCGTCCGGAGGCCGACCGCGTCCACGCCGCGCGCGGCGAAGGCGGCGATCGCGACATCGAGCCGGGGCGCGTCGATATCGGCCAGCACCAGCTTCATGCCGGCCGTGGCCGCCCGCTCGGCGATCGCCCGGCCGATGCCCTCGGCACCGCCGGTGATGACCGCGACCTTGCCCTTGAAATCCTGCATTCTTCCCCGTCCTCCCAATGCTTCGGGCTTGCCGCCCGATAGGTGTCGCGGCCGAGACTACTGGAAATGCGTGAGGTCGAGGGGCTCAATCCCGTTGGACCGGCAGAATTTCAGATAGTGCTCCATCGCCGTGCGCCAATTCTCGATGGCGACGACCTTGTCGTCGGCGTCGAGATAGGCGAGGTCGCCTTGCACGATGTTGAGCGTCACGATCTCGGGCCCGCCGGCCGGCACCCCTTCGGGCGTATGGCGGGACGCCGCGGTCTCGAACACGAGGCTGCCGGGGCCGGCGATCCAGTCATGCTCCTGGTACTTCCACTGGCCCTTGATCGTATAGACGATCACCGTGCCGCTATGGTGATGGCGCGGCAGCTGGGCGGCCGACGGCGCCTTGAGGATCGAGATGACCTCGCCCCGGATCGGATCGCACTTGAAATATTTGATCTGGGCGAGCCGGCCCGGCCCGAACGGCAGCCAGGGCAGCGCCTCGTCGGCGATGCAGGTCGTCGCGATCTGTTCATAAAGCATGGGGATCTCCTCCGCGGCATGGCCGGACGGGCGGCGCCGGCTCCTCGATGATCCTGGCGCAACACCGACCTTCCCGCCTGTCATTTATCGCCATATACTTGTCACTTCCGGACAAGATAGCGCCCATGAAACCCATCCTGCTGATGCCGACCCGCTATGTCGCCGTGCTGGTCGACCTGCTCGAGAAATGGGGCCTTGACCCGGCCACCGTGCTGGAGCCGGCGCGCGTCAGCGCCGCCTCGCTCGCAGCGCCGCACGGCTGCCTGACGGCACAGCAGCTCGAGGCATTGCTGATCGAGGCGCGGCGGCGGACCGGGCGGGATGATCTGGGCCTCGATCTCGGCTGGCGCATTCCCTCGACCGCGCATGAGATGCTGGGTCTGGCGCTGATCAGCGCGCGCATGGTCGACGCTTCGATCCGGCTGGTCGCGCGCTATTACCCGCTGATCAGCGGCCTCTACACCATGCGCTACGAACGCCAGCCGGATCGCGGGGTCGTGACCTTTGCGCCCAACCTGCCGCTGCGCACGGACACGCGACAGATCCATGTCGATATTCTGGTGGCCTCGTTTCACGCCCAATTCAGCCGGCAGATGCGGGCGCGGATCGCGCCCTACGACATCCGGATCGGGCTTGCCGCCCCGCGCCACCGCCAGCGCTATGCCGAGCTTCGTCCGGCGCGGGTCACGTTCGATCCGTACTTGCCGGATGTGGTCCGGATCGAGATCGACGCCCGCGAGCTCGATCGGCCGCTGCCGATGGCCAATGCCCAGACTGCTCGGGTCGCCGAGCGGCAATGCCGGGCCCAGCTGGCGGCGCTCACCGGCCGGCACCGCTGGCGCGATTGGGTCGCGGACGCGATCCAGGCACTCGACAACCAGCAGCCGACGCTCGAAGGCACCGCGGCCGCCTGCAACTGCTCGCCGCGCACGCTCGACCGGCGGCTGGCGCGCGAAGGGACCTCGTTCCGCGCCGTCGCGGCAGAGGTCCGCATCGGTCGGATCAAGGAACTGCTCGCTGAGGAGGACCTGCCGATCTCCGAGATCGCCTATCGGCTGGGCTATGGCGACGCCGCCAATCTGACCCGCGCGTTCCGCAAGATCACCGGCGAGGCGCCGTCGGTCTTCCGCCGGCGGGCGACGGCCGGCCGATGAGCCGTTCCCTGCGGGGCGACCCGCATGCTATCGAGACGGTCCCGCCGCGCCTCGTTCCGTAAGAGCCTGATGCCCCCCCGATCCGAACCGCCCGAACCCGAAGTCGAGAACCCCCGTCCCGCCCCGGCCGAGCCGACGACGCCGATGATGGCGCAGTTCCTCGACATCAAGCGGCAGCATCCGGACCATCTGCTGTTCTACCGGATGGGCGATTTTTACGAGCTGTTCTTCGACGACGCGGTCAAGGCCTCGGCCGCGCTCGACATCACGCTGACCCGGCGCGGCAAGCACGACGGCACCGATATCCCGATGTGCGGCGTGCCGGTCCATGCCGCCGACGCCTATCTGGCGCGGCTCATCCGCCAGGGCTTCCGCGTCGCGATCTGCGAGCAGATGGAGGATCCGGCCGAGGCGAAGAAGCGCGGCGGCAAGCAGCCGGTCCGGCGCGGCGTGGTCCGCATCGTCACCTCCGGCACGGTGACCGAGGACAATCTCCTGGACGCCCGCCGGCATAATTTCTTGGCGGCACTGGCCGAGGCGGCCGGCGAGCTGGCGCTGGCCTCGGTCGAGCTTTCGACCGGCGAGGTCGAGTTCCAGCCATTGGACGCGGCCCAGGTCGGCGCGGCGCTGGCCCGGCTCGCCCCAGGTGAGCTGCTGGTTGCCGACCGGTTGCTGCAGCGCCCGGACCTGTTCGAGGTGCTGGGCGACTGGAAGGCGGTGCTGACGCCGCTGCCCGGCGCACGCTTCGACAGCGAAAGCGGGCGCCGGCGCCTGGCCCAGCTCTATGGCGTCGGCACGCTGGACGGCTTCGGCACCTTCGGCCGCGCCGAATATGCCGCCGGCGGCGCGCTTGTCGACTACATCGACCTGACCCAGCAGGGCAAGCATCCGAAGCTGGGCATTCCGCGTCGCATCGCGGCCGGCGCGGTCATGGAGATCGACGCCGCGACCCGGCGCAATCTCGAACTGTCGCAGACGCTCACCGGCGAGCGGCGCGGCAGCCTGCTCGCCGTGATCGACAGGACCGTCACCGGCGCCGGCGCCCGGCGGCTGGCCGCTGAGCTGGCCGGCCCGCTGACCGATCCCGGCCTGATCAACGCGCGGCTCGACCTGGTCGAGGTGTTCGTGCGCGACGAACGGTTCCGCGGCGACATCCGCGCCTTCCTCAAGGAATGCCCGGACATGGCGCGGGCGCTGTCGCGGCTGACGCTCGGCCGCGGCGGCCCGCGCGACCTGGCGGGCCTGCGCGACGGCCTGGCCGCGACCGCCCGCATCCGGCCGCTGGTGCTGGCCCGGACCGAAGCGGTCCCCGGCAGCCTGTTGCGCGCGGCCGGCGTCGACCTGGGCGAGCACGTCACCCTGGTCGACCGGCTGACCCGCGCGCTCGCCGCCGAACTGCCGCTGCTGGCGCGCGACGGCGGTTTCATCGCCGGCGGCTATTCGAGCGAGCTCGACGAGTGGCGGTCGCTCCGCGACGAGAGCCGGCGCATGATGGCGGCGCTCCAGGCGCGCTATGTCGAGGAGACCGGGGTCGCGGGCCTGAAGATCCGGCACAACAATGTGCTGGGCTATTACATCGAGGTGACGCCGACCCACGCCTCGAAGCTCGATTACGGCGCTGGCGGCCGCTTCATCCATCGCCAGACCATGGCCAACGCCATGCGCTTCACCACGGTCGAATTGAGCGAGATCGAGACCCGCATCGGCCAGGCCGGCGACAAGGCGCTGGCGCTCGAGCTGGCGCTGTTCGACGACCTGGTGCGCGAGGCGGTCGAGCGGGCGGAGGAGATCCAGCGGGCGGCGGCGGCACTGGCCCAGCTCGACGTCGCCGCCGGCCATGGCGAGCTCGCCGTCGAGCGGCGCTATTGCCGCCCGGAAATCGAGGACGGCGTCGCCTTCGAGATCGCCGGCGGCCGCCATCCCGTGGTCGAGGCCAGCCTCGCCGCCGGCACGAGCTTCGTCGGCAACGACTGCACGCTCGAAGCCGGGCGGCGGCTGTGGCTGCTGACCGGTCCGAACATGGCCGGCAAGAGCACCTTCCTGCGCCAGAACGCGCTGATCGCCGTGCTGGCCCAGATCGGCTGCTACGTGCCGGCCGACAGCGCGCGCATCGGCATCGTCGACCGGCTCTATAGCCGCGTCGGCGCCGCCGACGACCTGGCGCGCGGGCGCTCGACCTTCATGGTCGAGATGGTCGAGACGGCCGCGATCCTGAACCAGTCCGGCCCGCGAGCGCTCGTCATCCTCGACGAGATCGGCCGCGGCACCGCGACCTATGACGGCCTGTCGATCGCCTGGGCCGCGGTCGAGCATCTGCACCAGGCCAACCGCTGCCGGGCGCTGTTCGCGACCCATTATCACGAGCTGACCGCGCTTGCCTCGCGGCTCGACGATCTCGCCTGCTACACCATGCGGGTCAAGGAATGGCAGGGCGACGTGGTGTTCCTGCACGAGGTGGCGCCGGGTGCGGCCGACCGGTCTTACGGCATCCATGTCGCGAAGCTCGCCGGCCTGCCGAAGCCGGTCGTCGCCCGCGCCGAGGAAGTGCTGGAGATCCTGGAGCAGGGCGAGGCGGGCAGTGCCTTGACCCGGCTTGCCGACGACCTGCCGCTGTTCAGCGCCGCGCGCCGGCCGACCTCGAAGATCGCCCCGCTGCCGCCCTCGGCCGTCGAGGAGGCGGTCAAGGCGATCAACCCGGACGAGCTGACGCCCCGCGCGGCATTGGATCTGGTCTATCGTCTGGTCGGTATGAGCCGGGATTAGGAACGCGCCTCGGCCCTGCGGTGGGCGCACTTCAACTCCTTCCGTCGTCGCATCACATTCGATTAGCCCTCACCCGCGTTCGGAATTTTGCCCCGCCATGCGCTCCCTCCCGCGTCCGCGTGTCCGATTCAGACGGAACAAGCCGGCCATCGCCGATGTGCCTGTTGCGCCGATCGGAATTCCCCGGCGAAATGATCGGATGCAGCACCTGGCCCATCCCGAACGGATCGTCGATCCGGCAATGCTCGACAAGTTCCTCGACCATGCCGTCGGGGCGGCGGGCGTGGACAAGGCCCAATCGGCGCTCGTCGAACAGCTGAAGCCGGCGCTCAAAGCCGCCCGCACGGAGATCGAGGCGCGCTTCATGGCCAGCCAGGACGGCGCCGCCGCGATGGCCGGCAACTCCTGGCTGATCGACACGATCATCCGCGCGCTGCATCGGATCACGCACCGGACCCTGTTCCCGGTGTCGAACCCGACGAAGGGCGAGAAGCTGTCGATCGTGGCGGTCGGCGGCTATGGCCGCGCCGAACTGGCGCCGCAGTCAGACATCGACCTGCTGTTCCTGCTGCCCTACAAGGCGACGCCGCATACCGAGCAGGTCGTGGAATTCCTGCTCTATGTGCTCTGGGACCTAGGCCTCAAGGTCGGTCACGCGACCCGGTCGGTCGACGAATCCCTGCGCCAGGCGATCGGCGACATCACGATCCGCACGGCGCTGCTCGAAAGCCGCCTGATCTCCGGCGACGAAGCGCTGTTCGAGGACCTGCAGCGGCGGTTCGAGCGCGAGGTGATCGAGGGCAGCGGCATCGGTTTCGTCGATGCGAAACTGGCCGAGCGCGAACAGCGCCATCAGCGCCTGGGCGACAGCCGCTACGTGCTGGAGCCGAACATCAAGGAAGGCAAGGGCGGCCTGCGCGATCTCCACGGCCTGTTGTGGATCGCGAAATACCTGTTCCGCGTCCATGACCTGGACGAGCTGGTCGAGCGCGGCATCCTGTCCCGCGACGAGGCGAACCGCTTCCACCGCGCCGAGGTCTTCCTGTGGACCGCCCGCTGCCACCTGCATTACCTGACCGGCCGGCCCGAGGAGCGGCTGACCTTCGACGTGCAGGCCCGGATCGGCGAGCGCATGGGCTACACCGACCATGCCGGCTCGCGCGGCGTCGAACGCTTCATGAAGCACTATTTCCTGATCGCGAAGGACGTCGGCGACCTGACCCGCATCTTCATCGCGGCGCTCGAGGCCGACCAGAAGCGCAAGCCGGTGTCGCTCTGGCGGCGCCTGCTGCCCGGTACGAAATCGATCGAGGGCTTCAAGATCGACGGCGGCCGCCTGTCGCTCGTCTCAGACCGCGCGTTCGAGGATGATCCGGTCAATCTCCTGCGCCTGTTCCAGGTCGCGGAGAGCCACCGGCTCGACATCCATCCGCGCGCGCTCCGGCTCGTCACCCAGTCGCTGAAGCTGATCGACGCCAAGCTCCGCGCCGATCCCGAGGCGAACCGGCTGTTCATGGAGATCCTGACCTCGCGGATCGATCCGGAGACGAGCCTCAGGCGGCTCAACGAGGCCGGCGTGTTCGGGCGCTTCATCCCGGATTTCGGCCGGGTCGTCGCCCAGATGCAGTACGACATGTACCATGTGTACACGGTCGACGAGCACACGATCTTCGCGCTGGCCCAGCTGCACAAGATCGGGGCGGGCGAGCTCAAGGAGGAGCTGCCGCTGGCGAGCTCGATCATCGACACGATCGCCTCGCGCCGCGCGCTCTATCTGGCCGTCCTGCTGCATGACATCGCCAAGGGCCGTCCCGGCGATCATTCGGAGCTCGGCGCCAAAATCGCTTGCAAGCTTGGGCCCCGGCTCGGCCTCGATGCCGAAGAGACCGAGACCGTGTCCTGGTTGGTGCGCCACCACCTGGTCATGAGCCGGACCGCCTTCAAGCGCGACATCGATGATCCCAAGACCATCCAGGATTTCGTGGCGCTGGTGCAGTCGCCGGAGCGGCTGAAGCTGCTCCTGATCCTGACCGCCTGCGACATCCGCGCGGTCGGCCCCAACGTCTGGAACGGCTGGAAGGCGGCGCTGCTGCGCGAGCTTTACAACCGGGCCCAGGAGGTCATGTCCGGCGGCGTGGTGGCCGATCCGCGCGACGTGCGCATCGCCAAGGTTCAGGAGCAGGTGCGCGAGCTGCTGCCGGAATTCAGCACCGAGGATTTTGCCGCACTCACCCAGCGCGGCTATCCGTTCTACTGGCTGTCGCACGACCCGACGACGCTCGCCCGCCACGGCCGCCTGATGCGCGAGGCCGAGCGTTCGGAAGCGCCGCTGACGGTCGCGAACCGGGTCGATCAGGCCCGGTCGGTGACCGAGATCACGGTCTATACCGCCGACCATCCGGGCCTGTTCTCGCGCATCGCCGGCGCGCTGTCGGTGGCCGGCGCCATGATCGTCGATGCGCGCATCGTCACCATGGTGAACGGCATGGCGCTCGACACCTTCTGGGTCCAGGACAGCACCGGCGGCGCCTTCGATCGCCCGGACAAGCTCGCGCGGCTCGCCGTGCTGTTCGAGAACGTGCTGGGCGGCAAGCTCGACCCGCGCAAGGAGCTGAAGCGGCGGCCGGCCTTCCCCAGCCGCACCCGCGTGTTCACCGTGGCGCCGCGCGTGCTGATCGACAACAAGGCCTCGGCCGCGCATACGGTGGTCGAGGTCAACGGCCGCGACCGCCCGGCGCTGCTGTTCGACCTGACCCGCGCGCTCACCGCCCACGGCGTCCAGATCTCCGGCGCCAAGATCACGACCTATGGCGAGAAGGTCGTCGACGTCTTCTACGTCAAGGACATCTTCGGCCTGAAGGTCGAGCATGAGAGCAAGATCCGCGAGATCCGCGAGGCGCTGGTGCGCGTGCTGACCGAGCCCGAGGCCGAACCGGCGAAGCCGGCGGCGCCCAAGCCCAAGGTCACGGCATAGACCGCCCCGGCGCTGCACCCAGGCGGGGTTGCGGCCGGCGATCGGCGAGATCCAGCACCCGCAGCAGCGCGAGACAGCCGAGCGAGGCGGCAAAGCCGTAGCGCGCGGCCAGCTCGAAGCCGCGGCGGAAGCCGTCCGGCGTGCCGTCGAGCGCACCGAAGAACAGCAGCCCGACCACCGCGATGCCGAGCGCCCCGCCCGCCTGCTGGAAGGTGGCCAGAATGCCGGCGGCCCCGCCCGCGAGCCGCGGTTCGATCCGGCTCAGCACCACATTCAGCAGCGGCGTCAGGAACAGGCCCTGGCCGAAGCCGAGGATGGTCAGGCCGGGGATCAGGCTGCGCGGTTGCCAGGCCGGCCCGGCGAGCGCGCCATTCGCCGCCGCCAAGCCATAGGCGATCAGGGTGAGCAGGATACCGGCATCGAGCGCGCGACGGCCGCCGAACCTGAGTGCCGCGAGCGTCCCAGCCAGGAAGGCGACGCACAGCGGCAGGAACACCAGCGCCGTCTGAAACGCCGTCTGCCCGAGCCCCATCTGTTGCACCAGCGTCAGCGACAGATAGAAGGAATTGAGCGTGGTGTAGAAGGTCGCCGCGAGCGCCAGGCCGGCGACGAAGGCGGGCGAGCGGAACAGGGTGAGGTCGACGATCGGCGTCCCGCCCTCCCAGGCGACCTGGCGCTCCCAGCGCACGAACAGGTAGCCGAGCGGCAGGCTGGCGGCGAGCAGGCCGAACGCCCAGGCCGGCCAGCCGGCCTCGCGCCCGATGATGAGCGGCGTCAGCAGGGCGGCGAGCGTCATGGCGGCGAGCCCGACGCCGCCGAGATCGAAGCGGACCCAGCCGCCGCGCGGCGTCTCCTCGAGCAGGAAATAGGCCGCCGCCACTCCGACGAGGCCGACCGGCAGGTTGACCAGGAACACCAGGCGCCAGCCGAGCGACCACAGGTTCCACTCGACCAGCGCGCCGCCCAGCAGCTGGCCGCAGATGCCGCCGAGCCCGAGCGCGATACCGAGCAGGGCGAAGGCGAGGCGCCGGCGCTCGGCCGCGACCTGGGTCCGCAGCATGGCGAGGACCTGGGGGAACATCACGGCGCCGCCGACGCCCTGCAGCAGGCGAGCAGCGATCAGCACCGCCGCCGACGGTGCCAGGCCGCACAGCATCGAAGCGAGCGTGAAGCCGCCCAGGCCCCACATGAAGCAGCGTTTGCGGCCATAGAGATCGCCGAGCCGCCCGCCGGTCACCAAGCTCATGCCATAGGCCAGCCCATAGGCGACGACGACCAGCTGGACCGCGGCATAGCCGGCGCCGAGATCGGCCTTCACATGGGGGATCGCGACATTGACGACGAAATTGTCGAGCGCCACGACGAAGCCGCCGCCGAGCAGGACGATGACGGGCGCCCAGAAGTGGGCGGCCGGGGCGTGATCGGTCATTGCTTTCTCCCTCGATCAGCCGACCGCCGAAATGACTGGATGCGGACGGGCTGTCGGGGCAGAATTGGTGATCGTTACTACTAGGACAATCTAAGCATTTATCCTGGTATCAAAGGTGCCACCATGGCGATGAGCACGATCGACCGCACCGGACTGGGCGCATTCCTGGTCAGCCAGCGCGCCAAGCTGCGCCCCGATGCCGTCGGCCTGCCGGCCGGCGGCCGGCGGCGCACACCCGGGCTGCGCCGGGAAGAGGTGGCCCAGCTCTCAGGCCTCGGCGTCACCTGGTACACCTGGCTGGAGCAGGGCCGGGACATCCAGGTATCGACCGCGGCGCTCGACCGGATCGCGGCGGCACTCCGGCTCGATCCGACCGAGCGGGCGCATCTGTTCGTGCTGGCCGGCCGCTCGGCGCCGGCCGCCCCGCTCGACGCGGCCACACCGGTCAGCCCGCTGATCCATCGCCTGATCGACGGCCTGCACGACCAGCCCGCTTACGTGCGCAACGCGCGCTGGGATGCGGTCGCCTGGAACCGGGGTGCGACGCGGCTCGTCACCGATTTCGGGCGCCGGCCGAAGTCGGATCATAATCTGATCTGGCTGCTGTTCACCGACCCCCGGATGCGCCGCATGCTGCCGGATTGGGAGAACGACGCGCGGCGCTGCATAGCCCGGTTCCGCACCAACTACGCCCGCTCCGGCGGCCACCCGGCATTCCAGGCCCTGGTCGACGACCTGCTGGCCGCGAGCCCGGAATTCCGCCCGCTCTGGCACCAGCATGACGTGCTGGCACCGAGCGATGGGCTGAAGCGCTTCGATCATCCGCAAGTCGGGCTGATGGAGTTGGACCACACCGTGCTGAGCCTCGGCGACGCCAACGACCTGAACCTCATCGTCTATTCCGCCGCACCGGGCACGCCCAGCGCCGAGCGGCTGGCCCGCCTGCTGGCCACAGATTTCACCGAGGAGAGCGCCGCGTGAGCGACCCAGGCCCCGTTCATCTCGTCATCGGCACGCCCTGCTACGGCGGCCAGGTCACGAGCCATTTCACCGCCTCGCTGCTGAAGCTGCAGCGCGCCTGCGATCGGCGCGGCATCGGCTTCTCCGTGCTGCTGCAGGGCGGCGACGCGCTCATCACCCGCGCCCGGCAGAATGTCGTGGCGCATTTCCTCGGCAACCCGGTCGCGACCCATTTGCTGTTCATCGATGCCGACATCGGCTTCGAGCCGGAGGAGGCGTTCCGGCTCCTGGATTTCGGCGCCGACATGGCGGCCGGAGTCTATCCGACCAAGAAGATCGACTGGCCCAAGGTCAAGGCGATCGCGGCCCAGAAACGCGAGCCGATCGAGGCGGCGGCGCTGTCCTATGTCATCGAGTTCCTCGATCCCGGCCGGATCGGCGTCAAGGACGGCTTCGCCCGCGTGCGCTATGCCGGCACCGGCTTCCTGATGATCCGGCGATCGGTGCTGGAGCGCATGCAGGCGCATTACCCCGAGCTGCAATATACCCGCGAGCATCAGGCCCATGACCCGCTCAAGGGCAGCCCGCACCGCTATGCGCTGTTCGACTGCCTGATCGATCGCGCGACCGGCGCGTACCTCTCCGAGGATTTCAGCTTCTGCCAGCGCTGGACGGCGATGGGCGGCGAAATCTGGGCCGATCTCACGAGCAAGCTCAGCCACACCGGGCCGCTCACGTTCCAGGGCGATGTTGCAACCCAGTTCGGCCCGGCATGATTGCGGCTTGACGGGATCGCGCGAAACTTACTGATTGGGCGCGCCGCCCCTGGTTCCGGAAATCAGCCGATGTCCCGTCTGCTCGTCCTGCCGTTCCTCGCCCTGACGCTTGCCGCCTGCTCGCCCGGCAAGCCGATCGAATATGTCGTCCATCAGTCGATGGTGGTCGCCGATGCCGGCAAGCCGACCGAACGCCGGATCGAGATCCTGGAGGACGCGCGCTTCACGCCGGCGATGCGCGAGGCCATGTGGGGCGGCAGCAAGGATCCCGCCGATTTCCTGGCGGCGCCCGGCGTCACCGCCGACGCGGCGCTGAAGAAATCCTTCGCCGAGACCGAGCCGCGCCACGCGCTGGTGCGCCTCATCAATCTCGATGGCAAGGCGCTGACCGAACGGCGGCTCGATTGCGAGCTGGCCGCCGCTGCCGACCATCCGCTGCCCCAGTCCGGCGGCCGCACGGTCTGGGCGGTCGGCAACGACTGCTCGACCGGCGACGGGCTCTATGCCGGCCTGATCACGCGCTTCGTCACGGTCGACGGCGACAAGTTCGTCTGGCAGCGGTACACCGACGCAGCCAGCCAGGAGAACGAAGAACTGACCCTGGTGCAGGCCGCCCGCATCACCTGGCACTTGCTGCCCAAGGATCGGGCCGAGAACATCCTGGAGGTGAGCAGCCATCCGGACTTCGCCAACCCGCGCTTCCAGAAGCTGAAGCCCGGCCAGAACGTGCCGACGGACCTGCCGAGCGTGGTCGACTATATCCGCTACCGCGCCGACGGCCAGGGCGGCTGGATCCGCCAGCAGCGGACCGCCAAGGCGGCGGAATGGGACATCCGGCAGGACTTCCCGGCGGCATCCGAATTTCCGGGGTGACGTCAAACCGTCATGCCCGGGCTTGATCCGCCGTTATCCGGATCAAACCCCTCGTCATCAAGTCAGTTGAGTTTGGGCTGCGGCGTCCTCTCCGAAGAGGGCTCAGGCGGAAGCGCGTGGATGCCCGGGTCAAGCCCGGGCATGACGGTGGGGGTATAGCGCCCGATGGCGGAGGGCCTTGCCTGACGGGGTAGAGAGGCGGTCGCACCTTCCTTTGAGCGTCATCCCCGGGCTTGACCCGGGGATCCACGTCGCGCCGCCGGAACCACGGTTCGTGGCGTGAAAATGGGGATGGCCGGGTCGAGCCCGGCCATGACGTTGAGTTAAGCGGATAAAAAGGGGCGATGACGAGAGATCGCCATCGCCCCGCTTTCAGTCCCTGAGGTCGTCCCAGAATTCCCGGACGCGGGCGAAGAAGCCCTCGGATTCCGGGCTGGTCTTGCTGCCGCCGCCTTCGCCCTCGAACTCGCGCAGCAGTTCCTGCTGGCGCTTGGTCAGGTTGACCGGCGTTTCGACGACCGCCTCGATATACATGTCGCCACGCGCCGGCGAGCGCAGCACCGACATGCCCTTGCCCTTCAGCCGGAACTGATGGCCCGACTGGGTCCCCGGCGGAATGGTGACCCGTGCGCGGGCACCATCGATCGTCGGCACCTCGATCTGGCCGCCCAAGGACGCGGTGGTCATCGGGATCGGCACGCGGCAATGGATATTGGCGGCGTCGCGCTGGAAGATCCGGTGCGGCGTCACCGATAGGAAGATATAGAGGTCGCCTGGGGCGGACCCTCGCAACCCTGCCTCGCCCTCGCCGGCGAGCCGGATGCGCGTACCTTCCTCGACGCCGGCCGGAATATTGACCGACAGCGTCTTTTCCTTGCGGACGCGGCCCTGGCCGCCGCAGGACTTGCAGGGGTTCTCGATCACGCGACCGGCGCCGCCGCAGCTCGGGCAGGTCCGCTCGATGGTAAAGAAGCCCTGCTGGGCCCTGACCTTGCCGGCGCCTTGGCAGGTCGTGCAGGTGACCGGCTTCGACCCGGCCTCGCTGCCGCTGCCCTTGCAGCTGTCGCAGGATTGCGAGGTCGGCACGCGGATCTGCGCGGTCGAACCCTTGAACGCATCCTCGAGGCTGATCTCGAGATTGTAGCGCAGGTCCGAGCCGCGCGAACTCGACTGCCCGCGCCGCCCGCCGACGAAGTCGCCGAACATCTCGTCGAAGATATCGGCAAAGCCGCTGGCGAAGCCGAAATCGCCCGGGCCGCCACCGGCACCCCGGCCGCCGCCACCGCCGTTTTCGAAGGCGGCATGGCCGAACCGGTCGTAGGCCGCGCGCTTCTGATCGTCCTTCAGGACGTCATAGGCCTCGCTGATTTCCTTGAACTTGAGCTCGGCCGCCTTGTCGCCCGGATTGCGGTCCTGGTGATATTGCATGGCGAGCTTTCGATACGCCTTCTTGAGGTCGTCCGCCGACGCGCCGCGGCTGACCCCCAGTTGTTCGTAAAAATCTTGTTTCGCCATATGGTCGGATCCCGACGAACCGGGGGGCGGCTACGAACTGCTTCGAGCCGCCCCCCTGCCTCTCTAAAGCCGGATCACCGGCCCTTAGGCCTGGTGACCCTTCTTGCGCTCGTCGACTTCCTCGAAGTCGGCATCGACGACGCGGGCATCGCCCTCGCCGCCCGCGGCGTGACCGGCGTCCGGACCGGCATGGGGCGCCTCACCGGCCGGCGCACCCTCGGCCGCCGCCTTCGCCTTGTAGATCGCCTCGCCGATCTTCATCGACGCCTGGGTCAAAGCCTCGGTCTTGGCCTTGATCGCCTCCACGTCCTCGGCGGTGAGCGCCGCCTTCAGATCGGCGATCGCCGCCTCGACCGCCTTCTTGTCGGCCTCGGGCACACCGGCAGCCGCCTCTTCCTTGAGCGTGCGCTCGGTCGTGTGGACCAGCGCCTCGGCGTGGTTCTTGACCTCGACCACCTCACGCTTGCGCTTGTCTTCCTCGGCGTTGAGCTCGGCATCCTTGACCATCTTGTCGATCTCGGAGTCCGACAGGCCGCCCGAGGCCTGGATGCGGATCTGCTGCTCCTTGCCGGTGCCCTTGTCCTTGGCCGAGACCTGGACGATGCCGTTCGCGTCGATGTCGAACGTCACCTCGATCTGCGGCATGCCGCGCGGTGCCGGCGGCAGGCCGATCAGGTCGAACTGGCCCAGGAGCTTGTTGTCGGCCGCCATCTCGCGCTCGCCCTGGAACACGCGGATGGTGACCGCGGTCTGGTTGTCCTCGGCGGTCGAGAAGGTCTGGCTCTTCTTGGTCGGGATCGTCGTGTTGCGGTCGATGAGCCGGGTGAACACGCCGCCCAGCGTCTCGATGCCAAGCGACAGCGGCGTCACGTCCAGGAGCAGGACGTCCTTGACCTCGCCCTTCAGCACGCCGGCCTGGATCGCGGCACCCATCGCCACGACTTCGTCCGGGTTCACGCCCTTGTTCGGCTCCTTGCCGAAGATCTGCTTCACGGTCTCGGCGATCTTGGGCATGCGGGTCATGCCGCCGACCAGGATGACCTCGTCCACTTCCGAAGCCTTGAGGCCGGCATCGCGCAGCGCCGCCTTGCAGGGCTCGATCGTCCGCTGCACCAGATCCTCGACCAGGCTCTCGAGCTTGGCGCGCGACAGCTTGATGTTGAGATGCTTCGGACCCGACGCATCGGCCGTGATGAACGGCAGGTTGACTTCGGTCTGCATCGACGAGCTGAGCTCGATCTTCGCCTTTTCGGCCGCTTCCTTCAGGCGCTGGAGCGCGAGCTTGTCGTTGCGCAGGTCGATGCCTTGCTCCTTCTTGAACTCGTCGGCCAGGTAGTCGATGACCGACTTGTCGAAGTCCTCGCCGCCCAGGAACGTGTCGCCGTTGGTCGACTTCACCTCGAACACGCCGTCGCCGATCTCGAGGATCGAGACGTCGAACGTGCCGCCGCCCAGGTCATAGACGGCGATCGTGCCGGAGCCGCGCTTGTCCATGCCATAGGCGAGCGCCGCCGCCGTCGGCTCGTTGATGATGCGCAGCACCTCGAGGCCGGCGATCTTGCCGGCATCCTTGGTCGCCTGGCGCTGGCTGTCGTTGAAATAGGCCGGCACCGTGATGACCGCCTGGGTCACGGTCTCGCCGAGATAGGCCTCGGCGGTTTCCTTCATCTTCTGCAGGATGAAGGCGCTGATCTGCGACGGCGCGTACTTGTCGCTACGGCTCTGGACCCAAGCGTCGCCATTGTCGGCGCCGATGATCTTATAGGGAACGAGGCCGATGTCCTTCTTGACGGTCGGATCTTCGAAACGGCGGCCGATCAGGCGCTTGATCGCGGAGAAGGTGTTCTCCGGATTGGTGACACCCTGGCGTTTGGCGGCCTGGCCGACCAGGCGCTCGCCGCTCTCGGTGAAGGCGACCATCGACGGCGTGGTGCGGGCACCCTCGCTGTTCTCGATCACCTTGGCCGTCTTGCCGTCCATGACGGCGACGCAGGAATTCGTGGTGCCGAGATCGATACCGATGACTTTGCTCATTACTGCCTCTCAAACTAGCAGGACGCGAGGGCCCCCGAAGAGCGCTCCTTGCCGTCCCCCGATTTTCGAACTGGGCGCCGCAGCACTTGCCGGACGCCCGCCGTTATATATGGGCGGCCTTCCGACCCTGCAACGGGCTGGAGGAGTTTCCTGTCACGGATTCGTGACTAAACCCTGAAAAGCCGGCGGACGACGGTTTCAGGCCGTGCGATCGACGCGATGATGCCGGTCGGCGTGCTTGTCCTCAACCGGCTTTTCCTCGCTCGCCACGGCTTCGGCGACCGCGCCCTTGGCGACGCCGACCATGGCTTCGCGCAGCAGCCGGTCGTGCAGCGTATAGCCGGCCTGCAACACCTGGACGACCGTGCCCGCCGGCTTGCCGGTGTTCTCGAGCTCGAAGATCGCCTGGTGGAAATTATGGTCGAACTTCTCGCCCAGCGGATCGAGCTTGCGGATGCCGTGCTTCTCGAAGGCCGCGAGCAATTCCCGCTCGGTCGCGGACACGCCGGACAGGAGGCCCTTCAACAGCTCGTCCTTCGCCGCCTGGGCTTCCGGCACGCTGTCGATGGCGCGACGCAGATTGTCGGCGACCGTCACCAGGTCCTTGGCGAAGTTGGATGTCGCAAACTTGAGCGCGTCCTCGCGGTCGCGCTGCGCCCGGCGCCGCACGTTCTCCTGCTCGGCGAGCGCGCGCAGGGCCTGGTCCTTGTACTTCGCAACCTCGGCCTCGAGTTCGGCGATCCGGTCCGCGGGGGACAGGGTCTCGACCTCGGCCTGTTCGGCCACGTCTTCGGTCTCTGGGGTATTCGAGGTTTCGGTCATTGCTGAATGGGTCCTGCTTTATCCAATCGAGCGCCCGATCACCTTGGCGGTATAGTCCACCATCGGGATGATCCGGGCGTAGTTGATACGGGTCGGGCCGATCACGCCGATCGCGCCCACGATCTGTTCGCGGCTGTTCATATAGGGAGCGATCACCATCGAACAGCCGGCGATGCCGAACAGCGAGTTCGCCGAGCCGATGAAGATCTGCACGCCCTCGCCGCGATGGGTCGCCTCGACGAGGCGCATCATCGTGTCCTTTGTCTCCAGCATCTCGAACAGGCGGCGGACCCGGTCGAGATCCTCGAGCGCGTTGATATCCTCCAAGAGGTTCGCTTGGCCGCGCACGATGAGCGAGCCGCCCGACGCGCCATCCGGCGCCCCGGCCCAGGAGGCGAGGCCGGCCCGAACCAGCTTGGCCGTAAGCTCGTCGAGCTCCGCCTGGTTCGCCGCCAGCTCCTGCACCAGGGCGGTCTTGGCCTCCTCGAGCGTGAACCCCACCATCCGGGCCGACAGGAAATTGCCGGCGGTGACCAGCGCCGAGGCGGGAACGCCGACCGGCACCTCGATGACGCGGTTCTCGACCAGCCCGTCCTCGGTCACCATCACGACCAGCGCGCGGCCGGGCCCGAGCGCCACGAACTCGACATGCTTCAGCGCCCGTTCGGTCTTGGGCGCCAACACCAGGCCGGCGCAACGCGACAGACCCGAGAGCGTCTGGGTCGCCTGCTCGAGCAGGGCCGGCAAGGACCGGCCGCCGGCGGCGCAGCGCGCGTCAAGATTGTCGCGCTCGTCCTGGGACAGGCGGCCGACCTCGAGCAGGCCGTCGACGAACAGCCGCAGCCCGGCGTCGGTCGGCAGCCGTCCGGCCGAGGTGTGGGGCGCGAACAGCAGGCCGGCGTCCTCGAGATCCGCCATGACGTTGCGGATCGTCGCCGGCGACAGGTTCAAGCCCAGCCGGCGCGAGATCGTGCGCGAGCCGATCGGCTCGCCGGTCTCGACGTAGGCGTCGACGACGGTCCGGAAGATCTCGCGGCTGCGCTCGTTGAGCGCGCCGATCAGCGTCTCCGTCCTCGCACGGGGGATGTCGCGGTCGCTCAAAGTCGACGATCGTCCCTATGGCACATCTGAATGACTGGGGCCCGTCCATCATCGTCGGGGCGTGGCGAAACTTAGGGATGCCAAGCGCGAGCGTCAACCTCCGCGCCCGCAAACGCAGGGGTCAGACCCTGGACGCGCGGGCGACAGGCGGAGTAGTTTGGCGCCCCTCATCCAGATCCCGCCTTCGCGAAAGAAGCAGCCAGCCCATGTCACGCCCTTCCGGTCGCGCCGTCGACCAGCTCCGCCCGGTGACGCTTACCCCCGGTTTTGCCAAGTATGCCGAGGGTTCCTGCCTCGTGAAGTGCGGCGAAACCCATGTGCTCTGCACCGCCTCGGTCGAGGAGAAGGTGCCGCCGTTCCTGCGCAACACCGGCGCCGGCTGGGTCACGGCCGAATATGGCATGCTGCCGCGCTCGACCCATACCCGCACCGACCGCGAGGCCGCGCGCGGCAAGCAGTCGGGCCGCACCCAGGAGATCCAGCGCCTGATCGGCCGGTCGCTGCGCGCGGTCTGCGACCTGAAGGCGCTCGGCGAGCGGCAGATCAAGATCGACTGCGACGTGCTGCAGGCCGACGGCGGCACCCGCACCGCGTCGATCACCGGCAGCTACGTGGCGCTGCATCTGGCGCTCCGCGGCCTGGTCGAGGCCAAGCTGATCCCGGCGCTGCCCTTGAGGGACCAGGTCGCGGCCGTCTCCTGCGGCATCTATAAGGGCGTGCCGGTGCTCGACCTCGATTATCCCGAGGATTCCGCCGCCGAGGCCGATGCCAATTTCGTGCTGACCGCTTCCGGCAAGATCGTCGAGATCCAGGCCACCGCCGAAGAGGCGCCGTTCGCCGAGGAGCAGTTCACCGACCTCCTGAAGCTCGCCCGCAAGGGCGTCGCCGACCTCGCCCGGCTGCAGCGCGCCGCCGTCGGCCTCGGCGGGCTCTAGGCCCATGTGCGCCGCTGCCGCCGCTCCGCGCCGACGCTTCACCGGCACCGGCCTGATCGTGGCCACGCATAATCCCGGCAAGCTCCGGGAGATCGTAGAACTGCTGGCGCCCTACGGCATTCACGTGAGCTCGGCGGCGGAGCACGGCCTGCCCGAACCGGAAGAGACCGGCACGACCTTCCTCGCCAATGCCGAGCTGAAGGCGCTGGCGGCAGCGCTCGCTGCCGGCGTTCCGGCGCTGTCGGACGATTCCGGCCTGGCGGTCGACGGGCTCGACGGCGCGCCCGGCATCTATTCGGCGCGCTGGGCCGGCCCGTCCAAGGATTTCGGCACCGCCATGGCGCGCGTCGAGCGCGAGCTGGCCGAGCGTGGCACCAGCAACCGGCGCGCCCATTTCGTCTCGGCCCTGACGCTCGCCTGGCCCGACGGCCATTACGAGAGCTTCGAGGGCCGGGTGTCGGGCACGCTCACCTTTCCGCCGCGCGGCGACCGCGGCTTCGGCTATGACCCGATCTTCGTGCCCGACGGCATGAGCCAGACCTTCGGCGAAATGCACGAGGCGACCAAGCACCGCATCAGCCACCGGGCCCGCGCCTTCACCCAGCTGGTCGAGGCCTGTTTCGCGTCATGACCGGACCCGTGACGGCCACTGCCCCAGGCTTTGCCATCTATGTCCATTGGCCGTTCTGCCTGTCGAAGTGCCCCTATTGCGACTTCAACAGCCATGTGCGCGAGCGGATCGAGCAGGATCGCTGGCGGACGGCGCTGCTTGCCGAACTTGACCATTACGCGCGGCTGACGCCGGGGCGCACCGTCACCTCGATCTTCTTCGGCGGCGGCACGCCCTCGCTGATGGAGCCGGCGACGGTCGGCGCCGTCATCGACCGGATCGCGGCGCGCTGGACGCTCGACCCGGCGGTCGAGATCACGCTCGAAGCGAACCCGACCTCGGTCGAGGCCGGCCGCTTCCAGGGCTTCCGCAGCGCCGGCGTCAACCGCGTCTCGCTCGGCATCCAGGCGCTCGACCAGCCCTCGCTCACCTTCCTCGGCCGCCAGCATTCGGCCGAGGAGGCGCTGGGCGCGATCGACCTGGCCGCCCGGCATTTCGATCGTTACAGTTTCGATCTGATCTACGCGCGACCTAACCAAACCCTCGAATCCTGGGCAGCGGAGCTCGATCGCGCGCTGGATCTGGCGGCCGGCCATCTGTCGGTCTACCAGCTGACCATCGAGCAGGGCACCGCCTTCGCCACGGCCCATGCCCGCGGCGATTTCATCCTGCCCGACGACGAGCTGGCCGGCGCGCTCTACGAGTTGACCCAGGCACGGCTCGCCGCCGCGGGCATGCCGTCCTACGAGATTTCGAACCATGCCCGGCCGGGCCAGGCGAGCCGGCACAACCTGACCTATTGGCGCTATGGCGATTACGTCGGCGTCGGGCCGGGTGCCCATGGCCGGCTGACGCTGGGCGGCGACAAGATCGCGACCCGACAGGCGAAGGCACCCGAGACCTGGCTTGCCCGGGTCGAGGCCCAGGGCCACGGCACCCAGGAGACGGAGACGATCGACCCGGCCGCGCGCGCCGAGGAGCTGGTCATGATGGGCCTGCGCCTGGCCGAGGGCATCCCGCGCCAGCGCTTCCGCGACGAACTGGGCCTGGAGCCGGAGGATCTGGTCGACGCGACCGCCCTCGGCCATCTGACGGAGGGCGGCTTCGTCACACTCGACCGGGATCGGCTGGCGGCGACCGATGCCGGGCGCCAGCGCCTGAACGCGGTGCTGGCGGCGCTGCTCAGATAGACGCAGCCCGGGCCGGCCTACTGGCCCGCCCCGCCGTTGAAGCTTTCCGGCGCCGGGCTCGCGACGCTGCTGCCCGCATGTTCGACCTGCAGCACGACCAGGCCGCGTTCGGCCGTGCCATCCTCGCGCAGCCGGAAGATGCCGTCGGCGCCGGCATAGCCGTTCGGATTGGTGATGGCCGCGGCCGAGAAATCGGCACCGGGCGTGCGGTCGAGCACGGCGGCGACGCCGACCGCATCATAGGCGAGCGTCGCCAGGCGCTGGGGCACATGGCCGTAGGCCTGGCGGAAGCGGTCCTGGAAGCCGGCCCGGGCGTCGGGCGGCGGGGCCGCGTACCAGCCGCCGATCAGCGACGGCTCGCCGCCGAGATCGGGCACGTCCCAGATGCCGGTGCCGAGCAGCCTGACCTTCTGCTGGTTGATGTCGGCCAGCTGCAGCTGGGCGACCACGTTCTTGAGCTTCGCTCCGGTCTCGGGCACCAGCAATGCTGTGAAGGTGAACTTGCCGTTGGCGGCCAGATGCTTGATCACCGGCTTCAGGTCGGCGCCACCCGGCTCATAGACCTCGCTGTCGTCGAGCGTGCCGCCGGCGGCCGCGACCGCCCGGCTGAACTCGTCGGCGGCCAGCTGGCCATAGGCATTGTTCGGCACCAGGGCGGCGAAATGATCGATGCCGGTCGAATGGGCGTAGCTCGCGATCCGGGTCAGCTCCTCACGCGGCAGGATGCCCATCAGGAACAGGCCGTCGCCGGCGATGGACGCGACGCTGGAGAAGGCCAGCACGTTGATGTGGGCGGCCTGGGCGATCGGCTTCACAGCATCGGCCTCGGGCGCCGTCAACGGCCCGACGATCATCCGGGCGCCCTCGGCCACGGCCAGGCGCGCGGCAGCGGCGGCGCCCTCGGCAGTGCCGTGGGTATCCTTGGGCGTCAGCACCAGATCCTCGCCGCCCAGCTCGATGAGCGATAGCTGGGCCGCATCCAGCATGTCGCGGCCGAGCGGTGCCGTCGGCCCGCTCAAGGGCAGCAGCAGCGCCACGTCGGTCTTGCCGCCGACATCGACCAGGGCAGGCGGCCGCTGCGCCTTCGCCGGCGGCACCAGGGCCGGGGCCGGCAGGACGGCGAGCGGGGCTTGCTGCACCGGTGGCTTCGCCGTTACGGTCTGGGTTCCGCAGCCAGCCAAGCCCAAAGCAAAGGTCACCACAGATGCGAGGGCCAAAGGCCGCAAGACCGGGTACGCGAGAGATGGACGGTCCAAGCACATTCTCCGAAGCGACCGAGGAGGCGCGGCCGGAGACTAGCCGCGCGCCCGCGCCAAGTAAACGCACGCCAAAGCAATCGGTACCCGATCGGCCGGCGCCCGTGAAATCTCCGACGGATGAACGCGCGGACTCGGGAAATCGTGCCCCGGCAGGGCTCTATGTCGTGGCGACGCCGATCGGCAACGCGTCCGACATCACGCTCCGAGCCCTCGATATCCTAGCGCGGGTCGACGTGATCGCCTGCGAGGACACGCGGGTCAGCGCAAAATTGCTACAGCGCCACGGCATCGCGGCGCCACTGCTCGCCTATCACGAACATAATGCCGAGCGCATGCGGCCGGTCCTGCTCGGCCGCGTCGCTGAGGGCCAGGCCGTGGCGCTGATCTCCGACGCCGGCACGCCGCTGGTCTCGGATCCGGGCTTCAAGCTGGTCCGGCAGGCGATCGCCGAAGGATTGCGCATCCAGATGCTGCCCGGCGCCTCCGCCCCGATCGCGGCCCTGGTGCTGTCGGGCCTGCCGAGCGACCGGTTCCTGTTCGCGGGCTTCCTCGATTCCAGGAGCGCCGCCCGGCGCCGGGAGCTGGCCGAGCTTTCCGCCGTGCGGGCGACCCTGATCTTCTTTGAATCGGCGCAGCGGCTTGCCGGATCCCTTGCCGACATGGCGGCCGAGCTCGGCGATCGCCCGGCCGCGGTCGCGCGCGAGTTGACCAAGCTCTACGAGGAGGTCCGCCACGGCACGCTGGCCGAGCTTGCGCGGCATTATGCCGAAGCGGGTCCGCCCAAGGGCGAGATCGTCGTGGTCATCGGCCCGCCGCTGCCCGCGGCGGCGGCGAGTGCCGAGGATCTGGACGCGAGCCTGACGGCAGCACTCGGCCGGCTTTCGCTCCGCGACGCGGCGAGCGAGGTCGCCGAGGCGCTGGGCCTGAAGCGCCGGGACGTCTATGCCCGCGCGCTCGAGTTGGCGGGGACGGATGCAGCAACGGGGTCGGGGAGGGACGAGCCGTGACCCGGGCCCGCCGCGTCTCGGCCGAGCGGCACGGCCATCGCTCGGAAGCGATCGCCGCCTGGTGGCTGCGCCTCAAGCTCTATCGCATCGTCGCCCGGCGCTATCGGACATCGGCCGGCGAGATCGACCTGATCGTGCGGCGCGGCCGGGTGCTGGTCTTCGTCGAGGTCAAGGCGCGCGCCGATTTCCGCGTGGCGGCCGACGCGGTCAGCCCGCGCCAGCAGCACCGGATCGCCCGCGCCGCCAGCCAGTTCCTCGCGGCGCGGCCGGATCTGGCGGGGCTCGACCAGCGCTTCGATGCGGTGCTGGTCATTCGGCGCACCTGGCCGCGGCACCTTCCGGACGCATGGCGCGTCAGCCCGTGAACGGATGTCCGGTTGTCGCCACAATTAAGGCGTTTTATAGCGT
Organism: Aliidongia sp.; assembly: GCA_035310205.1. Classification (GTDB taxonomy): domain Bacteria; phylum Pseudomonadota; class Alphaproteobacteria; order ATCC43930; family CGMCC-115725; genus Aliidongia. The sequence continues at coordinate 33,987 of DATGEK010000027.1, forward strand.
GAAATGAGAGATCCAACCGGAGGCCCCGAAGAGTGACCCTGTCCCATCAGCGCCTAGCGTCGCGTGTTACGTCCCTGGCGCTCAGTCTGACGGCGCTGGCCGTTGTCACGGCGCCGCTCGGCGGCTGCCTGGTCGCCGCCGTCGGCGCCGGCGCCGCGGCCGGCGGCTATACCGCTGGCAACGAGCGCGGCATCGGCGGCACCGCGACCGATACCGGCATCAAGGCCTCGATCAACGCGATC
>DATGEK010000028.1:0-14837 GCA_035310205.1 Aliidongia sp.
TTGTCAGCGCTTTGCCGTCCTGATGCAGCGCCGCGTGAAGGGTTCCTGTTGGGCGGACCGCCGACGCAGCTTGCCATTTTTCCGCGATGCTTGCGAGAATAGCACCCCTAGATAGGGGCGCCTTTGATGAATTTGCTCTAGACGATCCTCCCGGAGGGCCAAGCCATTCAGCGGCTCTGGCACGAGAAGGCGGCAGAGGGACGGTTGCCGGCACTGGCCGATTTTTCGATCGACGACCTTCGTCCTTGGATGGGACGGCTGATCCTGGTCGATATCCTACCGGACGGAAACCTGTTCTATCGGGTCCACGGCACGAAGCTCGCGGAGCAGCTTGGCCAAGAACTTACCGGCAAGTACCTGACTGACCTCGCCGATCTCCAACTCCGCGCCGCCATCCGATCGGAATACGCCCTGGTCGCGGCACGCCGAGCGCCCATGGTCTTCCGCCGCCGTCGCCACTACGGCAACCGCGGCAGCTATGACACGGAGCGGATCGTCCTGCCGCTGTCGCATGGCGGCAACTCCGTCGATCAGGCGCTGAGCCTGGCGGACTGGTTGCCGGAAACCCTTAAGCCGGCCCTTGCCGCGCCTACACCGATCGGCAGCTTGATCGCCTGATCCGCGATCTGCGGTTGAGGCTTGCGGTTTCGCACTTGAATTTCCCAGATACTTCCGATATCGGATTGATTGCGCTCCCGGGATCGTTTCGGGAGTGAAGGAGAGTCCGATGTCCGCGCTGCCGCCCCCTGCCCTCACCCAGACCACGCCCGAAAGCGTCCGGCGTTTCGTGCTGCGCCATCTCGCGGCCGATCTGCCGCGGGTCGCGTGGTTCATGTTCGGCCAGTTCGTGTTCGTCGGCCTGACCGTCGCCTCGACCCGGCTCATCGGCAACGCGGTCGAGCTCGCCGGGCGGGACACCGAGCTTGCGACGTTCATCGCCAGATTCGCCGAGATCCTGGGCGTGTTCGCGCTGGCGGTGCTGTTCCGCTGGCTGGCGGACCGGTCGATCAACCGCCATACCGCCGACGCCATGGCCGCGATCTACCGCGCCGGCTTCGAGAAGTGCCAGGGCTTCGATACGAGCTGGCATGCCGACGCCTTCGCCGGCTCGACCTCGCGCAAGATCACCCGTGCGGCCCAGGGCTACGACATCTTCGTCAGCGTCTGTTATTTCCTGTTCGTACCGTCGATCCTCCTGGTGCTGATCACCGCCGGCACGATCGCCGACGACAGCGCGCTCGCGGCCGCGGCCATGCTGCTGGGCGCTGGGCTCTACTTCGTCATCATCGGCTGGTTCAATCTCAGGCGGGTGATGCCGCTGATGAAGGAGGCATTCGCCCAGGACAGCAAGATCACCGGCGAACTGGTCGACGTGCTGGGCAACAACGCGGCGGTGAAGTCCTGGGCGACGGAGCCTGCCGAGCAGGAGCGCTTCCGCAAGACGGTCGCGACCTGGCACCGCAAGATCATGGACGGCTGGAATGGTGCCGTGAACAGCGGCGCGCTCTCCTCGTCCATGTCGGCGATCATCCTGATCCTGCCGATCGCGATCGTCGTGATCGAGGCGCGGCGGGGCCTGGTCGAGGCCGGCACCGTCGCCATGGTGATCGGCGCCGGCTTCGTGCTGCGCGGCTGGCTCGGCAACATGGGCCAGGGCATGCGCGAAGCCCAGAACGCCGTGTCGGAGATGACCGAGCTCCTGGCGCTGATGGCCAAGCCGAACGAGGCCGAGGAGGATGCGGGGCTCGCCGAGTTCCGTCCCGGCCCCGGCGCCATCCGGTTCGAGCGGCTCGACTTCCGCTACGCCGAAGCGAACGGCGCGGTGTTCGAGAACCTGACCCTGACGATCGAGGCAGGCCAGACCGTGGCCCTGGTCGGCCCGTCGGGCAGCGGCAAGAGCACGTTCGTCAAGCTGCTGCTCGGCCTCTATCGGCCCGACGGCGGCCGCATCCTGATCGACGACCAGGATGTCGGCCGCTGCACCCGGGCGAGCTTTCGGCGCGAGATCGCGCTGGTGCCGCAGGATCCCGTTCTGTTTCACCGCACGATCGCCGACAACATCGCCTATGGCGCGCCGGGCGCCACACGCGAGCAGGTACGGAACGCGGCGCACCGGGCGCGGCTCGACGACATGATCCAGAAGCTGCCGGCGGGCTATGAGACGCTGGTCGGCGAGCGCGGGATCAAGCTGTCGGGCGGCGAGCGGCAGCGGGTGGCGATCGCCCGCGCGCTGGTCGCGGCCCGGCCGGTGCTGGTGTTCGATGAAGCGACCTCGAGCCTCGACACCGAGAACGAGCATGCGATCCAGCAGGCGCTGGCCCAGGCGATGAGCGGCCGCACCACGATCATCGTGGCGCATCGCCTGTCGACCGTCCGCCATGCCGACCGGATCCTGGTGTTCGATCGCGGCCGGATCGTCGAGGACGGCTCGCATGAGCAACTGGCGAAGCGGCCGGGCGGCCTCTATGCCCGCCTGCTGTCCGCGGACCGGGCGCAGCAGGCGGCATGAGCCTGTCCCTCGCCGCCCCGGACGCCCCGTCCCGCATCCTCGCGCAATATGACGCGGAGATGCGGGCGGATCCGCCGCCGGAACCGGGCGTGTCGCGCGTCTGGTCCGGCGGCGTGCTCCGCACCACCGGCTCCTACCAGTGCGTCGGCTACGCGGCATTGACCGCGGCCGACGCTGACCGGGCGATCGCGGCCCAGGTCGCGTTCTTTCGCGAGCTGGGCCGGCCGGTCGAATGGAAGCTCTATGGCCACGACCGGCCGGGCGACCTCGGCGACCGGCTCGCCCGTGCGGGCTTCCGGGCGCAGGAGACCGAGCATTTCATGGTGCGCGACCTCGAGGCCGGCACGATCGAGGATCGCCTGCCCGCCGGCATCACCTTGGCCGAGGTCCGGGACCTCGTCCGGCTGCAGGATTTCGTCGCCGCCGGCAGTGCCGCCTTCGGGCGCGACGAATCCCGGGCGTTCGCGGCCTATGGAGGGCGCCTCGCCGATCCGACCTTGGCGCTTCATATCGCCTATGACGAGGGCCGTCCGGTCGCGACCGGACGGCTGGAACTGCCGCGCGGTCGTTCGTTCGCCAGCCTGTGGGGCGGCGGTACCGTGCCCGGCCACCGCGGCCGCGGCATCTATCGCGCCCTCGTCGCCACCCGCGCCTGGGAGGCGCTGTGGCGCGGCTACCGCTACCTGACCGTCGATGCCCGGGCGACGAGCCGGCCGATCCTGGAACGGCTGGGCTTCGTCGAACTGACGCGGGTTACGGCTTGGGTGTGGGAACCGTAGGACGAATCTCAGCCGAAGACCGCGAGGCCGGTCATGATCACGAGTACGGCCGCCAGCGCGAGATTGATCACGCGCGAGCTCACCGGATCCTGCAGAACACGGGACAGGCCGGCACCTGCCATGAGCCAGCAGATGTGGATCGCCACGATCATGGCGCTCAGCAGCGCAGTCTTGACGATCGCGTCCAGGCCGTGGTCGTCGGCAATGACGGTCGTGCCCGCGAACACCGCGGCGATCGCCAGATAGGCCTTGGGGTTGGCGATCGCCAGCAGGACGCCACCAAGGAAGGTCGGGGCTGCCGTCCGCCCGCCCTGGTTATCGAGAGGCGGTGCCGTGGCGATCTTGAACGCCAGGAAGGCGATGTAGACGGCGGAGACGCCACCCAGCACCAGGGCGCCATACGGGATCGAGGTCACGAGAGCCATGACGCCCATCGCCACCATCAGCAGCACCGCAATCGTCCCGACGATCAGGCCACTCGCGTAACCGAGCGATCGCCGCACGCCGAACGAAGCGCCGACGGCGGTCATGCTGATCGTCGACGGCCCCGGACTGCCCATGACGACCATGGACGCCAGGATCAGCGTTGCGAGCGGGCGCCCCATTCCCGGGGGCAGGAAGGCGGCCAGGGCTTCCATCAGACTTCCGATCGGCGTGAGGAGGAACGGCACCCTACGGCAGGGAGGCCGAGACCGTCTTGGACCGCCGTGCAGGCGGTCGACCACGCGATGCCGGCTTCAGGCCAGCATCCGCACCCTCTCGCCGACCGCCATCAGCTGCGGAACACGGCTGCCGAGCAGTGCCTCGGCAATGGCCCGGCGCAGCTCCGGCATACCGGCATCGGCCGCGCGCCAGAACCATTCCGCCGCGGCCGGTATCTCGCCGCGCTGGGCGAGCGCCGTCGCATAATTGTACTGGGCGCGGAAATAGCCGCCCTCAGCCGAGCGGCGATACCAGTCGAACGCGGCGACCGGGTCCTTCTCGGTGCCCCAGCCTTCCTCGCAGCAGCGCGCGACCAGGTTCATCGCCCGCGCATGGCCCTGCGCGGCGGCCTTGAGATACCAGCCATAGGCCGCGGCCGGGTCGCGGGCGACGCCGTTGCCGTCCAGGAACTGATGGCCGTAATTGTACTGGCCCCAGTCATTGCCCGCCCGCGCCGATCGCCCGTACCACTCCGCCGCCAGCGCCATGTCGACCGGCACGCCCCAGCCATATTCATGGCAGCGGCCGAGCATGTTCATGGCATCGGCATCGTGCGAGCGTGCCGCCGTCTTGAACCAGCGCACCGCCGCCGCCTCGTCCTTCGGCATGCCCTGGCCTTCGAGCAGCATGCGGCCGAGCCGCACCTGCGCTTCGGTCACACCGCCCTCGGCCGCGACGCGAACCCAGCGCGCCGCCACCTCGGCGTCCCCGGTCAGCAGTTTGTGCAGTTCATGGCTCGACATCCGCGCGAGCCGAGCGGCATCGGGCTCGCCGAACGGATCGGCGGCCGATCGTTTACGCAGCCACATGGTGCCCGGCCTACATGTCCGCCCAGCGGCGGAGCAGATTGTGATAGCAGGCGGTCAAGCGCACGGCGGCCGGTGCGTCGGGGGCGCCCTGGGTTACCTCGCGGATTGCCAGATCGAGATCGAACAGCAGGCTTCGGTCGCCATCGTCGCGGACCAGGCTCTGGGTCCAGAAGAAGGCCGCGACCCGGGCGCCGCGCGTGACCGGCATGACCTGATGCAGGCTGGTCGCCGGATAGAGCACCATGTCACCGGCCGCGAGCTTGACCGAATGGGTGCCGTAGGTGTCTTCGACCACCAGTTCGCCGCCATCGTATTCCTCCGGCGCACTCAGGAACAGCGTCGCCGACACGTCGGTGCGGATCCGGTGCGCCGTGCCCGGCACCTGGCGGATCGCATTGTCGACATGGGCGCCGAACGCCATGCCGGGGACGTAGCGGTTGAACAGCGGCGGATAGACGTGACGCGGCAGGGCTGCCGCCATGAAATCCGGATTGCGCTCGAGCGCGCGCAGCACCAGCTCACTCAGCTCCTGTGCGGTCGGATCATGCTCCGGCAGTTGCAGGTTCGCCTTGACCCGCGCCGACTGATGGCCGGCGGTCAGCCGGCCATCGTGCCAATCGGCCCGGCCGAGCAGGTCGCGACAGGTCGCGACCTGCTCGGCAGTGAGCACCCCAGGGATCGTCAGCAGCATCGTCAGAAAGTGAAGCTGGTCGAGAACAGGAACGTCCGCCCGGCACCCGGTATGACGTGATTTTCGGCCGCCGATGCGAAATAGGAGTTCGCATAGTAGGTCTTGTCGAACAGGTTCTCGCCGTTCAGCTGCAGCGTGACGTTGTCCGTCACCTTGTAGCTGACCGAGGCGTTCCAGACGACGTAGCCCGGGATGCTGGCGGTATTGGCGATGTCGGCGAAGCGCTTGCCGAGCCAATTACCGCCGGCGCCGACCTCGATGTCGTCGGTGATATAGTAGCTGGTCCAGAGATTGATCGCGTTGCGCGCGGTATTGAGCAGGAACTTGCCGACGGCCGCCGGATTGCCCGACGCGACGGTCTTGGCGTCGAGATAAGTGTAGCCGGCCAGGATCTCCCATTCCGGCGTGATGTGACCCTCGATGTCGAACTCGAAGCCGTCGACCTTCTGATTGCCCGCCAGGATCGTGACGTTCGGATGGTCCGGGTCGTTGGTCTGGGCGTTGGTGACCTCGGTGCGGAACAGCGCGCCCGAGGTCGTCAGCATGCCGCCCAGCCAATCGAGCTTGGTGCCGACCTCATAGGTGTCGGACTTGACCGGCTTCAGGTTCGCGGTGGTGGCGGTCAGCGACAGCGCCTCGGCCGACGGATCGAACGATGTGCCGTACGAGAAATAGTAGCGCTGGGTCTCGCTCGGCTTGACCACGATCGCCGCACGCGGGCTGGTCACATAGTCGGTGTGATCCAGATGCGTGGTGGCGAATGTCACCAGGCTGTGCTGGTTGAAGCTGGCCCCGAACCGGTCGAAGCGCACGCCGCCGATCAGATCGACGTAATCGGTGATCGACAGGGTGTCATTCACATAGGCACCCAGCTCGTCGCCCGTGGAGTGCTGCCTGGTCGTGACCGGCAGCGCAATCGGCAGCGGCTCTTCAGGGTTCGGATTGAGCAGCGGTGTCTGCGGGATCCAGTTGTTGTTGCTGTTGAACGGATTGAGATAGCGGCCGAGATCGAGGGTCTCGCGGCTGATCTCGATACCGGTCTTGACGAGATGCGAGAGGGGACCCGTGTCGAAGCGCGCCGTCAGGTCCGTCTGGCTGGTCAGATTGCTCTGGTTGCCCTGGCTCGCCGGCCGGTCGCGGCCGACCGTGATCTGGCTCAGCGGCTCGCCCGGCGTGATCACCTCGCGGCCGAAGTTCGGGCCGTCGAACCGGTTGTCGAAATTGTAGTTCGCCGCGCGCAGCGTTTCCGAAATGCTGAGGTTCCTGTTGAAGTCATGCTTCAGCCGCGCCGTGACGATGTCGTCGACCGTCAGCACCCGATCCGACGCCAAGCCGAAATCCAGGTTGCGCGCAACCGGCGCCGGGCGGCCGTTCAGGAACGGGATGCCGACGTCGGGAATGTTGTTCTCTTCCTGATGCACGTAATTCGCCGTGAACTGCGTGTCGGTGCCGATGCCGAGGGCGATCGACGGGGCGAAGCCCCACCGCTCGTTGCGGACATGGTCTCGGTCGGCCACCTCCGAGCGCTCGTCCATGGCGTTGAGGCGGATCGCGGCGGTATCGCTCAGCGGCTGATCGACATCGATCGTGCCGCGAACGTCGTTGTTGGTCCCGAACTGCAGGGTGCCGGACTTCAGCGGCGACAGCGTCGGCGCCTTGCTGACCTGGTTGATCACGCCGCCGGTCGAGCCGCGACCGAACAGGATCGCCGACGGCCCCTTCAGCACCTCGACCGACTCCAGGTCGAAGCTGTCGCGGGTATAGATCGCCGCGTCGCGGATGCCGTCGAGGAAGAAGTCGTTGAACGCGGGAAAGCCGCGCAGGTTGACGGTGTCGCCGCGGGCCGCCCCCTCGCCGGCATTGAGCGTGATGCCCGGCACGTTCTTCAGGGCATCTTCCAGGCGGGTCACCGCCTGCTGCTGCATCACTTCCTGGCTGATCACATTGATGGTCTGCGGCGCGTCCTGCACGGCGCCGACCTTGTCGTTGATCAGCGAGCGGACGCCGGTGACCGTGACCTGCTCCGGCGCCGGACCCGACGCCGTATTGGTTGCGGCGGTCTGTGCGGTTTGGGCAAAGGCACCCGAGATCGTCGCGGCCGATGTCACGCAGAAGGTCGTCGCAGTGAGCGCCGGCTGCGGCAGCCCCAGAAACTGAGCGCGACGCTCCACCCCGCCGACCGAACCCGATGAACGCATTTTAGAATCCCACCCCAAATTTCTCCTGCCGGGGATCGGCCGAACCCGTGGGGGTTCAGGCCGTCTCTCCGACGCCGCCGGACACTAGCGGGGCGAAAATCCAATTGCAAACGATTCTCACTACCATTCGCAAAAACTATTGCCCGACGACTTTGAAGGACGCGCCGGCTCAGCAGTTGCGACGGGAGCACCGACCAGGCTGCCGCCACCCGGTTGCCCCGAGTGTTACAAGCCGCTCTTTCCATTCGGCGGCGACGGCTCTAGGCTGAGCCCGCGAAGACTGCGTCGGCGGTGCCCAATCGATGGCCCCGCGCCGAGGGGATGGCATGTCCCCACTGAAAAAGCGGGGTATCGAACCCGATGTTTCGCCTGCTCATCCTCGGCGGCACCCAGTTTCTGGGCCGCCACCTGGTCGAAGCCGCCCTGGCGCGGCAGCATCTCGTCACGCTGTTCACGCGCGGCATGACCAATCCGACCCTGTTTCCCCAGATCGAGCGGCTGGTCGGCGACCGAGCCGGCGATCTGCGGGCGCTGGCCGGCCGACGGTGGGACGCGGTCATCGACACGTCGGGCTATGTGCCGCGACTGGTCCGGCGCACCGCCCTGACGCTCGAGGGCTCGGTCGGCCATTACACCTTCGTCTCGTCGATCTCGGTCTATTCGGCGCCGCTGACGCGGGGGCTCGACGAGGCCCATCCGATTGCGACCCGCCTCGACGACCCCTCGACAGAGGATGTCCGCCCCGCAACCTACGGCCCGTTGAAGGCCAGGGCCGAGACGGCGGTCGATGCGATCCTGCCCGGCCGGACGCTGATCATCCGGCCCGGCCTGATCGTCGGCCCGCATGACCCGTCAGACCGGTTCAGCTATTGGCCCTGGCGGCTCGGCCATGGCGGACCGGTCCTCGCCCCGGGGCGGCAGCGCGCGCCCATCCAGGTGCTCGACGTGCGCGATCTGGCCGAATGGATGGTGGCGATGGCCGAGTCCCAGGCGACCGGCATCTACAATGCCGCCGGCCCGGCGACACCCATCACCATGGCCAGCCTGCTGAAGATCGGATGCCAGGCGCTCGGCGCCGATGCCCAGCTGCACTGGGTCGACGATGACTTTCTCCTGGACCAGGGCATCGACATCGATCGAGGCGAGCCGGCCGAGACCCTGCCACTGTGGCTGCCGGCGCGGGAGAAGATCCTGGCCGGCCTGTTTGCGATCGACTGCCACCGGGCAATCGCCGCCGGCCTGAAGTTCCGCCCGCTGGCGGACACATTCCGCGACACCGCCGACTGGCTCGGCACGCGCGACCCCGCGCGCAGCTGGCGGACCGGCATCAGCCTCGAACGCGAGGCGGCCTTGCTGGCGGCATGGCACCAGAACAAGGCGCCGGATCACGCGGCGGCGAAGCGGGTCCGATAGTCGAGCGGGCAGACGCCCAGGCGGCGCTGAAACGCGCGGCGCATGCGTTCCTCGTCGCCGAAGCCGCAATCGCGCGCGATCAGCTTCAGCGGCCGCTCGCTCGCCTCGAGCGCCCGGCGCGCAGCCTCGATCCGTATCGCCTCGACCATCCGCGCCGGCGTAAGGCCAGCCTTGGCCGCATAGGCGCGCGCAAAGGTGCGGGCCGACATGCCGGCCTGCTCCGCCAAGCGCTCGACCTTCAATTCCTCGGCCAGATGCTCGCGGATCCAGGCATGGAGGCCGGCGAAATCCTGATCGGCCGCGATCTGCGCTTCGAGCGTCGCGCTGAACTGGGCCTGGTCGCCCGGCCGTTTCAGGAACACGACCAGATGGCGCGCGATCCGCATCGCCTGGTCGTGTCCCAGGTCGTCCTGGATGAGCGCCAGCGACAGATCGATCCCGGCGGTGACACCGGCCGAGGTCCAGATGCCGCCATCGCAGGTGAAGATCGGCTCCGGGACCACCTCGATGCGCGGGAAGCGCCGCTGCAGATCGTCGGCCGCCCGCCAGTGGGTCGCGACCCGCCTGCCATCGAGCAGTCCCGCCTGGGCCAGCAAATAGGCGCCGGTGCAGACCGAGGCGAGCCGGCGCACCCTGCCGGACCAGTTCTGGATCGCCTCGACCAGCACCGCGTCATGCATCGCCCGGCGCGTACCGATGCCGCCGGCGACGATCAGCGTATCGATCGCCTCGCCCTCGAGGTCGGCGAGCGACCGGGTCAGCATGACCAGCCCGCTCGAGCTGCGCAGCGGACCGCCGCAGAGCGAGACGACGAACGGGTCATACGGCAGCGCGTCCCGCGCCGGCTCGAGATCATTGGCGGTGGCGAAGCATTGGAGCGGGCCGCTCACGTCGAGCAGGTGGGCCTCCGGGACGGCGAGCACGGCGATCTTGCGCGGCATGGTTCCCTTCCTTGGCAGAAATCGAGGGGCGTTTGACATAGCTGCCAACACGCCCACAATGCAATATCGATCCGCGGCCGTCGAGGCCGTCCCAGCAATGCGGATCGTCCGATGACAACACCTCCATTCCGGATCGGCTTCGTCCTGTTCCCGAACATGACCCAGCTCGACCTCACCGGGCCCTACGAGGTCCTCGCCCGCCTGCCCGGCGCGACGATCCATCTGGTGTGGAAGGATCTGGCGCCGGTGCCGTCCGACCGGGGCCTCGCCATCGTCCCGACCGACCGGTTCGAGACCTGCCCGACGCTCGACCTGATCTGCGTGCCGGGCGGACCCGGCATCAACGAGTTGCTGACCGACGACGAGGTGCTGTCCTTTATCCGGCACCAGGCCTGGGGCGCGCGCTATGTGACGTCGGTCTGCACCGGCGCCCTGGTGCTTGGCGCCGCCGGCCTGTTGCGGGGTCGGCGCGCCACGACCCATTGGATGTCCCACGGGCTGTTGGCCGAATTCGGCGCCACGCCGGTCCGGGCACGGGTCGTGGTCGACGGCCGGATCATCACCGGCGGCGGCGTTACCGCGGGCATCGATTTCGGCCTCACCGTCGTCGCCGAGATTGCTGGACGCGCGCTGGCGGAGGCGATCGAGCTCGGTCTCGAATATGACCCGCAGCCGCCGTTCGGCACCGGGACACCCGAGCGCGCCGGCCCCGAGCTGGTCACCCGGATGCAGGCCCTGTCGGCCAGGATCCAGGGGGCGCGCATCGAGCAGGTGCGCCGAGCTGCCGCAGCGCTCGAGCCGGCCTGATCGGGTAGCGTCCGGCCCCATGAAAAGCGAAAGCAACGACGGTCGGCGCCGCAGCCGGCGCCTGGCCCTGATCCTGGCCGGGGGCGTGATCGGCATGGTCGGCCTCAGCTATGCCGCGGCCGAGTTCTATCAGCTGATCTGCCGCGAGGCCGGGTTGGGCGGCGCCACGCAGATCGCCCAGGAGGTACCGGACAAGACCTTCGACCGGAACATCACCGTGCGGTTCGATACGGCGGTGCAGCCGGATCTGCCCTGGGCCTTCTACCCGGTCCAGCGCGAGATCAAGGTCAAGGTCGGCGAAAATGCGCTGGTCATGTTCCGGGCCGAGAACAAGACCGACACGCCGATCACCGGCCAGGCCGTCTATAACGTCACGCCGGACAAGATCGGGCCCTATTTCTTCAAGGTCGCTTGCTTCTGCTTCGACGCGCAGACCTTGGCGCCGCACGAGGTCGCCGACATGCCGGTCAGCCTGTTCCTGGATCCGACGCTGCTCCAGGACCGCAACGCCGACGACGTGAGCGTGGTAACGCTCGCCTATACCTTCTTCAAGGCGTCGGAGCAGGTTCCGGCGCAAGTCAGCGAGGCGAGATAGGCCGATGCGCTGGCGGACCGCACTGACGCTGGGCGCCCTTGCCGGCTTCGTCGCCGGCCTGACCGGCGTCGCCATGGTCGAACTGACCCGCCCGGCTCAGGCTGTCCCGGCCGGTCCAATCGCCGTCGATTTCCGCTTGAGCGACGCTGCGGGCCGATCCTTGACCGCGAAGGATTTTGCCGGCCGCTGGCTGCTGATCGATCTGGATCAACCCGGCTGCACCTGCGACCGCCCCGCCCGTCTCGCGGCGATCGGCCAGGCGATGCGACTGATGGGCCGGCGCAGCCGCGAGCTCGCGATCGTGAGCGCCTCGCCCGATCCGGCCCAGGCACCACTACCGGTCTCCGAAACCGCGATCGACAGCCTGACCGGACCGGCCGAAGACATCGCCCGTCTGCGCGGCAGCTTGGCAGCCCACAACCCGACGGTGCCGCTCCTGGTGCTGCTGCATCCCGACAGCAGCCTCGACCGCACGATCGAAGGGCCGATCGAGAGCGAACAGCTCGCGAAGGACCTGCTGAAATATCTGACGCGGGGGTATTAGAGCCCGGTCCGCCCCCATCGTTCAGATGCGGACGGATTTTACTCTAACTCATTGAAATTGTCCAATATTCCAGCCCAGGATCTGTTCGATCAGAACCGATCCTGCCCCGGCCGCACGCCCGTTAGGAATGGCTCGGCAGATGCTCTGCCTTGGCCAGGTTGCTTGAGCAGGGCGACGACGACTTGCTGACAAGCCGGTCGACGATCCGTTCGCTCCACAGCTTTCGTCCCCGGTCGGAGGGATGCTCGTAACCATCGAGGAACAAGGAGCGATCCGTATTGATGATGTCATCCGCGACGACCGCACGTGCGAGCCCGAGCTTCGCCAGACGCGCTTCCGCCGCATCCGTCTCTCGCTGCCAGTTTTCGCGCTCGCCCTGGTCAACATAAATCGGGCCGGGCGCCAGCACCGCGCAAGCGCCCCGGGCCCTGATCATCTCCACGATCTGGCGCAGCTCTGGCACCGCGCGATCGGCGAACCGCCCGGAAAAGGGAACGACGTCAATGCTCTCCGAATGGTGCGCATAGACGACCGGCATGGCATCACCCTGGGCATCGCGCGGCATCATGAAGTCTCGCGGGAACGCACCCGAAAGGACTTTGACGACTTCCATGAGATGCGGCAGCGGCTTCGGCCGCCAGGTGAGACAGTTCGTCGTGACATGATCGACGCAGCCCTCGCCCAGCGTCGCGTTGGCGCGCACGAACCAGTTCGGGTTGGAAATGATCACGATATCGTCGGGGTGCACGACCGGCATGACGTGCTTGAGATATTCGGGGAAATAGCTCAGTGCCGACCAGGCAGCGAGATTGAACGCCGGAAGGCCGGTCTCCTTGCCGATCTGCTCGGCGGACAGGCCAAGGGCAACGGGAGAACTCCCGAGCAGCAGCACCCGCGGCGTCTTGCTATCCGTGCCGAGAGTCCGGGTGATTGCCTGCACTTCGTCGAGCGCCGACCGGCCGCTCACGATCACTTCCCAGGGGGTCACCGAGCTCACCAGCATTCCGGCGCACCAGAGCGCCAGAGCCAGTGCGGTCAGCCGTTTAAAGCCGCGCATAGAGCAACCCTCCTCCCGAGGAGGCAAATAGAAGCGCAATGATCAACAGGGCGAATGCCGCCAGCGGGCGTCTGAACGCATGGTAGGGCTTGGCCGTGCCGTAGCGGGTGCAGGAGTGGTATTCGACAATGAAGAACAGCAGAGCCGAAACCAGTGCCTCCGCCTGACTGCCCATGACCGCCGTCAGCCGTTCGCCGATATTGGCGAAATCTGCAGCCCAGGCGCTCGGGCTGGCGAGATTGCCGAGCTTCTCCAGCAGGCGATGCGGGCTCGCCTCGATCGCCAGGAAGCGGCCGGCGACGAAGAACAGCAGCATTGTCGGGACCCCGATGCCGCGCGGCCATTGCCGGCGCTTCAATCGGCTGATCCAGAGGAAATAGCAGGTGCCGTGAAACAGGCCCCAGAGCGCGTAATTCATCGTGCCGCCGTGCCACATGGCGGAGACGAAGAAAATGCAACTGGTGAAGACCATCCGCGCATTCCGGCCGCGGATCTTGCCGACGTTCGGTTCAAGCAGATAGCGAGCCAGGAAACGGCCGAGGCTCATGTGCCAGCGGCGCCAGAACAGCACGACATTGGGCGCGAAGAACGGGCTGGAGAAGTTCTGCGTGATCCTGAAGCCGAGCGCCAGGGCACCGGCATAGCCGATGAAGCTGTACCCGGCGAAGTCGAAGTAGAATCGAAGCTCGAAAATCGCGGCGGTGAGAAAGGCGGAGACCGGGTCGGTCGCACCGATGGTGCTCGCCGGCGTGAGCCGATTGCCGATCACGAACTTCATCGTCACGCCGAGCACGGCCCAGGGCCAGGCGACCGCCAGGCGGCTCCACGACAGGCGCGGCTGCCAGGCCTTGATCTGCGCGATGAAGCCCGGCTGCTCGAGCGGGCCGGCCAGCAGCTTGAACGGCAGCGCCAGGTAGGTGAGATAGTCGAGCGGCCCGGGCAGCGCGATGCGCCGCGTCGCGACGTCGGCGATGACCGCCGAGATCGAGAGGAAGTAGAACGGCGCCGCCACCAGGCTCAGGCTGGAAAAGGTGCGGATGCTGTCGGTGCCGGTCAGGGTGCCGATCAGGCCGAACACATTGAGCGCGACGATCGAGATGAAGCCGAGCGGCACGACAAACCGGCCGATCAGCCGGCGCGCCTCGCCGGGGCCGAGCAGCGACGTCGCATAGGCCAGCATGTAGCCGAGCAGTGCCGCCATCAGTAGCGTGACTGGCGCATTAATAACGCCACTCACCTTATTCAATAATGCCAACCCAAGTGCGCATAGGATCATCTTGCCGATGATCGCGCTGAGCCGTGACCAGACTGCCCCCGAATGGCGGGGTATCAGGTGCTCTATCGAATGTTCTTGGTACGCCATAACCACGGGTTTTAGACAAAACTCCGCAACAATCCAGCCATATTATGGTAGTGCATCCGTAACAATTACGCACTGCTGCCTATGATTTTTGATCTTCAGGCCGAGCGCGCGGGCAAGAAGCGGGATGCACCCTCCTCCGGGCGGAGCGCATCTGCACCGCGGAGCGGTCATGGCTGCCTCCGATCAACTCGATAGATTGCCTCCCGCTTGCGGGCGCCATGCCCCCGATAGCGAAATTCACCTCCGGAGTGGCGAAACCCGCTACCGCATGGCGCCGGACGCCACGCCCGCCGAGTGCCACAAACCCGGCAGACTCGATAAATCAATAAATATCAATGGGATATGCTAAATATCCCGAGTTGGCACGCCGCGTGAAATAGCCTGTTCCATCGGCGCTGATGAGCGGTTCGAGGAATGGCGGCAGGAAGA
>DATGEK010000029.1:0-18733 GCA_035310205.1 Aliidongia sp.
ATCCGGGTCAGCCCAAGCGGCGACGAGGGCGGCGGTCAGCTCCAGCGACTGCCGCGGCGCGCCGGCATCTTCGAGCGCATAGCTCCGGGTATGGGAGACCACGTTGGTCAGCATGTTGGCGGCCGTCGGCTGCGGCACGTCCTGGCCGATGCCGGCATGGACCGCTTCGCAGCGCTTCAGGTTGAGCGACAGATAGCCCTGGCAGGGCGTCGGCCGCGCGGCATGGCCCAGGCATTCCATGGTCTCGGGATCCTGGACCGGGCAGGCGATCTGCAGGCGATGGCGGGCGAGCGGCTCCATGCCGTGGCCGCGCGCGTCGGCGGCGATCGCCCGGGCCTTGATCGCCGCGACCCTGTGGGCCGGCAGATTGCGCTCGAGATGGTCGACGAGCGCGAAGACCTCGTCGGGCGTGACGTCGATCGTCAGCGTGCAGCATACGCCGCAGCCCTTGGCGCAGGCGACGGGCGTGCCGGCCTGCTCGAGCGCCGGGAACACCGGCCGCATCTCCTGGTCCAGGATCGCGATGCGTTCCTCGGCCACGGCCGCGGACAGGCCGGGCCGCATGCCGTGTTGCCGGATCACCGCCTCCAGGCGCGCCTTGGCGCGCTCATAGGCGCCGAGCAGGAATTGCTGGGCCTCCTTGGGCAGATCTTCAGTCTTGGCATGTTCGGTCACGTCGGAAACTCCACGGGCTCAGCAGACGCCTGCTTCAAGGATGGTCAAGCTCGCGGTCGCGCAATCGATCCGCGCCTCGACCCCATAGGGCAGGGTCAGCATCGGCTGAGTATGACCGAAGTCGAGCCGCGAAAGCACCGGAAGATCGGGCAGGCCCGCCTGGGCGAGCGAGGCGACGACCGCCGCCTCCAAGCGCGTCTGGTAGCTCTCGTCGCCCATGGGTGAGGCGCGCGCGATCAGAATGCCGGCGAGCTTTTCCAGAATTCCCTGCGCCGCATAGTTGCGCAGCCAATATTCGACGAAGCCGGG
The DNA here is from genome assembly GCA_035310205.1 of Aliidongia sp. Lineage (GTDB taxonomy): Bacteria > Pseudomonadota > Alphaproteobacteria > ATCC43930 > CGMCC-115725 > Aliidongia. The sequence goes on from DATGEK010000029.1 coordinate 985, forward strand.
GGCGGGGACGTCCTCCGACGTCTCCAGGAACAGGATGGCGCCGTCCCAATAGGCGGGTGCCGGCCACCAGGCCGTCGCCTTGATCATTTCCAGCACCTCGGCGCAGCCGCCGATCAGCCGGCCGGTGGCGCCGCCGCGTCCCTGCAGCAGGCGCAGCATGCCGGGCGGATGGAGGCGGCGGGGCCGGGTCTGCAGCGTGCTGTCGCTCCAATCGAGCAACTCGTCGGTCCAGCCCTCCCGATTTTGGCCGACGAGGCCGATCGGCTCGGCCTGGAACAGTGCCCGCCGCACGCCATCGACGGTGAAGCGATGCATTCCGGCATTCTCGCCGAAGCCCGCCATGATGCTGGGGCCGTAGAATGAGGTCACCCCGGCCGCGAGGCAGGCGAAATGCAGGCTCGTCGTGTCGGAGAACCCGAGGAAGACCTTGGGATTGGCGCGAATGACGCTGAGGTCGAGATGCCGGATGAGCCGGATCGAATCATTGCCGCCGATGGTCGCGACGACGCCGGCGATCGACGGGTCGGCGAAGGCCTGCATCAGGTCCTCGGCCCGTGCCGCCGGATTGGCTGCGACCCATTCGGGCGGGCGCATCGTGTGCGGCATCTCGATCAGTTCGACCCCGAACTCGGCCTCGAACTGGCGCTTGCCGGCCTGATAGCGGTGCGGGAACAGGCCCGGGCCGCCCCAGGACGGCGTCACGGCGGCCAGCCGGTCTCCGGGGGCGAGGCGCCGGGGCTTCAGCAGCGGACGGCGCCAGCGATCGGCGACGTCGAGGGTGGTGATCATGAACGGGCGGATCTCTCGGTTGTGTCGTGGATAGTGTCTACAATTTCGGCGGGGGCGGGCAAGGCCCACCGGCGCTCGCGCCGTTGGATTTGACGGTCGGATATTATTTTGGTACCTAGGTACAATGATTACGATCGATCGTGTCCAGACCGGTGTGCGGCTCGAACGCCGCCTGCTCAAGGTGCTAAAGGCGCTCGCGGAGTACCTGGATCTGTCGCTTGGCGACCTGATCGAGGGCATCGTGCTGCACGCATTCGAGGACAAGCCGCCCTTCTCGGCTGAGACCTTGCGCCAGATCGAGGCGTTGAAATCGGTCTACGGCCTCACGCTCTCGGCGGCGGATTCTCATCGGCTGATCGAAGGAGCCGAAGGCGATGACACTCCCTGACGACGCGGAATCGGCGATCGCCCAATTCTGCTCCGGCAGTCTCGATCCGCGACATTTCCATCATCGTGACCACGTGCGCGTCGCCTTCGAAATGCTGCGCCGTGCGCCGTTTCTCGCGGTCGCGCCGACCTATGCCGACGCCCTGCGCGATCTTGCAGCCCGCGCCGGCCGGCCTGACGCCTATCATGAAACCATCACGATCGGCTTCCTGGCGCTGGTCGGCGAGCGGCTGGCCACGCAGGGCGGGGACGATTTCGCTCGGTTCGAACGGGACAATCAGGACCTGTTCGACAAATCGATCCTCTTGCGCTGGTACAGTGCCGAGCGCCTGGGCTCCGCCACGGCGCGCCGGACCTTCCTGCTGCCGGAGCCGCGCTGAGCGTGGCCGTCGTCGGCGCGGGCCGGCGTCAGCCGGCCTGACATTGCACGCCGCGACGGTCGGCGCGCCATGCGGCTGTGCCGTGCTGGCATCCCGGGCGGACATTGCCTAGATTGGTCGCCAGCCATGATCCGTCCGACGCTTGTTCTCGTTCTGCTCTTCGTCCTGCCGGCCGGTGCATCGGCCGCGGACTCCCGTGCCGTGCCGGCGTCGGCCCAGCAGGTCCTGCTGTCCTATGCGCCGGTGGTGCGCAAGGCGGCACCGGCGGTGGTCAATGTCTATACCCGCGCCGTGGGCGATGTCGGCGCCGCGGCCGACGTGCGGCGCGACCCGGCCTATCGCCGGTACTTCGCGCCCGGCGCGGATCGGCTCGGCCATTCGCTCGGCTCCGGCGTGATCGTCGACCCGAACGGCACGATCGTCACCAACCAGCATGTCATCCAGGACGCCGGCGCCATCGTCATCGTGCTGTCCGACCGCCGGGAATTCGATGCCGAACTGGTGCGCGGCGACGACCGCACCGACCTGGCGGTGCTCAAGATCAATACCAGCGGCGAGGCGCTGCCGTTCCTGACCATCAAGGACACGGACGACCTGGAGGTCGGCGACATCGTGCTGGCGATCGGCAATCCGTTCGGCGTCGGCCAGACGGTGACGTCGGGCATCGTCTCGGCGCTCGGCCGCTCGGTCGACGGCATCAATGACTATCGCTCCTTCGTCCAGACCGACGCCGCGATCAACCCCGGCAATTCCGGCGGCGCGCTCGTCAGCCTCGACGGCAAGCTAGTCGGCATCAATACCGCGCTCTATTCCGAGGGCGGCGGATCGGTCGGCATCGGCTTCGCCATCCCGGGCGATCTCGTGCGCTCGGTGCTGACGCCGAGCGAGGGCGCCGGCCATCGCATCCTCAGGCCGTGGCTCGGCGCCTCGGGCCGCTCGGTGACTGCCGGCGCTGCCCGCAAGCTCGGCCTCAGCCGTCCTTCCGGCATGCTGATCGAGGATGTCGTGCCGCGCGGGCCCGCCGCCGAGGCCGGGGTCAGGCCGGGCGACGTCATCCTGTCGATCGACCAGCGGCCGGTGCCGGACGAAGACGGCCTGCGCTTCCGCTTCGCGACCTTGCCGGTCGGCGCCACCGCCAAGCTCGGCGTCTGGCGGGCGGGCGAGCCGATGGATCTCGAAATCCGGCTGGTGGCGCCGCCCGAGACGCCGCCGCGCCAGGTCACGCAATTGCGGGCGGCGGGGCCGCTGCTGGGCGTCACCGTCGCCAACCTGTCGCCGGCGCTCGCCGACGAGCTGCATACCGACGAGGTGGCGGGCGTGATCGTGCTCGACGTGCCGCGCGGTGCGCCGCACCTGCGGCTGCTGGTCGGCGACGAGCTGGTCGAGCTCAATGGCCAGCGCATCGCCGATGTCGGCCAGTTGCAGGCGCTGCTGCCGCGGCTCACGGCGCCCTGGCGGGCGACGGTCCGGCGCGACGGCCGCATGATCCACCTGACGGGCAGCTGACATGGCGCCCTCTCTGTTCGAAGCGCAGGCGCCGCGGCCGCTTGCCGACCGGCTCAGGCCGCAGACGCTTGCCGACGTGGTCGGCCAGGACCACCTGCTGGCGCCGACCGCGCCGATCGGCCGGATGGTCGCCGCCCACCGGCTGGCCTCGATGGTGCTGTGGGGTCCGCCCGGCTGCGGCAAGACCACGATCGCGCGGCTGCTGGCGGACCAGACCGACCTGGAATTCGAGCCGCTGTCGGCGGTGTTCTCCGGCGTCGCGGATCTTCGGAAAGTGTTCGAGACGGCCAAGCTCCGGCGCCAGGCCGGGCGTGGCACGCTGCTGTTCATCGACGAGATCCATCGCTTCAACCGCGCCCAACAGGACAGCTTCCTGCCCTATGTCGAGGACGGCACGATCGTGCTGATCGGCGCCACGACCGAGAACCCGTCGTTCGAGCTGAACGGCGCGCTCTTGTCGCGCGCCCAGGTCTTCATCCTGAAGCGGCTCGACGAGGCGGCGCTCGGCATCCTGGTCGATCGGGCGGAGGCACTGGTCGGCCACAAGCTGCCGCTCGACGAGGACGCGCGGCACGCGCTCCTGGCCATGGCCGACGGCGACGGCCGCTATCTCCTGAACCTGGTCGAGGAGGTGGCCCTGCTGCCGGCCGGCACGTCGCCGCTCGATCCGAAGCGGCTCGCGGCCCAGGTCCAGCACCGCGCCCCGCTCTACGACAAGGCGCAGGAGAGCCACTACAACCTGATTTCCGCGCTGCATAAGTCGCTGCGCGGATCCGATCCGGATGCGGCGCTCTATTGGTTCGCGCGCATGCTGGTCGGCGGCGAGGATCCGCTCTATATCGTCCGCCGGCTCGTCCGCTTCGCCAGCGAGGATATCGGCATGGCCGATCCGAATGCGCTCGTGCAGGCGATGATGGCCTGGGATGCGTACGAGAGGCTGGGTTCGCCCGAAGGCGAGCTGGCTATTGCGCAGGCGGTCGTGTATCTCGGCACCGCACCGAAGTCGGTCGGCGTCTACAAGGCGCATGGCGCGGCGGTGCGGGCGGCCAAGCAGACCGGCTCGCTGATGCCGCCGATGCATATCCTGAACGCGCCCACCAAAATGATGCGCGAGCATGGCTATGGCGCCGGCTACAGCTACGATCCGGACACCGAAGACGGGTTTTCCGGCCAGAATTATTTCCCCGACGGCATGGCCCGCGAGGAATTCTATCACCCGGTCGATCGCGGCTTCGAGCGGGAGATCCGCAAGCGGCTCGACTATTGGGACAAGCTGCGCCGGCGTCGGGCCGGCGCGGGTCCCGCGACAGGAGATAACGAACGATGAGCGGCGTACGCCTCATCCAGGTGTCGGACGACGACGCCGACATCAGGCTCGACCGCTGGTTCAAGCGGCAATACCCGGGCCTGAGCCACATCCGGCTCGAGAAGCTGCTGCGCACCGGCCAGGTTCGAGTGGACGGCGGCCGCGTCAAGGCAGCGACCCGGCTCGCAGCCGGCTCGACCATCCGCATTCCGCCCTTGGACGACTGGGCCGAGGCGCCGCTGCCGCCGGACGATCGCCCGAAGGCCGGCCCGAAGCCGCCGAGCGAGGCGGAGCTGGAGAAGCTCAGGCAGCTGGTGCTCTATCGCGACAAGGACGTGATCGCGATCAACAAGCCCCATGGCCTGGCGGTGCAGGGCGGCACGAACACGACCAAGCATGTCGACGGCATGCTCGATGCACTGATGTTCGAGGCGAAGGAACGGCCGCGGCTGGTCCATCGCCTGGACAAGGACACGAGCGGCGTGCTGCTGCTGGCGCGCTCGGCCAAGGCCGCCACCTGGCTTGCCGAGGCGTTTCGCGAGAAGACCGCGCGCAAGACCTATTGGGCCGTGGTCGCGGGCGTGCCCCGGCCTCATCGCGGCAAGATCGACCTGCCGGTCGGCAAGGGCGTCGATGGCGGGCGCGAGAAGATGGTCGCTGATGAGGACGAGGGCCGCTGGGCCGTCACCTATTATGCCGTGGTCGAGCAGGCCGCGCAGAAGGTGGCCTGGCTCGCCCTGATGCCGGTCACCGGACGCACCCACCAGCTGCGCGTCCATTGCGCCGAGATCGGCTCGCCGATCCTGGGCGACGGCAAGTACGGCGGTGACAAGGCGGTGCTCGACGGCATCGACCATTCGCGCAAGCTGCATCTCCATGCCCGCTCGATCCGGCTCGACCGGCCCGACGGCAGTGTGCTGGAGGTGACGGCGCCCTTGCCGCCGCACATGCAGGCGACCTGGAAGTTCTTCGGCTTCGACTCGAAGCCGGACAGCGATCCGTTCCTCGAGCTCGATCTGGACTGACCTCTGCCGATGGAACCCTGCCTGGTCGTGTTCGATTGCGACGGAACCCTGGTCGATGCCCAGGCCGGCATCATCCAGGGCGTGGTCGAAGCCTTCGCCGCCGCCGGCCTGGAGGCCCCCGCGCATGAGGCGATCCGGCGCGGCGTCGGCCTGTCGCTGGGGGCCGCGATGGCCCGGCTGGCGCCGGAGGCGGGGCCTGACCTGGTGCTGCGCCTCGCCGACCTTTATCGCGACGCGTTCGTGACGTTGCGCCAGCGTCCGGATCATGCCGAACCGCTCTATCCCGGCGCGGTCGAGGCGCTGGATCGGCTCGGGGCTCACGGCGCCGTGCTCGGCGTCGCCACTGGCAAGGGGCGGCGGGGCTTGCGCCATTCCCTGGAACGCCACGGGTTGCTCGACCGATTCTCCGTGCTGCAGACCGCCGACGATGCGGCCGGCAAGCCGGCACCCGACATGCTCTATAACGCCATGGCGGCGACCGGCATCGATCGGACCCGCACGCTGATGGTCGGCGACACGACGTTCGACATGCTGATGGCAAAGGCGGCGCGGGTGGCGTCCGTCGGCGTCGCCTGGGGCTATCATGCGCCGGACGAGCTCAGGGCGGCGGGAGCGGGACGGGTGCTCGACCGCTTCGCCGAACTGGTGCCCCATGCGGCCGAACTCTTCGCATTCGAGGCTTAGATGAAGCGCTTCTACAAATCCGTGACGGCGGTTCCGGTCGAGGGCGGCTTCGGGGTGGAACTCGACGGCAAGGCGCTGAAGACGCCGGCCAAAGGGCCGCTGGTACTGCCGACCGAGGCGCTGGCGCGCGCTATCGCCGAGGAATGGGACGCCCAGGCTGAGACCGTTCAGCCCCACACCATGCGCCTGATGCAGCTCGCGTCGACAGCGCTCGACCGGGTGGCGCTGCATCGGCTGGCAGTGGTCGACGAGGCGGCCGGCTATGCCGCGAGCGATCTCCTGTGCTATCGCGCCGAGGCGCCGGCCGGCCTAGTCGCACGCGAGGCGCAGCTGTGGCAGCCGCTCCTCGACTGGGCCATGGTCCGGTTCGACGCGCCGCTCATCGTCACCAGCGGCATCGTGCATGTCGACCAGCCGGCGGCGAGCCTGAAAGCCCTGCGCGCGGTCCTGCTCGACTTCGATTCGCTGACCCTGACCGCCGTCGCCGACCTGACCGCGGCCTGCGGTTCGCTCATCCTCGCGCTCGCCGTCTGGGACGGAAGGGTCGATGCCGTCGGCGCTTCGGCGGCGGCGCTGATCGACGAGACGGTGCAGAACGAGCGCTGGGGCGAGGATGCCGAGGCGAAGGCACGGCGCGCGCAGCTCGTCGCCGACATCCACGCCGCGGCCCGCTTCCTGACGCTGCTGAAAGCCTGAGCCGGAAAAAGAGAACCCGCCGACGCTTGGAGCGTCGGCGGGCTCAGTTTCAAGGATGATGAGAGGGGATGTCCCACTCATCAAGTGAACTCGGCACGGTTGGCCGAAGTTCCCTTGACAGTGGCTTTATTGCAGAACGATTTCCGCACGGCGGTTCTGCGGCTCACGCACGCCGTCGGCGGTCGGAACCAGGAGGCCGCTCTTGCCGACGCCCGAGGTCGCGATCTCGGTCTCCGGCACGCCGTCGGCGATCAGCTGCTGCTTGACCGCGGCGGCACGATGCTCCGACAGGGCCTGGTTGTACTTGGCCGAGCCGACCGTGTCGGTATGGCCCGTCACGTTGATCTGGGTCAGGTGACCGGCCTTCACGCTGTCCGACGCCTGCTGGATGACATGGGCGGCGGCGCTGGTGATGTCAGCCTTGTTGAAGTCGAAGAACACCTGGAACGCGCGCTGCACTTCCGGGGCCTTGGCGACCGGGGCCGGCGGGGGCGGCGGGGTGACGGCCGGCAGCGGCGCCTGGGCCACTTCGGGCGCCCAGAACTCGTAGCGGACGCCCAGGGTCACTTCCTGATCGCCGATCGAGGTGCGGGTCGGGCTGCCGACGCCGCTCAGGCCGGGCGAGCTGTTGAACGTGCCGTTCTCGGTGCCGAAATAGCGGTAGTCGAGGTCGACCTTGAGGTGCGGCATGACGGCGTAGGAGACGCCGGCGATGCCCTGGTAGGCCAACACGTCGTCCTTGCCGCTCACGACATTGCCATTATAGCTCGACGCATGGTCGAAGCGCGGCCGGGCCCAGCCCACGCCCACGCCGACATGCGGGATGAAGCCATAGGAATCGACGCCGAACATGCCCGGGTCGATGTCATAGAGGCCGTTCAGCATCACCGAATAGGTGCCGAGCGCGCCGCCATTGGCGACGCCCGAATTGCGCACGCCGCGCAGATCGTTGCGGCGGTAGCCGCCCTCGAGTTCCGCCCGGAAGCCGTTGCCGAAGCCCCAGCCGACGGTGCCGAGGCCGACCCAGCCGGGCTCGAAATCGCTCTTGGCATCAGCGCCGCCGCCGTTCGGGCTGATGTCGTTCAGGAAGCTGCCACCACCGGCCGCGCCGACATAGGGGCCGACGGTGTAGTTCGGGTTCGTGGTGGTCTGCGCCTCGACGGCGCCGGCACCATAGAAGGCCAGAACAGCGGCCGTGCCGAGCAGGGCGGCAATAGTACGTTGCTTCGTCATTCCAGTCTCCAATACTAACGGTACGGCGTGGCCGACCATACGCCACAGTCAACTCCATAGGACACTGACTGTTGCACGTGATTGTTTTCATTGTTTCGAGGTGTTGCGAAGATAACACGCGACGTTTTGGCCCACTTGCCGGGGCCTTGATTAACGCCGGGCGCATAAGGTGGTAACGATGTCTGTCATGGCAAGGGCTATATTATGGCGAATGTGTGGCATGTTCTTTTGACATGCAACCCAGCTCTTTGTTTTTGAGTTGGAACCTTGGTGTTCCGAAGGGTTTCGACTCCCGCGAGCGCCGTCGGGATGCGCGTGGCGCGACGAGCCGTCTGGCGATGCCATATCGGTCATCGTCTTATCCGCCTCGATCTGCTAGTCTCCCGACGGCTCATGGAGCCCGCCGCGTGCCGCGACCACGCGGCATGCGGGAGGCGAGAGAGTGGCCTGCGCCGTTAGGTGTTGTGCCCTTTCGCCGCATCCGGCACGAAGTCGGTGTATAATAAGAGGTATCCGGCGATGCGGCGCGCGGCAGTGTTTTTTGTCGGCCTGGCCATTGTGGCTGCGGGCGGCGGTGTCTTTCTTTGGCATTCTCAGCATGGATCCGCCTCTGCCGGGGCGGGCCCAGCCGCGCGCCCGACGCCGACCGTCCATGTGGCGGCCGTGGCGCAGCGGGACGTGCCGGTCTATGTGCGCGGCATCGGCCAGGTCCAGCCGTTCAACATCGTCCAGATCAAGAGCCGGGTCGACGGCCAGATCGACAAGATCCTGTTCACCGAAGGCCAGCAGGTCGCGGCCGGCGATCCGCTGATCGAGGTCGATCCGCGGCCCTATCAGGCGGCGGTCGGCCAGGCCGAGGGCGCGCTCGCCAAGGATCAGGCCCAGCTCGTTTCGGCCAAGGCGGATCTCGACCGCTCGTCGAGCCTGCTGAAGAACGGCTACGCCTCGCGCCAGGCGTTCGACCAGCAGTCGGCCACGGTCGGCCAGCTCACGGCCACCATCCGGGCGGATCAGGCGGCGCTCGACGCGGCAAAGCTCAACCTGCAGTTCGCGACGATTCGCGCACCGATTTCGGGACGCATCGGCAAGCGCCTGGTCGATGCCGGCAACGTCATCCACACCGCCGACGACAATGACCTGGTCGAGATCGTCCAGGTGAAGCCGATCAATGTGCTGTTCACCGTGCCCCAGGATGCGCTGCCAGACATCCAGGCCGGCCAGCGCGCCGGCGCCCTGGTGGTCGAGGCGCGCTCGGGCAACGATCAGAAGAAGCTGGCCGAGGGCCGGCTGACCCTGATCGGCAACCAGATCGATGCGCAGACCGGCACGATCGAGCTGAAGGCGCTGTTCGAGAATGCGGACGAGGTGCTCTGGCCCGGCCAGTTCCTCAATGCGCGCGTCGTGACCAGCATCCGCAAGGACGCGGTGACCGTGCCGATGACGGCGATCCAGACCGGCGCCAAGGGCAAGTTCGTCTATGTGCTGGACCGGGAGGCATCGACGGTGGCGCCGCGCGACGTCAGCGTCCTGCAGAGCGTCCACGGCCTCGCGGTGGTCGCCGGCCTCAAGGTCGGCGAGACCGTCGTCGTCGACAATCAGGACCAGCTGTCGCCGGGCATGACGGTCAAGGCCGAACCCGGAACGGACGACCCGGTCGCCCTCGGGTCGCGCGCGGAAGCGACGCCGTCATGAAGCCGGGCGGCTTGAATCCCTGCCGGCCGTTCATCCTGCGGCCGGTGGCAACGCTGCTGCTCGCCATCGGCCTGCTGATCTTCGGTATCGCCGCTTGGGCCATGCTGCCGGTCGCGGCGCTCCCGCAGGTCGAATATCCGGTGATGAACGTCATCGCCAACCTGCCGGGCGCCAGCGCCCAGACCATGGCGACCTCGATCGCGGCCCCGCTGGAGCGGCAGTTCGGCTTCCTGAACGGCATCGTCTCGGTCAATTCGACCTCGTCGCTTGGCCAGACCTTCGTGCGGCTGCAGTTCGACCTCGGCCGCAATATCGACCTGGCGGCGATCGACGTGCAGTCGGCGATCTCGAACGCCGCAGGCGACCTGCCGCCCGACATGCCCAACCCGCCGTTCTTCTTCAAGGAGAACCCGGCCGAGCGCGCCATGGTCGTCATGGCCTTCACCTCCGACGTGCTGCCGCTGACCAAGGTCGACCAATTTGCCGACACGGCTGTGGTGCGCCGCATCTCGAGCCTGCCGGGCATCTCGCGCGCCTTCATGGCCGACGAACAGAAATTCGCGATCCGGGTCCAGATCAATCCGGCCTCGCTGGCGGCGCGTGGCCTGTCGCCCGAAGATGTGCGCAATGCGATCCAGCGCGCCACGGTCAATCGGCCGAAGGGCCGGCTCGAGGGCGGCGACGTGGTGACGACGGTCGAGTCCAACGACCAGATCTTCGACGCCGACGGCCTGCGCGACATCGTCGTGACCTATCGCAACGGCGCGCCGGTGCGCCTGTCGGACGTGGCCTCGATCGAGGATGGCGTCGAGAACGACAAGGCGATCGGCTGGTACAACGGCCACCCCGCCATCATCATCGCCGTGCAGAAGCGGCCGGGCGCCAATACGGTGCAGGCCGTCGACGGGCTGCGCGCCTCGCTCGCCACTCTCCGCGCGGCACTGCCGCCGTCGATCAACCTCAACATCGTGACCGACCGGGCCGAGACGATTCGTGCATCGCTGGGCGACGTCGAACTGACGCTCGGCATCACCATCGCGCTGGTGGTGATGGTGATCTTCATCTTCTTGCGTCATTTCTGGGCGACGGTGATCCCGTCGGTCACCATCCCGTTGTCGCTGCTGGCGACCCTGATGGTGATGCTGGGGCTGGGCTTCACGCTCGACAATCTGTCGCTGATGGCGCTCACCATCGCGGTCGGCTTCGTGGTCGACGACGCGATCGTGGTGATCGAGAACATCGTGCGTCACATGGAAGAGGGCGAGCCGCCGATCGAAGCCGCGATCAAGGGCGGCGGCCAGGTCGCCTTCACCATCATGTCGATCACGCTCTCGCTGGTCGCGGTCTTCATCCCGGTCTTCTTCATGGGCGGCATCGTCGGCCGGCTGTTCCGCGAATTCGCGGCCACCGTGTCGGTGGCGATCCTGGTCTCGGCCGTGGTGTCGCTGACGCTGTCGCCGATGCTGTGCGCGCGGCTGCTGCGGCCGCAGAAATACGTGGCCAAGGTGGCGCCGACCGCGTTCCAGCGCTGGGTCGCCCATGCCAACGACGCGGTCCTCGAGGGCTACCGGCGCAGCCTGGTCTGGGTGCTGCACCATCGCAAGCTGACCATGCTCAGCTTCGCGCTCACGCTCTGCCTCACCGGCTATCTCTATGTGACAGTGCCCAAGGGCTTCTTCCCGCCCCAGGACAACGGCCGCATCTTCGGCTTCGCCGAGGCGCCGACCGGCACGCCGTTCGCCGGCACGTCCAGGCTGGTCGAACAGATGACGGCGATCATCCGGTCCGATCCCGATGTGTTCTCGGTCACGAGCTATGTCGGCGGCGACGGCGACGAGAACACCGGCGAGTTCGTCATCAACCTGAAGCCGCGCGACGAGCGCCCGGGCGTCTATCAGGTGCTGGGGCATCTTCGCGAACGGGCGGCCAAGCTCCAGGGCCTGCGCTTCTTCATGCAGCCGGAGCCGGAGATCATCACCGGCACGGACGCCGGCCGCACCGAGTACCAGTACACGCTGATCGACGTCGACCGGGACGAGCTGGAACGCTGGACGCCGACCGTGCTCGAGCATCTGAAGAAGGTGCCGGGGCTGCTCGACGTTTCGCGGGACCTCAATACCGCCTCGAGCGTCAAGGTCGTGATCAACCGCGACCTGGCGGCGCGGATGGGCGTCGATCCCAAGGCGATCGACGATACGCTGTACGATTCGTTCGGCTCGCGCCGGGTGACCGAGATCTTCACCGACGCGAACCAGTATTACGTACTGATGCAGGTCGACCCGCAGTTCCAGGCCGACCCGGCCTCGCTGCAGCTGATCTACGTCGCATCCTCGACCGGCAAGCAGATCCCGCTCTCGACCTTCGCATCGTTCGAAACATCGGTGGCCCCGATCACAATCAACCATCGCGGCCAGTTCCCGGACGAAAGCCTGACCTTCAACCTGGCGCCGGGCGTGTCGATCGGCGAGGCGGTCGACCGCATCCACAAGATGGAAGCGGAGCTGGGCAAGCCGATCACCCTGCAGACCAGCTTCGAGGGAGCGGCGCAGGAGTTCGAGAAGTCGCTGGCGAGCCAGCCCTGGCTGATCGCGGCGGCGACGCTCGTGGTCTATATCGTCCTGGGCGTGCTCTACGAGAGCTTCGTCCATCCGCTGACGATCCTGTCCTCCCTGCCGTCGGCCGGCGTCGGCGCGCTGCTGGCGCTGATGGCCTGCGGCAGCAATCTCGATGTCATGGGGCTGATCGGCATCATCCTGCTGATCGGCATCGTCAAGAAAAATGCCATCATGATGGTGGATTTCGCCATCCAGGCCGAGGCCGAGGGCAGGGGGCCGGAAGAGGCGATCCTGCAGGCCTGCGTGGTGCGGTTCCGGCCGATCATGATGACGACGATCGCCGCGATCTTCGGTGCGCTGCCGCTGGCCCTCGGCCATGGCGCCGGGTCGGAGCTGCGCCGGCCGCTCGGCATCTCGATCGTCGGCGGGCTGATGGTCTCGCAGATGCTGACGCTGTACACGACGCCGGTCATCCATCTGGCGCTCCGGACCATGTCGCTCCGGCTCCAGGCGCTCTGGCGGCAACTGCGCGGCCGGCCGGCCGCGGCGCCGGCGGAATAACGAGCGGGGAACTTCATGACCGACCAGACTCTGCCGATGCCGATCCGGGCGATCGAGAGCTATCACGCGCATATCTATTTCGACGGGCCGGAAGCGCGCGAGCGCGCGGCGGTCCTGCGCGAACAGATCGCCGCCCGCTTCCGGGTCCAGGTGGGCCGCTGGCGCGATCAGCCGGTCGGGCCGCATCCGATGCCGATGTACCAGGTCGCGTTCGATGTGGCGCTGTTTTCGACCCTGGTGCCCTGGCTGATGCTGAATCGGCAGGGGCTGACCATCGTCGTCCACCCCAACACGGACCGTCCGCGCGACGATCACCTGAAGCACGCGCTGTGGCTGGGCCAGGTGCTCAATCTCGACGGCAGCATGCTCGAGGACTCGCTGGCGGCGCTCGGTCGCGCCCAGGACGAGATCATGCCCAACACGGAGCCGAACGGGGCGGAAGCCTAGCTTTCCCCACCGTCATTCCCGCGCAGGCGGGAATCCAGGGTGGCAGCAAAGGTTCTCCGGACAGCGGAAACCCTTGACGAAGGCGGGAGGCATTTCGCGCGTGGCCCTGGATCCCCGCCTGCGCGGGGATGACGATTTTCGTTATCCGAGCGTGAGGGCGTGGCAGCGCGGAGATGGACGGCGTATTGCGGCAGGCGCGGCTCGCCGTCATTCCGCCTGCCGGGGGCGACGGGCCGGCCAGCGACGCCCGATGCTGGCGTCATCCGGCGGATGGTGCTATGCGAAGCGACGCGCCCGTTCGCGGCGTCCCTTCCCAAGTCAGCAGTACGGGGACCATGCAGGAAATCTTCCGCCGGTTACAGGAAAAGCGCGAGGCCGCCCGGATCGGCGGCGGCGTGAAGCGCGTCGAGGCCCAGCACAAGAAGGGCAAGCTCACGGCGCGCGAACGGTTGGACGTGCTGCTCGACGAAGGCTCGTTCGAGGAATGGGGCATGTTCGTCGAGCATCGCTCGACCGATTTCGGCATGGGCGATCAGAAGATCCCCGGCGACGGCGTGGTCACCGGCTACGGCACGATCAACGGCCGGCTGGTCTTCGTGTTCAGCCAGGATTTCACCGTGTTCGGCGGCTCGCTCTCCGAGGCCCATGCCGAGAAGATCTGCCGGATCATGGATCAGGCGATGAAGGTCGGGGCGCCGGTCATCGGCCTCAACGATTCGGGCGGCGCCCGTATTCAGGAAGGTGTTGCCAGCCTCGGCGGCTATGCCGAGGTGTTCCAGCGCAACGTCACGGCCTCGGGCGTCATCCCGCAGATCTCGCTGATCATGGGGCCCTGCGCCGGCGGTGCCGTCTATTCGCCGGCCATGACCGACTTCATCTTCATGGTGAAGGACAGTTCCTACATGTTCGTGACCGGCCCGGACGTGGTCAAGACTGTGACCCACGAGACGGTGACTCAGGAGGAACTGGGCGGCGCCGTCACGCATACGACCAAGTCGGGCGTCGCCGACCTGGCGTTCGAGGACGATCTCGAGGCGCTGCTGGAGCTCCGCCGCTTCATGGGCTTCCTGCCGTCGTCGAACCGCGAGCGCGCACCGCGCTACGAGACGACCGATCCGATCGACCGGGTCGACCTGTCGCTCGACACGCTGATCCCGGCCAATCCGAACAAGCCCTACGACATGATGGAGCTGATCCGGAAGGTCGTGGACGAGGGCGATTTCTTCGAGATCCAGCCGGGCTACGCCAAGAACATCATTACCGGATTCGGGCGCCTGGACGGCCAGACGGTGGGCTTCGTCGCCAACCAGCCGATGGTGCTGGCCGGCTGCCTCGATATCGAATCGTCCAAGAAGGCAGCGCGCTTCGTGCGCTTCTGCGACTGTTTCGAGATCCCGATCGTGACCTTCGTCGACGTGCCGGGCTTCCTGCCGGGGACGGCGCAGGAATTCGGCGGCATCATCAAGCATGGTGCGAAGCTGCTCTATGCCTATGCCGAGGCGACGGTGCCCAAGGTCACGGTGATCACGCGCAAGGCCTATGGCGGCGCCTATGACGTTATGGCGTCGAAGCATCTCAGGGGCGACGTGAACTATGCCTGGCCGACGGCGGAGATCGCGGTGATGGGTCCGAAGGGCGCTGTCGAGATCATCTTCCGCGGCGACATCGGTGACCCGGCCAAGATCGAGGCGCGGACCGAGGAATATCGCGAGAAGTTCGCGAACCCGTTCGTGGCGGCCTCGCGCGGCTATATCGACGAGGTGATCCAGCCGCGCTCGACCCGTCGGCGCATCATCCGCTCGCTCGCCATGCTGAAGGACAAGCAGCTCGTGAACCCGCCGAAGAAGCACGACAACATTCCGCTGTGAACCAGGTCGAAGGGCGCCGCCGGCTGAACCGTTTTCTCGTCCATCTCGGCGCCTATTTCGCCGCGACGGTTCTGCTGGTGTTCGTCAATCTGTGGGTGATGCCCCGGGATCTGGTGGTGCTTTGGCCGCTGCTGATCTGGGGCGTGATCCTGGCCGTTCACGCCGCTCGCATTATGGGGCTCTGGCCGGAAGGCCCTAGCCAAAAGCAATAACCGGGACCGGAGCCGACATGTTCAAGAAGATCCTGATCGCCAATCGCGGTGAGATCGCCTGCCGGGTGATGCGCACGGCCAAGCGCATGGGGATCAAGACCGTCGCGGTCTATTCCGACGCGGACGCGATGGCGCTCCATGTGCGCGAGGCCGATGAGGCGGTCGCGATCGGCGGCTCGGCCGCGGCCGAGAGTTATCTCAAGATCGAGCGCATCGTCGAGGCGTGCAAGGCGACCGGCGCCGAGGCGGTCCATCCGGGCTACGGGTTCCTCTCGGAAAACCGTGCCTTCGCCGCGGCGCTGGACGCCGCCGGCATCGCCTTCATCGGTCCGGGTGCCCATGCCATCGCGGCGATGGGCGACAAGATCGAATCGAAGAAGCTCGCCAAGCAGGCCGGCGTCTCGACCGTGCCCGGCTACATGGGCGTGATCGCCGACGGCGACGAGGCGGTGAAGATCGCCCAGGAGATCGGCTATCCGGTGATGATCAAGGCCTCGGCCGGCGGCGGCGGCAAGGGCATGCGCCTCGCCCGGAACGACGCCGAGGCGAAGGAGGGATTCCGCTCGGCCACCAACGAGGCGCGCGCGTCCTTCGGCGACGACCGCGTGTTCATCGAGAAATACATCGAGGAGCCGCGCCACATCGAGATCCAGGTCATGGGCGACGCCCATGGCAATGTCATCTTCCTGGGCGAGCGCGAATGCTCGATCCAGCGCCGGCACCAGAAGGTGATCGAGGAGGCGCCGTCGCCCTTTCTCGACGAGGCGACCCGCGCCGCCATGGGCGCCCAGGCCGTGGCGCTGGCCAAGGCGGTCGAGTACCGCTCGGCCGGCACGGTCGAGTTCATCGTCGACCGCGACCGCAATTTCTACTTCCTGGAGATGAACACCCGGCTGCAGGTCGAGCATCCGGTGACCGAGGAGGTGACCGGCCTCGATCTGGTCGAGCTGATGATCCGGGTGGCGAACGGCGAAAAGCTGCCGATCACCCAGGCCGACGTCAGGCTCACCGGCCACGCGATCGAGGCGCGCGTCTATGCCGAGGATCCGATCCGCGGCTTCGTGCCGTCGATCGGCCGGCTGACCCGCTACCGGCCGCCGACGGGTGCCGGCGTGCGCGTCGATACCGGCGTCTATGAGGGCGCTGAGATCACCATGTTCTACGATCCGATGATCGCCAAGCTGGTGACCTATGGGGCCACTCGCGTCGAGGCGACCCATCGCATGGCCCAGGCGCTCGATGCCTTCGCCATCCGCGGCGTCAATCACAACATCGGCTTCCTGGCGGCGATCATGGGGCGCGAGCGCTTCGCCTCGGGGCGGCTCTCGACCGATTTCATCGCGACCGAGTTCCCCGACGGGTTCCATGGCGCGGACCTGTCGACCGAGGACGCCGACCAGCTGGTGTCGATCGCGGCGATTGCGCAGCATCTCATCACCACCCGGGAATTCGCCGCGGCCGGCGGTGCGCACCGGCCGGCGGTGCCGTCCGACTGGACTGTGCTCGTTGGCCCGCCGCCGCGCCAGGCCCGGCAGATCCATGTCGCCGCCGGGGCGGATGGCGTCTATGCGGTGACGCTCGACGGCCATACGCGGCAGATCCTGACGGCCTGGACGCCCGGGACCGGCCTGTTCGAGGCCAAGATCGACGGCGCCGGCGTGACCCTGCAAATCGACCGGGCCGGCACGGCGCTGACGCTGTTCCGGGCCGGTGCCGCGACCGAGATGCGCGTGGTCAGCCGGGCGGTCGGTGCGCTCGCCGGGCTGATGCCGGTCAAGACGCCGCCGGACCTGTCGAAATTCCTCCTGTCGCCGATGCCGGGCCTGCTGGTCTCGGTTGCGGTCAAGGAAGGCCAGGAGGTCAAGGCCGGCGAGGAACTGGCGGTGGTCGAGGCCATGAAGATGGAGAACGTGCTCCGGGCCGAGCGTGACGGCAAGGTCAAGAAGATCGCGGCCGCGACGCGCGAGAGCCTGGCCGTCGACCAGATCATCATCGAGTTCGAGTAGGGCGATGAGCCGCGACGCCCTGCATCTCATCGTCTCGGGACGGGTTCAGGGCGTCGGCTACCGCTGGTGGACCGTCGGCACGGCCAGGGCCCTGGGCCTGGTCGGCTGGGTCCGCAACCGGCGCGACGGCTCGGTCGAGATCCTGGCGATCGGCGGTGCCGACGCGCTGGAAAGCCTGGCCGCCGCCTGTGCGCGCGGGCCGGCCGCGGCATCCGTCAGCGCGGTCGATCGGACCGCCGCAACCGACGACGGCTCGACCGGCTTCGAGGCCCGCGCGACCGTCTGAAGCCGAAAAAGCTCCTGGCCATGGTCGACGCGTTCGAGGCTGAGGCGCTCTATCAGCACACGACCGCCTACGAGGTCCTGCTGAACGTGCAAAGCATCATCCCGACCAATCTCAAG
>DATGEK010000030.1:0-3526 GCA_035310205.1 Aliidongia sp.
CAAGGCCTTCGCCGCCGGAGACAAGGCGGCGCTGCGGCCCCTGCTCTCCGATACGGTCTTCGCCGATTTCTCCGCCGCCATCGACCAGCGCGGCGGCGGCCGCGACGAGCACGGCTCCGAACTGGTGCGCATCGTCTCGGCCACCTTCGACGAGGCCCGGCTCGAGGGCCGCATGGCCGAGATCGCCGTGCGCTTCGTCAGCGAACAGCGCAGCCCGTCCGGCGAAGAGGTGCGGTTGATCGATCTGTGGCGGTTCGCCCGCGACGTGTCGTCCAAGGATCCCAATTGGCGCCTGGTCGCCACCGGCACCGCGGAACACTGATGCGCCGGGCCTGTCTGGTCCTGGCGGCGGCGCTGCTGCTGGCCGCTTGCGCAAACAAGACTGCCCCGCCGCCCGTCAGCGCTCCCGGCGCCCCGCCGCCGCCCGACCGGCTCAGTTATATCCCCGTCTCCTTCCGCCAATTGCCCGGCTGGGACACCGATCGCCTGGCCGAAGCGGTTCCCGCGCTGCGCAAGAGCTGCGATCGCCTGACCCAGCTGCCGACCGGCCAGCCGGTCGGCAATGACGGGGCCGGCGGTGTCGCCGGCGATTGGAGCGGCCCGTGCGGCGCGCTGCGCTGGGTCAAGCTCGACGACGAGGTGGCGTTGCGCGGTTATCTGCAGGACTGGTTCCAGCCTTTCCGCATCGGCAACGGGCACGGCGATGACGGCCGTTTCACCGGCTATTACGAGGCGGAGCTGCATGGCTCGCGCAAGAAAAGCGCGAAATACCATATCGCCCTGCTGGGCCGCCCGGCCGGCTGGGCCGCCGATCCGCCGGCCGATACCGCGCCGACCCGCGCCCAGATCGAGGCCGGCGCGCTCGACGGCAAGGCCCAGCCGATTCTGTGGGTCGACGATCCGGTCGATCTGCATATTCTACAGATTCAAGGCTCGGGGCGGGTGCTGCTGGATGACGGCTCGGTGCAGCGCGTCGCCTATGCCGGCAATAACGGCAAGGAATTCCTCGGCCTCGGCAAGATTCTCGCTGCCCATGGCAAGCTGGAGCCCGGCGCCGCCACCATGCCGGCGATCCGCGCCTGGCTGAAGGCGCATCCGGCCGAGGCGCCGGCGCTGATGGCCGAGAATGAGCGCTATGTTTTTTTCCGCCTGCTGAGCGGCGAAGGTCCGGTCGGCGCCTTCACCGTGCCGCTGACGGCGGGGCGCAGCATCGCCGTCGACCCGAAATTCGTCCCGCTCGGCGTGCCGGTCTGGCTCGACACCACCGATCCCGACGGGGTACGGCTGCAAAAGCTGATGGTGGCGCAGGATACGGGACGAGCCATCAAGGGCGCGGTGCGGGCCGACATCTTCTGGGGCAGCGGCGAGGCCGCCTTCGACAAGGCCGGCCGGATGAATGGCCATGGCGCCTATTATGTCTTGCTGCCGGCCCAGCGCTCGGGCCCGGTGGCCGAAGCCCAGCCCGCTCTCGACCCGGCGGGCTGACCATGCGGCGGACGCGCAGCCTCACCGCCGAGGAGGTCCGGCTGTGGCGAGCGGCGATGAAGAGCGTGACGCCCTACAAACCCCAGCCGCCGATCGAGGAGCCGCCTCCCCCGCCCGCGCCGGTCCTCGCCGCGGTGCCGGCCGAGCCGCCGCCCCTGCCCGCGCCGGCTCGCAAACCCAACGGACTCGACAGCCAGACCCTCAAGCAATTGAGCCGCGGCGAACGCAAGGTCGAGGCGGTGATCGACCTGCATGGCATGACCGTGCAGGTGGCGCACGGTGCGTTGAGACGCTTCGTCGAGATCCAGGCGGCCGCCGGCAAGCGCTGCCTGCTGGTGATCACCGGCAAAGGCGGCCCCGACCGGCCGAGCCGCCTCAAACATGAAGTGCCTTTGTGGCTCGATGCGTGGAAACCGCCGGTGCTGGCGGTGACCAATGCCCAGCCCAAACATGGCGGCGCCGGCGCGCTCTATGTATTGCTGCAGAGGCGCCGATGACGCCGTTCGGGGATAAATTGCGCCAGCTGCGCCGCCAGCGCGGCATCAGCCTCAAGCAGATGGCCGAGGATCTGCATCTGTCCTCGGCCTATCTCTCGGCGCTGGAACACGGCCATCGCGGCCGGCCCAGCCCCGGCTTGGTGATGCAGATCCTCGGCTATTTCAATGTAATCTGGGACGAGGCCGAGGAGCTCAAGGAACTGGCCCGCCTGTCGCATCCGAAGGTGACCCTGGATACCGCCGGCTTGTCGCCGGCCGCGACGCTGCTGGCCAACCAGCTGGCGCTGCGCATCGGCAATCTGTCCGATGAGCAGCTCCACGCCCTGCTCGACCTGCTCAACGGTCGCTGACTCAATTCGGCGAACAGGGCATCGAGCCCGTCAGAGAATGAACTTCGACAGATCGGCGTTCTTGGCCAGTTCGCCCACCCGTTCGCGGACCAAGGCAGCGTCGACCACGACGGTCGACCCGGCGCGGTCGGTGGCCGAGAAGCTGATTTCTTCCAGCAGCCGCTCGAGCACCGTATGCAGGCGCCGGGCACCGATATTCTCGATGCCGCGATTGATCTCGGCGGCGAGGTCGGCCAGGGCCTCGATGGCTTCCGGGGTGAAGTCGAGCTCGACCTCCTCGGTCTTCATCAAGGCCTTGTATTGCTTGATCAGGCTGGCTTCCGGCTCGGTCAGGATACGGACCATGTCGTCGCGCGACAGGGCCTGCAATTCGACGCGGATCGGCAGGCGGCCCTGCAATTCCGGCAGCAGGTCGGACGGCTTGGCGACATGGAAGGCGCCCGAGGCGATGAACAGGATATGGTCGGTCTTCACCGGGCCGTATTTGGTGTTGACCGTGGTGCCCTCGATCAGCGGCAGCAGATCGCGCTGCACGCCCTCGCGGCTGACATCGCCGCCCTTCCATTCGCCGGAGCGGGCGCAAATTTTATCGATTTCATCGAGGAAGACGATGCCGTTATCCTCGACCGCGGCGACCGCCTGCTTCACCACCATATCCTGGTCGAGCAGCTTGTCGCTCTCTTCGGCCAGCAACAAGGTGTAGCTGTCCTCGACGGTCATCTTGCGCGGCTTGGTACGGCCGCCAAAGGCCTTGCCGAACATGTCGCCGAGATTGACCATGCCGACCTGGGCGCCCGGCATGCCGGGAATCTCGAAGGTCGGCATGCCGCCGCTGTCGGCCACCTGCAGCTCGATCTCGCGCTCGTTGAGCGAGCCTTCGCGCAATTGCTTCCTGAATTTCTGACGGGTCTCGGCCGATGCATGCTCGCCGACCAGCGCGTCGATGACGCGCTCCTCGGCCGCCATCTCGGCCTTGGCGGTGACCTGCTTCCTGAGGCGCTCGCGGGTCATGGCGATGGCGCTCTCGACCAGATCGCGCACGATCTGCTCGACATCGCGGCCGACATAGCCGACCTCGGTGAATTTGGTCGCCTCGACCTTGAGGAACGGCGCCTGGGCCAGGCGGGCCAGGCGGCGGGCGATCTCGGTCTTGCCGACGCCGGTCGGGCCGATCATCAGGATGTTCTTGGGCAG
>DATGEK010000031.1:0-12531 GCA_035310205.1 Aliidongia sp.
CAGCGCCTTGACCGCGGCTCTCGGCACGAACGTCAACATCCTGCAGGCCCGTTCGTCCTTCAGCGCCAACTACTCGGCGACCCTGTCGGGCGGTGGTGACAAGCTGACGCTCGCCGACCTCAACGTCGAGGCGGCGAACTCGCAGGCCCTGACGCTCCGCCAGCAGATCGGCATCCAGTCGCTGTCGGTCACCGGTACGCAGAACTCCTCGATCCTCAGCCTGCTCCGCTAAGCAGCGTCGAGGCGAAAGCCTACGGAAGAGGGCCCCCGGTTTCGGGGGCCCTTTTTCTTTGGGGATTATGTACTTCGCAAACCCAGCACGAAATGTGTGGATGCGGCGGGTATCGCTACGCGGCTTTCATGGAGTTCGGCTATGGTCACGCGCCGGCCCTTGTCGGAAATACCAAGCGCCGAGCGTCCGCCTTTTCGCGCGCCACTTCGGCAAGTTGCGCGAGAATTGCGTAAAGCTCTAGCCAAGCCTGACTCTGCAATTCAGTCAGAGGCGTCGCCTCCGGTTGAGCCATCGTTATAGGGATAGTGAAAAACCCGTCGTCTACTCCGAGACGCGCTTCGAAGATAAAGCCGTGCCGGGGGTTGCCGCCTGGGTCGACATCATTCTCTGACTCGGGCATTTCGATGCGCCGCAGTTTGATCTCGAACGCAGGGTCGCGCTCGATTTCGAGAATATCTTCATGCATGTGGGTTCGGCCCTCTTTCTAACCTGCGATGACCGTCCCAGCATCGCACAGGACCTAGCACGGCTCACGATGGTCATGCCTGGTCTTGTCGGCCGGTCAGTCGCGGCGCGGCTTCTCGGTTTCTGGCTTGTGCGGAGCGATCTTCTTCAGCGCTTCCTCAAACGCGGCCTCGTCCTCGTTGCAGCCCAGTTCTCGGGCCGTATCGATGAACTTCTGTCGCTGGTCCCGGTCATCTGGCTTGGGTGCTGGCTTTACGGCCATAGCGGCTACCTCACTCGGTTCTGAGAGTAGGATAAGCGTGATGGGCACCACATCCAAGGCCGACGATGCGCAGGACCGCGATGGAGCGGCGGGAGTTGTAATCACGCCTGCGATGATAGCGGCTGGGATCCAGGCCTTGGCAGACTCGGCAGTCCCCTGCTCGCCATATTCGGTGGCGCTATACGGCGAGGCCGTTAGAGAGATTCTCGAGGCTGCACTGGCTGTAGGGCGCCAACCTTGATGCAGAATCGGCCAAGCTCGGCGGCCAAGGCTTCAAATACATCGCCAACCTCCTCGATCTCCTTGAAATTCAAGGTCGGCGGCGAACTGGTGTATTCGGCCAGGGCGTTCACATCGCCCAGGCTTGGAGTTAGGTGAATATGGCAGCCGTCCGATGGAACCGGTTCGGTTCTCACTGCCACATAGTGCACCAATATGTTACGGCGTTTGGATTTCCTGCCGATTCGATTGTGAAGGGTTTTCCATTCGTCTTTGAACTGGCTATCGAGCGCCCAGACGCTAGCGCATTGGGTCATCTCTAGTTTGACGTTGAAATTGATCGCAGCGTAGTACGCCGCTTTGGCGGCATGCGAATGGGCGTTTCCTGAAGTCAAAAACGCGAACAGAAAAGCTAGAAGATCCTCGACTTTTGACCAACGGGATATCGCCCAACCCAAAGCGTAGAAGAATCGTTGAGTCTCTTCCTCAAGCTGCATAGGTTTCTTCCGGTCGGCCATGGCAACGCACTCTAGTTGTGATGACGGAGGGCAAGCAGGACGATCCCGGAAAGACCGTCGCTATATCGACGGAAGAGGCCGGTTGGTCCGAGGCGGGGCGCGTCATGGAAAGCATGCTTTTTATTCCGCCGATGCGGCACGCCATCCTCTCTCACTAGTCGTCAATCACACCGCCAACCCAGTCCATCGGATTGTCCCGACCTTGCCACCGCCGGCCGCGCCCATCGAGCGTCGCCCGGAAGACAAAGATCATGCGCTCCGGATGCTGCGGCCACTCCGCTCCCGCATGCCGGAAACTTTCGACGCTGCCTCCAAAGCGGGAGCGTTCGGCCTTGGTGTCGTGCAGGCAAGGTGTACCGCCGACCAATCGCTTTGCGTCGTTCTCCGATATTGGCCAATACCCGCTTTCGTAGGTATCTGGGCCAACCCTTGTGACGTGCAGGTTATTTTTACATATAACGTGGAGTTGCGGCACCGTTCTCCTCCCGTTCAACCCTAGAGGATAGGGCAAAATGAATGACGCATCCAACGTCCCCGAGAAGTTCGACTGGGCTGCGGTCGACGATGGAATCGTGAAGGAGATCGTTCGGCAAGCTGAAGCGTTTATGTCGGCTCAGTTGCAATCGTCGATCGCGGGGGATCAGCGAGCATTCAGCCTGACCGGCACGATGGCAACGGTGTCGACAGGACTGATCGGTGGCGGTCTCACTCTGCTGACGTCGGGCGCAGCGTCGAATACAGTGCTCGGGTGGGCTGCTACAATAGCGGGAATCGTCCTGGTGACTGGAGCCGCCAATGCGGCCTATGCGACGAGGCCGATTAATTTCCACTTCGTGGGCAATCATCCAGATTCATGGTTCACTCCCGAGGATCTGAGTCGGCCGCTACGGGTCTCGCTGGGCGAGCATTGTGAGGCGCTTCAACGCTGTATTGATCGTAATGAAGCTGCCCTCGCCGCAAAGGCGAGGGCGCTCCGTACCGGGCTTTGGTGCTGCGTACTGGCACCATGTGCTGGGGCGATAGCCGCGATCACCGTTACTGTTGCTCGCGCCGCAGGCGCGGCCTAGGTAGTGGTCTCGGCGGCCTAGGTTGTGGTCTCGGCGGCTTGTTCGTGGTGGGGGTGGGCTGACGTGTGCCGGGCGGCGGCTCCTTGGGGAGGAAATCCAAGGCTGTCCCCGACAGGAGACCCCCCGCAATGATCTTCTGAACGCCTGAAACTTGCATCAAGATGCGCCCCTATCTCTCTAGTGTCGTTACGCTATCACTCGCCCGTCTCGCGAGTCTCGAACCACACGGCCCAATCGACCGCGATCAGCATCTCGCGGAACTGGTCGCGAGTGAGTACCGGCTTACTGGTGCGGCCGCTCGTCAGTCCGCCGATAGGTCAGGCGCTTGCCGACGATGCCCTTGAGCGCATTGGTGAAGCGCCCTTCGTCATCGACGCCGAGCGCGACGCGGTTGTTGTAGCGGAAGTCGAACTCCACGACGTAGCGGTGCAGGTGTTTCTCGGAGCAATGCTGGTAGATGCCCTTCATGCCGCGCTTGAAGATGCTGTAGAAGCCCTCGACCGTGTTGGTGTGCGCGTTCCCGCGAACATACTCGGACGAGCCGTGCTTCACGACTTCATGCGAGGCGAAGTGCTTGGCGAGGTGAGCGTACTGCCCGGCTTCGTCGGTCATGATCTGGCTGTCGCGGGCGATATTGGCCTTGAGGATCGGAACCAGATCCTTGGCGCTCGTGCCGTCGACATGGAACGAACGAGCGATGCCCTTGCGAGTGATGAGCGTCAGGACCGCGTTCTTGTGAGCATAGCCACGGCGCTTGGTAGCGCCTTCCTTCATGCCGATGAACGTCTCATCGACTTCGA
Organism: Aliidongia sp.; assembly: GCA_035310205.1. GTDB lineage: Bacteria > Pseudomonadota > Alphaproteobacteria > ATCC43930 > CGMCC-115725 > Aliidongia. The sequence goes on from DATGEK010000031.1 coordinate 3,564, forward strand.
CGATGCCGCCGCCGCCGCCGGCCGGCGTCTCCGGCTCAAGGCGCATGGCTTCGCGCAGACGGTGCGACATGAACCAGGCCGACTTGTAGGTAATCTCAAGCGTGCGGTGGAGTTGGTGCGAGCTGATGCCCTTCTTCGACGCGCACATCAGGTAGGTGGCTTGGAGCCACTTGTGCAGCGGAATGTGGCTTTGCTCGAACACGGTGCCGACCTTGACGGTAAACTGCTTACGGCAATGACCGCACTTGCGGAGGCCGGCGCGGGTCTTCGTGCCCTTGATCTCGTAGCACTTGCCGATGCCGCCGCAATGCGGGCAAACCGGCTCGCCGTTCCACAGCACGCTTTCCAACTTGGCGATTGCGGCGGCTTCATCGTGGAAGTAGGGCTTGGAGAGGAAGGACATGACAGCCTCGCTGTTCTATGCCCAAATCCTACGCCTAGTGGTTGGGTGTGTAAAGTATATAATTGCCTTTTCTTTGCCCGCGTACGGTGTCGGCGGCCGGTGCGACATGCATGCAATGGTTTCGGGCCTCGGGCGTTCCTACAATGGCCGCGCACGCCATCGCCGCCGTGCACTTCGCAGGAGGATCCAAGCTCATGGCACGCCCCGCCATTTTGTTCGTCGCCGCAGCCCTTTCGGCCCTTGCCGCCGGCCCGGCTATTGCCCAATCGGCCGGGGCTTTGCAGACGCCGCTACCCGGGACCGGACCGGTCACCGATCCGAACGAGATCCGTTATTGCCTCTGCGCGCATGAGAGCGTGACGACGCTCGGCGCCCAGGTCGATGCCGAGACCAAGCAGCATCAGGAGACCCAGGATCAGATCGCGGCTCTCGACAAGCAGCTCGCCGAAAGCAGGACGAACGTCGATGTGAACCAGCCCGATCAGGTAGAAGCTTATCGTCGGCTGGTCGAGACGCGCGAGAAGACCATGGCGGCTTTCACCTACGACCTCACGCCCCGCCTGCAGCAGCTGGTCGCGCGCTACAATGCGCAGACCGAAAGCTACAATGCCTCCTGCACCACCCGCAGCCTGGACGCGAGCACGCTCGAGGCGGTCAAGGCCAATCTGGTCTGTCCGGCGGAGCAGTAGTCCGGCGGGATCTCAGGACGCGGACCACTCATTCGGCCGGTCGAGCGGAAAGATCGGCCGGCGCAGGTGCCGGAAGGAGAGCAGGTTGTTGTCGGAGGTGGTGACGCCATCGCCGTCGCACGTGATGGTCGCCTTGCCGATCGGCTGAAAGCCCGCGCGGTAGTGGATGCGGGACTTCAGCACGAGATAGCGCTTGGCCGTCGGGTCGATGCCGACCGAGGTGAAGACGCCCAGGTCCCAGGGTTCGTGATGGCGCGAGACGACGACGATCTCGACCGAGCCGATCTGCAGCACCGCGGTCTTGCCCATCTTGACGGTAACGCCCGTGTACATCGGGCCGCGGCAGACCCATTCACCGTCCGACACGAGCTTGACCTTGCCGGTAACCGTGAGCGGCGCGCCGGAGAGCCCGATCGACGGCATGTCGGTCTTGCCGCCCAGCGGCAGGGTCACCGTGCTGCCGACGCCGGCGCGGGCCATCTCCTCGACCGCGGCCGGATCCCACACGGCGGCGACCGCGACGTCGGGCAGGTCCTGTCGCAACACTTCCTCGATCACTTTCATGACGTCCTGGGTCCCGCCCGAACCGCAATTGTCGGCATGGTCGAGCAGCAGCACGGGACCCTGCTCGATCTTCCGGGCGCGGCCGATCGCGTCGGCGAGCGGCTCGTGCCGATAGACGAACTCCTCCTTCTCGCGCCAGGCCTGGTCGAGCAGAGTGTCGCGGGCTTCGCCCGCCGCGATCTGGTCGCCGTCGGCGACGACGATCGCCGACAGGCCGGCGTCGGGCATGTCGGCGAGCGGGAAGCCGCCGAACACCGTCGCGGCCAGGATCGGCCCGTGCTCTGCGGCGCGCGCGGCCTCGACCAGGCCCTTCATCGGTTCGTCATCGGTGCCCATGCGCAGGGTCTGCGCCAGAATCGGCCGGTGGCCCCAGGCCATGACCGGCTTGACCTTGCCGTCGAGCGCGTCGAGCAGGATGCGGCCGACCTGCCGGCCGACCAGATGCATGTCGACATGGGGGTAGGTCTTGTAGCCGATGAGCGCCGTGCAGTTGGCGACCATGCGTTCGGTCAGGTTGGCGTGCAGGTCACAGGTGACGGCGATCGGCAGGCCGGGGGCGAGGGCGCGGATCCGCTCCAGCAGCGTGCCTTCACCGTCCGGGATCTCCTCGGCGACCATGGCGCCGTGCAGATCGAGCATCGCCGCATCGAGGCCGCCCTTGGCGACGGCCTCCAGGATCGGATCGGTCAAGCGCCGGTAGGCGTCGGCCGAGACGATGCCGCTCGGCATGGCTTCGGCCGCGATCGGGCTCACGATCTCGGCGCCCGCCGCCTCGGCGAGATCGATATAGGATCCGATCGGCATGGCGGTGCCGCGATAGGCCCGCACCACTTCGGCGCCGTGGAACGCGCCCCAGTCGACGAAGCGCTGCCAGGGAGTCGCGATCGGCGAGAAGCTGTTGGTCTCGTGCTTCATCATGGCGATGAGCAGGCGCATCGCGGTCTCCTTGCAAGCGCGAGCGCAGATCAGCGCTCGCGGTAAAGCTCCTCGGGCGACGTCTCGACGGCGGAGATGACCTGCCAATCGCCATCCCGCGCCGCGCGAAAGAAGCAGGAGCGCCGGCCGGTGTGGCACGCGACTCCGGTCTGGTCGACCAGCGCCAGCATCGTGTCGCCATCGCAATCGAGCCGCAGTTCGACCAGGCGCTGGACCTGGCCGGAGGTCTCGCCCTTGCGCCAGAGCGCGCCGCGCGAGCGCGACCAGTAGCAGACCCGGCCGGTCGCGAGCGTTTCCAGGACGGCGTCCCGGTTCATCCAGGCGACCATCAGGACCTCGCCCGTGTCATGCTGCTGCGCGATGACCGGAACGAGCCCGGCCGGGTCGAACGAGATCTCATCCAGAAGACCCGTCCCCGGTGGGACGGAACCGGTCGATGCAGGTGGGGTCATGCCTCGGGATTCCTCAGATCGGCTGAAGACGTTAGTTGAAGGTCGGGGCGGAGCAAACGCAAGGGGTGCAGGGCCGCGCCGGGTCTTTCGGATAATGCCATGACGATCGCTCTTTCGGCAGTGCGGCAAGCGCTTGTGTTCGGAGGCACGTTTCGATAGCTTCCGCTGGCGGTTCATCCGCGCAACAATGGAACAACAAAACAGTTCGAGTCGGTGTTTTTTGGGGGAGGGCGCCAGGGGCGTGAGCGACAACATCCTAGAGACCCAAGGGTTGACCAAGGACTTTCTGGGATTCACGGCCGTCAAGGGTGTGAATCTCAAGGTGCGCCGCGGGACGATTCATGCGCTGATCGGTCCCAATGGCGCCGGCAAGACCACGGTCTTCAACCTTCTCACCAAATTCCTGACGCCGACCAAGGGCAGCATCACCTTCAAGGGTGAGGACGTGACCTGGGTCAAGCCGGCCGACGTCGCGCGACGCGGCATGGTGCGCTCGTTCCAGATCTCGGCCGTGTTCCCGAATCTGTCCGTGCGCGAGAATGTCCGCGTCGCCCTGCAGCGGCCGCTTGGCAATTCCTTCCATTTCTGGCGCAGCCAGTCGGTTCTCGACCAACTGAACGAGCGGGCCGAGGAATTGGTCTACGCCGTGGGCCTGCAGGATTTCATCAAGCACGACGCAGGCGAACTCGCCTATGGCCGCAAGCGGGCGCTCGAGATCGCAACCACGCTGGCGCTCGATCCCGAGATGCTGCTGCTTGACGAGCCGATGGCCGGTCTCGGCACCGAGGACATCGGTCGCATCGCAGCACTCATCAAGAGCGTGGCCAAGGATCGCACCGTCCTGATGGTCGAACACAACCTGTCGGTCGTCGCGGATCTCTCGGACCGCATCACCGTGCTGGCGCGCGGTGAGATCCTGGCCGAGGGCGTCTATGCCGAGGTTTCGGCCAATCCCGCCGTGATCGAAGCCTATGTGGGGACGGGGCATGCCTGACGCATCTGCCGCAACGACGACGCTGCTCAAGGTCGCCGACCTCAACGGCTGGTACGGCGAGTCGCATATTCTCCACGGCATGAATTTCGAGATCCGCCAGGGCGAGGTCGTGACCCTGCTCGGGCGCAACGGCGCCGGCAAGACCACGACGCTGCGCGCGATCATGGGCATGCTCGGCCGCTCGCGGGGCTCGATCCAGTTCGAAGGCGCCGAGATGTGCGGGCTCGCATCCAACAAGATCGCGAAGCACGGCATCGCCTATTGCCCGGAGGAGCGCGGCATCTTCGCGAGCCTGTCGGTCGAGGAAAACCTGATGCTGCCGCCGATCGTCCGGCCGGGCGGCATGACGGTGCCGGAAATCTACGAGATTTTCCCGAACCTTCTGGAACGGCGCAAAAGCCCAGGGACCAAGCTGTCGGGCGGCGAGCAGCAGATGCTGGCGATCGGCCGGATTCTGCGCACCGGCGCGACACTCCTGCTGTTCGACGAGCCGAGCGAGGGCTTGGCCCCGGTCATCGTCCAGCGCATCGGCGAGGTGATCCGGACCTTGAAGGCCAAGGGGTTCACCATTCTGCTGGTCGAGCAGAATTTCCGATTCGCCTCGACCGTCGCCGACCGCCATTACGTGGTCGAGCACGGCACGGTCATCGATATGATCAAGAACAGCGAGATCGCGGCGAACGCGGACAAGCTGCACGCATATCTGGGCGTTTGACCCGCGGGCCGCTAAGGCCGGCGGGAAGCACATAATCAGCCGTTTAGGGGGAGAAACAGGCATGCGTCTTAAGGGAATTTCGGCACTGCTCGCGGCGACCGCGCTCGCGTCGGGCTTCGCCATGTCGGCCTCGGCCGAGACCATCAAGCTGGGCGTGCTGAACGACCAGTCCGGCGTCTATACCGACCTGTCGGGCCCGGGCGGCGTCGATGCGGTCCGCATGGCGGTCGAGGATGCCGGCGGTGCCATCAACGGCAACAAGATTGAGCTCGTCTCGGCCGATCACCAGAACAAGCCCGACGTCGGCACCTCGATCGCGCGTCAGTGGTACGACCAGGATCATGTCGACGCGATCTTCGACGTGCCGAATTCCGGCGTGGCGCTCGCCGTGCAGGAAGTGGCGCGCGAGAAGCACAAGGTCGTCATGTTCTCCGGCCCGGCCGCGTCCGACCTGACCAACGCCAAGTGCTCGCCGACCGGCGTCCATTGGACCTACGACACCTACGGTCTCGCCAAGGGCACGGGTGCTGCCATCACCAAGTCGGGCGGCGACAGCTGGTTCTTCCTGACCGCCGACTACGCGTTCGGCCAGGCGCTCGAGCGTGACACCGCGGCGGTCGTGACCGCGAACGGCGGCAAGGTGCTGGGCGAAGTGCGTACCCCGCTCGCCACTCCGGACTTCTCGTCCTTCCTGCTGCAGGCCCAGGCGTCGAAGGCCAAGGTCATCGGCCTCGCCAATGCCGGCGGTGACACGGTCACCTCGATCAAGCAGGCGGCCGAGTTCGGCATCACTTCAGGCGGCCAGAAGCTCGCCGGCCTGCTGGTGTTCCTGTCCGACGTCAATTCGCTCGGGCTCAAGACCGCGCAGGGGCTGGAGATGACCGAGTCGTTCTACTGGGACCTGAACGACGAGACCCGCGCCTTCTCGAAGCGCTTCTTCGACCGCAACAAGAAGGAACCGACGATGGTGCAGGCCGGCCTCTATGGCGCGGCCAAGCATTATCTCGAAGGCGTCAAGGCCGCGGGTTCGACCGACGCCGACAAGGTGATGGCGGCGATGCGGGCCAATCCGGTCAACGACTTCATGACCAAGAACGGCCAGCTGCGCGAGGACGGCAAGGTCGTCCGCGACATGTATCTGTTCGAAGTGAAGAAGCCGGAGGAGTCGAAGGGTCCGTGGGATTATTATAAGCTGATCCGCCAGATCCCGGCTGCCGAAGTCACGCGCCCGCTCGCCGAGAGCGCATGCCCGCTCGTGAAGAAGGGCTGATCTAACAGCGCGGCTCCGCCTTCCGCGCGGGGCCGCGCACTCGCTTCAGATCGTCGAGGTAGGACGCTCGATCCATGTACGTGATTCCATTGCTTGGCATTCCGCCGCAGGTGCTGTTCGGCCAGCTGTTGCTGGGCCTGATCAACGGCGCCTTTTACGCCATGCTCAGCCTTGGGCTCGCGGTCATCTTCGGCTTGCTGAACATCATCAATTTCGCCCATGGCGCGCTCTACATGATGGGGGCGTTCGGCGCTTGGCTGATGCTGGAATATCTCGGCATCGGCTATTGGCCGGCGCTGATCCTGAGCCCGATCGTGGTCGGGGCCTTCGGCGTGCTGCTGGAAAAGGCGTTCCTGCACCGGATCTACAAGCTCGACCATCTCTACGGGCTGCTCTTGACCTTCGGCATGGCGCTGATCATCGAAGGCCTGTTCCGTAACTACTATGGCGTTTCGGGCCAGGCGTACGATGCGGTGCCGGACCTGCTGAAGGGCGGCAACAATCTGGGCTTCATGTTCCTGCCGACCTACCGCGGCTGGGTCGTGGCGGCCTCGCTCATCATCTGCTTCGGCACCTGGTTCGCGATCGAGCGGACCAAGCTCGGCTCCTACCTGCGCGCCGCGACGGAAAATCCGAAGCTGGTCCAGGCGTTCGGCATCAACGTGCCGCGTATGATCACGCTCACCTACGGCTTCGGCGTGGCGCTCGCCGCCATGGCCGGCGTGCTGGCGGCGCCGATCTATCACGTGAGCCCGCTCATGGGTTCCGACATCATCATCGTCGTGTTCGCGGTCGTGGTCATCGGCGGCATGGGCTCGATCGTCGGCGCCGTGATCAGCGGCTTCGGGCTCGGCATCATCGAGGGCATGACCAAGGTGTTCTATCCGGAGGCGTCCAATACGGTGATCTTCGTGGTCATGGCGATCGTGCTGCTGGTGAAGCCCGCCGGCCTGTTCGGGAAGGCAGCGTGATGAGCAGCGTGAACATTCCAGCGCCCACTGCCGTGGCCGGCACCAGCAACCTGACCCGGGTCGGGCTCGTGGCCCTCCTGGTGCTCGCGATCGCGGCGCCGTTCGGGCTCTATCCGATCTTCCTGATGAAGGCGCTGTGCTTCGCGCTGTTCGCCTCGGCGTTCAATCTGCTCCTGGGCTACGGCGGGCTCTTGTCCTTCGGCCATGCCGCCTTCTTCGGCGGTGCCGCCTATATCGCGGCCCACGTGGTGAAGGTGCTGGGCTGGCCGCCGGAACTGGGCCTGATCGCCGGCACGGCGGTCGCGGCCATCATGGGCGCCGCGTTCGGCTGGCTCGCCATCCGGCGTCAGGGCATCTATTTCGCCATGGTGACGCTGGCGCTGGCCCAGATGATCTATTTCGTGGCGCTCGAAGCGAAATTCACCCATGGCGAGGACGGCATCCAGGCTGTGCCGCGCGGCAAGCTCCTCGGCCTGCTCGACCTGTCCGATACCTTCACCATGTATTATTTCGTGCTGGTGATTTTCATCGCGGTCTTCTGGCTGATCTACCGGACAATCCATTCGCCCTTCGGCCAGGTGCTGAAGGCGATCCGCGAGAACGAGCCGCGCGCCATCTCGCTGGGCTATCGGGTCGACCACTACAAGCTGCTGGCTTTCACGCTTTCGGCCTCGCTGGCCGGCCTGGCCGGCTCGTTGAAGGCGCTGGTGTTCCAGCTGGCGTCGCTGACCGACGTCGATTGGCGCATGTCGGGGCAGGTCGTGCTGATGACGCTGGTCGGCGGCGTCGGCACGGTATTCGGCCCCCTGGTCGGCGCCTTCATCCTGGTGACGATGGAGAATTACCTGGCCCAGTTTGGCTCGTGGGTGACGGTCATCCAGGGCGTGATCTTCGTGGTCTGCGTGCTGACCTTCCGCAAGGGCGTCGTCGGCGAGATCGCCGAGATGGTCCGGCGGGCGCGCGGCGAGCGGCCGAGCGGCGGTGGGGGCCATCATTGAGCTTCGGCATGTCGCCAAAGCGGTGACAGGCTGATCCTGGCGTTCCGGAACCGGGTCTGGATCGGGAGGTGCCGTCTACGCGCGCTCCTCCTGGTCCTGATCCTCTACTGCTTGCCGATCGGCGCTTCGGCCGCCGGCGTGCCGGTCCCGCCCTGCGCCGGCCTCGCGGCATCGCCGGCCGTGCCGGTGCAGGACGGACCGCCGGTGTTCGCGGTCTGGCGCGGCGAGGCACTCGAGCGCGCGACGCCGGCGCCGGCCTGCCTCGGCTGGCGCAATTTCGACTTTTCGACCCTGCTGGCCATGACCGGCCGCTTCCGCCACCCGGGCGGCGCGGAAGCGATGCTGGCCGAGTTCGGCCGGTTCTCCAGCATGGCCGGCCTGAAATACTGGTCGATCAGCGACGAGCGCTGGCAGGTGCTGATCGAACGGTCGGAAGCGATCACCGACCCGCAGACACGCCGAACCCGGGCGGATTTCACGCCGGCCGAGTTCCAGCCGGGCCAGGATCTCTATTTCCAGCAGCGCGAAAACCGGAGCAACGACGCGATCGTCTATCGCCTGCACGTGCTGTCGAGCGGGCCGGACGGATTTTCCATCTCGGTCACCAATGTCAGCAGCGTCCGCTTCCTGTTCATTCGCCTGTTCGCGCCGGGCGACTTGAGCTCGGCCTATTTCTTCCAGCGGCTCGGCGGCGACGAATGGGCCTATTGGGCGGTCGGCGGCACCCGTCTGGGGCTGACCGGCCTGTTCGGTCCCCATATCGGCTCGTTCGAGAACCGGGCGATGGCGATCTATCGCCATTTCGCCGGTATCCCCGCTGACCAGGAGCCGCCGGCAGCGACGGAGGAATAGGCCCGGTCAGCTACGCCATTGGAGCGTGCGCGGCTTGATCGGGTTCTCGAACGGCCGGTTCTCTTCCTGGGCGCGGACGAACTCGTTCTTCAGGCGGAAATACCAGCGCGCCTGAACGTCCGGA
>DATGEK010000032.1:0-19416 GCA_035310205.1 Aliidongia sp.
AGGGCGGGGCGAGCGCCAGGATTGGCGCCAGTTTGAACAAGAAGCGGTCGGCCTCGGCCGGAATGTGGTCCTCTTTGGTCAAGAGCTTGATCCCGTCCGCCATCGGCTGCAGCAGCCCGTGCCACCCCACGCGCATCGGCCCCAGCCGCTGCTGGATGTGCCCGGCGATCTTGCGTTCGATCCAGGTCAGCGGTAAGGGCAGCAGCAAGAGGATCGCAATCAGCAATGCGACCTTGACGACGATCGGGCCGAGGGCGGCGACAGGCTCCATAATCCGCGACCACTTGTTCAACGGGTTGAGACCGCGATCGAACTTTGGCTCCGGCTATGCGCTGACCTCCGGCGCAGCTGTCAGGCTGCGCAGGGATGGCAATTTGCGAACGGCCACGCACTTTATGCAAGCATATCACAGCCCTTACCGTTTCTGCCTATCGCGTGTGTCGCTCGCCATAATGGGCGCCGACCGAGCGCGATCATCTAGGCTTGGTGAGACCTGACAATCGACGCGTCCCTCGGGTGATCCGACGCAGTTGCTTCGCCGGCCGTTCTCGGATTTCGGTGGGCAACGCGTACGCCGGATCGGGGGCAATCGACGTCTGCTTCTTGATTTCCGGTGCTGCACGCGGATGTTCCGCTCCCGACCCGCTCAGGCCGAAGAGCGGCCGGGCGGCAGGGCGCCCAGGACGGTTATCCAAGACACTTCGCGCGGAGGCTCGTGAGCGGACGCTTGTTCGACCGCTCACGGGCACTGCTCCCTGCAACCGCCATCGACGTTGGCGGTTGCTGTCCTTGAGCTTAGTCGGGCATCGGCTTGCCCTTGGTCTCCGGCAGAAACCAGGGCACGACCAGCCCGATGGCGTAGCATAGGCCGAGCGTCGCGGCGGTATGGGCGAGGCCGCCGAAGAACTGGATCATGGTTCCGGCCAGGATGGGGAACACCCAGGCGATCATGCGCGTGGCGTTGAATATGAAGCTCGCGGCCGTCGATCGTACGCTCGACGTGAAGAGCTCGGCCGGATAGATCGCCATCCAGGAATAAGCGCAGCCGAGCGTGAAGAAGCCGTTCACCAGCGCGGCGCCCAGTACTGCCTCCGGGCTATTGAGCCAGAGATAGGTCACCGGCACGATCACGAGCGAGCCGGCATAGGCCAGGAAGATGTAGAGCCGCCGGCCGATGGCATCCATGATGAAGCCAGAAAGCAGGTAGGCGATCACCGCCCCGACCGTATAGATGAGCGAAGCCCAGATGCCCCATAGCTCCGGCTGGGCATAGCCGGCGTTCTTCGCCATAACGCCGACGTAGCGGTCGAGCAGATTGGCGACGGCCCACCAGCCGACGGTCGTGACCAACGACAGGAGGAAGGTCAGCAGCACGCGCCGCCGGCTTTCCGGCTCGCGGAAGATTTCGGTGAGCGTGAACGGCCGCTTGCCGCCATGCACCTCGGCCCCCTCGGTGGCGTGCCACCGCTGCTCGCGCACGGCCGCGAGCCACTTCTCGCTCTCGCCGACATTGCGCCGGATATAGAGCACGAAGAAGGCGGGGAGCGCGCCGACGATGAACATCAGCCGCCAGCTCTCAGGCCCGAGCGGGCTCCAACTGCTCAGCACCAGCCAGACCGCCGCGGCGAGAAAAGTGCCCCAGCCGAAGCCCGATTGCAGGAAGCCACAGCCCTTGGGCCGCGCCCGCTCCGGCCAGGTCTCGGCCAGGAGCGTAACGCCGGTGCTCCACTCGCTGCCCATCGCGATGCCGGTGATGAAGCGCAAGGCCAGCATCATCCAGAAGCCGGTCGAAAGAGCGGTGAAGCCGGTGAACACGGCATAAAGGAAGACCGACCACAGCATCATGCGCTTGCGGCCGACATAATCGGCGAGCACGCCGCCGACCAGCCCGCCCAGGCCCCAGCCGAGCAAGGTGCCGCCGATGGCGATGCCGGCCCAGATCGGGCCCTGCGCCAGTTGGTCCGGCGAGAGCAGCGATTTCAGCATCAACGGCAGGACCAGGAACAGGGCGAAGGACTCGAAGCCATCGAAGATCCAGCCCATGAAGCTCGCGGTCAGGATGCGCCAATGCATGGGCTTGAGGCCGGCATACCAGGGCATGCTCGCCGTCAAGGTTTGGCCGGGTACGACATCGCTCATGTTTCCTCCCCCTGCTTTTCGTTATCGTTGACGGTGTTCGGTGCTCCCGACCAGATGCGTCCCATTCTGAGCGATCAGGCCGGGCGTGTAGCCCGGAACGCCCCTCGGCACGGGCTCATTGTCGGCGCCAATGGCCGTCGACTATCCCCGGCCTGGAATCGACCGGAGCAAGGTATGCTTCATCGGGGTGTTTTCAATGTTTTGCGGATAGCGCTCGCTTGAGCTCGGCGTAGTCAACCTTAGCCTGGTGACGACGATCGAGCGGAATTCGCGGGAGAGTGTGCAACTCCAGGCCGGGGAACCTCTTGATCTGCTCGCTCCACACCGGTTCATGGTCGCGATTGCCGGCCAACACAAGCATCGGCCTGCCGCTGTCGCCGATCAGCGCCGCCTGCACGACACCCGGCCAGCCGCGGGCCGCAACCTCGACGGCAAACGGGTACCAAAGCCCCGCCCGCCCATCGAGCCGCCCAAGCAGCCACAGCCGGCCGTCCGGCCCGAGCCGCCCAGCATCACCAGTCCGATGCCAGATAGTGGCGCCCTCGCGGACCTTGTTCGCCGCGTCCTGCGAGGTGTCGAGATAGCCGCGATTGACATGGGCGCCCGCAACCTGGATCTCGTCGTCGACGATGCGCACTGCAATGTCGGCGACCGGCGTGCCGCCGAGCAGGCCGCCGCCCGCCTCCATCTCCGCCCAATCGTCCGCCGTCAATCGATGGAGCGCCTGATGGGCGATAGGCTCGGCCTCGGTCGAGCCGTAGACGGCGAAGATCCGGGCACCGGGTGCTGCCTGCAGCAGCCGGCGCATGAGGTCAGGCCAGACGGGGCCGCCGCCCGTGAAGATCTCGTGCAGCCGGCCGAATTCTGGCTCGGCGGCGAGTGTGCCCGCGATCGACGGCGGTGCGAGCAGTCGCGTGGCGCCGCTGTGCTCGATCTGTGCGGCCAGGGTTCGGGCATCGATCGACGCCGGCCGGTGCAGCGAGGCGGCCGGCAGGATCGAGGTCGTGCCGAAGCCGAGGCCGGCGAGCACAAACAGCGGCAGGCACACGAGATCGCGGCTCGGCGCCGCCGGCTGCAGCAGGGGCGCCAGCGCCTGCTGCTGGCGCAACAGGAAGCCATGGCTGCGCAGAATACCCTTGGGCCGGCCGGTCGAGCCGGAGGTGAAGCTGATGAGCGCCGGATGATCCTCGGGCCAGGCTGGCATGGCTCGGGCCGCCTCGCGGCCCCGCGTGGTCGTGAGCGGCATGGCAAGGCCAGGACGACTGGCGAGACCGGCTGCGATCAGGCCAAGCCAGCGGGGGCCGACGAAGGCAGCCGGCCGCGTGGCGGCAAGCGCATGCCGCAGTCCGGCGAGGCCCGCCGCTGGCTCCGGGAAGACCGCGACCGCGCCCAGGCGCCAGAGCGCAATGAGGACGGCATAGAGGGCCGGTGATAGGCCGAGCGCCACGAGCACTCGCGAGCCCGGACCGATGCCGGCCCGCTCGTACCGGGCTGCGAGGGCGGCGGCCCACTCGTCGAGCGCCGCATAGGTCAGGACGCTGCCGTCGGCCTCGACCAGGGCCGCGCGGTCGGGATGCTCTGCCCGCCGAGCGGCGAACGGCGCCAGTACCGTCATGCGAGCCGCCGGGCGAACAGGCTGTAGTAACGGAACGGGGCGCCGCCCAGCAGGCGGCTGTGCCGCAACGACCCGTTGTCGGCATGCATGAGCGCGTGAATCACGCCCTCGAAGCCCAGTCGCCGTGCGCTGTCGTGAAACGCGCCGGCCAGCAGTGCCCCGGCGCCGGGCTCTACAGCCGCATAGGTCTTGAGGATGGCGGCACGCGGCCGAGGGCCTTCGACCCAATCGGGCAGGCCGAACAGAAAGCCTACGGGCGTGCCGATCTCGTCCTCCGCGAACAGCACGAGCTCCGGGACGACCTGCGCCAAAGCCGGACGATAAAGGGCGGCGAACGCGTCGTAACCGATCGGCGTGAACAGCGGCGCCTGGGCGAAGGCGACGAGCGCCAGTTGGTGCATGCGAGCCAACTCCGCCTCAGCCATCGACGTGTCGAACGGGCGAACGCGGAGGCGCTGCGACCCGAGCCGCGGGATGCGTCGGCCGGACAATGGCGCATAGCTCGACTCATAGAGGAGAACCGGTGCGAACCCGGCCTGGCTCAAGGCAGCCTCGACGGCGGGCGCCGACGGTGGCTCCAATGCGAAGGGCGGCCGCGTGCTGCCCGTAGTCGCGAGCCGGTAGGAATGCCAGGTATCGCCGTCGAGCGGCCCCAGCAGCCATTCGGCCCCCGCCCCAGCGCTTTCCTCGGCGATCCCGTCCAGCAATGCTGCGAGCGCCTGAACATCCTCGCCGACGACGCGCCCGACCGCGGCAGTCGGGCGGTCCGCCCAGCGCGGCGCCGAAAGCCAGAGCTGTGCCTCGCAATCACCCAGCGCGCGACGGATCGGGGCTACCACAACAGGGACCGCAAGGTCGCACCGCCAGCGGCGAGGGCCAGCAGGCCGAGGCCTTCACCGGCAATGCGCCAGGACAGCCGGCGCGCGGCGGACGGCACCGCGGCCGCGAGCAGCAGAATGCAGAGGCGCATTTCCATGTTCGCCGCATCGAAGGGCGGCGCCGGGGCCTGCAGCAGCCACCGCGCGGCGACCGCAACCCAGAAGACCGGCACCATGGCGAGCGCAAGCCAGATCCGGCCGCGGCTGCCGAGCAGCGCCAGGCCGAGGGCGGCGAAGCTGACGTTGAACGCGTAGACCGTCGGATAGGGCGTCAGCACACCGAACAGGTACCAGGCGAAGGCCAGGAGGACCATGACCAGCGCCAGGCGCAGATGTGGATAGGGCCGCAGCCCGTCGTCCGGATCCCGGGCGAGGAGATGGCAGCCCAGCGCCAGCGCCGGCACAACCACGTTCCAGGTGCTGCTCGCCATGCCGATCGTCGCCAGCACGGTGGCCATGAAGCCTGCGGCATGGGCATCGAGCCCGAGCCGCCGGCGCAGCAGAAGCATGGCAGCGAGCCCGGCGATGCCGATGCCGGCACCTTCGAGCAGCAGGGAGGGCGGCGCCTCGAGATTGTTCGAAAGCACCATGTGGATGGCCATCGGCACGAAGAAATTGTCCCAGCCGCGCCAGCTTTGCGCCTCGACCAGCGTACCGTAGAGCGCGATCAGGCCGCCCAGCACGATGACATTGAGGCGCGGCGCCTCGGAGAAGTCGAGCAGCAGGGACATGGTGATGATCCAGGCCGTCAGCAGAAAGATCGCAGCACCCTCGAGGCTCTTGACCCCTTCCTCGACCCGGAACCGAGCATGCCCGTAGCGGATGCCGACCAGCGCCGCGGCGGCGTCCGACAGCGTCAGGATTGCGAGCGGCACCAGATAGGTGACCAGGTTCCGGTGGCCGAACACGAACAGCAATGCGACCGAAATCGCAAACAGCAGCTCGCCGTAGGATTCGCGCGCCACGCCATGCAAGCCCGCGCCGAGCCCGGCGTGGCGCTGCTTCGCCGCGCGTGCCGCCAGCAGCAGGATCACCGCCATGCCGCAGATGCCGAGCACCGGTCCGGTCCGGTCGAACAGCGCCGGCAGGGTCAGGCAGTATAAGCCGAGCCCAACGTGGATCGTCTTGCGCGCGACCTCGGGATGCAGCTGCCAGCGCCGTGCGCCCCAGGCGACGGCGCCCAGCACGGCGACCAGCAGCACGATCGACCCGATCATGAGCAGCGCCGTCATGGGCGGCGCTCCTCGATCACAACAGTCCGATAGAAGAAGGCCTTGTCGCGCCGATGAAGTGCCGCCGCCGCTTCGCCGTGAGCAATCACTTGCCCCGCCAGGGCCGGCGGACAGGCCCGCGGCGCCAGCATATTCCAATAGACGAGGCGCCCGCCCGGCCGCGTCGCCGCGAGCAGGCGGCGATAGGCGGTCTCGTGCTCCGCCGGTGCCATGTATTCGAAGATGTCGGACAGGTTCCAGCCGTCGGCCTGCAGCCCCGGCTGCGCGATTGCCTCGAGCGCGCCATGATGCAGTTCGATTCGGTCGAGCCGTGCCCGGATCGTGTCGAAATGCTCGGCGCGCAAAGCCAGCGGCAAGGCGTCCTGGTGCCGCCCGGTCAGGATCCAGGCGAGATAGGGATTCGCCGCTGGATCCTGGTCGACCAGCGCCGAGCGGGCCCGGTCCGCTACCTGGCTCGGCAGATCGCCCTCGGCAAAATCGAAGAAGGCAGGATCGCGGCCAAGCCGCGCCATGGTCCAGCGAGCGAAGAACAGGCGCAGCAGTAGCCGCCAGCGGAGACTGTTCCAGCGCGCATAGTAGCGGGCGCGGGCCTCTGCCGAGCGCGGCTCGAGCAGGCCGTGCACGGTGCCGGCGCCATGGACAAGCGGCAACATGTAGCGGCGGAACAGTCGGAAATAGCGCTCGAACCGCCCGACGCCGCCGATACCGTGCCGTTCGACCAGGTCACGCCGCTCGGCCCAGAACCGGTGCCGGCCCGTGTCGAGGCGCGACGCCGCGCGTGCCAGAAGCTCGCCCCGGCGGGCTGACGGGCGCGAGCCCATCAGCTCGAGCAGGCCGGTGTGATCAAGCGTCCGATAGGCCTCGATGCGCAGCGCGAGGCAGGCAAGCTGCGCCTCCGACAGGTCGACCGCGATGACCCGGGCCGGATCGAGCGTCAGGAGCGCCAGGGCATTGTCGCCGGCCGACGCGATCGAGACCAGGGTCGCACCGGGCGCCACCGCCAGCGCCGCGGTCAGCACGTCGGCATCCTCCCAAACCTGGGCATAGCGGATGAGATCGAAGCGCGCGCGCGACGCAATTCCGCCGTCAGGCATCAAGGGCGCCCTCGCTGCGCGTGACCCGCCCGGTCGTGCCGTCGACCTCGATCTCGTCGCCGTCGGCAAGCCAGCTCGTCGCGCCCTTGAGCTGGACGACGCAAGGGATGCCGAGCTCGCGCGCCACGATCGCCGAGTGGGACAGCAGACTGCCGCGCTCGACCACGATCGCGGCCGCGTTGGTGAAAAGGGCGATCCAGCCCGGATCGGTGTGGCGCGCAACCAGGATCTCGCCCGGTGACACACTGTCCCGCGCCGCGTCGCGCACCACGCGCGCCCGGCCGCGCACCAGCCCCGGGGAGCAACCGAGGCCGGCCCGCATGCGATCGGTCCCTCGTTCGGCTGATGACACCGGGGCGATGTCCCGGAGGCCAACCGCCGTGGCACCTTTGAGCACGATCCGCTCCGGCAGATCCGTCACCTGGGCCGCTTCAGCTAGTTCACGCCGCCGAAGGGCGGCAAGGCCCTTGAGATCATAGCTCGCCGCACCGCCCTCGACGGCGCCCAGCACTTCATCGAGCGTCAGCATGAACACGTCGTCCGCCTGTTCGAGGAGCCTAGCCGCGGCAAGCTGGGCGCCAATGGCGCGCATGAGCGTCCGCACCCGGCCGAACAGCCGCGTGCGTTCCAGGCGGAGGTTTTCCCGATCGCGCACCCGGGCCTTGGCCCAGTCAATGAGCACGACGGCGAGCCGCCGGCGAATCGGTTGGCCAACGAAGAGCCGCGCCAAGCCGTCTGCCGCGGACACCGCTGGCCGCCGCTCGCCCGGGCGCGTCCGAGCCGCGGCGGCGATCGCCCGGTAGAGCGGCGCCGGATCGTCGTGCAAGGTCCGGCTCTCGAGCTTGAGCTCCTCCGCGCAGCGCTCGCCGAACCGGTCGAGATAGGCGGCGATTGCCGCTTCGAGCCCGGGATGATGGCCCTGTTCAGGCCCCTCACCATTCGCGAGCCGGGCGAGAAGCTCGGCCTCGCCCGCGACGGTCAGCCCCATGGCCCGGATCCGCTGCGCCGGCTCGGCCGAGACGATGTCGCCCTGTCCCACGAGCAGCTCGGCATGGAGCGCCAGCCCGGCGTCGCCCGTCCAGCGACCGAGCGTCCGCCGCGACAGGCTGAAGGCGATCATGCAGATGAGGTCGTTGACCAGCGGCGCGTCCCAGCGCGCAAGCAGCGCCGCCTCGAGCCGGCGGTATTCGTCCGCGAGCGCGCTCAGCGGACGTTCGCCCAAGGGCGGCACCGGTGCGCGCAAGGCTTCCGCGAGCCGGCGCTCGAAGCGGCGGATGCGCCGCGGCAGGCCGATGGCCGCCAGGCCCAGCTTCAGGAGCACCAGCGCCAGCCGCGCATAGGTGCCGATCCGTTGCAATCCGGTCGGCACGGGCGGTGCCAGGCGGTCGGCGATCTCGGCGGGGAGCGCCTCCCCGACGCCCATCATCTCTTCCATCGCCCGCCGATTGAGCGCGAAGCCCGGCAGCAGGGCGAGGATGCGGTACCAGTTGAGCAGGTTGTAGTAGACCCGGCCGTGGAGCCGACCCAGCAGGTTGTCGAGCGCCGTCGCATGGGCGGCGATCTCGGCCGGGGCGACGCCCAGGAGCCGCAGCAGCGCGCGATAGACATGGCCGTAGACATGCCGCGCGAAGGAGAATGTCAGCGGCGACACCAGCCCCGGATAGCTCTCGACGATGTTCGAATTGTCCCAGATCGTCAGCGCAGTGTTGGGGAGGAACGGCACACCAGACTCGGGCCGCAGTGTTGTGATCGGCCGGCTCTGCAGCAGGTAGAGCGTCTCGGCCTCGATGGCCCATTCGATGTCCTGCGGGCAGCCGACGGCGCGCTCGCAAGCGAGCACCAACGCCGACACGCGTTGCCGGTCGGCAGGACCCAGAACCGGTTCGCCGTTTTCCAGGCGTGACGAGAGCAGGTTGCCCGTCCGATCGACCGTATAGGCGTCGCCATCGACCTCGCCAACCATCAGCCGATCCGCCAGCCCGGCGACGGCCGCGATGGCGATGCGATCGGTGTTGCCGGGCATCGGATCTTGCGAGAAGGCGGCACCGGCGGCGCGCGGCTTGAGCTGGCGCTGCACGATCACGGCCACGCGCGCCGGATCGCCCGTATCTTCCTCGGCTCTGATGACCGCCGCCCGATAGGCCGCGACCTCGGGGGCCGCACCCGACTGCCAAACGCGGTGCGCGGCTGCCGGCACGTCGGCTGCGTTGATGCCGAGCAGGGTGAGGAACTGCCCGGCATGGGCAAGCGCCGCACCATCCTCGCCGACGGCGGAGGACCGGACGGCATAGGGCGGCGGGCCCAGCTGCGGCAGCCGATCCATGAGCGCCGCCCGCGCTTCCGGCCTCAGGCCGGCGGGTTCGAACGCGTCAGGCGCCAGCACCAGGAATGGCGGCACCGAGGCGACCTCGGCCAGCCGGGCGAGCGCGCTCGCCTTGCCGCCGGCGCGCATCGGGTCGAGCAGGCTCGCGCCGGCGAGGATGAGGTTCACGGCAGCGCCCGGATGATGAGCGGCACGGCGCCGAGGCTGGCGTAGCTCGCCAGCACCCACAGGCCCGCCGCCTGATCGAGGCGGCGCTGGCTGGCGAGCGTCGGCGCCACGAGGAACGCCCGCGCCTGGAGCGCCGCCAGGCCGAAGGCGACCGCGGCGATGACGACCATGACCGAGATAGCGGCCGCGGCCGCCCCGGTGACGACGACGAGCACCGCCGCCGCCGCGAGGGCGACGGACCAGCGCCGGGCGGCAGGGCCCGTGCCCCAGAGCGCCGAATAACTCTCCACCCCCGGCCGCTCCGCTTCGGGCGCCCAGGTCTTGCGGCCGATCTCGAGCACGCAGCCGTTGGCGAAGCTCAGCAGCAGGGCCGGCGCCAGGCCGGCCGGCGGCGTGCCGGCACGCGGCAGCCAGTCGACGGCGGTGATCCAGAGATCGACGAGCGGCATGACCAGCATATGGCTGACCAGATAGAGCACCGGCCGGGCGCGCAGGTAGGCCGGCACGAAGAACTCGACCGCCATCAGCCCCATCCAGAGCCAGATGACGGCGAGCAGGATCAGCAATCCCGGTGCGAACAGATAAGCCGCGGCCGCCTGCAGCACGGCGGCGAGTGCGGCGAGGCCGACTAGGAGCCGGAGGCTGACGAGCCCGCGCGGCACCGGCCGTTCCGGCCGGTAGCGCCGATCGTCTTCGGCATCCTTGACCTCGTCGGCCGCGCGGAGCTGGAAAAACAGCCCGAACGCCACGCCGAAAGCGACAAGGAAGGCCGTCGGGCCGGGCAGCGGCCGTCCGCCCAGCACCGAGGAGAGGCTGATCCCGGAGGCGGAGAACACCGCGATCAGCGCGCCGTTGCGCCAGACCGGAAAGCGCTCCGCCTGGTAGCGCCAGAGCCGGTCGAGCAAGGAAAGACCTGTCTCGGTCATGAGCGGTCCCGCGCGAGCGTGCGATGGGCCGCCGTGAACTGACCCGCCGATAGCGCCGCAATGATCGAGATCTCGCCGGCGAGGCAGAGGGCGGCCGCCACCTCGGCGAAGGCCGCGGCCTTGCCCGGTCCGGCCAGCTTCAGGATGCGCAGACCGGCGCTCTGGCTCGGCAGCCCGGTGCCGCCGCCGACCGTGCCCAGGACCAGGCTCGGCAGGGTGACCGTCACCCAGAGATCGGCGCCCCTGAGCTCCATGCGGGTTATGCCGACGGCGGATTCCGCAACGCAGGCGACATCCTGCCCGGTCGCCAGATAGAGTGCCGCGAGCCCGTTCGCGTAGTGGCCCTGCACGCCGATCGTGCCGCTCATGACGCCACCCAGCGCGGACATGCGCCAGTAGTCGTGCATGCGTTCCGGCGTCGTGCGCAGGAGGCGTTCGACCAGCCGTTCCGGCAAGAGGACGGACGCCGTGACCGATCGCCCGCGGCCGCTCAAGGCCGCGAGCGCCGACGCCTTCTTGTCGCCCGACAGGTTCGCCTCGACGAACCAGTAGCGCGGCTGCACCGGTGCTTCGGCGAGGGCGCGCGCGCAGAGTGCCTCGGTCGCGATCGTCGCCATGTTCTGTCCGGCCGCGTCGCCGGTCGTGTAGCGGCACAGCAGATAGACGACGTCGCCCTCGATCTGCGGTGCCACCTCGATCAGCTTGCCGTGGCGGGTGGTCGCCTCGGCCGCCCGTTTGAGCTCCTCGAACGAATCGACGCACCAGATCGCGAACATGCCCGCCTCGAAGATCGACGAGAAGGCGGAGCCGGGCGCGCGCAGCATGCCCTCGCTGGTGAGCGCCGATGTCGCCCCGCCGGCAAGCGCCACCGCATGGGCCCCACGGTCGTACGAGGCGACCAGCGCCGCCTCGGTCGTCGCCAGCGGGATCATGTAGTCGCCCGAGGCATGGAGCCCGTTCACCCGCAAGGGGCCCGCTACGCCGACCGGGATCTTCACGGTGCCGATCATCGATTCGATGTTGCCGGCATAGGTATCGAGACCGTCGAGCGTCGCCGGATCGGCCAGGCAGTCGCGATCCTGTGCCGTCGCCTCCGTTCCGGCTTCGAGATAGTCCCAGAGCCGGGCGATCTGCTGCCGGTCCGGGCGGCGCGCCGTGCGGGGACGGTGGCCGGGCAGCGCCCCCGAGGGCTTCAGCCGCTCAGCCGCGGTGGAGCCGTCGAACGACTGGCGCAACCGCGCGATGAATTGCTGTGTCGAGTTCGAGGATGCCGGCACGAGGATCTGCCTCCATGGGACAACGCGACGACCCGGGTCCCAGTATCACAGGTTGAGGGTGGCGGAATTAGGGCGAGTCACACCTCTATGGTTGAAGTCGATTTCCAGCCGATGCCGTTCATGCAGGCTCGAGCTCGGCATCGACCAAGGCCTTCACGGCCGGATAGTCGATCTTGCCGGTGCCGAGCAGCGGCACCTTGTCGACCTCGAGGATCTGACGCGGCACCGTCAGCTCGCCGATGCCGCGCGCCTTGGCGCCGGCCGAGAGCTCGGCGACGACAGCCCCTTTGCGCGTCGTGACGAGGATCAGGCGCTCGCCCTTGCGCGGGTCCGGAGCGGCCACAACCGCATGCATGTCGTCCGGCCAGACGGCCTGGACGAGGTTCTCCGCCGAGGAGAGCGAGACCATCTCGCCCGCGATCTTGGCGAAGCGTTTGGCACGGCCGAGGATCGTGACATAGCCGTCGGCATCGACCTCGACGATATCGCCCGTGTCGTACCAGCCGTCGGGCGGCGGCTGCAGCTCGCCCGGCGCATCGGCCTTGAGATAGCCCGCCATGACGTTGGGCCCGCTCACGAACAGGCGCCCGCCTCGCTCGATACCCGGCACCGGCTCGAGCCGATGATGGATGCCCGGCAGCAGCCGGCCGACGGTGCCGGTGCGGAAATGCGACGGCGTGTTGAGCGAGACGACCGGCGCCAGTTCGGTGGCGCCATAGCCCTCGTAGATCGGCTTCTGGAACTTCTCCCAGAAGGTGGCGCGCGTCTCGGCCTTGACGCGCTCGGCGCCGGCGACCAGGAAGCGGAGCGAGCGCAGGTCTTCAGGTTTCGCGTTGCGCGCATAGCCGGTAAGGAAGCTGTCGGTGCCGAACATGATGGTCGACTGCTCGGCATAGACCAGCTCGGGCACGAGCTTGTAGTGCAGCGGCGAGGGGTAGAGGAACGTCCGGACGCCGGACAGCAGCGGCAGCAAGGTGCCGCCGGTCAACCCGAAGGAGTGGAACACCGGCAGCGCGTTGAACAGCTTGTCCGCCGGATTGACGTCGACCACCGAGCGGACCTGTCCGCAGTTCGACAGCAGGCTGCGATGGCTGAGCACGACACCCTTGGGCACGCCTTCCGAGCCCGAGGTGAACAGCACGACCGCCGCCGCGTCCGGGTCGGTCGCCATGCCCGGCAGGCGCGTGGGCATGAGCGAGCGCACCTTGCCCGCGAGCTTGTCCCAGGCGCCGATCTGCGCCCGCAGGTCCTCGAGATAGACGATCCGCGCCCGGGTCGAGATCGCGCCGACCAGCTTGTCGAGCTTGCCCTTCTCGACGAAGACGCGCGAGGTCACGACCGTACGCAGTTGGGCGGCCGTGCAGGCAGCGATCGCACTGTCGGCGCCGACCGAGAAGTTCAGCATCGCCGGCACCCGGCCGTAGGCATGCAGGCCGAAGAAGGTGACGACGACGCCGACCGAGTTCGGCAACAGCACGCCCACCCGCTCACCCGGCTCCGTCAGGCCCGCGAGCTTGCGGCCAAGCACGGTCGCACCGAGGATGATGCGGGCGTAAGAGGCCTCGTTGCGCAGCGCGTCGAGCACGATCGCCTGGCCGTGATCGAACTTCCCCGCGGCATCGACGAGGGCGGAGAACAGCGACTGGTCGGCCATCTCCGGGCGGAAAGCCGCCGCGGTCATGAGATCGGCCATGAACTTGGTCAGCGCCTGCCGTCTGAGCTTACCCTTGAGCGCCGGCTCGACCGCAACCGGGCGCGCCGGCAGCACGGTCATGCGGAACTTCGGAAACCAGCGCTGGCGCAGCTTGTCGCCCATGCGCGAGCTCTTGTGGAACTCAAGGCCTTCGATGCGGATCGGTAGCACCGGCGCGTCTGCCTTGTCGGCGATGGTGCCCGGGCCGTCGTAGATCTTCATGAGGCCGCCGGTGAGCGAGAGCCGGCCTTCCGGGAAGATCACCAGCACCCGGCCGTCCTTGACCGCCTTGACCATCGACTTGGTCGACATCGCGTTCAGCGGATCGACCGGGAACACGTCGACGACATATTTCAGCCACCAGAACTTCGTCGCCTGCAGCGTGTCCACGGCGAAGACCGGTGAGCCCGGCAGATAGGCCGCGACGAAGCAGCCATCGAGAAACGACAGGTGGTTGACGATGACGACCGCCTTGTTGCCGACGGCGAACGCATGTTCCAACCCGACGATCTCCGGACGGTGGAAGGTCGCGAAGTACCAGCGCAGCAGCGCGCGGAACAGCTCCTGCGGCAGCAGGCGGCAGATCTGGACCGCGACGACGAGATTGGCCGCGGCCGCGACCAGCAGGATCGCCGTGCCCGAGAACTCTAGTGCCGAGAGGGTGCCGGTCACGGCGGCGCCCGCGACCATGAAGCCGGCATTCATCACGTTGTTGGCCGCGACCATGCGCGAGCGCCGCGACGGCTCCGAGCGTTCCTGCAGGATGACGTAGAGCGGCACCGAGAAGACGCCGCCGCAGATGGCGAGCAGGAACAGGTCGGCGAACAGGCGCCAGCCGGCGAGGCTCGTCACCACGTCGCCGATCGTTCCGAGGCCGCCGCCGGAGGCGCAGGCATTCGCGAAGTCCCAGGTAAAGAGCGACAGGCCGAATGCCGCGAACGGCACCGGCCGCGCCGAGACCTCGCCCTTGAGCAGGCGGCCGCATAGCATCGAGCCGGCACCGACGCCGACCGCGAACACGGTCAGCAGCAGCGTCACGACCTGGCTTTCGGCATGGAGCGTGTCCTTGGCGATGACCGGGAATTCCGCGAGCAGCGTGGCGCCGATCGTCCAGAACCAGCTCAAGCCCAAGATCGACAGCCAAACCGGCCGGTTCGGACGCGCCGAGCGCACCAGGTTGCGGGTTTCGCGCAGGAGGTTCCAGGCGAGGGGCGTGGGGGCCGCCTCGGCCGGGGCCGGAAGCACCTTGAACGCGGCGGCCGCGCCGACGAGCGCCACCAGCAGGCCCAGGGCCGAGACGATGAGCGCGCCGTCGTCGAATATGATGAGCGCGCCGCCGGCAATGGTGCCGACCAGGATGCCGCCGAACGTGCCGGCTTCGATGAGCGCGTTGCCGCGCACCAGTTCGTCCTCGGCCAGATGGTCGGGCAGGATGCCGTATTTGAGCGGGCTGAAGAACGTTGCCTGGGCGCCGAGGCCGAACAGCACCGCGAACAGCAGGACGAGGCTGCCGGTGAGGAAGCCCGCGGCGGCCAGCAGCATGAGGCCGATCTCGTAGAGCTTCACGATGCGGATGAGACGGGCCTTGTCGTGCTGGTCCGCAAGCTGGCCGGCCGTCGCCGACAGCAGGGCATAGGGCAGGATGAACGCGCCGCCGGCCAGCGCTACCAGGCTTTCGCCGCCGGCTACCATCGCCTTGTAGAGGATCAGCACGGCGAGCGCGTTCTTGAACAGGTTGTCGTTGAGTGCACCCAGCGTCTGCGTGACGAGCAGCGGCAGGAAGCGACGCGATCTGACGAGCGGTTCGGACATCATCTGCTCCGTGACCTATGGATGTTCATGAGCGGCTGGGAATGGGACGGCCGCGGCGCTCCGGCCGAGGGCGAGGCTGAGGCAGGTGGCCACGATCTCGTTCGCCATTTCCTCGAGGCTTCGGTCGATGCGGCCGTAGAGCCGGAACGTTGCCGGCTGGACCACCGCGCCGACGACGAATGCAGTCAGCAGAGCCGGGTCCGGAGCCGAGATCTCACCCGACCGCGCGGCGTCGGCGATCAGATGGCCCAGGAGGTCGATCGGGTTCCGATCGCCGTCGCCGATCACGCTCAGGCTGCCGTGCTGGGTCAGCAGCAGGAACTTGAACAGCGTGTGATCCTCGCTTTCGAGCCGGCAGACCGTGCGGATCGCCGCCTCGAGCTTCGCAGCGAAGCCGTCCGCATCAGCGATGGCTGCCGCGACCCTTGCGCCATAGGCGCCGTAACCCTCGACGAACAATTCCGTGACGAGCGCCTCGCGGGAGGCCCAATGGACATAGATCGTGCTCGGGCGAATGCCGACCGCCTCGGCGATGTCCCGCAAGGAGACAGCGTCGGCGCCCCGCTCGACGAACAGCGCGAGCGCCGCGTGCCTGATCTTCTCCTTGGTTGGCCGCCCGTCACGCATCCGTGCGAACTCCATAAATGAACGATCGTTCGTTCATTTATGGACGATAACCGTAAATTCGCGAGAGGTCAAGCGGCAAGCCACCGGCCATTCGATTCTACAACTTAATATTGAAAGACGTAAAATTAATCCGACGCTGATGGACAATCCTGGGTGGCTACGGCCCAGAATTAGACGTCGGCGAAGCGGGGGCGGGGCCTTGTTCTTCCTTGCCACTGGTAAAGGCGGATGGATTTCCGAAGAATTGGCCAGTTGGCCCGGTCAGCCTCCTCTTGTCCAGAAATATGGACGGATGCACCATGGCATGGGGCGCTGCGGACGGTAGAGCGTCAAGCGCGCGGTATAACGAGAGGCGAGACGAGGATGAACACGCCCAATCCCGAGTTCAAATTCGGCGACGGTCGGATCAGCGGAGTTACGTCACTCGCATTGGGGCTGCTCAGCATCCCAGCCGTTCTCTGCTTGCGATTCCCCTCGCTTCTGACGACGCCGGAGCTGCGACCGCACTACGACATGGATTTCCTGCGCCTGACCTTGGCGCTGGCAATGGGGTGTGCTGTGTTCCTCGGGTTTGTCACGTTCGTCATCAACCGCCGCAAGCGGCTCGGCGCCGCCGGAATCTGCGCCGTGCTCTTGGCTCTACTGCTGGGCGGCCCCTATGTTCCCTATAGGGATTTCACCCAGGGGCCGAACTATATCGGCCTTGACTGGCTGGTCCTGGACCTGTTTTTCACCGGCTCGGCCTTTATCCTGCTCGAACGGATCTTTCCCCGCGTCGTCCCGGAACAGCCGGTATTCCGGCCGGACTGGAAGCTCGACCTCACCTATTTCGGCGTCAATCACTTGCTGATCGGCGTCTTTCTTGTCGTGTCGACCCATTTCGCCCATGGCCTGTTCGGCTGGGCGGTCAACGGCTGGGTCCAAGGACATGTGGAGCGTCTGCCGACCCTGGTGCGGTTCGTGCTGGTCATCCTCGCGGCCGATGCGGTCGAATACATCACGCACCGGGCCTATCACGAGGTGCCGTTCCTATGGCGGTTCCATGCGGTCCATCATTCGCCGAACCAGATGGACTGGCTTTCCGGTTCCCGTTTGCATGTCTTCGAGGTGCTCGCTACGCGCTCGACGATCCTGGTCCCGATCTTTCTGCTCGGGTTTCCACAGGACACGATCTTCGCCTACATCATCTTCGTGTCGATCCAGGGCGTGCTGATCCATTCGAACATCGCCATGGACCTTGGCTGGCTCCGCTACGTCATTGTCACGCCGCAATTCCACCATTGGCATCACGCCTCGGATGAGGAAGCGCTCGATCGGAATTACTGCGCCCATACGCCGGTGCTCGACCTGCTGTTCGGGACGTATCACCAGCCGAAGGAGCGCTGGCCGCAGAAATACGGCACCGTGAAACCGATCCCCGGCAACTTCTTTCAACAATTCCTCTATCCGTTCACTGGACCTGTCGAACTCCTGATCGAAAAGGCCCGATCGGGACGCTAACGTCTGTCGGCGGACGCGCGGAACGCCTGGTCGCCGGGCGCTGAGCCGATCCGGCTGAAGTCGTATCTCTATGCGTTGCGCCCTGGCGAAAAAGTGCATCAGGTGCCCCCGCCGGTGGACCTGCCGCGCCTGGTCATTGATATGAGCCAAGCTGATGGGCGAAAGCCCCGACAGCTTCGACCATTTGGTGCAGAGCAGTCAGATGCCGGTTCGCTAGGGCGGCTGACGGTAGTATCTGGGAAGCTGATGTTGTGCGATAAGGCGATCGGGAGCACGCATGGCGTCCCTCGCATCCCGATAGCAGCCAACATAGACCTCATGATTCGTCTCGATAACATCAGCAAGCAGAACGGCCATCAGATCTTGTTCATCGACGCTTCGATGGGCATCCAGAAGGGGGAAAAGGTGGGACTTGTCGGGCCTAATGGCGCCGGCAAGACGACGATTTTCCGGATGATCGCAGGCGAGGATCGGCCCGACGATGGCCATGTGTTGGTCGATCCCGGCATGACGATCGGCTATTTCAGCCAGGATGTCGGTGAAATGTCGGGCCAGAGCGCGGTCATGGCCGTGATGGATGGCGCAGGGCCGGTGAGCGCGCTAGCCGCCGAAATGGCCAAGCTCGAGGCTGCGATGGTCGATCCGGACCAGGCCGGCGACATGGACGCTATCGTCGAGCGCTATGGCGAGGTGCAGGGGCGCTTCGAGGAACTGGATGGCTATGCGCTGGACGCACGGGCGCGCGAGGTGCTCGCGGGCTTGAGCTTCAGCCAGGAACGAATGGACGGCGACGTCGGCCTGCTCTCCGGCGGCTGGAAGATGCGCGTGGCACTCGCCCGCATCCTGCTGATGCGGCCCGACGGCATGCTACTGGACGAGCCGAGCAACCATCTTGATCTTGAGAGCCTGATCTGGCTGGAGGATTTCCTCAAGAGCTATGACGGCGCGTTGCTGATGACGTCGCATGACCGCGAGTTCATGAACCGCATTATCGGCAAGGTCGTGGAGATCGACGGTGGTTCGCTCACGACCTATTCGGGCAACTACGATTTCTACGAGCAGCAGCGTGCGCTCGGCGAGAGGCAGCGTCAGGCACAATTCGAGCGCCAGCAGGCAATGCTCGCCAAAGAGATCAAGTTCATCGAGCGCTTCAAGGCGCGTGCCTCTCACGCCGCCCAGGTCCAGAGCCGGGTGAAGAAGCTGGACAAGATCGAACGGGTGGAACCGCCCCGGCGCCGTCAGTCCGTCCAGTTCGAATTCCGCGTCCCCCCACGCTCGGGCGATGACGTGGCGAGCTTCAAGAACGTTCACAAGGGCTATGGCAGCCAGCCGATCTACGCCGGGCTCGATTTCCAGCTGCGCCGCAAGGAACGCTGGTGCGTCCTGGGCGCCAATGGCGCAGGAAAATCCACTCTGCTGAAGCTGGTGGCCGGCGCGATCGGGCCGGACCAGGGCACGGTGACCGTCGGCAGCAACGTCAGGATGGGTTATTTCGCCCAGCACTCCATGGACCTGCTGGACGGCGACGACTCGATCTTCGAGTCGCTGGACAAGGCATTCCCGCAGGCCGGACAGGGGGCGCTCCGTTCGCTGGCCGGCTGCTTCGGCTTCTCGGGCGACGATGTCGAGAAGCCCTGCTCTGTGCTGTCTGGGGGCGAGAAGGCGCGTCTGGTCATGGCCATGATGCTGTTCGACCCGCCGAACTTCCTGGTTCTCGACGAACCAACGAATCATCTGGACATGGCGACGAAGGAGATGCTGGTCGCAGCGCTGGCGGCGTTCGAGGGCACCATGCTGTTCGTTTCGCATGACCGCCGCTTCCTGGCCGCGCTCTCGAATCGAGTGCTGGAACTGACACCCGACGGCGTTCACCAGTTCAGCGGCGGCTACAGCGAATATGTGGCCCGCACGGGCCAAGAGGCGCCGGGTCTTCACCCAGGCAATTAGCGGGGCTCATGAAGAAGGGGCGGGATCAGCTATGGGGCGGCTTCGCGCCCTGTGTGGACGGCTCTCCTTTGGCAAGGGTTAGTTGAGCTTTGCAGGTGCTGGTCGGTGCGGCCATGTGTCCGGCCTTCGATGCGGCCTTGTCATCGCCGCTGGCCATAATGCCTTCCGCGGATCAGCCCCCGACC
>DATGEK010000033.1:0-44258 GCA_035310205.1 Aliidongia sp.
TCTGCCCGCCCGCCCCGATCCGGCGATGGCCGAACAGCGCGTCGCCGCCGTCGCAGCGCACCGCCAGCGCCACCAGCAGCAGCAGCGGCCCGAACAGCAGGATCAGCAGCACGCTCCCGACCACGTCGAACGCCCGCTTGCCCGGTTGCTCGGCGGGCTTACGCAGCCCCGGTGTGGCGATGCCGGTATGCAGCTTGCCGCTATGCAGGACGGTCCCCATCACTGCCTGTGGTGCCGCTACCCGCTCCGTCGACTCCATTCGCATGAAAGCGCGCCCTTCCAATCGCCAAAAAATTCAAAGGAAGCCCAGTCGACAGCCCCCGGGACTGCCGTACCCGTCAAAATCGCGCCGGCCGCGTGCCCATGAAACGCGGCCAACGCGGCAAATCAGCTGTGGAATGTGCCGGCGCTCGCCTTAGCGGGAGTCTTCAACTGCCCGCCCGGCAACGGTGGGCCATCGTCGCCGGCGTAAGATGAATGGCCTTCGACCAGGGGCTCCCGTGCCCAGCGGGCGAAGATCGGAAGCCGTCGAGCGCCACGCAACAGGCCCCGCAGAAAATCGCGGTAGTCACGCAGCACGTCTGGCACAATGTTGGCGCCGTGCCGATAGGGAGCGGACGTTCCAAGCACAATCGAACGTTCGGTGACGTCGAGCCAGGTGCCGCCCAACCTGTCCCAGATCGGACAGACGCTGAGATTACACGGCTGCCGACGGGCCTTGCTATGATGAAGCTGATGATGCAGCGGCGACTGGATCACGTACCGTCCGAACCAGCCGAAATCCCAATCGATCCGGGAATGGTTGAGATAGTTGATCACGACAATCAACATGCCGACATCGATGATCGCGTCAGGCGGCACGCCCAGCAGCGCCAATGGAAAAATCTTGAGGCCGCTCTGGGTGAACGCCGAGGCCGGATGCCCCCGATCCGCAGTGAAGACATTGAATTCTTCGGCCGCATGATGAAAACGATGCAAAGGCCAAAAATATTGCGAATGATCGACGCGATGCGCGATATAATCAAAAGCCGTATACAATAGAAAATACACTGGATACGAAACGTACGAAGGCAATTCTAATCCGGAAAATCCAGAAAATAAATATTTTGAGCCGAAATCATGCACCATCGCTCCAGATATCAGAGCAAATCCAAAGGTGAATATAATTTGCGGAAACCTAAGCCACCTTAAATGATTCAACAAAAAACAAATGATATCGGAGCGACCGCTCGCTTTTCGGTTCCTTATGATCGAGTTTATGGACGAGCGTTCCCATCCGACACAAATCCACTCGAACAGGAAGATCAGCGGCACCACCACAAAACCGACAACGCTGTACCTGAAGAAAATTTCGTGGATTTTCGAAATGTCTACCACCCCGAAAAGCAGTTTAATCTGCGGGGCGTAAAGTCCAGACCTTACGATCTCCATCAAGAACAAGGCCGTCAAAAGATAAAAAATAAAGACGGCGGCAAAAAAGAGGGGGAGCGGCTTGATCGACGCCTCGGTCAATTCGGACCGAGACGCATCCCCATCTCTGCCGACTTGCACGATCCGCTCACTCATAGCAAGAGACCCTCGAAAGCTCGCATTCTCACCCGGCGAACAAAAAATGGAACCCAAGCAGCCTCAGAAAATCGCCATTGACGTTAATTAGTCACAACGCCGCAATCACCGAACAAAAACGTGCTTTAAAAGTTCCTCAAATTTAAGCAAAAGTTTTTAGCAGCGCCCGCATATTAGAATTTGTCGAACGAAAACCCGCTATCCGCGTATCGGCCGTATTGCCCACCGCGCGGACGGCGGGAAGCCGGCGACGGGACGGATTGGGAAATCTTTTGAAAATGCCGTGGCGGAAGAATCCCGTCGACCGGCCCGATCGGGTTCGATGCGGACGGGTGGCTCGTCGCCGCACCGATCCCCACCAGCGCGCCGGACGGAGCCGCCGCAGATCTGCACCGGTTCACCGGCGGTTAGGCCGCCCCGACGACAACTCGAACCAACCGGCATGGCATCGCTCCGGTCCCTGGACAGGGCCGCCCGTATCCCGGAAGGGACAACCGAGCCGCACAAGGCGCGTGGCTGGCGGTTCGAGAGGGTCAATCGCAAAAAAATGGGCACGCCGGACTATTTTCAGAACTTTTCCCTATAAAATTCCAAGTTCTCAGAAAATAAATGAAGTTAATGATTCGTTAATCTCATAATCCAAAAAATGCCACAGCACATCCTCCGACTATTTATTATGTTTGCCTCCGCAAACAACGAGGACATTTCATCCACCTTTCAAATCTCGCCGCAGCATTAGAGATGCGCGGCGTCTATCCCATATGAGTAACCCGCACATATTCTCTGAATCCGCCATCTTCCTGGCACGTTTGTGCCTGCCCTGCCCCCTGCCTTTCCTGCCGGAAATCGAGAGATCATCTCGATTTACGAGCGCTGCGCATGGATGAAGGTAAATTTAACTAAGTGACACAGCATAGGTGTCACGACGCCCGAAAGAGCGTCAGTAATAACCAATTAGTTTTCTAAATTTTTATGTAAATCTATCAAACATGGTTTTTTTCAAAGTATGGAAATTAACCATGCCTTAAGTACATTCTAATTACACAGCAGAAAATGTTGGACAAAGTACATTTATCCCTGAGTTTCTCAGCGATACCTCCGTCCAAATTTGAAAACAGTACAGGATCTTGTGAATGAGTGAGAACTTGCAGGGTGCCTTTGGTACTCGCCATGTTGCAGTCGCTCTCGGCGCGTTGTGCGCCGTTGCTACCGGGTCTGCGGTTTCCAGCAGTGCATTCGCGGCGACCAGCCTGGTCGCGGCCGCCCAGACGCCGGCAGTGCTGGCGAACCAGTCGCTGAATGTCAGCCTGACCAACCATGCAACCGTCCCGGCCGGTCAGACCGCCAGGATCAAGTCGCTCACCACCACGGGCATCCACGGCAAGGTCACCCAGGCGAACAGCACCACCATCACCTATACGCCGGGCAGCTACTACGCGACGCTCGCCAAGGGTTCGAGCGCGAACGACAAGTTCAGCTACTGCCTGACCGACAACGCCGGCGCGTCCAGCTGCAGCACGGTCAGCGTCACGATCTTCGGCGCCGCCGGCTCGACGACGACCCCGACGCCGCCGACCACCCCGACGCCGCCCACCACCCCGACCAACGCCAGCTACAGCTGCGTGCGCAACTTCTACGTGGCGACGAACGGCTCCGACAGCGCCAGCGGCACCTCGGCCTCGACCCCGTGGGCGACGATCCAGCATGCCGACCAGAGCGGCCAGCTCAAGGGCGGCGACTGCGTCAATATCGCCAGCGGCACCTATCAGATGCCGAACACGGTCTATCTGAGCCATGGCGGCAACGCCAACTCGTCGACCGGCTACGTCGTCTACCGCGCGACCACCCGGCATGGCGCTAAGTTCAAGGCCGCGGCCCGGGGCATGTATGACGTGCTCAATTCCCAGGGCAACTACATGATCATCGATGGCCTCGAGATCGATGGTGCCAACGAGGGCCTGAGCTCCAACCCGATCAGCGGCGGCCACTGCCTCGAGTCCGACGGCCATCACTTCCAGGCCCTGAACAACCTGATCCATGATTGCGGCGGCGCTGCGATCGGCGCGATGTACAAGGACTGGTACACGATCGTCGGCAACACGGTCTACAACAACGCCAAGTTCAACGGCTACCACACCTCGGGCATCTCGATCTTCGAGGCACGGCCGGTCAGCTACACCGCGACCAGCGCCGACACCAGCGCCACCTACCACATCATCGTTCAGAACAACGTCGCCTATAACAACGCCGAGACCTACGTCTCCAGTGCCCACACCGACGGCAATGGCATCATCCTCGATGATTTCCAGAACTCGCAGTCGGGCGGCGCCGCCGGGGCCTATCCGTACAGGTCTCTGGTCAAGGGCAACACGACCTACAATAACGGCGCCCGCGGCATCCACTTGTTCTTTACGAACAACGTGACCGTCGACAGCAACATTGCCTACAACAATAACCTCGACCTGGGCATCAATGCCGCCTGGCGTGGCGAGCTGTCGAACGCGATCGGCACCAACAATACCTGGACCAACAACCAGGCCTCGACCACCAGCGTCACGACGAACATCCGCCAGTACAACACGGCGGTGCTCGACGGCGGCAACAACGCCAACATCAGCTGGAGCGGCAACGCCAACTTCGACACCCGTACCGGCGGCAAGAGCTACCAGATCGACAACTCGTCCCGTGCGGCGTCGTTCCCGGCCTCCAACCCGCTCGGCAAGGCGCTCTAATCCAGCACCTTCCCTCGAACATCCCCCAGGACCGGCGATCCTCCGGAACGCCGGTCCCCTTGGAACCCCGCCCAACGGCGGGGTTCTCTTTTGCGCAACGGCCAACCGCCGGAGCAGATGGTCAGGTGGTTTCCCGGGCGAGCAGGGCGATGCCCAGGTCGACGATCCGGTCGCCGGCCGGCAGCTCGCGTTTCGCCAGCCGGGCTAGGATCAATTCGCCGGCACGCCGGCCCATGGCATGGGCGGGGATTTCGATGGTCGTCAGGCTCGGCTGCATCTGGCGGCCGATTTCGAGATTGCCGAGGCCGGCGATCGCGATCCGGCCGGGCACGTCGATGGCGCGTCGCTGGCACTCCAGCAGGCCGCCCACCGCCAGCACGTCGGTCGCAAAGAAGATGGCATCGATGTCGGGCGCCCGTTCGATCAGGCGGCCGAACGCCTCGCGGCCGGACGCGATCGAGAGATCGGCCGGCACCTCGGACTCGGGCGGCGGAAGGCCGGCAGCGGCGAATGCCGCCGTGAAGCCGGCGAGCCGCGCACGCGCCCTGCTCTCCAGCCCGCCGACGAAAGCCGAGCGCCGCCGGCCGCGCGCGACGAGATGGCGGGCGACCGTGGCGCCGGCCTCGAAGTTCGAGAAGCCCACGACCATGTCGATCGGGTCCGGATTCAGTTCCCAGGTCTCGACCACCGGCGTGCCCTGGCGCCGGAGTGCCATGCGCACCGCCTCGTCATGCACCGCGCCGACGATGACCAGTGCGTCCGGCTGCCGCCCGACCAGCGCGCGCACCAGCTTGCGTCGCGTGTCCTCGGAATAGCCGAAATCGCCGATCAGCAGGTTGAGGTCCGCCGCCGCCACCGCATCGGCGACGCCACGCACGGTCTCGGAGAAGATCGAATTGCCGATGGTCGGCACCAGTACCGCCAGGATGCCGCTGCGGCGCGAGGCCAGGCTGCTGGCCGCGAGATTGGGCACATAGCCCAGGCGGTCGACCGCCGCCATGATGCGGGCCAGTGTCTCCGGCGCCACCTTGTCCGGCTGGCGCAAAGCCCGCGAGACCGTCATCGCCGAGGTGCCCGCGAGCGTCGCGACATCCTCGATGCGCGGCCGGTCGCCGCCGGCCTTCCCGATCGCAAGTTCTTCCATGACCCAGACCTTGAAGCGAAGCCGGCGCCGAAGGCAAGCCGGAACCGGCTGTTGACGCGTTCCGATGATAGCGCTACCATAACAAATGTTAGCGCTATCATAATATGGAGAATCGCCATGATTTCGGCTGAGGATGTCGCGGCCTACCGTCGGGACGGGTTTCTGGTGGTCGAGGACGTACTCGACACGGCCCAGCTCGCCGAGGCGCGCCGGGTCGTCGCGGAATTCATCGAGAAGGCCGGCGAGGTCTCGAGCCATACCGACGTCTATGACCTGGAGCCCGGGCACCGGCCCGATGCCCCGCGCGTCCGCCGGATCAAGACGCCGCACAAGCATCATCCGTTCTTCTGGGACCTCGCCCGCTCGCCGCGGCTGGTGGCGATCCTGCAGCGCCTGCTCGGGCCCGACGTCAGGCTCCATGGCTCGAAGATCAATCTGAAGGCGCCGCATTTCGGCTCGCCGGTCGAATGGCACCAGGACTGGGCATTCTATCCGCACACCAATGACGACATCCTGGCCGTCGGCGTAATGCTGGATGACTGCACGGTCGAGAACGGCGCGATGCTGGTCCTGCCCGACACGCATCGGGGCCCGGTCTACGATCATCACGCCGGCGGCTTCTTCTGCGGCGCCATGGACCCGGCTGCCGGCGACCTCGATTTCGCCAAGGCGGTGCCGGCGACCGGCAAGGCGGGCTCGATGAGCTTCCACCACGTTCGCGCCGTCCACGGCTCGGCGCAGAACCGGTCCGACAAGCCGCGCGCCCTGCTGCTCTATGAATTCGCCGCGGCGGATGCCTGGCCGCTGGCCGGGGTCAAGGATTTCGCGGAGTTCAATGCGCGCATCGTCGCCGGCGAGCCGACGATCGTGCCGCGCCTCGCCGACGTGCCGGTCCGGATGCCGCTGCCCCCGGCGCCCTACCAGGGCTCGATCTACGAGAACCAGACGACGGCCAAGAACCGCTATTTCGCCGGCCCCAAGACCGCTGCCTGAACCTTCCTCAACCGACCGCAAGTGGAGGCGGCCGCCCCAAACCCATCGATCGAACCATCATAACCGGCCCGAAGCCGGATCCAGGGAGGAGATGCCAAACATGGCCTATGCAACCGGACGGGAAAGCGGCGGCGCCAAGCGCTCGATGGCCCCGATCATGTTGGCCGCTGCCGTCGGCTCGGCGCTCGAATGGTATGATTTCTTCATCTACGGCACGGCCGCGGCGCTGGTGTTCGGCGATCTCTTCTTCCCGAAATTCGATCCGAGCCTGGGCATGCTCGCCGCGTTCGCGACCTTCGGCGTCGGCTTCATCGCCCGACCGTTCGGCGGCATCCTGTTCGGCTATCTGGGCGACCGGTTCGGGCGAAAGCCGGTGCTGATCATGACCATCGTGCTCGTCGGCGGCGGCACGTTCCTGATCGGCCTGCTGCCGACCTACGAACAGATTGGCTTCTGGGCCCCGGCCCTGCTGGTCGCGATGCGGTTGCTCCAGGGCCTGGGCGCCGGCGCCGAATATGGCGGCGCCGTCATCCTCGCCGTCGAATATGCGCCTGAGAACCGGCGCGGCTTCTTCGGCAGCTTCGCGCCGATGGGCGTCACCATCGGCAATCTGATGGCCGCCGGCGTGTTCGGGCTGGTATCGCTGATGCCCAAGGACCAGTTGATGAGCTGGGGCTGGCGGCTGCCGTTCCTGATTAGCCTGGCACTCGTGCTGCTGGGCTTCTTCATCCGCATGCATGTGCAGGAAACGCCCGTCTTCACCGACACGGCGAAGCGCCAGCCGCGCGTCGCGGCCCCGGCCTGGGCGGCGCTGCGCCGGCATCCGCGCAATTTCGCCGTGGTGGTCGGCGCGCGCATGGCCGAGAACGGCCTGGGCTATCTCTTCCCGGTGTTCGGCCTCAGCTACATCATCAACACGCTGCACCTGCCGCGGAACGTGGCATTGCTCGGCGTCTTCACCGGCAACTTCGTCGAGATCGCCGGCATCCTGTTCTTCGGCTGGCTGTCGGACCGGGCCGGGCGCCGGCCGGTCTACATGGGCGGCGCGCTGTTCTCGGCGCTGTTCGCCTTCCCGTTCTTCATGATGCTCAACACCGGCGACACGGCACTCATCGTCATCGCCTTCGCGCTGATCATGGGCATCGGCGGCGGCGCCATGTTCGGGCCGCAGGCGGCCTATTTCGCCGAGCTGTTCGGGCCGCGGCTGCGCTTCAGCGGCTTCGCCTTCGCGCGCGAGCTGGGCTCGATCCTGGCCGGCGGGCCGGCGCCGGCGCTCTCGGCCCTGCTCGTCATCTGGATGGACGGCGCGCCCTGGGGTGTCGCCCTCTATGTCGTGGCCCTGTCGCTCATCACCGCCGCTGCCGTGTGGTGGGGGCCGGAGACGCATCGGAGCGACCTCAGGGTCGATTACTCGACGGCCGAGGAGCCGCCCCGCGCCGTTCGGCCGACGCCGATCCGGACGGTCGTCTGACATGGCTCAGCGGTTGCTGGTGCTCCAGTCGCTCTGGGCGATGGAGCGCCGGCGGCCCGACGGGCTGGAATGGACGCTCGACCGCAAGCTCGGGATGATCCGCGACGCCGGCTTCGACGGGGCCGGCGTCCGCTTCTTCGACGATGCCTATGCCCGCGAAGTGACCCGGTTCCTCAGGGCGAACGGCATGGTCTGGCAGGCGCAATGCTATCCGCAGACCGTCGAGGATCTGGCGCCGATCCTGGAGCGGGTCCGTATGCTCGGCGCCGACCATGTCAATCTGCAGCCGGATGTGCGGCCCTATCTCCTGGAAGAGTGCTTTCCCTATATCGAAGGCTGGCAGCGCCTGGCGGCGGACGCGGGAATCCCGGTCCATGTCGAGACCCACCGGGACCGCATGACCACCGACCTCATGACCATGCTGCATCTGCTCGACCGCTTCCCCGGCCTGCGGCTGACCGCCGATCTGTCGCACTATCTGGTGGGCCGCGAATTCGCCTGGCCGGTCAGCGACGAGAACCACGGCATGATCCATCGCATCCTCGACCATGCCTGGGGCCTCCATGGCCGGGTCGCCAGCCGCGAGCAGATCCAGGTCCAGATCAGCTTCCCCCACCACAAGGACTGGCTCGACCTGTTCATGGGCTGGTGGGAGTACGGCATCCGCTCCTGGCGCCGACGCGCGCCGGCGGACGCGACCCTGACCTTCCTGTGCGAGCTTGGGCCCAGGGAATACGCCATGACCGGCGCCGACGGCTACGAGCTGTCCGACCGCTGGACGGAGGCGCTGATGCTGAAGGACATGATCCGCGCGCTATGGTCGCGACTCGCGGCCGAATAAAGGCTCCCGGCCAGCGATTTTCCGCAAGCCTCCCATGAGGCGCGCAGCGATATGTGCGACAATTCAGCCCGGGACAGGCCGCAATGGCACGCGGCATGTGGAAGTTCGGATCGTCAGCCAAAGGCGACGCCGAAAGACAGACCCGGGGAAGGAAGCACTATGAATCACGTTACGGCTGGCAGAGTCCGCACGCCGCTCAACCGACAACAGATCATCGGGTTCTGGGCGGCCTGGTTCGGCTGGATGCTCGACGGCATGGATTCGGTGATCTATGCCTTGGTGCTGAGCCCGGCGCTGGCCGAGCTGCTGCCGAAATCGGGCATGGATGCGTCGCCCGCCAGCATCGCCGAAACCGGATCCATCATGTTCGCCCTGTTCCTGATCGGGTGGGGCATGTCCTTCATCTGGGGACCGATCGCCGACCGCTTCGGCCGGACCAAGGCGCTGGGCGCCACCGTGTTGATCTATGCGCTGTTCACCGGTGCCGCCGCCCTCTCGCAGAACGTCTGGGAACTGGCGGCCTTCCGCTTCCTGGCTGGCGTCGGCGTCGGCGGCGAATGGGCGATGGCCGGCACCTACGTTGCCGAGTCCTGGCCGGAGGATCGCCGCAAGATGGGCGCCGGTTATCTGCAGACCGGCTATTACTTCGGCTTCTTCGTCGCCGCCGGACTCAATTTCACCATCGGCGCCGCCTATGGCTGGCGTTGGATGTTCGCCTGCGGCCTCGTGCCGGTCGTGGTCTCGATCGTGACCCTGCTCAAGGTCAAGGAGCCGGAGCGCTGGGAGCACAAGCACCACGAGGAGGAGGCAATCCCCGTCGCCCGCCGCCACAGCCCGCTCGCCCAGATCTTCCGCCCACCCTACCGCGGCCGGACGATCGTCATGTCGGTGCTCCTGACCGTCGCGGTCATCGGGCTCTGGGCCGGTGCCGTCTATGAGCCGACCGCGATCATCACGCTCGCCAAGGCCGAGGGCATGGACCAAGCGGCCGCGGCGCGCATGGCGTCCTTCGGCACGGCGATCCTGTCCGTCGGCACCATTCTCGGCTGCGTACTGCTACCGGTGCTGGCGGAGCGGATCGGACGGCGCAAGACGCTTGGCCTTTATTTCATCGGCATGATGGTGACGATCGCTGCCGCCTTCGGCTGGGCCTTTTACCAGCCGGCCGGGGTGGCACTGCCCGCGTTCCTGACGATCCTGTTCTTCCTGGGCATAGCCGGCGGCAATTTCACCGTGTTCAGCCTGTGGCTGCCCGAGCTGTTCGGGACCGAGGTCCGGGCTTCGGCCTTCGCCTTCTGCACCTCGGTCGGGCGGTTCGTGGGGGCCGCGGTCAATTTCGGCCTGGCAGCGGCGGTGCGCGGCATGGGCACGCTCGGCACGCCGATAGCGCTGACGGCGCTCGCCTTCGCGCTCGGCCTGCTGATCATCCCGTTCTCGCGCGAGACGCTGGGTCAGCGTCTGCCCGACTGATCGGGGAACTACCTGAAGACGGCGCGTAGCGCGTCGGTACTCCGGGCGGCGGGGTTGGCGCGAATGTCAGCCTCCTGCTTGGCCACATAGAAGAAGATGCCGTCGAGCGTCTTGCCGACCACGTAGCTGCTGAGGTCGAGATCGACGCCCGACGCGAGCGGCATCGTCTTCGCCTTCTCGACCAGGGCATTGTAGGACTGGAGCGCGCCGACGCCGGAGAGGCTCTGATCCACGATCGGCTTCATCGCCTGGGTCAATTGCGGCGTCGTCGTCCGCTTGAAATATTGCGTCGCCGAATCCTGCGGGCCGGTCAGGATGCCGCGCGCATCCTGGATGCTCATGCGGCCGACGGCATCACCGAAGATGCCGGCCGCCTGCGGCGCCGCCGTCTCGGCTGCCTTGTTGATGCGCTGTTCGAGATCGTCGGCCATGCCGCCCGCCCCGACCATGGTCAGGCCGGACTTCACCTGGGCCAGCGGTCCCGGCAGCGGGATATGAACCTGCTTGTCGTTCAGGAAGCCGCCGGGATGGCCGACCGTGGCCACCGCCTTCTGGGTTCCGACGCGCAACGCGTCCTTGAGGCCGGTGGAGATCTCGCCGTCCGACAGGCCGGCGCCGAGCGCGCTGTTCGAGCCGCCCGGCTTGGTCCCGCCGAGGGATTGCAGCGCGTTCTTCCCCGAATTCAAGAGGTCGGTCTGCGCCAGCGCCGGCGAAATCGCCAGCAAGGCCATGATGATCGCCAGGGAGCGTTTCATGACTTGTCCAATCCTATGAGTGATGGCCCGAAGGTACACGCGGTATAGGAACAAGCATCCCGGCCTCGACCAGCCCTCCCAGGGTTATAGCCGTCCCGGCCGCTCGCCGCCAGCGGGCGGAGGTTTCCCGCCGGTCAGCGCGCCCAGCGCAGGACCAGCGGATCGAGGCTGCGGGCAACCTCGATGAGACCCGCGCGCGTGGTCGGATGGAGCGGCGCCAGGGGCGCCCGCCCGGCGTCCGACGCGATCACGCCGCCCTCCTTCATCAGCGCCTTGCAAGCGAGCAGCCCGCATTGGCGGTTCTCGTAATTGATCAGCGGCAGCCAGCGCGCGTATCCGGCCACGGCGGCGTCGCGCCGTCCGGCGCGGTAATCATCGAAGATCTGGCGCAGGCCGTCGACATAGCCGCCGCCGGTCATGGATCCAGTCGCGCCGGCATCGAGATCGGCGAGCAGCGTGATCGCCTCCTCCCCGTCCCAGGGCCCTTCGACCGCACTGCCGCCGAGCTGGATCAACTCGCGCAGCTTCGCCGCGGTGCCCGGTACCTCGATCTTGAAATAGGCGACCTGTTCGATCTCGTTCGCCAGCCGGGCGAGGAAGGCGGCGGAGAGCGGCGTGCCGCTGACCGGCGCGTCCTGGATCATGATCGGAATGCCGATCGCATCGGAAACGGTGCGGAAGAACGCGTGGATGCCGGCCTCGGACACGCGGATGGTGGCGCCGTGATAGGGCGGCATCGCCATGATCATCGCGGCACCGGCCGCCTCGGCATGGCGGCTGCGCGCGGCACAGATCCGGGCGCTGTAATGGGTCGTCGTCACGATGACCGGGACCCGGCCCGC
The DNA here is from genome assembly GCA_035310205.1 of Aliidongia sp. GTDB lineage: Bacteria > Pseudomonadota > Alphaproteobacteria > ATCC43930 > CGMCC-115725 > Aliidongia. Next base: position 11,815 of record DATGEK010000033.1, read on the forward strand.
GACATACTCCAGCATGAGCTCGGTCAACTGCTGCCGCTCGTCATCCGCCAGCGAGAACTGCTCGGAGAAATTGGCGAGGATGCTGAGGCCATTGGCGCCGGCATCGATCATGAAATCGACACAGCGCTTCTGCCCCTCGAGATCGAGCTCGCCCTGCTCGGTGAAGATGGTGGGAACGACGGGGAAGACGCCGGTAAAGCGCGGCGCGACGGCTGAAGGGCTCATGCACTTGGTCCCGGATCTGTCGAAGGCGAAACTGCCGCCTCGACCATATCGTATGAGGACATCGCCGGCATCTCATTCCTCGACCGGTCGGCCTGCGGCACGGGTTGGGCGCGTCTCGGGCAGCGCGCCCCAGGCCAGCACCGCCCCCATGGCGCCGATCGCCGCGAACATCAGGAACGCCGCCGCATCGCCGAAATGGTCCGCGGTCCACCCGGCGAGCGTCGTGCTGAGTGTGGCGCCGATGCCGATGCCGAAGCCGACCAGGCCCAGACACAGATTGAAATGCCCGGAGCGCCCGGCGACGTCGCTGGTCACCAGCGGCACCATGACGCCGAAGCAGGCGCCGGCAATGCCGTCGAACGCCTGAACCGCGACGACGAGGAACGGCTGGGTTACCGACGCGAGCAGCAGCGCACGGATGGCGAGCGAGGCGCAGGCCACCATGACCACGATCCGCCGGCCGTGCTGGTCTGCGATCCGGCCGACCGTCGGCGACAGCAGGGCGACCAGGATCTGCGGCAGCACGATGCAGCCGGCGATCAGCAGGTTCGCCTCCCCTGTCGCACGCTTGGTGAGTGCGCTGCTGGCGAGCGGCAACAGTGCGGCGTTGCCGAGCGTGAACAGCGTCGCGCACAGGGCGAAGATGCCGAGGCGCCGGTCCGAGAGCAGCCGCCGGATCAGGACGCGCTGGCCGCCGCGGGCAGTCGGCGCCCCGCCCCGTGCAGCCTTCCCCGGTCCCGACCGCATCGCGGCCTCGAAACGCGCGAGCGGAACCAGGGAGCCGAACGCCGGCAGGGCCAGTGCCGCGGTCAGGAAGAACACGAACCGTTCCGGCAGGTAGTAGCCGCAGGCGCCCATCAGCACGGCACCGACCCCATTGCCGATCGACGCGAAGCGCGCATTCCGGCCGAGCCGCGCCCCGAGCGAGGACGAACCCGCGATCACCAGGCTGAGTGCTGCGATCGCAGGCCCAAGGGTGCAGCTCGAAAAGCCGTGCAGGATTTCCGCCAGATAGATCGACAGCGTCGTCGGCCAGACCGCGAACAGCAGCGCACTCGCGGCGAAGGCAAGCACGCTGAACAGCGCGACCATGCTCTTGCGGCCGATGGCGTCGACGAGCGCACCGGCCGGCACCTGGCTCGCCATGGCGGTCACGGTGCCGACGCTGAGCGCGAAGCCGACCGCGGTCTGCGTCCAGCCCAGGCTGGTCAGGAACACGGCGACGAACGGCCCGAACCCGGTCTGGATATTGGCGACGAGGAGGTTCAGCCCGTCGAGGCCGTGCCCGGCAGCCGAGCGGAGACGGCCATCGCTGTCGTCGGCAGGGAACGTCGGCCTATCGAGCGGCATCGGGATCGGACGGCGGCGGCGGCGGTCCGACCATCACCGGCGGCTGGGCGGAATCCTTGTATTCGGGGGCCGCCTGTACCTCTGCCTTGCCGAGGCCGAGCGCAAGGGGGGCGTCCCGGTTGTCCGGCACGAACCGGACGAGCCGCCAGTCGATCGCGATCTTGCGGCTGCCGACGCCGAGGAAGCCGCCGAAATCGATCACGACCGCCTGCAGATGCCCGTCATGGTCCAGCAGCAGATCGACCACACGCCCCATGTCCTCGCCGGACGGGCCCAGCACCTTGTGGCCGAGCACGGAGATCGCGGTTTCCTTGGGGATCGGTTCCAGGTTCTTCGGCGGCTGTGCCTCGCCCTTCGACGGTGCCGGGGGCGAGGTTGGAGCAGGCTCGCCCGGCTTGGTCCCCGGAGGCTGGGCTGCCGCTGGAGGCGGATTCGGCGCGCTTTCCGTCGAGGGCTGCCCCGTCGACAGCCGTTCCGTCGAAGGCCGTGCCGTCGGCGCTGCGTTCGGCGCGGCTGGGGACTCCTCCAATGGCGGCGGCGCCATCGGCATGGCCGGCGACTCGCTCGATGGCGGCGCCGGTGCGGTCGACGGATTGCCCGTAGCACCGGCCGCCGTCGGTTCGTCCGGGTCGGCCGCCATGGCGGGGCCACCCGCCAGGCCGGCCGAGATCAGCAGCAGCGCCGCCGTCAGTCGTCGCCGGTGGTCGGCCATTGCCGCTTCTCCTTGCCGGCGAGCTGCCGGCCGTACATCCGGCTGTAGGGACCGTCCCGCCGCAGCAGGTCGCTGGGCACCCCGTCCTCGATGATCCGCCCGCGGTCCAGCACGATGATCCGGTCGAAGGAATGCAAGGTCGACAGGCGATGGGCGATGGCGATCACCGTGCGGTTCTTGACCAGCCGCATCAACGCCTCCTGGATCGACTGCTCGGACTCGGTATCGAGGGCGGAGGTCGCCTCGTCGAGCAGGATGATCGGCGCGTCCCGCAGAAAGGCGCGCGCGATCGCCAGCCGCTGGCGCTGGCCGCCGGAGAGTTTCAGCCCGCGCTCGCCGACGATGGTGTCGAACCCTTCCGGCAGGCGGCTGATGAACTCGGTGCAATGCGCCGCCTCAGCCGCCCGGTAGACTTCCTCGTCGCTCGCCTCGGGGCGGCCATACCGCAGGTTCTCCAGCGCCGAGCGATGGAACAGCGAGATGTCCTGCTGCACGACCGCGACCGCCTGGCGCAGGCTTTCCTGCGTGACGTGGCGGATGTCCTGCTCGTCGATCAGGACCCGGCCGGCGTTCGGGTCGTAGAGCCGCTGCAGCAGCGCGAGGATGGTGGATTTGCCGGCGCCGGACCGGCCGACCAGCCCGACCTTCTGCCCGGCCGGCACCTGCAGGTCGAAGTCCCTCAGCACCGGCGCGCCGCTCGGATAATCGAAGGCGACGCGCTCGAAGGTGACGCCGCCGCCCAGGTTGATCAGCGGCTTGGCGTCCGGACTATCCTGCATCTCATGCGGCAGCCCCAGCACCTCGATCGCCTCGCCCAGCTTGGCGAAATGCTGGACCAGTTCGACCAGCGCCATCGCCAGGTCACGGGACGCATGGAGCACGGTGAAGCCCAAGGTGGTGGTGAGCACGACGTCGCCGGTCGTGATCCGATGCTGCCGCCAGAGCTCGATCGCCCAGACGAGCACGCCGGCCGTCACGATGAAGACCGAGAAGGCGTGGAACAGCCGCAACCGCTCGAGCGAGCGCAGACTATCGCGCTGCGCCGACATTTCCCGTTCGATCTTGCGCGACAGCCGGTCCTGCTCGCGCTTGGCCGCGCCGAAGGCACGGACCAGGCTCATGTTGCTGACGACGTCGGTGATGTCGCCGCTGACCGCCGCCGCCCGCCCGGCGAAACGCGCGTGCAGGTCATGGCCGCCCGCCGCCAGCTTCGCGATGATCGTGCCCAGGATCGCGACGATCGCGAGCAGCACTGCCGTCATTTCCCAGTTAATCGTGCCCAGCAGCGCAATGCTGCTGAGCACGGCGGTACACGGCGGAATCGTGGTCCAGGTCAGCGAGTTCTCGATGGTCCAGGCGGTGTTGGCGGCGGTCGAGATCCGGCCGGCGAGCGCGCCCGGAAACTGATCAGCGAAATAGCGGGTGCCGTGCCCGGACAGATGGTCGAACAGATCAAGGCGCAGGTCGCCGCCGACCGCAACGAAGGCATGGGTCGCGACCCACCCGGCCAGGCGCCAGAGCAGGTTGTCGCCGGCAACGAGCGCCAGCAGCACGCCGACGGCGCCCCACAGCCGCGCATCGCCGACGCCCGGACTGGAGAGCGCATCCACTAGGTTCTTCACGCCATACTGGGCGCCGATGGCGCAGCCGACGGCGGCGAACACTGCCAGGAGGACGACCAGATGGCTACCGAGCCGGCGCCCGACATAATGGAGCAGAAACCGGCCGGGCCCCCGCGAGGCATAACGCGGCAGAGACATGCTTCTTCACCCTGATGCTTCGACGCGGAAGGTGCGGACTGACCGGCGTGCCGATCAGTTGATGATCACGACCTCGACGGCGCCGCTGCGCCGGATCACGTGCAGAGCCACGTCGTCGTCATGTCGTTCCAGTTGCAGATCCACCTCGGCGTCGCCGAGCCGAAGGTTGGAGATCCGGCAATCGTCCATCCAGCCGGGCAGCACCGGCCGGGTCAGGCGGATCTGCCGCGCCCCCGGATCGAAGGAGATGCCGAGTAGGGCGCCCAGCAGACCGAACACGGTCGCCGACGACCAGGCCTGCGGGATGCACGCGACCGGATAGGCGGTGGGTGCCGATCCGGGGCGCCGCTCGAAGCCGCAGAACAGCTCTGGCAGCCGATGGTCGGCCATGAACAGGGACGCGTCGAACATCCCGGTCATCACCTTCAACAGCGGCTCGCGCAGGCCGTAGCGGGCGAAGCCCAGGCCGATCAGGGCATTGTCGTGGGGCCAGACCGAGCCGTTGTGGTAGGACATCGGATTGTAGCGCGCCCCGGTCTCCTCGACGGTCCGGATGCCCCAGAGCGAGAAGGACGGCGGCGCCACCAGCCGGTCGGCGACCAAGGCGGCACGCTCCGACGAGGCGAGCCCGCCCATCAGCACATGGCCGGCGTTGGACGCGGCGACCCGGCACGGCTGCTTGCCGCCGTCGAGTGCCAGTGCGTAGGTGCCGAGATCGTCGAGCCAGAAGGCCTGCTCGAACTTGCCGCGCAGATGGTCGGCCGCAGCCCGCAGCGCCTGGCCTCGCTCCGCCTCGCCCAGGCCATCGGCCAGCTCGGCGGCGCCCAGATAGGCGGCATAGGCATAGGCCTGGACCTCCGCGAGCGCGATCGGCGCCTCCGCCAGGCGGCCGTCGGCATGGAAAATCGAATCGCCGCTGTCCTTCCAGCCCTGATTGATCAGGCCGTTTAGGGACTTGCGGTCGTATTCCAGGAAGCCGTCGCCGTCGGGATCGCCGTAGCTCGCCATCCAGCCGAGCGCCGCCTCGATCTGCGGCCAGATCGACCGCACGAAGGCGAGATCGCCGGTCCGGCGCCAATAGGCCGCCGCCAGCACGACGAACAACGGCGTCGAATCGACCCCGCCGTAATAGCGCGCGAACGGCACCTCGCCCAGGATCGCCATCTCGCCCTTGCGGGTCTCGTGCATGATCTTGCCGGGCTCGGCATCGGCCTTCGGGTCGAGGGCCGTCGCCTGGTTGGCCGCCAGGAAGCGCAAGGTCCCGACGGCGAGCGACGGGTCGAGCCACAGGCATTGCAGCGCTGTGATGATCCCGTCGCGGCCGAAGGCGGTCGAGAACCACGGGATGCCCGCATAGGGATAGGGACCCTGGGGGGTCGCGGTCACCAGCATCTCGAGATCGGCCCGGGAGCGGTTCACCCAGTCGTTGAAGCTCTCGTTGCTGGTAAAGATCTGCGCGACTTCGGCTCGGCGCGCGGTTCGGCGCCGCGCCGCCGCCTCGATGGTGGCGGCCCGGTCGGTCGCCGCCGCGCGGCCGTCGCGCTGGCAATGGACGGCGATCTGGATCGTCCGCGTCTCGGACGGTTCCAGGTTCACCTCCCATGTCGCCCGGCGCCGCGCCAGCCGGTCAGGCCTCGGCGCGAACGAGACGCGCGTGCGTCGAACAATGCCGTCGAGGCCGCGGTAGGCGAGCACGGTGCCGTCCGTTTGGTCCTCATCCGCCAGCAGGTCGCCGCGCTGCTCCCGCCCGGCGCCGCGGACTTCGAAGATGTCGACGAAATCGGCGCTGAAATTGATTTCCAGGCGAAAGCAGACCGCGCGATGGCCGAAATTCCGCACATCGAGGTTCTGGAACAGCGCGTCGTTGCCGAGCGTCGTGGTGCTGAGGATGTGCACCGTGTCCTTCGCCAGCACCATGCCGTCCGCTGCGACCAGATCAGGATTGGTCAGGTCCGCGGCAAGCGCGCTGTTGTCCTCGGTCACGAACGAGGACAACAGCAGCGGCCTGACACCGTCGATGGTCAGCAGCAGTTGTGCCAGATAGCGCGTGTCCTCGAAGAACAGCCCCTGTGCCGCCGGTCCCGTCGCCTGCGCGTTGCCGAAATCGTCGAGCACGGCGAAGGCCTCACCCTGCTTCAGCACGCGCGGCCGCTGGGTCGCGACCGCGGCCGCAGCCGAAATGTAGAAGGGTGAAACCTCCTCCTGGGCGCCGGACGGCCTTTCGGCCGTGTCCTTCGATTCTTCCACCATCAGGCCAACTTGAGCTGGGCGGGCTGCCGGAGCGCGATCAGCTCCTCGTAGAGCCGGACATAATCCTCGGCCATGCGGCGCCCGGTGAAGCGATGGTCGAACGCCTGCCGCACCCGCTTGCGGTCAAGCTCGGGCAGGCGCCGGACGGCGGCGATCGCCTGCGCCTCCGTCTCGACGATGAAGCCGGAGACGCCCTCTTCGATGACCTCCGGCACGGAGCCGTTGCGCATGGCGATCACCGGTGTGCCGCAGGCCATGGCCTCGATCATCGCCAGGCCGAACGGCTCGCGCCAGGCGATCGGAAACAGCAGGCCGGCGGCATTGCCCAGGAACTCGCTCTTCTGGGTCTCGTCGATCTCGCCGATGAATTCGACGTGCGGCAGCGCCAGCAACGGCTCGATCTGCTCCGCGAAATAGGCCTGGTCGACCTTGTCGACCTTGGCCGCGATCTTGATCTTCATGCCGGCGGCACCCGCGATCCGGATGGCAGCATCCGGCGCCTTTTCCGGCGAGATGCGGCCGATGAAGGCGAGGTAGCCGCCCCCGCCCTCGCCGGCCTTCAGCAGATCCTGCGGCAAGCCGTGATGGATCGTATCGACGTAGTTGGCGCAGTCGAGCGGCGCGCGCTGGGAATCCGAGATCGAGACGACCGGGACGTCCGGGAAGGCCTCATACACCCGCCGCAGCTCCGGCAGATCGAGCCGGCCATGCAAGGTTGTGACGAACGGCACGTCGACCCGCCGCAGCACCGGGTAGCCCAGATAGTCGATGTGCAGATGGATGATGTCGAATTCGCCGGCGCGGCGCGCGAGCGTCTCCAACAGGATGATATGCGGCGCCAGATAGTCCCGCATGCCGACATCGAGCCGCAGGGCGTGCGGCCAGACCGGCTCGAGCGTCGCCTTGGTCCGGCTGTCGCCGCTCGCGAACAGGGTCACGTCATGTCCGAGTTCGACCAGTTCGTCGGTCAGGTAGGCGACGATCCGTTCGGTCCCGCCATAAAGCTTAGGCGGCACCGCTTCCATCAACGAGGAAACCTGGGCGATTTTCATGAGTGACCTTCCGGAAACGGACGGGAAAACAGGCGAACGAACGGGCACGGACGGAGTGCTCCGATCCCCCGTAGGACACCTCAAGCGCCGTTCGGTTCCGTGATCTTGGCGGCATCCCCTGCGGCATTTCTGCGACATGAACTCGTTCGGCACCTCCTTGGACGGCCGCACGCGGCATCGACATACCGCATCGCAGCATGGATTCTCGAACCGCAACCGAACCGTTAACGGCCATGGGGAGCGCCGCAACCCGAGGTTCGTCGGGAAGCGAAACCTCCCGCGAAGCCACGGACCGCCGGCCCGTCTCCCTGCGACGAATCGATCAATCCCCGCCCCTGCTGCATGTGCGATCCTGCACCGCAAAATCACCCCCTGTTTCCGACCGCGACGTCTCCCCACATTTGGCATTCCGGGGGTCCGTCCGCGCCCTCCCAGCTGCAAGCCAAGCGAGTCTTATGATGGAATTGCGCCATCTCCGTTATTTCGTCGCGGTAGCGGAAGAATTGAGCTTCAGCCGGGCCGCCCTGCGCCTCCATATCGCCCAGCCGCCCTTGAGCCTGCAGATCCGGCATCTCGAGGAAGAGCTGGGCCTTACCCTGTTCGAGCGCGGCAGCCGGCCGCTGCGCCTGACGGAATCCGGGCGTTTCTTTCAGACGCAGGCCGTCGAACTCCTCGCGAAGCTCGACGCCGCGGTAGCGGGAACGCAGAGAATCGGGCGCGGCCATGCCGGCTGGCTCGGCATCGGCTTCGTCAGTTCGGCGATGAACATGGTGATGCCGCCGGTATTGCGGCGCTTTCGCGCCGAATTCCCCGACGTCGAAGTGTTGCTGCTCGAGATGCTGCAGAACGAGCAGGCGGCGGCACTACGCGACCACCGCATCCATGTCGGCTTCGTCCGCCCATCGCTCGGCGAAACAGAATTTGTCGAGGAGCGGCTTTATGACGAGCCGCTGATGGTGGCGGTCCCGTCCGACCATCGGCTGGTCGGCAGGAAGTGCATCGCACTCGATGACCTGGCGGAAGAACCGATCGTGCTCTACGGCGGCCGTACCGCCGGCGGTCTGAATGACCACTATATCCTGTCGGTCTTCCGGGCGAGCGGGATCGAACCCAAGATCGGGGTTGAAGTTCGGCATGCCGAGTCGGCGTTGGGACTGGTCGCAGCAGGCCTGGGCTTGTCCCTGACGGCAGCGAGCTTCGCGAATTCACCGCGCGCCGGCGTCCATTTCCTGCCGGTCACCGGCGTCAAGCCCTGCCTTGCCATGAGGATCGCTTATCGGGCGGGCGAATCATCGCCGGTCGTCAAAGCCTTTCTCAAGATCGTGCGGGAAGAGACCCTGCTGTTCCAGGCCGGGCCGCAGACGCGGCTGGCGAGCTGACGCCATTCGGCAGGGAAGCATCCTCGGGAGCGCCGAGGCCGGAGGGTGAACCCCCGCCGCCGATCCGCGATGGGGCGCGGATGGCCGGTGACGGGGGGTTCGACAGGGGCAGTGGGAGGTTTCGCCGCCCCTGTATTGCGACGGGTCCCGCCGACCATCGGCTGGCCTCGGGACCGGATGCCGATGCAATTCAGCGATCCGCCAATATGATCGATTAGCCGGATACTGATACGCTAGATATCCACAGAACTCGAAAGCGAATTCCCAGAAGGTAATCGCTCATATAAAAATATGCCGTCGAAACGAGATGTCTCGATTACCAACTTGCTTCGGCATAGCGAGCTATCGATCCACCATCTGACTTGACGATCATATGGACCCTCAACAGACACGGCGTCCACTATTTATCCGATAAGATATTATACTCAAAAGCTCTAAAGCGCAGCGCCACCCCTTGCAGCTGTTGTGGCGTCTCGGCAACAGCCTTCCGAAATGCCCCACGCCTTTCGCGCCTCAGGGTTGACCCTACGGCCCCAACCCATATTTTCCGCCTCGGGATGGTAGATATGTGCTGCGGCTCGCATGGGGGCTTGTCGCGGCAACCTGATCTTCCGTGGAAGGTTGGGGTGCTTGAAAGCCACACGCTACTATGAAGAAGCTACTACTAGGGAGCACCGCGCTGGTCGCGGCCGGTCTCTTTTCGACCGCCGCGTCGGCACAGACCGCGACGACGGACACGCCGGTCCAGTTCAAGCTCGGTGGCCAGTACTACGCCGGCGCCGCCGCGATGGTCTCGCAGGACGACAATCCGGGCCAGGCCGCTTACAAGCGCAACCCACTGTCGGTTCAGGAATATTTCCTGATCCGCTTCATCGGCTCGACCACGTTCTCGAACGGCATCACCGCCGGCGTGTTCACCCGTCTGAATGCGTTCAGCGCCCCGAACGCGACCGCCGCGACGGGCTCGGGCTTCCAGAGCTCGAACAACACGACGATCAAGGACTCGTACCTCTACCTGAAGAATGCCGCGACCTGGGGCGAATTCCACCTCGGTGACGAGAGCGACGTGCGCCGCAATGTCGCAACCGGCGTCAACGCCGGTGCGGCGAACGGCGACTCGAACCTTGGTGCCAACTCCGCATCGCTGCAGTGGCTGAACTCGCCGGTCTATAACTTGACGACCCTCAACCTCGACGGTCGCGGCACGAAGGCGGTCTACTACAGCCCGACCATCGCTGGCTTCCAGTTCGGTGCCAGCTTCACGCCCGATAAGGCCGGCGGCCACGGCTACGGCCCCGGCAATGTCGGCGACAACAGCGGCCTGACCGACCGCATCACCAACGGCCTGACCCCCAGCTACCTGAACAACCAGACTGCGTACGACTACTGGTCGCTGTCGGGTCAGTGGAGCGGCAATGTCGGTCCGGTCAAGCTCGTCGGCACGGTCGGCTACTCGACGGCCAGCCGCAAGTGCGGCGTGAGCTCGAACACGACGGTTCAACTCGGCCAGAATGCCGGTCCCGCGGCCTGCTCGCTGACCTCGACGACCAATGCCGATCCCCAGGTCTACAATGCCGGCTTCCAGGTCGATTACGGCCCGTGGGAATTCGGCGCGGACTACGAACAGACTGCGGCCCTTCCCGGCGGCCTGTTCAGCGGCGCCAACGGCATCGTCGCCGCCAAGTCGAACGAAATCATCAACAAGCAAGCGGATATGAACCTCTCGTACACGATCGGCGCAATCCGGATCGGTGCGGAATATTCGCGTGGTGAGTTCGAAGGCATCACCGGCGACGCGAACGTGAAGCGTGCCGCGATCAACAACGAGATCCAGGTCGGCGCCACCTATACGGTCGGACCGGGCGTGGCTCTCGTCGGCATGATCCAGCAGGAAAACTACGACGCGAACGGCAAGTACGTCCCGCTGACGAGCGGCCTTGCGCCGGCCGGCACGGGCGTCGCCGCCAACAACAACGTCTTCGCGAAGGGTTTCGACTCGACCGCGGTGATCTTCGAGACGTCGATCCGCTTCTAATCGGTTCGATCGGACGGAAGACTGGGGGGAGAGCGGTTCGCCGCTCTCCCCCTTTTTTCATTACCGAAGGCCACCGTCCGGCGCCCTACCCTAGCTCCGGTCGGGAGCCTGGCCCAGCGAGGCAAGGACCGTGGCCAGTGCCGCGGCGGCCGGACTGGGCCGAGGCGGCTCGAAGATCGCGAATTCCAGGTCGGGCAGCGGCGGCAGGCCGTCCGCCTCGCCCAGGATCCGGAGGCCGGCGCCGACCGCGCTCATCGGCAACGGCGTCACGGCGAGCCCCGCGAGCGCCGCGGCGCGAACGCCGGTCAGGCTCGGGCTGGTGTAGACGATGCGCCATGGCCGCTCGCTGTTGCGGAACGCATCGAGCGCCGCCTCACGCGAGACCGAATGCTCGCGGAACAAGGCCGCCGGCACAGTGGCGTCAGGCGCCAGATCGAAGGTCTCGGCCGCGGCCCAGACCAGCGGCTCCCGCCAGGCGAGCCGGCCGCGCGACGAACCCCACGGGCGCTTGGCGAGCACCACGTCGAGTTCGCCCGCATCGAGTTGCTCGATCAGCTCGGCGCTGACGCCGACCTGCACCTCGAGCCGGACATTCGAATGCAGGCGGGCGAAGCGACCGAGCGCCGGCGGCAGCGAGCCGCCGGCAACCTCCTCGACGGCGCCCAGACGCACCACGCCGGAGAGCAGCGGCGCCCACAGCCGGCGGCGCGCCGCCTCCTCGAGCTGCAGCAGGCGACGGGCATCGCCCAGCAGCACCTCGCCATCGTCCGTGAGCGCCACCGCCCGCGTGGTGCGGCGGAACAGCGGCCGCCCCGTCTCCTGCTCCAGGCGCTTGATCTGCTGGCTCACCGTCGACTGGGTGAGATGCAGCCGCTCGGCCGCACGCCGGAAGCCGCCGCACTCGGCGACCGCCACGAACGCACGGAGCAGGTCGAATTCAAGCATGGCCCATTGATCGCAAGAAACGATCAGTGAAATTACCAACTATCGTTTCACGGATCAATATCGCCACCCCATCCTCTTGTCATCGCGGGATCGAGAGGAACGACGATGCACAGCAATTCGAACCAGGCAGCGAACCGGGCCGATCCGCCTGGCGCGGGCCGGATCCGTCTGCGCGGCAGGCACGAAAATCTGTTCTCCCGAGCAGGCGACGGCGCTGCTCGAGGCCATCATCGAGCCGGGCGACCGCGTCACGATCGAAGGCGACAACCAGAAGCAGGCGGACCTGCTCGCCGCCGCCCTCGCCCAGGTGGATCCGGCGCGCGTGCATGATCTCCACATGGTCCAGTCGGTGCTGGCCCTGCCCGACCATCTCGCCGTGTTCGAGCGGGGCATCGCGACCCGGCTCGATTTCGCCTTCGCCGGCACGCAGAGCCGCAAGCTCGCCCAACTGGTCGAAGGCGGCCGGCTCCAGATCGGCGCGATCCACACATATCTCGAGCTTTACGCCCGCATGATGGTCGACTTGACGCCGCGCGTCGTCCTCGTGGTCGCGGATAAGGCCGATCGGCACGGCAACCTCTATACCGGCCCGAACACCGAGGATACGCCGACGCTGGTCGAGGCAGCTGCCTTCCGCGACGGCATCGTCGTGGTGCAGGTAAACGAGATCGTCGAGCACCTGCCCCGCATCGACATCCCCGGCGACTGGGTCGATTTCGTCGTGCCGACGCGGCAGCCCTATGCGATCGAGCCGCTGTTCACGCGCGATCCGGCCAAGGTCCGCGAAGACAAGATCCTGATGGCGATGATGGCCATCGCGGCAATCTACGAACCCTACGAGATCCGGCGGCTCAATCACGGCATCGGCTATGCGACCGCGGCGATCGAGCTCATCCTGCCGACCTTCGGCGCCGCGCGCGGGCTCAAGGGCAAGATCGCCACGCATTTCGTGCTGAACCCGCATCCGACCTTGATCCCGGCAATCGAGGCCGGGTTCGTCGAGAACGTCTATTGCTTCGGTTCGGAGCTCGGCATGGAACGCTATCTGGCGGCCCACCCGGACATTTTCCCTATCGGCCGGGACGGCAGCCTGCGCTCGAACCGGGCGCTGGCGCAGGTGGCGGGGCAATATGCCTGCGACCTGTTCATCGGCGCCACCCTGCAGATCGATGCCGAAGGCAACAGCTCGACGGCCACCAAGGGACGCATTGCCGGGTTCGGCGGTGCACCCAACATGGGGCCGACACCCGCGGCCGCCGGCACCCGAGCCCGGCCTGGCTGCGTGCCGGCCGGCAAGCCGGCGAAACCCTGCGCGGGCGCAAGCTGGTCGTGCAGATGGTCGAGACCCGCCAGCCCGACGGCACGCCGAGCTTCGTCGACCGGCTCGATGCGTTCGATCTCGCCGAGACGGCTGGCTTCGAGCTGCCGCCGGTGATGGTCCACGGCAACGACGTCACCCACGTCATCACCGAGGAAGGCGTTGCCAACCTGCTGCTCTGCCGCTCGGCCGAGGAGCGCGCCGCCGCCCTGCGCGCCATCGCCGGCGATACCGACTTCGGCCGCGCCCTGCCGGCCGGCGTAACCGAGGGACTGCGCCGGCGCGGCATCGTGATGCGGCCGGCCGACCTCGGCCTCGATCCGCGGGCCGCGACCCGCGACCTGCTCGCCGCCCAGACGATCGGCGATCTCGTTCAGAGCTCCGGCGGCCTCTACGAGCCGCCCGCTCGATTTCGGTAGGGCAGGGTCGCATCAGATCAAATCGATCGGAAACGCGATTCCTGCTCTAGTTCAAACGTTCAGGCCATGATCCGCGGTGCTCGCCCCCGAGACCATGCCAGCCGGCGTTGCGGCTCGTTGCAAAGGAACCAAACATGACCCTATCGCCCCGAAAAGCCCGCTCTGCGAAGCCCTCCGATCCGCGCTCCTGGCTGGAGCGTCTCTGGGCCTCGCTCGCGCTGCGCGGCGGCACGGATACGACACAGCCCGGCGCCCTGGTGCCGCCGCTCGACCGGGCGAAACGCCTCGCCGAAGCGCTGCTGTCCGAGCGCGGCGAAGCGTCGGGCGCGGTCGTTGCCCGCGAGCTGCACGACTGCCTGCGCACCCTCGGCGCCGAGGATCGGCTGGCGTTCTATCGCTTCCTCGCCACGGGCTTCCAGCCCGACGTGAAGCGGCTGCGCACGGCGGCCGAGGCCTATCTCGCGGACCCGTCCGCCGAAGGGGCGGCGCGGCTCGCCGAGGCCGCCGATCCGGTGCGCCAGGAGCTGCTGCGGCGCATGAACATGTCGCCTGGCGGCACGGCCGCGCTGGTGGCGATGCGCAAGGAGCTGCTCGGCCACCTGCGCGACGAGCCGCTATTGAAGCTGCTCGATGCCGACCTCAAGCACCTGTTCGCGTCCTGGTTCAACCGCGGCTTCCTCGAGCTGCGGCGCATCGACTGGCAGTCGCCGGCCGCGGTGCTCGACAAACTGATCGCCTATGAGGCGGTGCACGAGATCCAGGGTTGGGACGACCTCCGGCGTCGGCTCGCGCCCGACCGCCGCTGCTTCGGCTTCTTCCATCCGGCGCTGCCGGGCGAGCCGCTGATCTTCGTCGAGGTGGCACTGGTCGAAGGGCTAGCCACCGCGGTGCAGCCGCTGCTGGCGCACGACGAGGAACGCGACGAGAGCGCAGCCCGCGACCGGGCCGCCCGCGCGGACACGGCGATCTTCTATTCCATCTCGAATTGCCAGGACGGCCTGCGTGGCGTCTCGTTCGGCAATTTCCTGATCAAGCAGGTGGTCGAGGAGCTGAAGGCGGAGCTGCCGCACATCACCCGCTTCTCGACGCTGTCGCCGATACCGGGTTTCCGCCGCTGGCTGGAGAAGCGGCTCGCCGCGGCCGACGAGCCGGATGCGGCCCTGCTGCCCCAGCTGAAGACGGACGCCTTGTGGCAGGACGCGGCCCAGGCCGAGGCCCTGCGCCGGCCGCTCCTGCGCCTGTGCGCCACCTATCTGACCAGCCGCTCCGGGCCGAAGGCGCCGGGCGATCCGGTCGCGCGCTTCCACCTGGGCAACGGCGCCCGGCTCGAGCGGATCAACTGGCTCGGCAACGTGGCACCGCGGGGCATCAAGGAATCCTACGGCATCATGGTGAACTATCTCTACGATCCGGAAACGATCGAGGCCAACCACGAGGCCTTCACCAATGACGGGATCGTCGTGCGCTCGCCCAAGGTCGATGCCCTGATGGCTGAAGAGACCGCACCTTCGCGCCGCGCCCGTGTGGCGACCGGCTCGGGCCCGCTGGTCGGCGCCTAGAGACCGATCCGGGCGGCGAATGGATGCGGAGCCCCGGATCGGGGCTCCGCATGGTGCAGACACCACGCGAGCATCGAGCCTCGCCGGCGCGGCTGCGGCCAGGATTGGCGTGCAGATCCAGCCGATTCGCGGTAACCTTGCAGGACGAACGCGAGCCGGAGTGGCCGATGGCCCATCATCCCGTTCCTCCCGCCCCGACCTGGACCGTGATTTCCAACGGCGGTCCGTACCCATTGGCACAACAAGACGCGAATAATTGGTGTTGGGCCGCCGTATTGGGCGCGGTCGACGGCTTCTACGCCGGACATGCCGCCGCATCGCAATGCGCAATCGCAAGTACGGTCCTGCACGCCGCTTGCTGCCCGCCCGTGTCGGGCGGTCCGCACGACGTCGACCAAGCGCTCGATGTCGGCCTCATCGCCGTGAATCATTACGCCGGCACGATCGCCGGCCGTGCGGCCGAGGCCATCGTGAGCGGCGAAATTTCCGCCAATCGGCCGGTCGGCGCCCGCATCGCCTATTCGGCTACCCGCGGACACGCCATCGCCCTGATCGGCTTCGCCTGGACGAGCAGCAACTTGCTCGTGGAAATCGGTGATCCGGACCCCGCCTATTCGCGGACGACGCATCGCGGCCTCTATGGCTCGACACCGCCGCTTCATCTCTCCGGAACCTGGTCCAACGCATATCTGACGAAATAGGTCACCCAGCCGGCTCGAGAGGCGGCACAAGATGGTCAACGCCGGAACGATCCAACCGCCGACCGAAGCCAATCAGGTCTTCGAGGCCAATCTCGGCCATTTCCTGGATCCAAGCCAGGCACGCGCGGCCTTCGATGCGCGCAACCCGGCGATTCCGATCGCAGTGCCATTCCGCGTCGTCACCACGACCGACCCGGATCTCGGCTATCTGTCCGCCAGCAGTCTCGAAAAGCTCGATATCAGCGGCTGGAAATACTTTCTCGTGCGCGACCGGAAAGCCATCGCCGCCGGCGACGTCATCGACGCAGGCACCCCGAACCTGCCCAACTATGTCCTTTCCGCGGTAACCTTCGGTCGGTATCCTAGAGTCCTCTACGACGCGGTCACGTCGCTGGGCCGGCTGATGCATGGGGCGCCCGGAGGCCGCTTCCCCCTGGAAATCCTGATCTTTCCGGAACTGAGAATCCACGCGGTCTGCCCGACCTCGCCGATCTTCGAGGCGTATGTCCCGCGGTTCGAACGCCCTGCGGACGATCCAGGATACGTCACGATCGATTCCACGCATTTCCTCGACGACGTCCGCGGCCGACTCAACGCGCTCGTCCCGGCCAAGCCCGGATATACCGTCGGGCCATGATCCGCCTCGCCCGCGTTGCCGTGGCTACGGGCGTGCTCGTCGCGAGCCTGTCGGTGGCCGCTCCGCCCAGTCCCGCGGAAGAACCGAAGGCTGCCCAAGCCCGGGATACGGCCGCGTTCGCCATCGCCGTGACGAAGGCCTTCCCGTTCTGCTCGGCCAGCATCTCGCAACCGATCAGGCTCCAGAGCATCGACCCCGATGCGCTTCCGTCGATCGGAAATCTCGTGCACCGTGGGGGAAACCAGCTCGTCGAGGGCGCCCAAACGAAGATCGAACGCGCGTCGGACGGCGGCGGCGTGACCCTCACGATTTCCGGGCTACCCTCCGGCAGCTTCGAACTGCCGATCTCCGTCGCCGGCACCCCAGGCCCTGCAGGCGACATCATGGTCCATATCGACGTCAAGGACGGGGCATTCGTTCCTTTCGTGACGATCCTGCTCGGCGTGCTCGCCAGCGCCGGCCTGCGCGATGCCACGGCGCGCTACATCCCGAGGCAGCAATTGCTGAGATCCGCGCTGCCGCTGCGCGCCGAACTGGAGAGATGGTCGGGCGATGCCGCCGACGAAAAGGAGGCCATGTCCCTTGCGACCACGCTCGCCGATCTGGCCGCCCTGATTGCGGGCACTTCCGGCGACGGCGACGGCAAGAAGGAACTCGCCCGCATCGGTGCGATCGTAAAGAAAACCCGGGAGGCACGGGCCAAGCGAAGCACCGCGCTGCGCGAACGTCTGGTCAAGGCGCGCGCGTCCCTGGCCGAGATCGAGGGGCAGGCCGGCGACCACATCGCCCAGGACCTCCGCCACGGCGTCGACGCCGCCATCGCCCGAGCCGAATTGATGCAGTCGGCCGACAAGCTCACCGGCATGGCCGAGGCGGCGGCCGTCGCCGAGCGGCTGATCGGCCAAATTGCCGAAGACTGGTATGGCGCGATCATCCAGGAAATCGAGACCGCCCTCGGCGAGAACGCCACGGCGCAACAGAAGCGGATCCTCGCCGATGCCAAGCGGCTGCTCGCCGGGCATAAGCCCCGGGAGGCAAACGAGAAGCTGCAACCGTTGCAAGCCGCGGTCACCGGCATGGGTGATGACGGCAGGGCGCTCCAGGCGTTACTCCGCCGCCCTGCCGGCCGCGCCCCCGCCCAAACCATCGACGTCTTCCCCGCCCAGGGCATCAGGGCCGGCACCCCTGCGCACTTCCGGCTGCCGCTGACCCTGCCGACGGGCGCCACCGTCGCCTGGTCGTTCGCTGACGGTACCGCGCCCGAGCTCGGAAAATCGGAAAATCACATCGCCCATAGCTTCCGCGACGCCGGTTCGTTCGACGTCGAGGCCCTCGTCACGCTGAGGGACGACACGTTCAAGGAATTCGGCGTCCACATCGATGTCGCGGCGGATCCGGCGGACGCGGCCGCGAATACCGCCGGGCGGAACCGCGAACGCGCTGAATGGGCGGTGTGGCTCACGACCGCGGTACTGGCGAGCGCAAGCGGCTTGACCCTGCTCTATATCGGCAAGCCGTTCGGCCAGTTCTCAGACTACCTTGCCGTCTTCCTGTGGGGTGCCGGCACCAATCACGCGATTGCCGGGGCGCGATCGAAGAAGGGCCCTGCCGCAGGCGGCTGATGCAACTCCCGGCCTGCCCGTTGACGATGTAGCGCAAGTCAGGCCGCGGCCTCCGCGGCGCGCAGCAGGCCCTTGAGCTCCGGGATGCAGGAGCCGCAATTAGTGCCGGCCTTGAGCGCCAGGCCGATGTCGGCGATCGAAGCTAGGCCCTCGGCCTCGATCGCTCGGCACAGGGTATCGAGCCCGACCGAGTAGCAGGAGCAGACGATGCGGCCGGCCGGCGATTCGCTGCGGACGGTGCCGGCCAGCACGCCGAGCCGGCCACCGTCCGCGACATACTCGCCCAGCAGCCCCGCGAGCGTGGCCGGCGCCGGCACGGCCGCGCCGCCAGCCCTCGACAGGAGCAGCCAGGCATCGAGCCGCCCCTCGACCAGCACCGCATAGCGATAGGTGCCGCCTCGGCGATCGACCGCCTCGAGCCGCTCCGCCGCGGCCGGGGCCGCCAAGAGCGTCGCGGCAAATGCCTCCAGATCCGCCCCGTCCGGCAGCGCGTCCCAGCCGGCCAGGTGATAGGCCTGGCCGCGCTCGACCGGCACGCGCGCCCAATACATATCCCCGGGCAAGGCACGCGCTTCACGCCGCAGCAGCAGGCCGCGCCACTGCGTCGGCAACGGCCGCAGCGCCGCCGCCGTCGCCTTCAGTTCCGGCTGACCCGAGATCGGATCGGTGGCACCGCCGACGAGGCGGTCGATCGGGCCACCCGCAGCGAAATCGTCGGTCCAATGCATGGCAGCGAACAGGTCGCCCGGCCGCTGCGCTTCGCTCGGCTCCGCCCGCAGCACGGTCTCGCCGTCGGCGGTCGTCACCCGGACAAGGTCGCCCGGGCCGAGGTTGAGCCGCGCCGCATCATCCGGATGCAGCGTCAGCCGCGGCTCGTCGATATGGCTCATCAGGCGGGCAACCAGGCCGGTCCGGGTCATGGTGTGCCACTGATCGCGGATACGGCCGGTGTTGAGAAGGAACGGAAAATCCTCGTTGGGCCCAGCTTGCGGCGGCCGGAAGCGCACCGGCTGAAGCCGCGCCTTGCCGTCGGCGGTAAAGAAGCCGCCCTCGGCAAACAGCCGCCCGCCTGCCCGCCCCTGCGCCGGTACCGGCCAGGTCGTCGGGGTGAGCGCGTCATAGGCCTCGTCGGCAAGCGCGGCCAAGCCGCCGATATCGAAGCCGCGGGTGCCGTGATTTTCGAAGCCCGACAGGGCGGCATGCTCGCGGAAGATCGCGGCCGGGCCGGCATAGGAGAACGCCCGTTCCCAGCCGAGGCGCCGGCCGACCTCGGCCAGCATCCACCAGTCCGGCCTCGCCTCGCCGGGCGCCGGGCGAAATGGCCGCTGCCGCGAGATCCGCCGTTCCGAATTGGTGACCGTCCCGTCCTTCTCGCCCCAGCCGGCGGCCGGCAGGGTGACATGGGCGAAGCGGGTCGTGTCGGTCGGCCAGCAGTCGGACACGACCACGAACGGGCATCGGGCGAGCGCCGCGCGCACCCGGTCGGCGCGCGGCAAGCTGGCGGCCGGGTTGGTCGCCATGATCCAGAGCGCCTTGATCCGCCCGTCGGCCACGGCCTCGAACAGCTCGATCGCCTTCAGGCCCGGTCGGGTCGCGAGCCGCGGCGCATCCCAGAAGCGCCGGACCCGGTCGAGCGCGGCCGGATCGTCGAAACCCATGTGGGCCGCCAGCTGGTTGGCAAGGCCGCCGACCTCGCGTCCGCCCATGGCGTTGGGCTGGCCGGTGACCGAGAACGGCCCCATGCCCGGCCGGCCGATGCGCGCCGTCGCCAGATGGCAATTGATGATCGCATTCACCTTGTCGGTGCCGGCGGAGGATTGGTTGACGCCCTGGGAATAGACCGTGACCGTGCGCTCGGTCCGGGCCACCAGGCGATAGAAGTCCGCGATCTCGTCGGGGGCGAGGCCGGTCAGCCGCGCGACTTCGGCGATCTCGCCGGCGTCGCGCGCGGCCGCGATCAGCGCCGCCTCCAGCCCGCGCGCATGGGCCGCGACCCAGTCGGAGGCGACGTGGCCCGCTTCCGCCAGATGGACCAGCAGGCCCTGGAACAGGGCGACGTCGCTGCCCGGCGCCAGCGCCAGATGCAGGTCGGCGATCTCGCAACTGGCCGTGCGGCGCGGGTCGACCACCACCACCTTGGTGCCGCGCGCGGCGCGGGCATCCGCCAGGCGCTGGAACAGCACCGGATGGCACCAGGCGAGGTTGCTACCGACCAGCACCACGAGATCGGCTTCTTCCAGATCCTCGTAACTGCCCGGCACCACATCGCCACCAAACGCTCGGACATGGCCCGCGACCGAAGAGGCCATACACAGGCGCGAGTTCGTATCGATGTTGCCGCTGCCGATGAAGCCCTTCATCAGCTTGTTGGCAACGTAATAGTCCTCGGTCAGGCATTGGCCGGAGACGTAGAAGGCGACCGAATCCGGCCCATGCTCGGCGATGGCCCGGGCGAAGCCGTCGGCGACCCGATCGAGCGCCTCGTCCCAGCCGGCCGGCCGGCCGTCGACGAGCGGTGCCAGCAGGCGACCGTCGTCGATCAGCGTCTCGGCCAGCGCCGCGCCCTTGGAGCAGAGCCGGCCGAAATTGGACGGATGCTCGGGATCGCCCCGCACCTGCCGGCCCTGCTCCGTCGCATTCACGGTGACGCCGCAGCCGACGCCGCAATAGGGGCAGGTCGAGCGAACCCCGCTCATCCGCGGGGAATCCTCAGCAGCACCCGGTCGCCGTCGCGCTTCACGTCAATCACCTTGGTGCAGCCGTGGTCCGGCGCGCAGGCCTCGCCCGTGGCGAGGTCGATCAGCCAGTTGTGCAGCGGGCAGCTGACGCCCCGGCCATGGACGATGCCCTGGGACAAGGGGCCGCCCTTGTGCGGACAGCGATCCTCGAGCGCGAACAGCTCGTCGGTCGCGGTCCGGAACAGCGCAATATTGCCGATCACGCTGGCGACGATCCGCGCGCCCAGGCGCGGCACGTCGGCGAGTGTGCCGACGTCGGTCCAGCCGCCCATCACATCGATTGCGCTCATGGCCCTACTCCACCAGCGCCAGCGGGCGATACTCGTGCCGCATCGCCGCATCCGCCGCGACCCGTTCGGCCCAGGGATCGACCTGGGCGAAGCTCTGGGCATGGAGGAAGGCCGCATGGAGCCGGGCGCGCCCGGCCGCGTCCTCGACGATGCGCCGCTTCACATAGTCGAGCCCGACACGCTCGACCCAGGGCGCAGTGCGTTCGAGGTAGCGCGCCTGCTGCCGATAGAGTTCGAGGAAGGCGCCGCAATATTCCAGGACCTCCGCCTCGGTCGCGACCTTGCACAGGAAATCCGTGCCCCTCAGCTTGATGCCGCCGTTGCCGCCGATATGCAGCTCCCAGCCGCTGTCGACTGCGATCACGCCGAAATCCTTGATGGTGGCTTCGGCGCAATTGCGCGGGCAGCCGGACACGGCGAGCTTCACCTTGTGCGGATGCATCGAGCCCCAGGTCATCCGTTCGAGCGCGATGCCCATGCCGGTCGAATCCTGGGTCCCGAACCGGCACCATTCCGAGCCGACGCAGGTCTTCACCGTCCTGAGCGCTTTGCCATAGGCATGGCCCGAGACCATGCCGGCGGCGTTGAGGTCGCGCCAGACCTCCGGCAGCTGCTCCTTCTTGACGCCCAGCAGATCGATGCGCTGGCCGCCGGTCACCTTGACCGCCGGGATCTCGTACTTGTCGACCACATCGGCGATCGCGCGCAGTTCCCGGGCGTTGGTGACGCCGCCCCACATGCGCGGCACGACCGAGAAGGTGCCGTCCTTCTGGATGTTCGCGTGCGCCCGCTCGTTGATGAAGCGCGACTGGGCGTCGTCGACATATTCGCCCGGCCATGCCGCCAGCAGATAGAAATTGAGCGCCGGCCGGCAGCTCGAGCAGCCGTCGGGCGTGGTCCAGCCGAGGGCCGCAATGACCTCGGGAATGGATTTCAACCCATCGGCGACGATGCGGGCGCGCACCTCCTCGTGCGGATGGCTCGTGCATTTGCACATCGGCTTCGCCGCCGTCGATTTCCGGTATTCGCCGCCGAGCGACAGGGCCAGGATCTGCTCAACCAGGGGCGTGCAGCTGCCGCAGGAGGCCGAGGCCTTGGTATGGGCGCGGACCGCGTCGAGGCTGGTCAGCCCCTGGGCGGCGATCGCGCCGGTGATCTTGCCCTTGCACACGCCGTTGCAGCCGCAGACCTCGGCGTCGTCCGCCATCGCCGCGACCGCGGCCGACGGATCGGCCGCCGCCCCGCCGCCCATGGTGAAGGCCTGGCCGAAGATCAGGTTGTCGCGCAAGGCACCGATCGGCGTGGCGTCCTTCAGCAGCTGGAAATACCAGTTGCCCTCGGTCGCATCACCGTAGAGCACGACGCCGACCAGCCGATCGTCCTTGAGGATCAGCCGCTTGTAGACGCCGCGCGCCGGATCGCGCAGCACGATGTCCTCGGCGTCGCCACCGCCCTCGATATCGCCGGCGGAGAACATGTCGACGCCAGTCACCTTCAGCCGCGTGCCTGTCACGCTGCTCCGATATTCCGTTTCCGCCGTCTCGGTGATCCGGTCGGCACACACCTTGGCCATGTCCCAGAGCGGTGCCACCAGGCCGAAGGTCTGCCCGCGATGCTCGACGCATTCGCCGATGGCGAAGATCGCCGGGTCGGAGGTGCACATGCCGTCGTCGACGACGATGCCGCGTCGGGTCTCAAGCCCGACCGCTTTGCCCAGTTCGCCGTTCGGGCGGATCCCGACCGCCATGACGACCAGATCGGCCGGGATCTCCGTGCCGTCGGCCAGTTGCACCGCCCGGACGCGGCCCTCGCCCAGCAGCGCCGTGGTATTGGCCGCCGTCAGCACCTTGATGCCGCGCCGTTCGAGATCGCCCGCCAGCAGGGTGCCGGCGGCGACGTCGAGCTGCCGCTCCATCAAGGTCGGCATCAGATGGACGACCGTCACGTCCATGCCGTTGAGTGCCAGGCCGTTGGCGGCCTCCAGCCCCAACAGTCCGCCGCCGATCACGACCGCGTGGCGATGGGTCTTGGCCGCCGCCAGCATGGCGTCGACATCGGCCATGTCGCGGAAGGTGATGACGCCGGGCAGCGCCGCACCCGGCACCGGGATCACGAACGGGTTCGATCCGGTCGCCAGCAGCAGCACGTCATAGGGCCGCACCGTGCCGTTCTCGCCATGGACCTGGCGGGCGGCACGGTCGACGGCGATGACCTTCTCGCCACTGATCAGCTCGATGTCGTTCGCCTCGTACCAGGCGCGATCGTTGATGACGATGTCGTCGAAGCATTTCTCGCCGGCCAGGACCGGCGACAGCATGATGCGGTTGTAGTTCACGTGCGGCTCGGCGCCGAACACCGTGATCTCGAACCGATTGGGCGCGCGGGCGAGGATCTCCTCGACCGTGCGCATTCCGGCCATGCCGTTGCCGACCAGGATCAGGCGCTGCTTGCGGGGAGTCAGCATATTCATGATGAGGCTCTCCTTTGGGATCAGACGCGGGCGGCGCTGAGCGAGGCGGCGCCCCAGGTCGTGCGCCAGCGCTTCTTCACGGCGCTGAGACCGAGCAGGGCGACGAAGGCCAGGCCGGCGAACACCAGGAAGCCGGTCTGGTAGCTGCCGGTCAGCTGCTTGGAGTAGCCGAGGCTGGAGGCGAGATAGAAACCGCCCAGTCCGCCGGTCATGCCGACGATGCCGGTCATGACGCCGATCTCCATCCGGAAGCGCTGCGGCACCAGCTGGAACACCGCGCCGTTGCCCATGCCGAGCGCCAGCATGCCGACCACAAACACGGCGAGCGCCATCCAGGCGGCCGGCAGGCCGAAGCTGACCAGTGCGAAGGCGCAGGTCGCGACCGCGTACATCACGCTCAGGGCCTTGATGCCGCCGACCCGGTCGGCCACCGCGCCGCCGACCGGCCGCACCAGCGACCCGGCGAACACACAGGCCGCCGTGCAATAGCCGGCGACGACCGGTGACAGGCCGTACTGGTCGTTGAAATAGATGCTGAGCGACGAGGCGAGGCCGACGAAGCCGCCGAAGGTCACGCTGTAGAAGAACATGAACCACCAGGCGTCGCCGATCTTCAGCACCGAGAAATAGGCGGCCAGCGACTTGGGCGGCGGGCAGCTCGGGCTGTCCTTGGCCAGCACGCTATAGGCAGCCAGCACGATGACCAGCGGGATCACGACCAGGCCGAACACATTGTTCCAGCCGAAGGCGACGGCGAGGCTGGGCGCGAACAGTGCCGCGAACACCGTGCCCGAGTTGCCGGCACCGGCGATGCCGAGCGCCGTGCCCTGGTGCTCCGGCGGATACCAGCGCGAGGCGAGCGGCAGCGCGATCGCGAAGGAGGCGCCGGCCAGGCCCAGCACGATCCCGACCAACATCGTCTGGGAATAGGCATGGATGCCGAAATGCCAGGCGGCGAGCAGGCCGAGGATGACGATGACCTGGCAGATGATCCCGGTCAGCTTCGGCTTCAGGTAATCGACCGCGACGCCATTGATGACGCGCAGGATCGCGCCCGCCAGCACCGGGATCGCGACCATCAGGCCCTTCTGGCCAGCATCGAGCCCCAGATCCTTGGACATCTGGACGGCGAGCGGTCCCATCAGCACCCAGACCATGAAGCTGACGTCGAAATAGAGAAACGCGGCGATGAGCGACGGCGTATGGCCGGCCTTGAGGAAACTGGTCTTCACGGCACTCTCCCGACGGAACGGCGGGGTTGGCCCACCCGTCCGGTGATGGATCGCCGTTGATCCACCGCTGAAGCGGAAGCGGAACGCGTCGGATCGGGATCCGCGGCTCCTTTATCGAGACGGTCTCGCCATTGAGGCCACTCGGCCCGGGATCGCCAAGGCGACCTCAGCGGGCTTATGCTGCACTGCAAACGGCAGGCCAGCGACGGCTCGAGGATTTCCGCGGCGCCCGGCATGACCGAATGATGAAAATTTCATCACCGTTGCTGCGGCCCACATCAAAAGAGCAAATTTTGAGCAATATGGCTTGCGCCCCGGCAGCGGAAGGGAGTAGCGAGGCAGGATGGCTGAAAGCACGGCGGATATCGGCACGCGCGCCCAGCTCGACCTGCGCGCCGGCTTCGCGAGCGCGCAGGGGCGGCGCGGGCGCAACGAGGATTGGGGCGGGCTGTGGCTGGGCGACCGGACCCAGCGCGTCCGCCACGGCGCGCTCGCCGTGCTGGCCGACGGGATCGGCGGCGCCAAGGCCGGCGACATCGCCGCCGAGCTCGCCGCACGCGGCTTCGCCGACGGCTATCTGGGCCAGAGCGAGACCTTGGGCGTGCGTCGCGCGGCCGCCGTGTCGCTCGATGCGGTCAACCGCTGGATCCATGCCCAGGGCCGTGCCGATCCGGCGCTCGAAGACATGGGTTCGACCATCGCCATCCTGATCCTGCGCGGCCGGCAGGCGCATTGGCTGTCGGTCGGCGACACGCGGATCTATCGGCTGCGTGCCGGCCGGCTCGCCTGCCTGACCGTGGACCATGTCTCGCCCCGGCCGGGCCTCAGCCATATCCTGCTGCGCGCCATCGGCGGCGACGAAAGCGTGCGGGCCGACTACGCGATCGAAGCGGCCCGCGCCGACGATCGCTATCTGCTGGCGACCGACGGGCTGCACGGCAGCCTCGACGATCGCCGGATCGCCCGCCTGCTCGGCGATGCGCCGACACCGGAGGCCGCAGCCGACACGCTGGTCGCGGCGGCGCTCGATGCCGGCTCGCTGGACAACGTCAGCGCCATCGTGGTCGAGATCCTGGCCCTGCCGCCGGCCGACCCGACCGAGCTCGAACTGGCCATTGCGGCATTGCCGATCCTGGAACCGCCGCGGCCCGGCGAGCGGATCGACGGCTACACGATCGGCCCACTCCTGTCCGACGGGCGCTACAGCCGCCTGTTCCGCTCGACCGACGAGAGCGACGGGCGGCCAGTCGTGCTCAAGTTCCCGAAGCCGCGGATCGCCGCGGATGCCTCGTTCCGGCTCGCCTTCGTGCGCGAGACCTGGGTCGCGGCGCGGGTGCGCAGCCCCTGGGTCGGCGAAGTGATCGAGCCGCCGCCGGAGCGCCGCACCCGGCTCTATTCGGTCATGCCGCACTATGACGGCGAAACCCTGGAGCAGCGGCTCGCCCGCCTGCCGCCGGCCAGCCTGGGCGAGGGCCTGGCGATCGCCGGCAAGCTCGCCAAGGCGGTGGCGGCGCTGCACCGCGCCGGCATCGTCCATCGCGACATCAAGCCGGACAATGTCATCCTGGAATGGGGCGGCGGGCTGAAGCTCATCGACCTGGGCGTCGCCCACCTGCCCCATCTGCCGGAGTTTCCGACCGCCGACATTCCCGGCACCGCCAGCTACATGGCGCCGGAGCAGATCGCCGGCGGCGCCGGCACCGAGCGGAGCGACCTGTTCGCGCTCGGCGTCACGCTCTACCGGCTGTTCAGCGGCGGCGCCTATCCCTATGGCGAGATCGAGCCTTTCTCCCACCCGCGCTTCGGCCGGCCGCAGCCGCTCAGCCGCCATCGGCCGGATCTGCCACCATGGCTCGACGAGCTTCTCGCCCGGGCGCTGGCGGTCGATCCCGCCCGCCGGATCGGGGACGCGCTCGAGCTGGCACTGGAGCTGGAACAGGGCCACGGCCGCGCCCGTCCGCCCATGCCGCGCCGGCGCTCGCTCTACGAGCGCAATCCGGTTCGGGTCTGGCAGGGCATAGCGGCCGCCTTGTTCGCGCTGCTGCTGGCGGCGCTCAAGTACCGCTGACCTCAGTCCTCGTCGAACAGCCGCTCCGGCCCCCAGGGCATCTCGATCGCCACCCCCGCCGCCTGCTCGTAGAGATCCGGCCGGTAGACCGAGCGGGCGAGCGCCGTCCGGTCGACCTCGGCACCGATCCGGCCCCAGCGGGCCATCTGGTCGAGGAACCAGGCGGCATGGGCGAGGCGCGGCACGCTCGTTCCCTCGGCATGGAAGCGCGAGATATCGACACCGCCGCCGGGCGCCGCCCCCGGCAGGGAGGCCCGCACGGCCGCAACCGGCACGCCCAGGCGCTCGGGCGCCGCCAGCAGCTCGGCGATTTCGCCGGCATGAGCGGGATCGTCGCAGAATTGCTGGGCGCGCAGCAGTGCCCGCAGCACCGCCCTGAGCGCGGCCGGATGGCGCTCGGCCCAGTCGGCGGCGACCCCGAAGCATTTCTCGGGATGGTTTCGCCAGATCGCCGAACTCGGCACGATCGATCGGCCGACCGCTTCCTCGGTCGCGACCGCACCCCAGGGTGCGCCGGCGCAGAAGCCGTCGATCTCGCCCGCGGCCAGGGCCGCCACCATGTCGACCGGCGGCACGACCACCAGCTCGACATCCTCGATCGGATCGATGCCGGCGGCGGCCAGCCAGTAGCGCAGCAGCAGATCGTGGGAGGAATGGGCATGGACGACGGCGAAGCGCAGCCGCCCCGCCCCCGGCCCGCGCGTAGCGACGATCTGCGCCAGGCGTCGGCCGATGGCCAAGGCGTCGGACGCAGGTCCGATCGCCAAGCCGTCAGTCGTGGCAGGCCCGATCACATCGGCCAGCGCCGACGACACGGTGAAGGCATTGCCGTTCTGGCTGATCGACAGGGGTACCACCAGCGGGGTGCCGGCGCCGCGCAACCCCAAAGCCACCGCGAAGGCCAGCGGCGGCAGCATGACCGCCGCATCGAGCGCCCGGTAGGTCAGCTTGTCGGCGATATTGGCCCAGGACGGCTCGATCGACAGGCTGGCGGCGATGCCTTCCGCCGCGAAGAAACCCTTCGCCTCGGCCACGAATACCGGCGCCATGTCGGTGAGGCGCACCAGGCCGATCCGGATCCGCGTCACCTCATCGAGCGCCATGGCCGCCCCTCCTGTCCATCGGCGGTGCCAGGCCGCCGTCGAGCAGGTCCGCCGCCACGTCGGCGATCCGCCGGCCGCGATCCATCGCCTGGCGCCGCAGCCAGCGATAGGCGTCGGGCTCGCTCATGCGGCGCTCCTGCATCAATTTTGCCTTGGCCCGGTCGATCAGTGCCCGTTCCTTGAGCGAAGCCTCGGCCTTCTTGAGCTCGGTCTCGACCTGGCGATAGCGCCGGAACATCATGAGCGCGGTCTGGACGATCGGCTTCACATCGGGCAGCGCCGCGCCAACGACGTTATAGGAACTGACCCCAGCATCGATCGCCGCCTCCATGAAGGCCGGATCGTCGTGATCGACGAACAGCACGATCGGACTCGGATGGCGTGAGGCGACCTCGCGGATCGAGTCGAGCTGGTCGCGGTCCGGCCGCGCCATATCGACGATGACCACGTCCGGCCGATAGCGGCTCACCGCCTGGGCCAGGCTCTCGCCCGGTGCCAGGCGCAAGACCTCGTCCGCGCCGGAGCCGGCCAGACGGCTGGCAAGCGAGTCGGCCCGGTCGAGATTGGCGTCAGCCAGCAGGACCTTCACCACGTCCCCGGTGTCGGTTGCGGCAGGGGGCAGTTCATGACCAGCGGGTCAAGCAAGAGACGGGCCAATTCGCCGGCCCAGACTCTATCCGCCGCTTCGGGCGGGCGGCGGTCATCGATGGCGCAGGTGCTCCAACCCGCGGGTCCTGCGCCAGGCGCCCGGCGGCATGCCGACGACGGCGGCGAACACCCGGGTCAAGTGACTCTGATCCGAGAAGCCGCATTCGAGCGCAAT
The DNA here is from genome assembly GCA_035310205.1 of Aliidongia sp. Taxonomy (GTDB): domain Bacteria; phylum Pseudomonadota; class Alphaproteobacteria; order ATCC43930; family CGMCC-115725; genus Aliidongia. Next base: position 40,503 of record DATGEK010000033.1, read on the forward strand.
TTCCGCGATCGACAGCGGCCCCTCAAGGAGCCGCTTGGCCCGATCCACCCGATATCGGCGCAGCCACCGATGCGGCGTGTCGCCGGTCGCGTTCCTGAACGCCCTGATGAAGTGGCTCTGCGAGAGATTGCACACCGCCGCGACTTCGCCGATCGAGAGGCACCGGCCGGCATTCGCCGCCAGGAATTCCTTGGCCCGACGCTCCTGCCAAAGGGTGAGGCTCTGCTGCTTCGCACCCGGCGCCGCCGGCATCCCATCGTGACTGTCCGCGAGATAGGTATCGATGGCCTGGCGGACGTTCCGGATGAAGAGATGGCTCACCGTTCCCGAGCGCTCGAGTGCCAGGGACAGGACCGCGTCCAGGGCTTCGATCACCGGATCGCCCGCGGACATGATCAATTGCCCCGATTGTCGATGACGAGGCGCATGTAGCCCGGCGAAGAACCCGCCCGCCTCGCCTGCCGACCGGAAGGATCCGCCTCATGTATCTGGTTCAGGAACCGGCATTGCTGCTCCCAATACCGGCAGAACTGGCCCAGCCAGAACCAAATCATTTGCTCTCTAAGGAACACGAGCATTCTCCCGGGATGATGGGGCCACAAAGAAAGTCTTCCTGGCGCGGCCATCCCTCCCGGAAATTCTATGGTCGTTCTCTTGGCCGATGGTCTCACGGCACCTGCGGCCGCAGGTAACAGCCCGCTGCTACGCCGGCATCCGGGGATGCCGGGTTTGGCGGATCGGCATGCGTGCCGGATGCCGCCCCCACAATGCCCAATCGCAGCTAGCGCAGAAATCAGAGCTGGGTTAGACGGTGGGGTGCCAGTTCCGAGAGGGCGAAGATGCTTGAAACGATGCCATTCGCCGACCGCCCGAACCTTCCAACGCTCTTATCCGCAGCATCCCTTTCGGCAGAAGATAAGCGAATCGTCACCGATTTTGCGCGCGACGGCTACGTCGTCATCGATCTCAAGATCCCCGATTTCGAGGCTCTTTCCGACACCATCATCGAGAAGTTGGCACCGGTTTATGCGGCCGGCCATCGCATTCAGGACGCGTGGCGGATCTCCGAGGAGGTTAAGCGCCTGGCCTGCAACCAGCGTGTCCTTCAGGTGCTCGAACTGCTCTACGGCCGGAAGGCGTTCCCGTTTCAGACGCTGAATTTCGACGTTGGGACGCAGCAAGCGACGCACAGCGATACGATCCATTTCCACGCTTTCCCGCATCATTTCATGTGCGGTGTCTGGACGGCGCTAGAGGACACCGACGAAAACAACGGCCCTCTGCACTATTATCCTGGAAGCCAGAAGCTCCCGGTCCTAACGCTTGCCGACGCCGGCATCCGCGGCTCTGACAAGACTGGAAGCTACGACTATTACGAAAGGCACTATGAGCCAATGATCAAGCAGGTCGTCGAAACCCGCGGCCTGAACTGCGTCGAAGCTTATCTGAAACGGGGCCAAGCGCTGGTCTGGGCGGCGAACCTGCTCCATGGCGGCAGCCCGATCCGCCAACCAGGGCGCACCCGGCACAGCCAAGTCACCCATTATTATTTCGATGATTGCGTCTACTACTCGCCGATCTGGTCGGACCCAGCCATCAACAAGATCTACTACCGGAGCCCGCTCAACATTGTGACGGGTATGCCTGCCAGCACGGCCTACTGTGGCGATCGATTCATTCCGCCCATGAAGGTCCGAGTAAAGGAACTAGCGAAGAACGTGCTGCGGCGCGTCCATAGTGCGAAGTCTAGCATGTGACGGAGTCAACCGTGGCGGAACCGATGCGCGCCCAGCGATTGACGCCCTACCCTGCACCGCTCTAGACAAGCGCATCGCCAAATCGGAACAGATTGCTGCCTCATGGACTTTGCCGGACAACCCGACCTGATGCCTCGCGAAGCAGACTCGGGGATCTCTCTTTCCGATTTGGTTTCCGCACTCTGGAGGCGAAAGCTCCTGATCATCAGCTGCGGGATAGCGGGCCTTGCCGCAGGCGTTTTGGTCTGCAGTTGGATGAAGCCGGTTTATCGCGCGACGATGACGATCGCAGCGATGCCGGCCCCAGCAGGTTCCAGACCTGCCGGATCGGTGGTCGCCACCCTTGCCGGCCTTTCCAGTTCTACGACGCAGGCAAATTTCCAGCAGTTGGTCGAGGCGCTTACGTCGAACGAGGTGGCGGGCAGAATAGCAGCACAGCCCGAACTCCTGCATGCCGCATTCAGCAGTCAGTGGAAAAACGGCGAGTGGGCGCGGCCGACCGGCTTCCGCGCCTCTCTGTCCGGGTGGATTTCCAGCATTTCCGGACGCCCCGGATGGCACCCGCCGGCCCGAGACGAGGTCGCCGCCTTGATCGGAGCCAAGCTCACCAAAACCAAGGTCCTCAACGACATCTACGAGCTTTCGTTCGACATGCCGGATCGGGATGCGGCTGAGAAGCTTCTTTCGTCGATCGTGCATGAGGCCGACACGGCTCTCCGCACGGGCGCAGGCGAACTCGCGCGAAGCCGGATAGATTTCATCCAGGCCAAAATTTCGGACATCACGTTCAACGATCAGCGCCAGGTGCTGACGCAGTCGATGTCCGACGCGATCAATGATCAAATCATGGCCGAATCTAAGGGCCCCTATGCCGCCAGAATCGTGGACCCGGCTCATAGCCCGATCAACCCGCACTCGCCGTCGTTCATCCTGTTCGTGATCGCGGGTGTCTTCCTCGGTCTAGCCACTGGTGCCGGCATTGCATTTTCCCGATCTCCGAGCCCTCGCCGCTAACATGGAGCGCTATCCCGGCCAGCGAGCCGGATATATCTCCTGGCAGGTCGGTTCCTTCCTCACGCTGCTCGTCGTCCCGCTGCTGTTTTTGCCGAAGATCAACCTCGTCGCAGTGGCCGGTGAAAACGCGGGACTTCGTATAGACGATTTCGTGCTGGCGATCGCCCTTTGCACCGTCATCGCATCATTCCTGCTTTGCCGTCGCGCCTGGATCACCAAGCAGGAAATATTTCTGACCCTGTTCATGGGCCTAGGCGCCGTGAGCGCTATATTCAACGGCACTTCAATTCTCTATGCTCTTAGGTTACTGGAATATTTCACACTGTTTTACGTCGGCCTGCACGCGCGGCGCTGGCTCTCGTTACGCTCCATTGTCCTGGCGTTTTTGTATCTAAATTTCGTTCTGATTTTTCTTCAGGCTATCCGCGTCATCGGCTCCTTCCCGCTAGGGGAATATAAGGTTGGCGTGCCGATCGGCATCGGTTCCGGCAACTGGGAGATCGGCCTCCTCCTGAACATCTGCATCGCGACCCTGGCGTTCGGCGGCTTCCCGCAGCGCAGGATGGTCCTGCCGCACATGCTCATCACAATGGCGGCTTTATTTATCGTCGGGTCCAGGACCCCGGCGGTAAGCTGTTTGGCCCTGGTTCTGCTTTACCTGACACGGAAGCATCTGACCAACCGCGGAGGATTGATCGCGATCGCCGCCACTGTCGTCATCCTGGCCGGAGCAGGATGGGGCGCCGCTGACGAGTTGGCGAACTCGTCCCTAGTCAGACGCGTCGCGCCGCTGCTGACGACGGACTACGGGGCCGCGATCGACGACGTATGGAGATCGACCGAACCCCGCGATCAGTATGTCGACGAAACCGAAGCATACGAGATCCTGATGCAAAGCGGCGCGACCTACGACCTGAGCCTGATCATCCGCGGCGCGAAAGTTATCGGCGCCCTGAAATACTTCTCCAATCGGGGCCCGCTCGAA
>DATGEK010000034.1:0-9607 GCA_035310205.1 Aliidongia sp.
GCGGCGGGTCAGGAAGATCACACGGCTGCCATGCTGGCCGACGTAGAAGGTGCCCGCTTCCATGGCGTCGACATCGAGCTTCAACTCGGCCTGCTTGGAAAGCTGGTGCAGCTTCTCGTAGGCCCAAGGCCTTGCGACCAGTGACAGGCCGGCGACGATGAGCGCCAAGCCGGCCGACAGCACGAGGACCGCGCCCGTGACCCGCGTCGGCGTCACCCGAAGCGCGAACATCGCGGTAAATTCGGAGTCACCGTTCAGCTTGCCGAAGGCCAGCACCACCGCGATGAACAGCGAGACCGGGATCAGCACCTCCAGCGAAATCAACGCCTTGAGGGCGATCATTTCCGCAACGGTGTCGATCGGCAGCAGGCCGTTGACCGCATCCGCCAGGAAGCCGGCGGCGCTGTAGCTGGCGAACAGGGCGGCGAGAATGCCCAGGATCGCGCCCAGGGGCTTGCAGATTTCGCTGATCAGATAACGGTGGATGATCAAGGTCGGATACCGTTCGCGAGAGCGGGCGAGGGGGCGGCGTCGCTGTCAACGAAGGCGCCATCGCCGTGCCGGTGGTGCGTCGAAGGTACTGGGTCTCGCATCTCGATGGGACGATCCGCGCCCTTCAGGCGCCAATGGGTCAAGCTCATTTTCCGGCCGTTGGCCCGCATGCCGTGTCGATAACTGTTAGCTGGAACTCACCGAACTCATTCCGGTGCGGCAATTTTGGTGCCATACATACCGGCCATGCACCAAGGTTAATTTTTACGTGACCGAAATAGGTCCGATGAATGCTCATTGGCGAACTTTTTGGTGCGATGCGCTCCTGCCCTCTGGATTGGCGGGAAGGAGTCCCTATTTGCAACACCGTGAAATGAACCATGAGACGGCCAAAAATGAGCCGCGCAGCCTCACTTGTCGAGAATGTAAGATAATGTCTGTGACAACGCCATGTCAGCCCCTTATAAATTGTTACCTGCGCAGACCGGGATTGTCCCGGGCGGGGATCCTATGAAGGCCGGGGGGCCGACGGACAAGAACATGGACAATTCAGTCGGTGACATTCGGCAAATGATATTCGACACGTTGCGCTCGTCGGTGCAAAAGCTCGTCGAACTCTCCGATCAGACCAACATTGTTAATGATCTCGGCCTCGATTCCGTCGCGGTTATGGATTTCGTCATGGAAATCGAAGATCGGTTCGATATTTCGGTCCCGCTCGACAAGATTGCGGAGATCGAGACGCTGGGCGATCTGGTATTTACCGTGCGCGACCTGAAGGCTAATGCGTGATCGATGCCTCTTTTTGATAAATTTGCGCCGCTGAGAGCCGCATATAACGAGCTCGAAAGTGCCCAGTCCAATCCGTTCAACGTCGCCTTCGATCGCGTGCTTTCGGCGACGGAAGCGTGGATCGGAAACCGGCCGATTCTCCTGCTCGGCACGAACAATTATCTCGGCCTGACCTATGACCCCGCGGTCATCGCGAAGGCGGTCAGGGCGATCGAGATGTTCGGCACCGGCACGACCGGATCGCGCATTGCGAATGGCAGCTACGACGGGCACAAGCGGCTTGAGCGCGAGCTCGCCGATTTCTATGGCCGCAAGCATTCGATGGTGTTCTCGACCGGCTACCAGGCCAATGTCGGCATGCTGTCGGCGCTGGCCGGCAAGAACGACCATCTGCTGCTCGACGCGGATAGCCACGCCAGCATTTATGACGGCGCCCGCCTCGGGCACGCGCAGGTCACGCGCTTCCGCCACAATGATCCCGACGATCTCGCCAACCGGTTGCGCCGTCTCGCCGATGCTCCGGGCGATAAGATCATCGTCGTCGAGGGCATCTATTCGATGCTGGGCGATGCGGCGCCGCTGCGCGAATTCGCCGAAGTGAAGCGTGAGTGGGGCGCTTATCTCGTGGTCGACGAGGCCCATTCGCTGGGTGTGCTGGGCGAGACCGGGCGCGGCCTCGCCGAGGCCGAAGGCGTCGAGGCCGACGTTGATTTCATCGTCGGGACCTTCTCCAAGAGCCTCGGCGGCGTCGGCGGCTTCTGCGTCAGCGACATGGACGGCTTCGACATCCTGCGTGTCGTCAGCCGCCCCTACATGTTCACGGCGTCATTGCCGCCGAGTGTGATCGCCGCGGCGACGGAAGCGCTGCACCAGCTGCGCACGCGCCCGGGCCTGCGCAAGCGGCTCATGGACAACGCCCATCAGTTCTATTACGGCCTCGCCGATCTGGGCTTCAATCTCGGCCCGGAGCCGAGCCCGGTCGTATCTGCCATCATGCCCGACCCGGACACCGCCTTCGCGTTCTGGTCAGGCCTTCTGGAGGCGGGGCTCTATACCAACGTGAGCCTGCCGCCGGCGACGCCCCGGGGCTTGGCGTTGCTGCGCTCGAGCGTCAGTGCCGCGCACACGCCGGCGCAGATTGACCATGCGCTGGCCCTGTTCGCGGAAGTCGGCAGGGCCATGGACCTGATTCCGCCCGCGCATGCCGGTGCCGAGATGCGTGAGGCAGTTTGATCCGGCCGCGATCGCGACCGAGGGCCTAATAGTATTTCATCTGTATCGGGATCGGATTGTCGCCGAGATGGGTGGCGATCCGGACCTGGCTCAGATTGGGCGGCCCCAGATAGAGCGTCGGATTGTTGGAGAAGCCGAAGCCTTCGGCCGGCAGGCCCAGCAGCGTGGTATCGAAGTGACCGTTGCCGTTCTCGTCATGAAAGAGCGCCACCGCATAGAAGCCCGGCTGAGCGAAGGCGAAGCAGAGCTGCGTCGTCGGCAGGGTCACCGGCACGGACTGCCGGGCAAGCTTGTAGGCCCCGTCCAGGAAATGCGACGGCTCGTCCGGGTAGATCGTGACGGTGACGTTGCCGTCGATCGAACGCATGCCGGTGACGCTGATCTGGAGCCGGACCTGGTTCGGATCGGCCGCATCGCAGGCCGGGGGCGCGTCCGCCTGTGCGGGACGCCACAGCGCCGAGACGGCGAGCGCCAACGCGGCCAATGCCGTCCGCCGCAAGTTAGGGCGCGCCGTTGCGGCGCTGCTGGAAATGGTCCGTCTCATATGTCCGTCCCCGCTACCGATGCACACCGTTCGGGTGGGATCAGACGAGCGCTGTTGAATGGCGTGCTATGTAGCGTTTCCGCGACCGGGCGGGCAAGTGCCGGCTTGCTCGGCGGCGATCCGGCTTCTACGGTCGCGCACGCCGCGTCGGGTGGATCGGCCCGCCCGCGGCGCTCGTCGAAATGGTGATGCGGCGTCCGTCCGGAAAATCGCCGGCCGAGGACAGCAACCAGAAGGTGCCCGTGCGCGAGATAGCCGTCTTCCGTCATAACCTGTTCAAGATCTCGGAGCCGTTCATCACCCAGCAGGCGCAAGGACTGCGGCGGCACAAGCCGCTGTATCTGGGGCGCCTGCGGTTCGGCGCGCCGCCGGCCGGGGCGGACTCTCTCGCGCTCCAGGATCTCGACCCGCGCTGGCCGCTGCCGCGCATCGGCTGGCAGATGGTCACCCGGAATCCGCACTCCTATCAGCGCCTGCTGGGCGACCGCCGGCCGTCGCTGATCCATGCGCATTTCGGTGTCGAGGGCGTCTATGCGCTGCCGCTGGCGCAACGGCTGAACATCCCGCTGGTGACGACGTTCCACGGCTTCGACGCCACGCTCTCGACCGCCGCCCTGCTGTGCTCGCCGGCATGGGCGAACTATCCGCTGTTTCGGCACCAGCTTGCCCGGCACGGCGATCTGTTCCTGTGCGCCTCGTCCTTCGTGCGCGAGCGGGTGCTCGCCATGGGCTTTCCCGAGGCGCGGACGCGAACCCACTATATCGGCGTGAACTGCCGGGCGATCCGTCCGCGCGATCCGGGCGAGGAAACGCCCACGATCCTGCATGTCGCGCGCCTGGTGGAGGTCAAGGGCACGCAGTACCTGATCCGGGCGTTCGCGCGGGTCGCGGCGCGGAATGTCGACGCCCGGCTGGTCATCCTCGGCGAGGGGCCGCTGAAGCGCTCGCTGCAGAAGCTCGCGCAATCGCTCGGCGTGGAGCAGCGGGTGCAGTTCCTGGGCGCGCTGCCGCATGCCCAGGTGCTGGAATGGATGCGCAAGGCCGCCATGCTGGCGCTACCGAGCGTCCGCACCGCCACGGGACGCGTCGAAGGCCTGGGCATGGTCGTGCTGGAAGCGGCAGCGACGGGCGTGCCGGTGATCGGATCCCGCATCGGCGGCATCCCGGAGGCCATCGTCGACGGCCGCAACGGCTTTCTGGTGCCGGAGCGCGATGCCGATGCCCTGGCCGGGCGCATCGCCTGCCTGCTCGACGACCCGGCGCTGCGCGCCCGCATGGGCGCCGAGGCGCGGGCGCTCGTCGAACGGCAATTCGACATGCATCGCCAGACCGAGGCGCTCGAGGAGCTCTATGATGCCGTCCTGTCGAACCGGCTGTGACGATGATGGCCGGTCGAGACGGGGGCATCATGAGTGAGGCGCCCGTCGCGTCGCGGCCGTCGACGGCGGTCGTGGTGGCCCATCCGGACGACGAGATCCTGTGGCTGAGCAGCGCCTTGCCGTCGGCCGACCGGATCGTGTTCTGCTTCGGCGATCCGTTCGAGCGCCCGAAGATGTCCAAGGCCCGGCGGCGCGCGGTCGAGGCGTTGCCGCTCGCCGGGCTGGTCGATCTCAAGGTGCCGGAGAGCGGCGCCCGCTTTTCGGTCGATTGGGAGCGTCCGCGCGAGACATCCTCCGGCATCGAGGTCACGGACGAAGCAGCTCGCGTCCGGTACGAGGCCAACTACGTAACGCTGGTCGAAACCTTGCGGGTGACGCTCGATGGCTGCCGCGACGTCTTCACGCATAATCCGTGGGGCGAGTACGGCCACGCTGAGCATATCCAGGTCTACCGTGCCGTGGCCGCGCTGCAGGCCGAGCTCGGCTATACCATCTGGTTTTCCAACTATGTCGCCAGCAGGAGCTGGCCGCTGGCGCGCGAGGTCGGCCGGGTGCCGTGCTGGACGCACAGCCGCACGAGCCCGCCCGACGTCGCGACGGCGCGTCGGCTAATGCGCGTCTACAAGCGGCACGGCGCCTGGACCTGGGCCCGGTTTCATCGCTGGCCCGCGCGTGAGACCGTCTATGCCCAGCCGCCGGCCCAGAGCCCCGATGTCCGCCATCCGCTCGCGGGAGAATGGCTGCTGGATGTCGGCAGGCTGGGCTGGTGGCCGCCGCCCTGGCGCACGGCCCGCAGGCGGCTCGACTGAGCATTGCGCAGGTTTCCTTTGCAAGAACGCCGAGTGCGCCTACATCTAGCTATCCTTAAGGCAACCTTGTGGCATCGATGAGCGAAAATTCCCTGTCGGAGCGGCTGAGCGGCCTCGGTTCCGGCCTGCGCTTCCTGGCCCGAGCCGTCGGCTCGCGCTACAACCCGCTCCTGGCGCAGGTCGTGGTCACGCGCCGCTGCAATCTCGCCTGCGGCTATTGCAACGAGTACGACGATCATTCGCCGCCGGTGCCGCTGAAGGACCTGCTCGCCCGGGTCGACCATCTCGCCGCCCTCAAGACCGCGTCGATCACCTTCACCGGCGGGGAACCGCTGCTGCATCCCGAGCTCGATCAGGTCATCCGCGCCGCCCGCGGCCACGGCATGATCGTCACCATGATCACCAACGGCTTCCGCCTCAGCCGGGACTGGATCGACCGACTCAACGCGGCGGGCCTGCAGGGCATGCAGATCAGCATCGACAATCTCAAGCCCGACGAAGTGTCGATGAAGAGCCTGTCGTCGGTCGAGCGCAAGCTGGCACTGCTGCAGAAGCACGCCAAGTTCAAGGTGAACGTCAATTCCGTCCTGGGCGTCAGCGGCGAGCGGACGCAGGACGTGATCACGGTGGCGGAGACCGCGGCGAAATACGGCCTGCAGCACTCGGTCGGCGTGTTGCACGACCATACCGGCACGCTCAAGCCCCTGAGCGCCGGGCAGATGAGCGCCTACGACCAGGTCACCAAGATTTCGCCGTCGGTGGTGCACAGCCTGAACTACTGGCTGTTCCAGAAGAACCTGATGCACGGCCAGCCCAACGACTGGAAGTGCCGCGCCGGTGCCCGGTACCTCTATGTCGCCGAGGACGGCAAGGTGCATTGGTGCTCCCAGCAGCGCGGCTATCCGGGGATCCCGCTGCTCGAGTACACGCGCGAGGACATCCGCCGGGAATTCCACACCGAGAAATCCTGCAGCCCGACCTGCACGCTGAGCTGCGTGCACCAGATGAGCATGTTCGACCGCTATCGCGGCGCGCAGAAGACGCCGGATCCGGTCGCGGTCGGCACCGGGGACTGATCGAAAGACGCGGTGCGGCCGCCGGTCAGGCGGCCGCGTCGGGCTGGCGCCGGGCATGGAGGGCCATGCCGGCGTAGGTCGCTGCCGTCGCCGCGATGGTGATGCCGATCTGAACCTTCGGATCGTCGCTGCCGATCAGCAGGCGTGCCGCCTCGACGGCCAGGACCATCGCGCCGATGCCGGCGAACGGCATGAGGAAAGCCCGCGCGAGCGCGCTTGCCGGCATGTCCCAGTGCTGCCGCAGATAGCGGACGCCCCAGGCGATGAGCAGCGGATAGACGCCGAGCCACACCGCCGACACGGCGATGAGCCCGGTTCGGGCGGGGAAGCTGAAGCCCGCAACCAGGATGCCCCCGCTCAACAGCAGCAACGTCGTCACCGACAGCCGGGCCGCGGTTCCCGGGCGTCCCGACGCCATCAGCACCGGCGTCAGCAGCTGCGACATCACCCGCATGAAGCCGGCTACCGCCAGGAGCTTCAGCGGCGTGGCGGCTGCCGCATAGCTGTTGCCTTGCTCGTCATGAATCAGCGCGGTGATGGGATCGGCGAGGAAGATCAAGCCGACCATCAAGGGCGCGACCAGCGTCGCGAGCCGGCGCAGCGACCAGATGACCGATTGCACGAACTGGTCGCGGACGGTGGCGATCCGGGCAAAGACCGGCAGGGCCGTTCGGTTGATCAGGGTGCCGACCGCCATCGCCGGCTCCATGGCGATGTCGAACGCCACCCGATAGACCGCGAGCGGTGCCGCGCCAAAGAACCAGCCGATCAGCAGATTGCCGACGTTCTTGAACACCTGCTCGGAGACGTTCGATGCGGAGGCGCCGGCGCCAAAGCGCACGAGCGGCATGATCTCCGAAAGCCGGAATCGAAACCTCGGCCAGAACGGCCGCGCGACCATCGCGCCGATCAGGATGTAGAAGCCGCTCGCGCAATAGCCGGCGACCAGCGTCCAGGCACCGGCGCCGGAGAGCGCAAGGCCCAGGCGGGTCAAGGCGGTGGCGAAGGTCGCCGAGACGTTGACGATCGCGATGCGCTCGTATTGCAGCTCGCGATTCATGAGCGCCAGGGGAATGAGCGCGGCGCCGACGAGCGGCTGCTTGATCGCTGCGGCGACGAAATAGGCCGCCATGCCGGCGACGCCATAGGCCGCCTGGATCCAGGGTGCTGCCAGCAGAGTCACACCGGAGACCACGATCGCCGCGCCGACGATGAACCAGAACAAGGTGTCGAGCTGCAGCCGGGAGACCGATTTGGCCTGCACCAGCGCCTCGTTGGTGCCGAGGCCATCGAACGCCTCGACGATCATGGCGATCGAGATCACGAGCGAGGCGACGCCGACCTGCTCCTTGGTCAGGAACAGGAGCACGACCAGCGTCGTCGAGAAATCGATGACTTTGGCGAGCACCGTGGCCCCGCCGAGCCAGTTGAAGCCGCGGCTCAGATGCCGGTGGTGGCTGCCGGCGTGCGCTTGCTCGACGCTCATTCCGCGGGCGGCAGGCGGTCGGCGGGCAGCAGGTCTTGCGGCGGCAGGATCCAGGAGCGGTTGCGGATCAGATGGGCCAGCCAGCGCCAGGATTGCGCCTTCCAGGACCGGGACTGCCCGCGTCCCCAGGCGCCGCGCTCAGCGGGCGCCGATCGCAGCCGGTGCGACACGATCGCGGCGATCTTGCCGGCGCGGGCCTCCCAGGTGAAATCGCGGCTGTCGGCCAGCGCCTTAGCACCAAGGCGCGCCGCGAGCGTCGGATCGTCGGTCAGTTGCTTGATCCCGGCCACCAGCGCCTCCAGGCGGTCGGGCGGGCAGAGGAAGGCATTCTGGTCGTGCTTCAGCACTTCGGCCACGTCGGGCGTATCGCCGGCCAGGATCGGGCGCCCGGAAGCCAGGTAGAAGAACAGCTTCAGCGGCAGCACCGTCGAGCCGAATTCGGCCAGGGGCTGCGACGACGGCGGGACGAGCAGGACGTCGGCCGCGAAGACATAGTGCGCGATCGTCTCCGGCGGCTGCCAGGGCACGATCCGGACGTTCGCCACACCCTTGGCCAGCGCTTCGATCCGGCCTTCGCCATAGGAGCCGACCAGGATGAACTGCAGGTCCGGCAGCTGCTTCGCCGCCTCGATCACCAGGTGCAGTCCCTTCTTGTGATTGACGCGGCCGGTATAGACGATCGTCTTCCTGTCGGCGGGGACGCCGATCTGTGCCTTCGCCGTCGCGATCGGGATCGGGGCCTGCAGGCGCAGCGGCTCGAAGCCGTTGCGCACGCAGTAGAGCTTCTCTTCCGGGATGCCGAGCTCGAGGTATTTCCGCCGCGTGTAGTCCGAGTGGCAGATGTTGACCAGGAAGCGCCGGTGGCTGATCAGGCGATAGAGCCAGAACTGCAGCGGCGGAATCTGGTCGGGCCAGGGGCGATAGTGATCGAACGCGACCCGCTGGCCGAACAGCAGGGCGAGCCACGCGACCCAGAGGTTGCGCGTATAGACGAGGTCGGCCTCACGGAATTCCCGCCGGAACACCATGGTCAAGCCGCAGCAGAAATGCCGCAGCACCGCCGGCCGGATCGGCGCGTGGGCCCGGGCGATGGGCATGCCCGCGAGCCTGCCTGCCGCCTCGCGGCCCGCGTCGTCCGCTACGGGGACATGCAGCCACGACTGCGTGGCGTGAGCTGCCAGATAGCTAGCGGTCGTCACGAAAACCTCGGCATCCGCCTCGGCGCTCGGCAGCGGATTCTCGAAGGCGAACAGAATTTTCATGGAAATCCGCAAGGAAAATGTAAGCCGCGACGTCAGAAGCGCGCCACGGAACCTGGCATTCGAACCGCGAGCGACTGCGCTCAAATGGTCATAGCGGATCCGAGAGACAATAGGATTGTAAAGCACGCACGGCCTGCATTCTCCGCAAGCGGCGGGCTTGGGGTTTATCTGGCGACCGGGAGGTGCGCCCGGACGGTGTTTCGGCGCGGGTGCTGCCAGAGGCTGAGACGAGGAAATACGGTCAGAACGCCCGTGCTTGTTGATCGGCCGCAACGATCTTGTTTGGGCTGATCAGTGCCGCCAATGCCGCGCGGTCATGACGTGCTGGCTCCCAGACATTTTTGCCACTCGCGTAGTAGCCTGCGACGAACAACAAGAAAGCCATGATCTTATAGGCTAGATAGGTGTCGAGCGTGAACATGCTGACGCAGAACAGGCCTATTAGGTACCACTTCGCTGGGCAGTAACGTAAACAAGCGCTGAGCCAATAAAAGAACAGCGCGAAGCCAATGATGCCGTTTTCGACGATTAGCC
>DATGEK010000035.1:0-67064 GCA_035310205.1 Aliidongia sp.
CCGGACCGGCGCATCAAGCGGGAATAGGCCGGCCGCCGAGCGAGCCGCCGCGGTTGAGCGGTTGAGCCGCAGGCCCGTTCCGTGCTAGCCCACCGGCTCCATTCTTTCCCGGAGCTCCAGTTCCATGTCCGACACCGCCGCCAACGGCCCGACCGGCGAGGCCCAGCAGGCCCCCTCGCTCGTCATCAACGCGCAGTATCTGCGCGATCTGTCCTTCGAGAATCCCCGTGCCCCGGAAAGCCTGCTGCAGCAATCGGCGGCCCCCGAGGTCGGCATTGATGTCGACGTCAAGGCCCGCCAGATCGGCGAGGAAGCGTTCGAAGTCGTCCTGGTGCTGAAGGTCGAGGCTCGGGTCGCTGGCGAAGTCGCGTTCCTGGTCGAGCTCGAATATGGCGGCGTGGTCACCATCCGCAACGTGGCCCAGGACATCATGGCCGCGCTGATCCTGATCGAGACCCCGCGCCTGCTGTTCCCGTTCGCCCGGGCGATCGTCGCCGACGCCACCCGCGAAGGCGGCTTCCCGCCGCTGCTGATCAACCCGATCGATTTCTCCGAGCTGCAGCGGCGCAAGGCCGCCGAGGCTGAAGCGGCCGAGACGGTCGGCAACGCCTGAACCGGCTGTCGTGAAGAAACGGCGCCGCGTCCGACCGGGCGCAGCGCCGTTTTCATTTGAGCTCTAGTGGCGCCAGACCGGTTCCTTGAGAGTCGCGATCATCGCCTCATGCGCCGCCAGTTCCTCGGGCGTCGCGGCATGGGGGCGGGCCGGACGGGGTTCGCGCCGTGCGATCACGGCCGCCGCTGCGGCAGCGGCGCCATTGTCGACCGCCAGGCTGAAGCCGGGCTGCAGCCCGCCCATCAATTCCAGATAGACCTTGGCCAGCAGGCGCGTATCGATCAGCGCGCCATGCTTCGCGCGCTCGCTGAGATCGATGCCGAAGCGCCGGCAGAGCGCATCGAGGCTGGCCGGCGAGCCGGGGAATTTGCTGCGGGCCAGTCGCAGGGTGTCCTGGACGGCGCAGGTCATTTTCGGCCGGCCAGCCAGGACCAGCTCGGCATTGAGGAAGCGCACGTCGAAGTCGGCGTTATGCGCGACCAGCCGGGCATCGCCCATGAAATCGACGAATTGCTGGGCCAGGTCGGCGAATTTCGGCTTGCCGGTCAGGAACTCGCGGGTCAGCCCATGGACCGCTTCGGCCTCGGCCGGCATGTCGCGCTCGGGATCGAAATAGAGATGCAGCTCGCGACCGGTCGGCATCAGATTGACCAGCTCGACGCAGGCGAGCTCGACCATCCGATGGCCTTCGCCCGGTTCGAAGCCGGTGGTTTCCGTGTCCAGGCAGATCTCGCGCATGCTCGTTCCCGAAAGGCCGTAATCGGCGCCATGCTGGCCTAGGGCAGGGGGCGCCGCAAGTGCCCGCTGCGCTGGTCTATCGCGCGGAGCGCGGCGCGCAACCGATCGAGGCTGAAGCGCCGGCCGAGCCCGGTCGGAACGACATAACGCGTCCGCCGCCGCTTCTCGGCATCGGGCAGCTGCTTGCCCAGGATGTCGCGGAATTTCGCCTCGGTCATGCCCGGCCGGGCCAGCACGCGTTGGCGCTGCAGGAAGGCCGGGGCGGAGACGACCAGCACCGCATCGCATTCCCGCTCGCCGCCGGTCTCGTAGAGCAGCGGCACATCGAGCACGACCAGACGGCAGCGACGACGCGCCGCCATGGCCAGGAACCGTCGCTTGGCGGCGCGCACCCGCGGATGCAGAATCGCCTCAAGCCGCTTCAGCGCAACCGCATCGCCAAAGACACGCGCGCCAAGCGCACGGCGATCGATCCCGCCGGCAGCCGTCCCGACGCCGGGAAAAGCCGCGAGCACGGCCGCGACCGCGGCCCCGCCCGGTGCCAGCAGCCGATGGACCGCGGCATCGGCATCATGGACCGGCAGGCCGAGGCGCCTGAGCGCCTGGGCCGCGGTCGATTTTCCCATGCCGATCGAGCCGGTCAGCCCGACCAGGATCAAGGCGTGCTCCCGAGCACTGCCTGCCGCAACGCTTCGTCCACCGTCGGATCGACGCCGAACCAGGCCGCGAATCCCGCCCGCGCCTGGTGCAGCAACATGCCGAGCCCATCGACCGTCGTCAGTCCGCGCTGCCGCGCCTCGGCCAATAGCGGCGTTTCGAGCGGGGTATAAACGATGTCATAGACGACGCCGTCCCCCGGCAACCGGTCGAGCGCGAGTTCAAGCTCGGGCCAGCCGACCATGCCGAGCTGGGTGGTGTTGACGACCAGGCCGCAGCCGGTGAGCCCGTCCTCGCGCTTCGCCCAGGGCCAGGGTCTGAGCGGCGTGCCGAACTCCTCCGCCAGGCTGGCGGCGCGGGCGTCGGTCCGATTGGCGATGCGGATCTCGGGCACGCCGGCATCGGCGAGCGTGCCGACGACGGCACGCGCCGCCCCGCCAGCCCCCAGCACCAGCACCGGCCGATCCGGCCGCCAGGCGGGGGCGCTCGCCTCGAGATGCTTCAGGAAGCCTTCGCCGTCGGTGTTGCGCCCTTCGAGCGTGCCGTCGGGCCGGACGATGACGGTATTGACCGCGCGCAGGCGGGCGGCTGCGCGGTCGACGTGATCGACTATGCGGAACGCCGCTTCCTTGTGCGGCACCGTCAGGTTGCAGCCGGCGAAGCCCAGCACCGGCAGGGCCCGCAGCGCCTGTTCCAGATGTTCCGGCTGAACCGGCAGCGGCACATAGGTGCCGGCGATGCCATGGCGGGCGAGCCAATGGCCGTGGAGCGCCGGCGAGCGCGAATGGCCGACCGGCCAGCCCATGACGCCGCTCATGCGGAAGCTCATTTCGGCAACGCGCCCTGGCCGCGCAGGAATTCCAGGAGCGGCAGCAGCGGCAGTCCCAGGATGGTGAAGAAATCGCCTTCGACCTTGGCGAACAGCTGGGCGCCCAGCCCCTCGAGATGATAGGCGCCGACCGAGGACAGCACCGCCGGCCCCTGACGCCGAAGATATTCATCGAGGAAGGTGTCGCTGAACATCCGCATGGTGAGCCGCGCCGTATCGAGCGTGTGCCAGATCCGCGACCCGTTGCGCGCGACGACCGCCGCCGTCACGAGCCGATGGGTCCGGCCGCGCAGGGCCTGCAGATGGGCGCGGGCATGGTCGAGATCCGCCGGCTTGTCGAACCAGACGCCGTTCAGGTCCAGCATCTGGTCGGCACCGATGACGATGGCGCCCGGATGGCGCTGGGAGACGCGGACCGCCTTCAGTTCCGCCAGCGCTTCGGCGCAGGCCTCGGCCGGCGCCCGTTCCGCCTGAAACGCGGCCTTCATTTCCTGCTCGTCGACCGACGGCGGATCGGCATCGACGATCAGGCCGGCCTGCTCCAGCAGTGTCAGCCGGGTCTTGCTGCCCGATGCCAGGATGACCGGAGGACCGAGCGGGCTCATGCGTCCTGCCCCTGGCGCTTGGCGACCAGCTTCAGGATCGCGGCCGCGGTCTCCTCGATCGAGCGGCGCGTGACGTCGATGACCGGCCATTTATGTTCCTGGCACAGGCGGCGGGCGGCGATCACCTCGGATTGGACCGATTCCGGGTCGACATAGTCGATCTCGGGATCGCTTTGCAGGCTATTGAGGCGGTTGCGGCGCAGCGCAACCAACCGGTCCGGATCGTTGGTCAGGCCGACGATCAACGGCTTGTCGGCCTGGAACAGCTCGGGCGGCAGCGGCACCCCCGGCACCAGCGGCACATTCGCGGCCTTGATGCCGCGATTGGCCAGATAGATGCAGGTCGGCGTCTTCGACGAGCGCGACACGCCGACGAGCACCACGTCGGCCTGGTTCAGGCCCCAGGGCGCCTGGCCGTCGTCATGGGTCATGGCGAAGGTCATGGCGTCGATGCGGGCGAAATATTCATGATTGAGCGCGTGTTGCTGGCCGGGCAGCGCCCGCGCGCGGCGGCCGAGGAACGAGCCGAACACGCCGATGACCGGATCCAGCACCGGGATCGCCGGCATGCCGAGCGCGCGGCAGCGGTCTTGCAGCGGCTGCCGCAGATGCTCGTTCACCAGCGTGTAGAGCACGACGCCCGGATTGGCCTCGATGCCGGCCACGACCCGTTCGACCTGCGTCCGGGTCCGCACCATCGACCAGATATGCTCAATCGGATCGGCATCCTCGAACTGCACCAGGCAGGCGCGCGCCAGCGCATGGACCGTATCGCCGGTCGAGTCCGAGACGAGATGGAGGTGGAAACGGTTCGCCGTCACAAAAGTTTCCTCGTATCTGTGGAAAACTTAGGGGTTATTGGGGATAAGTCCCTAGTTTTCCCGAACCGCCAAATTCCATGCCCACTACCGGCGGCCCTGTCCGACGAGTCTTGCCCCTTGGGACAGGTCGTGTCGACCGGTCCGAAGCGTGGGGATAGCGATCGCCCGAACAGCGGCGGTCCCCGTTATCCCCAGTCTCCGATCCGCCGGCGCGGCCAGCGCCGACGCTGGGATCCGCCGGAACCGGCGGCGAACTATCCACAGGGTTCGGTCCGCTGTCGAGCGGTCCGTGGTCCGCCTGTGGATGATTTCGAAGGTAGCGGGAATCCCCGTTGCCCACAGGCATCAACCACCACTACCACCTTATTTTCATCAAACCCCTTCCGCTTGATGCATGGCAAGGTGGACAAGCTCCCGGCGCGGACCGACAATCGGCGCCATCATGCGAACAGAAGAAAAACTCCTGCCGCGCGCGCTGCGCGGCGCGGCCATCGACCGTCATCCGCTCTGGCTCATGCGTCAGGCCGGGCGCTATCTGCCCGAATACCGCGAGGTCCGCGCCAAGGCCGGCGGCTTTCTCGACCTGTGCTTCTCGCCCGATCTCGCGACCGAAGTGACCTTGCAGCCGATCCGGCGCTTCGGCTTCGACGCGGCCATCCTGTTCTCGGATATCCTCGTCGTTCCGTGGGGGCTGAACCAGAAGGTTGGCTTCCAGGAAGGAGAAGGCCCGAAGCTCGATCCCATCCGGACGGGAACCGGTCTCGCGGCATTATCGCTCGACGGCATGACCGAGCGCCTGGCGCCGGTCTACGAGACGGTGGCGCGGCTGAAACAGGACCTGCCGCCCGAGACGACGCTGATCGGCTTCGCCGGCGCACCCTGGACCGTCGCGACCTACATGATCGAGGGCGGCAGCAGCCGGACGTTCGAGGCGAGCCGCCGGTTCGCAACCGAAGACAAGGCCGGATTCGAGAGCCTGATCGGCCTGCTGACCGAGGCGACCATCGCCCATCTCGACGCGCAGGTCGCCGCCGGCGCCGAGGTTCTACAGCTGTTCGATAGTTGGGCGAGCGCGCTTGAGGGCGACGCTTTTGAACGCTGGGTTGTGGCGCCGGCAAAGCGGATCGTCTCGGCACTCAAGGAGAAGCATCCGAAGCTGCCGATCATCGGCTTCCCGCGCGCCGCCGGTGCGCATTATCTGGGTTATGCCAAGGCGACCGGCGTCGATGCGGTGTCGATCGACCAGGACATGCCGCTGGCCTTCGCCCGCGACGTATTGCAGCCTGCGGTTGCGGTTCAGGGCAATCTGGATCCGCTGGTGCTCGTCGCCGGCGGCCAGGCGCTCGAGACGCGGGTCCAAGCAATCACCGACGCGCTCGGCCGCGGCCGCTTCGTGTTCAACCTGGGCCACGGCATCGTGCCGCAGACTCCGCCCGAGCATGTGACACGCCTGGTCGAGCTGGTGCGGACGATCAAGCCGGCGCGGGGCTGAACCACTTGTCGCAGCGGACTGGATTACCGGCGGGATCGCCCCATCTCACGGGGCGATCATGAAAACCGCCATCATCCTGTTCAACCTTGGCGGCCCAGATGGGCCAGACGCCGTCAAGCCGTTCCTGTTCAACCTGTTCTACGATCCGGCCATCATCCGTCTGCCGCGGCCGCTGCGCTGGCTGGTGGCGAAGCTGATCGCCGGCCGTCGGGCGCCGACCGCGCGCGCGATCTACGAACACATGGGCGGGCGCTCGCCGATCCTGCCGAACACCGAAGCGCAGGCGTGGGCGCTTGAAGCCGCCCTCGGGCCGGACTTCAAATGCTTCATCGCCATGCGCTATTGGCGCCCCCGCGCCCGCGACCAGGTCAGGGCGGTCAAGGACTGGCGGCCGGACCGGATCCTGCTGCTGCCGCTTTATCCACAATTCTCGACCACGACGACCGCGTCGTCCGTCGCCGAGTGGCAGCGGGAGGCGAAGCGGGCCGGGCTCGACGTGCCGACGGCCAGTCTCTGCTGCTACCCGGCGAACGCCGGCTTTGCCGCCGCGGTCGCGGGGCTGGTTCGGGCAGGGCTCGGCAAGTTCGATGGCGCGCGACCGCCGCGCATCCTGTTCTCGGCCCATGGGCTGCCGAAGAAGATCGTCGATGCCGGCGATCCCTACCAGATCCAGGTGGAACAGAGCGTTGATGCCGTGCTGGCGCAGCTCGCGCTGCCGGAGCTGGACTGGGTGATCTGCTACCAGAGCCGGGTCGGACCGCTCGAATGGCTGGGTCCCTCAACCGAGGCGGAGGTCGTGCGCGCCGGCACCGATGGTGTGCCGATACTGGTCGTGCCGATCGCCTTCGTCTCGGAACATTCGGAAACCCTGGTTGAGCTCGACATCGAATATCGCGAGCTCGCCCATCACAAGGGCGTTCCCGAATATGTCCGCGTGCCGACGGTCGGCGATGAGCGGAGCTTTATCGAGGGCCTGGCCGACGAAGTGCGCCAGGTGCTGGCATCGGGCCAACCGGTCTGTCCGGGTGAGGGACAGGAGCTGTGCTCGCCCGACCGGGTCGGCTGCCCGTGCCGCAACAAGGGGTGAGAGATGGATTTTTTGACCGGCGCGTACCTTTGGATCAAGGCCCTGCACATTGTCAGCGTCATCGCGTGGATGGCGTCGATGCTCTACATGCCCCGCCTGTTCGTCTATCACGCCGCGGCCGAGGTCGGCTCGGCCCAGTCGGAGACGTTCAAGGTGATGGAGCGCCGGCTCGCCCGCGCCATCATGCTGCCGGCGATGATTGCCACCCTCGTGTTCGGTGGCCTGCTGGCGGCGACGCCGGGCGTCGTCGACTGGCACCGGGGCTGGCTGCACGGCAAGCTCGGCCTGGTGTTCGTCATGCTGGTCATGCAGCATTTCTTCGCCGGCTGGCGCCGTGCATTTGCCGAGGATCGGAATCGCCACTCGCAGCGTTTCTATCGCGTGATTAACGAGGTGCCGACACTCCTCATGATCGCGATCGTGATCTTGGTGGTGGTGAAGCCTTTTTGAGGGGCGGCGCCCATCTGACAGGCAGAGGGTTCTACAAACGCATTTGACTTGGGCCGGCGGCTCGCCTAAATAGGCGACGCAGCCGGGTCTCCGGCGGTCTCTTTTCCCGAAATTGTCTCTTGCGTGTCCGGTTGCATCCCGGTGGGTCCCGTCCTGCCCCCTTTGCACGGTTCATGTCATCTCGGGCTTTCCCATTCCCTTCTTCGTACTGCGACCCCACCGATGAATCTCCAGGAACTCAAGCGCAAGACTCCGGCCGAGCTCCTCGCTTTCGCCGAGGAACTGCAGATCGAGAACGCCTCGTCCCTGCGTAAGCAGGACATGATGTTCGCGATCCTGAAGCAGCTCGCCGAAAACGACGTGGCGATCTTCGGCGACGGCGTGCTCGAGATCCTGCAGGACGGGTTCGGCTTCCTGCGCTCGCCCGAGGCGAACTATCTGCCGGGCCCCGACGACATCTACGTCAGCCCGAGCCAGGTCCGTCGCTTCGGCTTGCGCACCGGCGACACGGTCGAGGGCCAGATCCGCGCGCCTAAGGATGGCGAGCGCTATTTCGCGCTTTTGAAGCTCAATTCGATCAATTTCGATGAGCCGGATCGCGTCCGCCATCGCATCAATTTCGACAATCTGACGCCGCTCTATCCGGACGAGAAGCTGCGCCTGGAGAACCAGGACCCGACGCGCAAGGACATGACTACGCGGGTGATCGACCTGATCGCGCCGCTCGGCAAGGGCCAGCGCGCGATCATCGTGGCGCCGCCGCGTACCGGCAAGACCGTGATGCTGCAGAACATCGCGCATGCGATCTCGCACAATCACCCCGAGGTCTACCTGATCGTCCTGCTGATCGACGAGCGCCCGGAAGAAGTGACCGACATGGCCCGCTCGGTGAAGGGCGAGGTCGTGAGCTCGACCTTCGACGAGCCGGCGTCCCGCCATGTCTCGGTTGCGGAAATGGTGATCGAGAAGGCAAAGCGCCTGGTCGAGCACAAGCGCGACGTTGTTATCCTGCTGGACTCGATCACGCGCCTGGCGCGCGCCTATAACACCGTCGTGCCGTCCTCGGGCAAGGTGCTGACCGGCGGCGTCGACGCGAACGCCTTGCAGCGCCCGAAGCGCTTCTTCGGTGCCGCGCGCAACATCGAGGAAGGCGGCTCGCTCACCATCATCTCGACCGCGCTGATCGATACCGGCTCGCGCATGGACGAAGTGATCTTCGAAGAGTTCAAGGGCACCGGTAACTCGGAAATCGTGCTCGACCGCAAGGTCGCCGACAAGCGCACCTTCCCGGCGCTCGACATCACCAAATCGGGCACGCGCAAGGAAGAGCTGCTGGTCGAGAAGGGCACCCTGTCGAAGATGTGGGTCCTGCGTCGCGTGCTCATGCCCATGGGTGTGGTCGACGGCATGGAGTTCCTGCTCGAAAAGCTCAAGCAATCCAAGAGCAACGCGGACTTCTTCGATGCGATGAATACCTGATTCGATCGATCAGGCTAAAAAGAAACGGCGGCGCAGGGAATTGCGCCGCCGTTTTTATTTGTGCTCCAGGCCGCCTCAGACAGTGAGGACTGTCGAACCGGTCGTCTTGCGCGCTTCCAGGTCGCGATGCGCCTGTTGGGCATCCTTGAGCGCATAGGTCTGATTGACCGAGATCTTGACCTTGCCGCTTGAGACCACCTCGAACAGATCTTCCGCGGTCTTGCGCAGATCCTCGGCGCTGGCGATGAAGGTGCTCAGGGTCGGCCGGGTGACATAGAGCGAGCCCTTCTGGGCCAGCACGCCAAGATCGAGCGGCGGCACCGGGCCGGACGCCTGGCCAAACAGGGCCAAGAGGCCGCGCGGCCTGAGGCAATCCAGCGACTGGGTGAAGGTGTCCTGGCCGATCGAGTCATAGACGACAGGCAGCTTCTTGCCCTGGGTGATCTCGACCACGCGCTTCTGGAAATCCTCGCGGGTATAGAGGATCGGATGATGGCAGCCGTTGGCGCGGGCGAGCTCGGCCTTCTCGTCGTTCGAGACGGTGCCGATCACCGTGGCGCCGAGCGCGTTCGCCCATTGGCACAGGATCAGGCCGACGCCGCCGGCGGCGGCATGGATCAGGATCGTGTCGCCGGCCTTGACCGGATAGACCTCGCGGATGAGGTACCGCACGGTCATGCCCTGCAGCATCATCGCCGCGGCCTGCTGGTCGGAGATGCCGGCCGGGATCTTCACGACCCGGTCGGCCTGGATCAGCCGTTCTTCGGCATAGCCACCGAGCGGCCCGGCATAGGCGACCCGGTCACCCTTCGCCAGGCTGGTGACGCCGGGCCCGACTTCCTCGACCACACCGGCGCCTTCCATGCCAGGGATGAAGGGCAGGGGCTGCGGATAGAGGCCAGTGCGGTGATAGACGTCGATGTAATTGAGCCCGACGGCGGTATGGCGGAGCCGGATCTGCCCGGCGCCCGGGGACCCGACCGAGATCTCGTCCCATTGCAGGACTTCGGGACCGCCCGGCTTGTGAATGCGGATGGCGTGGGTCATCGGCGAACTCCGGTTAGCCCAGGTGGCGTTTGAAGAAATCGTGGGTCAGCCCGTTGGCGATCAGGGCCTCGTGGCGGTCGTAATGGGCGCCGCCGACGCGGGCGAAGGCATGATTGTTCGACGGGAAGTCATGGATCGTGATGTGGTGGTGGTGATCCAGCGCCGCGTGGATCTTGGCCTGAGCGTCCGGCGGCGTGAACTCGTCCTGGCCGGCGATGTGCAGCATCAGCGGCTTATGGATATGGGCGGCCTCGCCCAGCATGTCCTGCAGGCCGACGCCATAGTAGCCGACGGCACAGTCGACATCGGTCCGCGTCGCCATCAGATAGGCGAGCTTGCCGCCGAGGCAGTAGCCGACCGCGCCGACTTTGCCCTTGACGGCGGGATGGGCACGCAGCGCCGTGAGCGTCGCGCGCAGGTCGCGAATGCCATGTTCCACGTGAAACGTTTTGAACAGGTCGAACGCCCGGGCCCATTCCGCCTCGGTCTTGTCGCTGATATCGATGCCGGGCTCGATGCGCCAGAACAGGTCGGGACAGGCGACGACATAACCGTGCGACGCGATCTCGTCGGCCAGGTCGCGCATGACCTGGTTGACGCCGAAGATCTCCTGGATCAGCACGATGCCGGGACCGGTGCCGCCGGGCGGCAGGGCCAGATAGGCATTCATCGGGCCGTCGCCGGTATCGATCGTAATGGTGCTCATCGGAAGCCTCTATGACAGGAAGTAAAGCCGAACGGGTTCAGAGCTGGGCAAGGGCGGCCGCGAGGGCCGCCGGATCGGTCAGGGGCAGCGAACAGGTCTCGCCGATGCAGACATAGGCCGTTGCGGTATCGCCGAGACGGGTCTTGCCGGCAGCGGGATGGGTGGCGGGCAGGGCCGCCGTCGTGGCGACGACCTGCACCACCCGGTTCGGTAGGCTCACACCATGGATCGCCTGAAGCAAGGCCTTGGTATCGCTCGCTTCTCGCGTTCCCATGATAATAATCTGAACGGTGCGCAGGGCCAGATCGATCCCGTTGAGATAGGTGCCGAGCGGGTAAAAATTGCGCTCGAGCTCGCCGGCGAAAGCGGCCATCTGGGCATCCAGCGCCTGCCGATGGACGTCCCGTCCGGTCAGCGCCCACAGCCGCGTGAACACATGGATCAGCACGCCATTGCCGGCGGGCACGGCATTGTCGCTGGCGCTCTTGGTGCGGACGATCAGCGCCTCGGTATCGTCGGCCGTGAAGAAATAGCCGCCGGCCGGATCGCGGAAATGCCGCGCCAGCACCGCGACCCAGCGCTCGACCTGGTCGAGATAGGCGGTGTCGCCAGTCGCCTCGTGGAGCGCCAGCCCGGCCAGCGCCATGTCGGCATAATCGTCGAGGATGCCCGGGTGATGGCGGCCGCCGCGCCAGGAGTGATGCAGCCGGTCGCCGCTCGGCATCATGACCGTCGTCACGAAACGCCAGGCCTCCACCGCCGCCGTGAGCCATTCGGGCCGATCGAAGGCTTGGCTCGCGTCGACGAGTGCCGTGATCATCATGCCGTTCCAGTCGGCGAGGACCTTGTCGTCCAGGCCCGGATGGACGCGTGCCTCGCGCGCCTCGAACAGGGTCGCGCGGCAGCGGGCGAGGGTGGCCTCGATCTCGGGATGCGCCGGCTCCGGCCGGCCGCGGCGGTTGAGGATGGTCTTGCCTTCCCAGTTGCCGGCGGCGCTCACGTCATAATGGGCCTTGAACAGGGCGGCGTCGGGGCCGAGCAGCCGATCGATCTCGGCCTCCGACCAGACGGTGAACTTGCCTTCCTCATGCTCGGCATCGGCGTCGATGGTCGAGGAAAAGCCGCCTTCGGGTGCCCGCATCTCGCGCAGGACCCAGCCGATCGTCTCGTCGATGCGCGCGGCATAGAGCGGCGAGCGGGTCTCCTGCCAGGCCAGGACCAGCAGGCTGACCAGTTGGGCATTGTCGTACAGCATCTTCTCGAAATGCGGCACGAGCCATTGCTCGTCGGTCGAGTAGCGCGCGAAGCCGCCGCCCAGGTGGTCGTAGATCCCGCCTTGGCACATGGCGTCGAGCGTCAGCAGCAGCCGGTCGCGACACAGCTCCAGGCCCGCGCGCTTCCAGCCGCGCCATAGCAGCTCGAGATTGGACGGGTTGGGAAACTTCGGCGCCTGGCCGAAGCCGCCATGGATCGGATCGATATTCTTCGCCAGCCGCTCGGCGATCTGGTTGAGCAGGTCGGGCGCGATCGCGCCCTCGGCGGCACGGGCCGCCGCCTGCTCGGCCAGGCCGTTGGCCAGCGCTGAGACATTGCGGGCCACCTTGTCGGGACTCTGCTGGTAATGGTTGGCGACGCCGCGCAGGATTTCCGGGAAGCCGGGTCGGCCCCAGCGCTGGACCGGCGGAAAATAGGTGCCGCCCCAGAACGGCTCTCCGGCGGGGGTGAGGAACATGGTGAGCGGCCAGCCGCCCTGTTCGCCCATCAGCGCGAGCGCCTGCTGATAGATGGCGTCGATGTCCGGCCGCTCCTCGCGATCGACCTTGATCGGGACATAGAGCTCGTTCATCAGGGCGGCGATGTCCGGATGCTCGAAACTCTCCGACGCCATGACATGGCACCAGTGGCAGGCGGCATAGCCGACCGACAGCAGGATCGGCTTGCCCGCGGCCTGGGCCTCGGCGAGCGCGGCAGGGCCCCAGGCGCGCCAATGGACGGGATTGTCCTTGTGCTGCAGCAGGTAGGGGCTGGTTTCGGCCCCAAGCTGGTTCGATGCCATGATACCCCTCGAGGCGACGGATGCGTGGCGCCATTGTTCCAAGCAACGCATCCTATTAGGTTTTCCGACGCTGAGCAGCAGAGCTGCGCGGATTTTGTTTCAAGCGGACCGGCGACGGTCCGCCCGGGCCGAGAGCGGGCCCGGACGATCGGGAGCGATGATGGATACGGCCGACCGACTCTATTTCCAAACCCATGTCTTCTGCTGCACCAACGTCCGGCCGCCGGGCCATCCGCGTGGTTGCTGCTCCGAGAAGGGATCGGAAAAGCTCAGGGATTACATGAAGGTACGCGTCAAGGAACTGGGGCTGCCGGCGACGCGAGTCAATAGCGCCGGCTGCCTTGACCGCTGCGAGCTCGGCCCCGTCATGGTGATCTATCCGGAGGGCATCTGGTACGGCTACCGGACGCGCGAGGACATCGACGAGATCCTGGCGACCCATCTGGTCAAGGGCGAGACGGTCGAGCGCCTGCGGCTCCGGCCCGACCAGATTCCGCAGGAAGGCTGAGGCGCATGACGTCGGAGCGGACGATTTTTGCACCGGCGACGGCTCGCGGCCGGGCCGGCGTGGCGATCGTTCGCGTCTCCGGCCCGGGCGCGGGGCCGAGCCTCGCCGCGTTGGCGGGCGATATGCCCGTGCCGCGGACCGCGCAATTTGCCGCACTCGCCGATCCAGCGACGGGGGAGGCGATCGATCGCGGCCTGGTGTTGTGGTTCCCGGGACCCGCCAGCTTCACCGGCGAGGATGTGGCAGAGTTTCACGTGCACGGCGGGCCGGCGGTGATCGCGGCGCTGCTGGCGGCGCTCGGGCGGCAAAGCGATTGCCGCCTGGCTGAACCGGGCGAATTCACCCGGCGGGCCTTCCTCAACGGCAAGCTCGACCTGACCCAGGTCGAGGGGCTGGGCGACCTGATCGAGGCCGAAACCGCGGCGCAGCGGCGCCAGGCGCTGGGCCAGATGGCGGGCGGCTTTGCCCGGATCGCCGAGGGTTGGGCGTATGACCTGACCCGTACGCTCGCCCATGTCGAAGCGGCGATCGACTTCCCCGACGAGGATCTGCCCGACGATCTGCTGGGACCGGCCCGTGCGGTCGCCGAACGGCTGGAGCGCGAGATCAGGGCCCGGCTGGCCGATGGCCGGCGCGGCGAGATCCTGCGCGATGGGCTATCGGTGGCGCTGGTCGGGCCACCGAACTCGGGCAAGTCGAGCCTGATGAACGCGCTTGCCGGTCGGGATGCGGCGATCGTTTCCGCCCATGCCGGCACGACCCGCGATGTGATCGAGGTGCATCTGGATCTGGGCGGCTATCCGGTGATCCTGGCCGACACGGCGGGCATCCGCGAGGGCGCCGATCCGGTCGAGGCCGAGGGTATCCGGCGTGCCCGCGCCCGGGCCGAGGCGGCGGATCTGCGCCTGCTGGTGCTGGATGCCGGCGCGCCGGACAGTCTCGACGGCTTCGCGGCGCTCCGCGATAGCGCCACGCTGGTGGTCTGGAACAAGGTCGACCAGGCGCCGCCGCCAGCGGACGGGATCGCCGTTTCGGCCGTGACCGGGCAGGGGCTCGGCGCCCTGGTCGCGGCGCTGGCGGTGCGGGCCGAGGGCATGCTCGCCGGCGACGCGCCACTCGTCACCCGCGAGCGCCATCGCGTGGCGCTGGAGGCCTGTGCCGAAAGCCTGGCGCGGGCCGTCGCCGGGCAGGATCCGGCGCTGGTCGCCGAGGACCTGCGCCTCGCGGTGCGGGCACTCGGCCGCATCACCGGCCGGATCGACGTCGAGGATTTGCTCGATGTGATCTTTCGCGATTTCTGTATCGGCAAGTAGCGGCTTTGACGAGTCGGGCCGGCTCGGCGTAATGTCCCGCCGCCATGAATTCTGAGACCAAATTCGACGTCGTCATTGTCGGCGGCGGCCATGCCGGCTGCGAGGCCGCCGCCGCCGCCGCGCGCGTCGGCGCCCGCACCGCGCTTGTCACTCACGCCCGCGCGACGATCGGCGAAATGTCCTGCAACCCCGCGATCGGCGGGCTGGGCAAGGGCCATATCGTCCGTGAGATCGATGCGCTCGACGGCGTGATGGGTCGGGCCATCGACCGGGCCGGCATCCAGTTCCGCATGCTGAACGCCTCCAAGGGCCCGGCGGTGCGCGGGCCGCGCGCTCAGGCCGACCGCAAGCTCTATCGCCGGGCGATGGCTGAGATCCTGGCCGAGTACGAGACGCTGACCGTGATCGAGGGCGCGGTCGAGGACCTGAGCCTGGACGCTGCGGGCCGGGTTGCCGGCGTCGTGCTCGGCGACGGGCGGACGATCGCGACCGGCCGGGTCGTGCTGACCACCGGCACGTTCCTGCGCGGCCTCATTCACATCGGCCCGAAGAAGATCCCGGCCGGCCGGGTCGGCGAGGCACCGTCCCTGGGCTTGAGCGAGACCCTGGGTCGAGCCGGCTTCGCACTCGGCCGGCTCAAGACCGGGACACCGGCGCGGCTCGATGGCCGCACCATCGCCTGGCACATGCTCGAGACCCAGCCCGGCGACGATCCGCCGGAACCGTTCTCGTTCCTGACCGATCGGATCACCACGCCGCAGATCGCGTGCCATATCACCGGCACGACCGCGGCGACCCACGAGATCATCCGCGCCAATCTCGACCAGGCGCCGGTCTATTCCGGCCAGATCGAAGGCACCGGCCCGCGCTATTGCCCGTCGATCGAGGACAAGGTCGTGCGCTTCGGCGCACGCGAGCGGCATCAGATCTTCCTCGAGCCCGAGGGGCTCGACGACGACACGGTCTACCCGAACGGCATCTCGACCTCGCTGCCCGAGGATGTCCAGCTCGCGATGCTGAAGACGATCCCGGGGTTGGAGCAGGCGGTGATGCTCCGGCCGGGCTATGCTATCGAATATGATTTCGTCGATCCGCGCGAGCTGGCGGCGACGCTCGAGACCCGCCGGATCCCCGGCCTCTATCTCGCCGGCCAGATCAACGGCACGACCGGCTATGAAGAGGCGGCGGGGCAGGGGCTGATCGCCGGCCTGAACGCGGCGCTCGCCGCCGGCGGGTCGGCGCCCTTTACGCTCGACCGGGCCGACGCCTTCATCGGCGTGATGATCGACGACCTGATCGGCCGCGGCACGAGCGAGCCCTATCGCATGTTCACCTCGCGCGCCGAATACCGGCTGCTGCAGCGGGCGGACAATGCCGACCGCCGCCTGACCGATCTGGGCCTGGCCATCGGCTGCATCGGCCCGGCGCGCCGGCACCATTGGGAGGCGAAGCGCACCGCCCTCACCGAGGCGCGGGCGCTGGTCGACGGCCTGGCGATGACGCCGCCGGCGCTGAAGCGCCATGGTATCAGTGTGAACGAGGATGGCCAGATCCGCTCGGTCGCCCAGCTGCTCGGCCATCCGGAGATGGATCTGCGCCGGCTGGCGACGGTCTGGCCCGATCTGGCGGCGCTCAGGCCGGATGTGGCGGAGCAGATCGAGATCGATTGCCGCTATGCCGCCTACATCGCCCGGCAGGAGGCCGATATCGCCGCCTTCCGGCGCGACGAGCAGCTCGAGCTGCCGGCCGGCCTCGATTATGCCGCGGTCGGCAGCCTGTCGAACGAGGTGCGGCAGAAGCTGGCGCTGGCCCGGCCGGCGACGCTCGGCGCGGCCGGCCGCATACCCGGCGTGACGCCGGCGGCGCTGATGGCGCTGTTGAAGCATGTCCGGCGCGGCAAGCTACGGCTCTCGGCGTGAAGATGGGCGGTCTAAACGCTGTGAGCGATGTTTCACGTGAAACGTCGGCCCCGGGGAGCGCCGCTTCGTGAACGCGCCGATGACCCAGGCCGAGTTCGTGGCGCTGTCCGCTGTTTCACGTGAAACAGCGGACCGTCTTGCCGCCTATGTCGCGCTGCTCGCCAAATGGAACGCTCGGATCAATCTGGTCGGCC
This sequence comes from Aliidongia sp., assembly GCA_035310205.1. Taxonomy (GTDB): domain Bacteria; phylum Pseudomonadota; class Alphaproteobacteria; order ATCC43930; family CGMCC-115725; genus Aliidongia. Next base: position 16,515 of record DATGEK010000035.1, read on the forward strand.
CGGCAACCCTGCCGGACGTCTGGCGGCGGCATATTCTCGATTCGGCCCAGATCCATGGCCTGGTCGCGGATGCCGGCGTGCTCGTCGACCTCGGCAGCGGGGCAGGGCTGCCCGGTTTGATCCTGGCGCTGCTCGGTGGACCGCAGGTCCATCTGATCGAATCGGACGCCCGAAAATGCGCATTTCTCCATGAAGCAGCGCGGGTTACCGGCACCGCGGTCACCATCCACAACAAGCGCATCGAGGCGGTGCCACCGATCGCGGCCGACGTGGTGACCGCACGGGCGCTTGCGCCGCTCGCCCAATTGCTGGACCATGCAGTTCGCTTCCTGAAACCCGCAGGCAAGTGCGTATTTCTCAAAGGCGCGCGTCAGGCCGATGAATTGACCGAAGCCCGTAAAACCTGGCACATGAGTGTCACGGAGCGGCCGAGCCGCTCCGATCCTTCTGGCGTGATCCTCGAAGTGGAGTCTCCGGCTCGTGAGCGGTAGTAGCGAGGCGATCGGCATCGCCGGTGCCGGCAAGTCCATTCCCAAACCGCCGCGGGTCTTCGCGGTGGTCAACCAGAAGGGCGGCGTCGGCAAGACCACGACCGCCATCAACCTGGCGACGGCACTGGCCGCCGCGGAGAAGCGGGTGCTGCTGATCGATCTCGATCCGCAGGGCAACGCCTCGACCGGCCTCGGCATCAGCCAGAAGCAGCGCGTCATCACCACCTATGAAGTGCTCATGGGCATGGACGAGATCGGCGGTGCGCTGGTCTCAACCTCGGTGCCCGGCCTGCAGCTGGTGCCGGCCTCGGTCGAGCTCGCCGGCGCCGAGATCGAACTGGTCGAGGGCGAGCGCCGCGAGTTCCGGCTCAAGGACGCGATCGACCAGCTCAAGGTCGTCTACGACTATGTCCTGGTCGATTGCCCGCCGTCGCTCGGGCTCCTGACGCTCAACGGCATGGTCGCGGCCAATGCGGTCTTGGTGCCGCTGCAGTGCGAGTTCTATGCGCTCGAGGGCCTGAGCCATCTGGTGCGCACTATCGACCGGGTGAAAAAGTCGCTGAACCCGTCGCTCGACCTGCAGGGCGTGGTGCTGACCATGTTCGACAAGCGCAACAACCTCTGCGACCTGGTCGCGTCCGACGTGCGCGGCTATTTCGGCGAGAAGGTCTACAACACGACCATTCCCCGCAACGTCCGCATCTCCGAGGCGCCGAGCCACGGCAAGCCGGTGCTGCTCTACGATTGGCGCTGCGCCGGCTCGCAGGCCTATATCCACCTCGCCAGCGAGGTGCTGTATCGCGAACAGGATTACGCGCATTGACCGAGATTGAGACGAGGTCCCGCGTCATGGCGGAAGAGAGCAAGCCACGCAAATTGGGTCGCGGCCTGTCCGCATTGTTCGGGGAAGAATCGGAATCGGATGCCGAGGCGGCACGCAAGCCGTCGCGCACCGTCGCGATCGGCCAGATCCATCCCGGCCGCTACCAGCCGCGCCGAGTGTTCGATGACGAGAAGCTCGCCGGCCTGGTCGAGTCGATCCGCGACAAGGGCATCCTGTCGCCGCTGCTGGTCCGGGTCCATCCGACCATCCAGAACGCCTATGAGCTGATCGCCGGCGAGCGGCGCTGGCGGGCGGCACAGAAGGCGCGGCTCCATGACGTGCCGGTCATCGTCCGCGACCTCAGCGATCGCGAGACCCTGGAAATCGCGCTCGTCGAAAATCTGCAGCGCGAGGATCTGAACGCGCTGGAAGAGGCCGAGGCCTACGCCCGCCTGACCGAGGAATTCGGCCATACCCAGGAGGAGCTGGCCAAGGCCGTCGGCAAGAGCCGCAGCCATGTCGCGAACACGCTGCGGCTCCTGGGCCTGGGCGAGAAGGTGAGGGGGCTCTTGGCCGAGGGCAAGCTCAGCGCCGGCCATGCCCGCGCGCTGGTCGGCGTCGAGGCTGCCGAAGTGCTGGCCGACGAGATCGTCGAGCGCGGCCTCAATGTGCGCCAGGTCGAAGCCCTGGTGCAGAAGGCCCGCAAGCCCAGCTCCGACAGGTCATGGTCGCCGGAGGCGCCCGACGCCGATACGCTGGCGCTGGAGCGCGAACTGACCGGCTCGCTCGGCCTCGCGGTCAAGATCAAGACCCAGGGCTCGGGCGGCGAGGTCGTCATCCAGTACCGGACGCTCGACCAGCTCGACCATCTGCTGAAGCGCCTGCGGTAGGCACTTCCTAGCGACCGGACGCACGCCCGTTCGTACCGCTGACTGAACGTCATTCCCGCGCAGGCGGGAATCCAGGGTGGCCGCAAAGGCCCTCAGAGGCAGCAAGATTCTCGACGATCATATCGTCTATCTCGTGTGTGGCCCTGGATTCCCGCCTGCGCGGGAATGACAGGAGATAAAACCGAGCAACAGTGCTAGCCGGCGGCGCTGTTCACCGGCGTGCGGGGCTGATCCGCGCGAGGTGGGTCAGCAGGTGCCGGCACAGCGTCTCGTCCGGATAGCCGGTGCGCTTCAGGTCGAGCTCGGCCTGGGTCAGCCGCTTCAGCAGCCGCTCGCACCGCTCCTGCGGCCATTGTTCGGCCTGGCGCCGGAACCGGTCGGTGTATTTGAAGAAGATCGGCGGGCGCAAACCGCGCACCACGACATCGAGCGGCTGGCCGCCGGCGACCTGGGCCGCGCAGAAATGCAGGCGCTGGGCGTGGCGCATCACCGCCCGGACAATCGAGACCGGCGCCTGGCCCTCGAGGAACAGGCGGGAGAGGGCGGCATCGATCTGGGCCGCGCGGCCGTCGAGCGCGTCATAGATGACGTCCTCGACCTCGAGCGCGCTCGAATCCCCGACCGAGGCGATGGCGTCGGCCAGCTCGACCCGGCCGCCGGGGCCGGCATAGAGCACGAGCTTCTCGATCTCCTGCCGGCTGATGCCGCGGTCGCTGCCGAGGTTGCCGACCAGATATTCGATCGTCTCGTCGTCGATGGCGATGCGATGCACCTGGAGCGTGTCGCGGATCAGGGCCGCGACCTCCCGCGGGCCATCGGCGTAGCAGGGAATGGCGGCGGCCTTGTCGGCGGCCTCGCACAGCTTGCGCAGCGACGAGGATTTGCCGAGATCGCCGGCTTCAAGTACCAGGAGCGCGTCGCCGCGGCCGGCCTCCAGCACATGCTTCAAGGTGGTGGTGATGCCGTCGGCCGCATCGCGCACGCGCACGACCCGCCGGCCGCCCATCAGGCTCATGGCGGCGGCCTCGTCGGCCAGGCGCGCCGGATCCTGGCGGATCATGTCGGCGGTCAGCAGCGCCAGGCGAAACGGGTCGTCGCCGGCATCGCCCAGCACGGCCTTGGCCAGCGCGTCGGCGCGCTCGCGCACCAGACCCTCGTCCGGCCCGAACACCAGGGCGACGGTGACCGCGCCGTCCGGCCGCTTCAGAAAATTGGCGAGCTGCGCGCCGGTGAATTTCATAAGGCTAGCGGCCGCGGCCCAGGTCTATGGCTTGGCCGCGGTCTGGTGCAGATAGATCGCGACCTTGTCGTGGATCTGATCGCCGACATCCCGCACCGCGCGCAATTCCTCGGTCTGCTGGCCGATGGTATTGGCATATTGATTGTCGAGCACGTCGAGCCCGTTGTCGGACTGCACCTGGCCGGTGATCGCCGCCTTGCCGTCGGCCAGGCCGCGCAGGACATAGGTCGCGGTGATGCGCACCGAGGTATGGCTGGCCGTGCCGTCGGACCGAAGTGCCGAATCATACTCGGTCTTGACCAGCGAGACCTCGAGCCGATAGCGCGCTTGAACGCCGGCCGAGGTTGGGTTGAAGCCGTCGCGCAGCTGGTTGGTCAGCACCTGGCCGAGCCGGTCATGGATCTGGTTGACCTGGACCGCGGCAAGCGCGGGATCAAGCCCGTCGTGGCTGTGGTCCGCATAGAGCGGATGGAAGCCGCAGCCGGCCAGGCTCGCGCCCAGCAGGCCGATAGCGACGAGGACGGGCAGGCGGTTACGCCACGACATTGATCACCCTGTTCGGGACGACGACGACTTTGCGGACGGGTTTGCCTTCGAGCGCCCTTTGTACCTCGGGCAGCGCCAGGGCGGCAACCCGCGCCGCTTCCTGGTCGACATCGCGCGGCTGGTCGAGCGTGGCGCGGAGCTTGCCGTTGACCTGCACCGCGAGCTTGACGGTATCGTCGCGCACCAGAGCCGCTTCGGCCACGGGCCAGGCCTGGTCGATCAGCAGCGCCTCGTGGCCCATCAGGTGCCACAGCTCCTCGGCCAGATGCGGCATCATCGGGCCGACCAGGATGGTCAGTGCCTCGAGCGCCTCGCGCAGGACCGCACCGTCGATCTTGCCGGCGACCGTCTCCAGATGGTTCGACAGCTCGCGCAGGCGGGCGACGCCGCGGTTGAAGCGGAACTGCTCCAGATCTTCGGTGACGGCGGCGATGGTCTTATGGACCAGCCGGCGCGTCTCGCCGGTATCGTCGGTCCGGGTGCCGATCGGCGCCAGCCGGTCGCGATGCTCGTGGATCAGGCGGAAGAGCCGGTTGACGTAGCGCCAGGTACCCTCGACGCCGGCCTCGGTCCATTCCAGGTCGCGCTCCGGCGGGCTGTCCGACAGCAGGAACAGGCGGGCGGTGTCGGCGCCGTAGCTCGATACGATATCCTCCAGGCCCACCAGGTTCTTCTTGGACTTGGACATCTTCTCCAGGCGGCCGACCGTGACCGGCTTGCCGTTTGCGGTCGCCACACCGTGCTCGTCGATCGTCACCTGTTCCGGGAACAGCCAGTTGCCGTCGGCGTCCTGGTAGGTCTGGTGGCAGACCATGCCCTGGGTGAACAAGCCGGCGAACGGCTCGGCCAGGTCGAGATAGCCGCAGGCCCTGAGCGCGCGCACGAAGAAGCGCGAATAGAGCAGATGCAGGATCGCATGCTCGATGCCGCCGATATACTGGTCGACCGGCAGCCAGTAATCGACGTCGGCCCGCTCGAACGCCGCGTCGGATCGGGGCGAGCAGAAGCGCGCGAAGTACCAGGAGGATTCGAAGAACGTATCGAACGTATCGGTCTCGCGCGTCGCCTTGCCGCCGCAGGTCGGGCAGTCGACATGCTTCCAGGTCGGATGACGATCGAGCGGATTACCCGGCTGGTCGAAGCTGACGTCGTCAGGCAGCTTGACCGGCAGATCCTGGGCCGGGACGGGGACGATACCGCAGGCCGGGCAATGGATGATCGGGATCGGGCAGCCCCAGTAGCGCTGGCGCGACACGCCCCAATCGCGCAGGCGATATTGGATCGTGCCCTTGCCGGCATTCATCCGTTCCAGCCGATCGATAACCGCGCGCTTCGCGTCCGGGACGGCGAGCCCGTCGAGGAAGTCGGAATTGACCAGGACGCCGTCGGTCGCGGCGAACGCTTCGGTGCCGATCTCCGGCGCCGGCCCGTCGGCCGGCCGCACCACGGTGCGCACCGGCAGGTCATATTTGCGGGCGAACTCCAGGTCGCGCTGGTCATGCGCCGGACAACCGAAAATAGCGCCGGTGCCATACTCCATCAGCACGAAATTCGCGATATAGACCGGCAGGCTGACGCCGGGCAGGAACGGATGGGCGACGGTCAGCCGGGTCTTCAGCCCCAGCTTCTCGGCGGTCTCGATCGCGGCTTCCGACGTGCCCATGCGGTTGCAGTCGGCATTGAACGCGGCGATGGCCGGGTCCTCCGCCGCCAGCTTCTGGGCGATCGGATGGTTGGCCGAAATGGCGCAGAAGCTGGCGCCGAACAGCGTGTCCGGCCGGGTGGTGAAGATCTCCAACCGCTCGCCGGCGAAGCCGTCGCCCTCGAGCGCGAACAAGACGCGCGCGCCCTCGGACCGGCCGATCCAGTTCGACTGCATGACGCGGACCCGCTCGGGCCAGCGGTCCAGCGTCTCGATGCCGGCCAAGAGCTCGTCGGCGAAATCGGTGATCTTGAGGAACCATTGCGACAGCAGCCGCTTTTCGACGAGCGCGCCTGAGCGCCAGCCGCGGCCGTCGATGACCTGCTCGTTCGCCAGCACGGTATGTTCGACCGGGTCCCAATTAACCCAGGACTCCTTGCGGTAGGCCAAGCCCTTCGCCAGGAAGTCGAGGAACATCTTCTGCTCGTGCCGGTAATATTCCGGATGGCAGGTCGCGATCTCGCGGTCCCAGTCATAGGCGAGCCCGATCAGCTTGAGCTGGGCGCCCATGGTCGCGATATTCTCGTAGGTCCATTTGCCGGGATGGATGCCGCCGGCAATGGCGGCGTTCTCGGCCGGCAGGCCGAACGCGTCCCAGCCCATGGGATGCAGCACGTTGAAGCCGCGTGCCCGCTTGTAGCGGCTGACGACGTCGCCCATGGTGTAATTGCGGACATGGCCGACATGGAGCTTGCCCGAGGGGTACGGGAACATCTCCAGCACGTAATATTTCGGGCGGCTCGGATCGGTCTTGGCGGCGAAGCTGCCGCGGTCGCGCCAGACCGACTGCCAATGGCCCTCGGCCTCGTGAAAATTATACCGATCCATCTCCACCCACCTTACCGGACGACGGTTGGTCCGGAAGGCCATCCAGGGCGATGCCTAGGGATGAATCCTGCCGGATCCCGGTGCCGTCGTTGAACCAATTCGCAAGGCGGCCGCGCTATCTCTCGAATGCCGGCCGCCGACCCGTTACGACGACTGCTGCGCCGTATTCACCCGCAACTGGCGGGCGCGGGTAAGGATTGCGTTCTCGAGATCGGCCGCGGTCTTGGGATCGACCGCAGCATCGACCCAGCGCCCGTCCGGCGTATGGCTCTGGCGGAACACCGTCGCCTTGATGCCGTCGGCGCGCAGCTGGCGATCGAGGATATAGACGTTGAGCTTGAAGCGCTCATTCGGCGTCTCGGGCGGCGTATACCAGTCGGTGATGATCACGCCGCCGAACGGATCGGCCGAGGCCAGCGGCATGAACGACACCGTGTCGAGCGAGGCGCGCCACAGGAAGGTATTGACGCCGATGCCCTGCGCGCCAGGCGCGTCCTTCTTCGATCCGCCGGTGAACAAGCCCGTAAGGCCGTTGGCGCCGAACAGCGAATTGGCGTTCTCCGCCTCGTCGACGTCCTTGGGGTCGTTGGAACGGTACGTGCTGTCGGCCGGCGCGACACTGCCGCAGCCGGCGAGGATGGCGGCGGCGGCGATGCCGAAGGCAAGGGTGGTGGCGCGGAAACGGTTGACCATGGGACTCCTCGAACGCCCAGACCTGTCCGGCGATCCGGGATGAGCCGAATCGGGATCGCGGGCGGGACTTCAGATTCTTTCGCGCTCGGTTCCTAGCATGTTCCGGCGCTGCTTCAAAGCGGCGCAAGCGCGGCGCAACCCCCTAGTGCCGGTCCGACCCGTTGGACGTAATTGTGCTGTCTTGGCAACACTCTCCGGAAATGCCTGCGACGAAACGTCGTCTTTGTTGACCCACGGTTCGCATTCCGTACCTTCAAGCCTGGGATTGCGAAAGAATCGACCGCGGCTCGCATGGGGACCCGCCGCGGCCGCTTGATCGACCGATTACCGATCAGGTGCGCGATAGTAGGAACTTCTGGAGGGGAATCATGAAGAAGCTATTGTTGGGGACTTCCGCGCTGGTCGCGGCCGGTCTCTTCTCGACCGGCGCATCGGCGCAGACCGCGACGACCGACACGCCGGTCCAGTTCAAGATCGGTGGCCAGTACTACGCCGGCGCCGCCGCGATGGTTGAGCAGGACGACAATCCGGGTCAGTCCGCTTACAAGCGCAACCCGCTGTCGGTTCAGGAATATTTCCTGATCCGCTTCATCGGCTCGACCACGTTCTCGAACGGCATCACCGCCGGTGTCTGGACCCGTCTGAATGCGTTCAGCGCCCCGAACGCGACGGCGAACACCACCTCGGGCTTCCAGAGCTCGAACAACACGACGATCAAGGACTCCTACCTCTACCTGAAGAACGCCGCGAGCTGGGGTGAATTCCGCCTCGGTGACGACAGCGACGTGCGCCGCAATGTCGCGACCGGCAACAACGCCGGTGCGGCCAACGGCGACGGCAACCTCGGCGCCAACTCGGCCGCTCTGCAGTGGCTGAACTCGCCGGTCTACAACTTCACGACCCTCAACCTCGACGGTCGCGGCACGAAGGCGGTCTACTACAGCCCGACCATCGCCGGCTTCCAGTTCGGCGCCAGCTTCGCGCCCGATAGGGCCGGCGGCCACACCAACGGCCCGGGCAACATCGGCGACAACAGCGGCCTGACCGACCGCATCACCAACGGCCTGACCCCCAGCTATCTGAACAACCAGACTGCGTACGACTACTGGTCGCTGTCGGGTCAGTGGACCGGCACGATCGGCCCGGTCAAGCTGATCGGTACGGTCGGCTATTCGACGGGCAGCCGCAAGTGCGCCGTCAGCTCGGGCGTCACGATCGCGCTCGGCCAGAACGCCACCCAAGCTCAGTGCTCGCTGGCCTCGACGGCCAACGCCGATCCGCATGTCTATAACGGCGGCTTCCAGGTCGATTACGGCCCGTGGGAATTCGGCGCGGACTACGAGCAGTCGGTCGGCATTCCGGGCGGTCTGGTCGGCGGCGCCAACGGTATCGTTTCCACCTTCTCGAACCAGATCATCAACAAGCAAGCGGATATGAATCTCTCGTACACGATCGGCGCGATCCGGATCGGTGCGGAATATTCGCGTGGCGAGTTCGAAGGCGTCACCGGCGATGCGAACGTGAAGCGCGCCGCGATCAACAACGAAATCCAGGTCGGCGCCACCTATACGGTCGGACCGGGCGTGGCTCTCGTCGGCATGATCCAGCAGGAAAGCTACGACGCGAACGGCAAGTACGTCCCGCTGACGGGTTCGAGCTTCTCGAGCGCCGCCACCGGCGTCGCCGCCAACAACAACGTCTACGCGAAGGGTTACGACTCGACCGCGATCATCTTCGAGACGTCGATCCGCTTCTAATCGGTTCGATCGGACGGAAGACTGGGGGAGAGCGGTTCGCCGCTCTCCCCTTTTTCATTTCGTGGCGTTGCCGGCCGAACATGGCATCATCCTCGTGCCGTGACGGGACGGTGCGATCAGGCTCAGCGGAGTTCGTCGGTATTCATGGGTGGCATCATCTGGCTCGCATCCTTCCCGAAATCGGGAAACACCTGGATGCGCTCGTTCCTGCACAATCTTCTGCGCAACCCGACCGAATCCTATGACATCAACACGCTGACCGATTTCACGCTCGGCGAAGCCCAGACCCGGTGGTTCAAGCAGTTCGACCCGAGGCCGGGGTCCGAATATTCGCTGGCGGACGTGCGCCGCATGCGCCCGGCCGTGCATCGCCATTTGACGACGCTCTCACCCGACAGCGTATTCGTGAAGACCCATAACGCGCTCATCGAGGACGAGGGCGTCCCGCTGGTGACCATGGGCGTCACCGCCGGCGCCATCTACATCGTCCGGGATCCGCGCGATGTCGTCATTTCCTATAGCCACCACCAGGGCAAGTCGCTCGACTTCGCCATCGACATGCTGGGCCAGGATGCCGCCTGCACCGGCGGCGACGACATCAATGTCTACGAATATCTGTCGAGCTGGTCGCGCCATGTCGCTTCGTGGACGAGCGCGCCCAACCCTCAGCTTCTGGTCCAGCGCTACGAGGACCTGCTGGACCAACCGGTGAAGAGCTTCGGCTCGGTCGCCAAATTCCTCGGCCTCGATGTCACGCGCGCTCGCCTCGACAAGGCCATGAAGCTCAGCTCGTTCAAGGTTCTCAAGGCGCAGGAGCAGCGCAAGGGCTTCATCGAGCGCCCGGCCCGGTCCGATGCTCCGTTCTTCCGCGAGGGCAAGGCCGGGCAATGGCGCAAAATCCTGACACCCGAGCAGGTCGCGCGGATCGAGGCCGATCACGGCGAGCAGATGCGCCGTTTCGGCTATCTTTGAAGCCTGATCCGTTCACATCGAACGGATGTGAACGGATCAGCGATCGAGCGGGCCGACCGCTCACGCCGCCAAGGTCGGGCGGAACGGCCGCTGCTCGAGCGTGACGCCACGGCCCTTCAGCACCAGCGTCCGGCGGTCGGCGAGCGGCAGGGAGACGCCGATCGCTGCCGGGCCCGCAGGCGCCGGGCCGTTGATCTCGGCCGACAGGGTGACCGTATCTTCGGTCCAGCTCAGCTCGAACCGCAGCTTCGTGACCGGGCCGGAGACCGACAGGCCGTCGTCTTCGACCAGGGTGAAGCGGCTCTGCCCGGTCCGGCCGCCCGGGAACAGACGCAGGCACCGGCTGGTCTCGTCATGCAGGCGGGAGAAGTCCGCCGGTTCGTCGGTCATCGGGATGATGGCGCCGGCCGGGGCGACCAGCGGCAGCCGGTCGAGCGGCGCCGCCAGGGTCGCGGCCGCACCAGCGGCCAGGCGCTCGCCGGTCCAGAAATCGAACCAGCATTCCGGCCCGGCCGGCAGATAGGCGGTGCGGGCGCGCGCGCCCGGCTCGACCACCGGGGCGGCCAGCAGGCCGGGCCCAACCATCAGCTCGTCGTTGTCGGCGAGCGTCGCCGCATCGGCCCCGTAGGCGGCGAAGGTCGGGCGCAGCGGGGCAGGGCCGCCCTCGGCCGCGTGATGCATCAGCGAATAGAAATAGGGCAGCAGCCGGTAGCGCAGGCGGATGGCGGCGCGGATGGCCGGCGTCGCCTCGGCGTGCAGCCAGGGCGAGGTATAGACACCGTCCGGCTTCCAGGAATTCATGATGAAGCGCGGATGGATCGAGCCCATCTGGGTCCAGCGAACCAGCAGTTCCGCATCCGGCACGGGACCTGAGAAGCCGCCGATGTCGTGGCCGATGTTGAACATGCCCGACAGGCTCATCTGCAGGCCGGTGCGCAGGTTCCATTTCAGGCTGCGCCAGCTGGTCGAATTGTCGCCGCTCCAGGTCTGGGCATAGCGCTGGATGCCGGGGCAGCCGGCGCGGGTAATGGTGAAGCCCCGTTCGTCGGGGGTGCGCGCCCGCTGCGCCTCGAGCGTGGCGCGGGTCATCAGCAACGGCTGCAGGCCGCGCGCCAGCTCGAGCGGGATGGCGCTGCCGAAGCCCGCGCATTCGGCGCCCTGTTCCCACAGCCCGTACTCGTTGTTGTCGTTCCAGCCGACGTCGATGCCATAGTCGAGGACCTGGGTCGAGAGCCCGTCCTGCCACCAGCGGATCGCGGCCGGATTGGTGAAGTCGAGATGCGCGCCCTCGCCATCCCAGAACTGGCTGATCACCGGCTGCCCGGTCGCGCGGTCGTGGACATAGGCGCCGGCCGCCAGCGGCGCCCCATAGGCCGGATGGTCATCGAGCAGGCACGGCTTTATGTTCGCGACGATCTTCATGCCGGCTTCGTGGAAGGCATCGATCAGCCGCCGCGGCTCGGGATATTTTCCGAGATTCCAGGTGAACACGTAGCGCTTCGGCCCGATCGACGTGTAGCCGGAGCCGAAGTGGAAGGCACTGATCGGAATGTCCTCGGATCCGCAGCGGGCGATGAACTCATGCATGCGCTCCTGGGCGTTGGCGCTGTCGGCGATCGCCATGGCGGTCTGCGCGAAGCCGAGCGTCCAGCGCGGCGGCACGGGCGCCCGGCCGGTCAGGTCGAGGAACTTGGCCGTCACCTGATCGACGTCGGGTCCGGGGAAGACGTAATAGTCGAGGTCGCCGCCGGCGGCCTCGTAGCCGCGGAACAAGCCGTAGTAATTGTCGTGCTCGGCACCCAGGTCGAAGGTGCTGTCGGCCAGATTGTCGTAGAAGATGCCCCACGAGACACCCGAGGCGCCGTCGCGGGTGATTACGAACGGCCAATGCTTGTAGAGCGGATCGCCGAATTCCGGGTCGTAGCCGAGGCTGTCGAGCATGGTCGTGCGCAGCCGGCGGCCGTGCAGATCGAGCCGGCCGGTCTTGTCGCCGAGCCCGTGATAGCGGTCCCTGGCGTCGCGCGCATGATGGTGGCGCAGCCGGTCGCCGAACAGATAGGCGTGGTTGGACCGATCGGCGGCGAACACCGTCCCGTCCGGCAGCGACCAGGTCAGCGTCAGCGGCGCGAGCCCGATGCGCACGGTGAGCGCGTCGGTCGCCAGCGTGATCGCATCGGCCGCCTGGGTCAGCTTGAAGGCCGGGATCGGCCAGCTGCTCTCGTCGAGCCGGTCGCGCCCCTCCCATGGCACATCGGCCGTGCCATGGGCCGGGACCATCCAGGTGCGCGGCTGGCGCGGGGCGGCGCCGTCGACGAACAGCACGCGGACCAGATCGGGCTGCAGGATCGAAATGCGGCAGGTGATGCCGTCGCCGCAATCGAGCTCAACGCCCCGGTCGGTGGTCTCGGACAGGACGGCGTGGCGGATCGGTTTCATGAGGCTGCTTCCGTGAGGCTCTGGGCAAGGATCGATCGGCATTCCCGCCCACACGGGAGCGCCGGCATAATTTGCAGTCAGGCGACCGGCAGGGTCAGGCCGTCGGCGTCGAACACATGGACGGCGTCGATAGGGAAATGGATCGGCGCTGCCTCGCCATGGGCGAGGCGGGTCTGGCCCGGGATCTGGATCGTGATGCCCGGGTCGTTAAGGCGGACGTAGCTGAGCCCGCCCAGTTGCTCGACGCCGGCAACGGCGCCGGTCAGGTTGTTGTCACCCTCGTGGCCTGTCCGGATGTGCTCCGGGCGGATGCCGATGGAGACGGCGGTGCCAGGGGCGACCGACCGGCCGGCCCGGGTGCGCAGCAGGCCGAGGCCGGGGATATCGACCGCGAGCGTCGGCCCGTCGGACGCCGCGACCGTGCCGTCGAGGAAGTTCATCTGCGGCGAGCCGATGAAGCCGGCGACGAAGCGGTTGCGCGGATGATTATAGAGCTCGAGCGGCGGGCCGACCTGCTCGACCCGGCCGGCGCGCAGCACAACGATCTTGTCGGCCATGGTCATGGCCTCGACCTGGTCGTGGGTCACATAGATCATGGTCGTGCCGAGCCGGCGATGCAGGTCGGCCAGTTCCGTCCGCATACCGACGCGCAGCTCCGCATCCAGGTTCGACAGCGGCTCGTCGAACAGGAAGATGCGCGGCTCGCGTACGATGGCCCGGCCGATCGCGACGCGCTGGCGCTGGCCGCCCGAAAGCGCGGTCGGCTTGCGCTGCAGATAGTCGCCCAGCCGCAGCATGCGCGCCGCCTCGGCCACGCGGCTCGCGATCTCGGCCTTGGGCATGCCCAGGTTCTCGAGCCCGAACGCCATGTTCTGGTAGACCGTCATATGCGGATAGAGCGCATAGGACTGGAACACCAGCGCCAACCCGCGCCGCGCCGCCGGCAGGTCGTTGACCCGCTCGCCGCCGATGCGGATCTCGCCGCCGCTCACCGTCTCCAGCCCGCAGATCATGCGCAGCAGGGTCGACTTGCCGCAGCCGGACGGGCCGACGAAGACGACGAATTCGCCGTCGGCCACGTCGAAGCTGACGTCGTAGATGACCTGGGTGCGGTCGAAACGCTTCACCACGCCCTCGAGGGCGAGGCTGCCGCTGATACGGCCCATCATTTGACTCCGGCTGAGGCGATGCCCTGGGTGATGTGGCGCTGCAGGAACGCGAAGATGACGGTGACCGGGATCAGGGTCACGACCGTCATCGCCAACAGATAGTTCCACTGGGTCGTGAGCTCGCCCTGGAACGAGTTGAGCGCCAGCGGCAGGGTGAAGGTCTCGTTGCGGCCGAGCACGACCATCGGCCAGAGGAACTCGTTCCAGCGCCACATGACTGAGAAGATGGCGAGCACGGCCAGCGCCGGCTTCGACAACGGCAGCACGATCCGCCAATAGATCCGCCATTCCGACGCATTGTCCATGCGGGCTGCCTCGAGCAGGTCGTCGGGCAAGGTCAGCATGTATTGGCGCAGCAGGAACACGCCGGTGGGCGTCGCGACCGCCGGCCAGATCACGCCCCAGGGGTTGTCGGTCAGGCCCAGCACCGCGGCGATCAGATAATTCGGCACCAGGATGATGGTCGGCGGGATCATCAGGGTCGCCAGCATCATCAGGAACACGGGCTCGCGGCCGGCAAAGCGGTACTTCGACAGCGCGAAGGCGGCCATCGAATTCAAGAGCAGCGTGATGATCGCCGCGACCGTGGTGATGAACACGCTGTTCCACAGGTAGCGGCCGAAAGCGAACTTCTGCAGCAGGTCGGTGTAATTGTCCCAGGCGGCATGCAAGTGCATGACCTTGGCCCGGTCGTCGATCGGCACCCGGATGAGCGCATCGGGCGCCGCCGGATCGACCATGGTCGCCTGCAGGCCGATCTTGCGCACCTCGGCCAGCGTCTGCCCGGCATGGTCGCCCTGGGTGATGCGATAGAGCGGCAGCGGGTTCGGATAGTTCGGCACCGCGACGCGCGCCTGCTCCTGCGGCAGCAGCGTCGGCGGAAACTCGATCAGGCCCGACGGACTCTTGAGCGAGCTCAGGCCCAGCCAGACGACCGGTCCCAGCATCAGGAGCGTGCCCAGGCCCAGATAGAGATAGCTGGCCCAGTCGGTCCAATCCATCCGCCCGCGACCGCGCGTGGCGGTCAGCATCTGCATCAGCCTAGCCACGTGAATTGCCTTTCGTCCCGCGCATGCCGCGCAGCTGCACCAGGGTCAGGACCAGCAGCACCCCGGCCAGCAGCAGCGACGCCGCGGCGGCCAGGCCATATTGCCGGACCTGGCTCGAGAAGCCGGTGTTGTAGATGAACTCGACCAGATAGGTCGTGGCCGAGCCGGGTCCGCCGCCGGTCAGCACATAGACCTCGTCGAAGATCTGCACGGCGCGGATCAGGCCCAGCACCAGGACCACGAGCACGCTCGGCATCAGCAGCGGCAGCGTGATGCGCCGGAACACCCGGAACGGCGGCGCCGCGTCCATCGCCGCCGCCTCGTAGATGTCGGCGGGGATCGCCTGCAAGCCTGCGAGCAGGATGAGCGTGTAGAAGCCCATATGCGCCCAGATCGACACGAACACGGTCCAGCCGAAGGCCGAGCGCGCGTTCAGCAGCCATTCGACCGGCTGCATGCCGCTGCCGACCAGCGCCGCGTTCAGCACGCCGTCACGCTGCAGCACCCATTTCCAGATCAGGGCGACGACGACCGGGCTCAACAGCACCGGATAGAAGAAGGCGGCGCGAAAGAAGCCGCGGCCGAGGATCTTACGATTGAGGACGAGTGCCGTGAGCACGCTGAACACCAGCATCAGGCTCACTTGCAGTGCTACGAACTTCACCGTGTTCCAGATCGCGTACCAGAACTGGTCGCGCACGCAGCTGTTCGGATCGAAATAATCCTTGCAGGCGAGCAGGGACGAGAAATTCTCCGAGCCGACCCAGGGCCGGTCGGTCGGCAGCAGATTGGTGCCGCCGGTGCCGGAATAATAGAAGTCGATGACGATCGGCAGGAACGTGAATATCCCGAAGATCGCGAGATTGGGCCCGACGAACAGCCAGCCGAGCCGTCCGTCGGGCAGCCGGTCCTGCATCCAGCGCATCGGCCGCTCGGGCAGGTTCATGACGCCGGCGTACAGCCGCCCGAACGCTCGGGCGGCTGTGGATGTCGGAGCGGTTGGTTCCGCGGCGGTCACTTCTTCGCCTTGGCCGCCGCCGCGTCTGCGACGTCGGCGGTGATGCGCTCGTAGGCCTGGTCGAGCGTGATCTGCCCAGCGATGGCCTGGCTGATCCGGTCGACCGTGGCGTTGAACATCGGCCGGCTCAGCTGCGAGCCCTGCAGCTTGTAGGCGAGCGGCGTCAGGGTCGTGGCATTGGCCTGGAACTGCGCCATGGCGGCGATGCCGGCCGGCGAGAGCTTGTAGTCCAGCTTCTTCTTCTGCAGGTCGACGTTGGCCGGCAGGTTCGAGGTCATGGCCATCCATTCGGCATAGACCGGCTCGGACGCCAGGTAATCGAGGAAGCGGGCGACTTCCTTGGGCGACTTGGTGCCCTTGAAGGCGATGAAGCCGGCGCCGCCCGGCATGCCGGTGCAGGCGGCCGGGCCGCAGGGCGCGTCGCCGACCGTCCATTCGAACCCGTCACCGATCTGCTTCTGCAGCCGCGCCAGCTGCCAGCTGCCGGACAGATAGACGGCGATCTTGGCGTTGGCGAATTCCTCGAACGCATCGCGATAGCCGCCGCCGGTCGAGACCCAGACGTCCTTGTCGACCGTGCCGTCCTGGTTCCACTTGACGAATTTTGCGGCCATCGCCTTGAAGCCGTCATCGACCACCGGCGGATGGCCGGCGGAATAGAAGTATTTGGCACCTTCCGAGATCGCCGGTCCCGAGAAGCGGGCGCCGCTGCGGTCCCAGGCCATGCCGTAGGGGATCTTGGTCGCCTTGGCGACTTTGAGCGCCGCCGCCGCCCAATCGTCCCAGGTGGCGCCCTTGGCCGGGATCGGCACGCCGGCCTGGTCGAACAGGGTCTTGTTCACGATCGGCGCCGACACGGTCAGCTGAGTCATCAGCCCATAGATGCCGTGATCGTCCGGCCCGCTACGCATCCAGTCGAGCACCGGCCCATAGGCCGACTGCCAGTAGGCCGCGTCCTTCAGATAGGGCGTCAGATCGAGCTGATAGGCCGCCACCTGGCTAAAATCGCTGACCCGCGCGATGTCGGGTCCGTTGCCGGCGGCGAGCTGGACCGGGACACTCTCCAGGATCGACTTGTAGGGCATCTCGTCGATCGTGATGTGGATGTCGGCATTGTCCTTCATGAACCGCTCGGCGAGGGTCTTGGTCGCCGGGCACTCGTTCCCGTCGGAATAGCACGCGATCCGGATGTCGGCGGCCTGGGCACTGGAGACCGGCGTCGCGGCGGCCCCGGCCAGCCCCGCGAGGGTGGCAGCCGTCAGCGCGGTGCGCAGGGGAAGACTGGCGAACATTTTTCCTCCAAAGGTTTCTTGTTTGAGGCGTGGGCGCGCCCGCTGCCTTTGCCTAAGGTACCGTTCCTTGCAGCGCGGCCACAAGCGGACTTCCGGGCCGACCGGCTTTCGCTTCCGACCTCTTCGCTTCAAGCGTCTGCCGAAATCCCTGTCGGCTTCGTCGTTCGGTTTCGACGATTCGTGACCGGGATCTGGCAGTGATCGGTTTCGTTTCCGACGTTTTATGGTTCGATTCCGAATAAAGCAGATTTCGGCCTGGAGAGCAGCTGTTTTCTGTCGTCGGGCGTTGGATGGGGGTCGGCCCATTCTCCTGTGGACGCCCGAGCCCCGCGGCGGAGTAAGATCCGTCGCCGTCTCTTCCTGTTCCGAACCGAGTCCGATGACCGATCCCATCCGCACCCGTCTCGACGAAATCCGTAGCGAGCTCGCCGCCCTCGCGCTCGACGCCGGCCGGCCGGCCGACGCTATCGGGCTGGTCGCCGTGGCCAAGACCAAGCCGGTCGAAGCGGTGCGCGCGGCGCTTGCTGCCGGCCAGCGCCGGTTCGGCGAGAACCGGGTGCAGGAGGCCATGGCGAAATATCCCGAGCTGCGCGGCGAGTTCCCGGATCTCGAGCTGCATCTGATCGGGCCGCTGCAGACCAACAAGCTGAAGGAGGCGCTGGCGACCTTCGACGTCATCGAGACGGTCGACCGGCCGAAGCTGGCCGAGGCGCTGGCCGAGGCGCTCGCCAAGGGGCCGGCGCGCACCCGGTCGCTGCTGGTCCAGGTCAATACCGGCGAGGAGCCGCAGAAGGCCGGCATCCCGCCGCGCGAAGCGGATGACTTCATCCGCGATTGCCTCGAGCGCCTGAAGCTGCCGATTGCCGGCCTGATGTGCATCCCGCCGGTCGATGACGAGCCGAGCCTGCATTTCGCGCTGCTGCGGTCGATCGCCCGCCGTCATGGGCTGGAAACGCTCAGCATGGGCATGAGCGCCGATTACCGGCTGGCGGTGCAGCAGGGTGCCACCCTGGTCCGCATCGGCTCGGCGATCTTCGGGGAACGGCCGCCGGTCGCTAGCGCGTGACGATCACCCGCGACGCGGTCGTGGCGACGGCCAGATAGGCCAGCAGATCCGCCTGGGCCAGGGCGACGCAGCCCTCGGTCGGCAGATAGCCGTCGCGCGCCAGGTGCAGGAAGATGGCGCTGCCGCGGCCCGGCAGGATGGGGCCGTCGTTGTAGCCGAGCGGCACGATCAGGTCATAGACCGCATCTTCGCGCCACAGGGTCTCGGCGCTCGCCGGATAGGGCAGGATGACCGGCAGGTTGTAGTTCCGGTCGCCCGGCGCATCGCACCAGCCGTCGGCCGGGCCGATCGGCGTGATCGGCAGGCCGGTCGCGGGCGGCTTGAGGCGATCCGGCCGATAGAGCAGGCGGCGCAGCGGCCAGGCCCCGATCGGGGTGGCGCCATCGCCCTCGCGCTTGGCGTCGCTCAGGCCGCCGCGTCCGAGCGCGCACCGGAAGATGCTGTCGGCGAACCGGGCGGTACCGTCGCCCGAAACCAGCAGGTCCATATCACCCTCTAACGGCACATCGGGAGGTCATTGTACCTGATCGACGCTGCTTCCGGCATCGGCCGATCCGCGCGCGATCATCATCGCCTTGTACTTGTCCAAGCCTTCCTGCATGCGCTGGACGAATTCGGCGCCGGTCACCGGAATCCGCCGGTTGGGCGCGAGCGTGCCGGCCGGGATGTTGAGCGGCACCGGTTTCGGCGCGTTGTTGGCGGTCGTCCGCAGCGCCAGGATACCCTCGGGCGAGGTGTCGATCGGAAAGCCATGCGCCTGGCTGTCGTTGAGCGCCATCAGTTTCGGTGCGGTCGAAAGCGGCATCGGTATCGGCTGCGGCGGCGCGGCCGCCAGGGGAATGCCGGAGGGGACGGCCGGGGCGGGTGCTGCCTGTGCCACGAGATCGGCGGGAGCAGGGGCCGGCGCCGGTGTGGCCGCGGGCGCTTGCGCCGGCGCGGAACTCGCGGGCGGGCTGGCTGGCTCGCCGGCGGCGGCCGGGGCGTCGGGGGTGTTCGCCGACTTGTCGCCCTCGTCGACACCGAGTGCCGCGAGGACATTGCCGCCGATGTCCTTGCCGGTGGTCTCGAGCACGCTCACGTCGACCAGGCCGGCGATGACTCCGATCACGCCGCCATAGAGCCCGTCGCCGACGACGCGGGCGGCATTGCCCAGCGTGTCGCCGGTGATCTCGCGGTAGATCGTGCCGACGATCGGGATGTGCTGCAGCGGATTGATCGCGTCCAGGAGGTCGTGGAAGCTGAAATGATCGCCGGCCCACAGATGCGACTTCGCCGTCGGGGCCTGGCCCTGAACGGTGATGGTCTCGATGCCCGGTGCGCTCGTCGTTTCCATGTCCGGTCCCTGGGACGGGGGTCCCCGGATCGGTCACGCAAGGCCGATGCCAGAACCGGCTCTTTGTTTTTCAATGAGTTAACCTTAAGCGCCCTTGCCGATCGGCAAGGAATGCCGGGTCAGAACAAGTGGCCGCTGCGTTTCGCCTTGGTCTCGAGATAGCCGCGGTTATGGGCGTTCGATGCGAACACATGGGGCACGCGCTCGACGATCTCGATGTCGTGCTGGGCGAGGGCGGCCACCTTTTCCGGGTTGTTGGTCATCAGCCGCACCTTGTCGAAGCCCAGCTGCCGCAGCATCTCGGCGGCGGGCTGATAGACCCGCTCGTCGGACTCGAAGCCCAGTTGCAGGTTGGCGTCGACCGTGTCGAAGCCGGAATCCTGCAGCGTATAGGCGCGCAGCTTGTTGACGAGGCCGATGCCGCGCCCTTCCTGGGCCAGATAGATCACGATGCCGCCGCCGGCCTCGGCGATCGCCTTGATCGCGCCGCGCAGCTGGTCGCCGCAGTCGCAGCGCAGGCTGCCCAGCAGGTCGCCGGTGAAGCATTCCGAATGGATCCGCGCCAGCACGGGCGCCGGGCCCCGGGGCTCGCCGATCATGATCGCCAGATGGTCGGTGCCGCCGTCGTCCGGACGGAACGCGATGACGCGGGTATGCTCGGCATCGACCAGCGGCACGCTCGCGCCGGCGACGCGCCGCAGCGTGCGGGCCAGCACGCTGCGATGGTCGAACACCTGGTCGGTGCCGACCTCGATGATGCCCTCGCGCCGGGCGATCAGCGCGCCCTCGCGCGGGGCGATCGGAAAGCAGGCGATGGCCGGCAGCAGGCGGGCGAGCTTGGCGAGCTCGATGGCGGCTGCGGCCAGGCCCTTCGGCCCGACCGGGGTGACGCCGATCGGCGCCGCGGACACCTGGCGCACGACGGTCGGATCGGCGAGCTCGCGCAGGAACACGGCCGAGGCGTCGGCCGGCGGCAGCAGCTCGACCGCATGGCCGGCGGACTCTTCGTCGGGTGTCAGCTCGAGCGCGATCGCGCGGCGGAGCGTGGTCGCCAGGACCGGGCGCGCCCGTGTCAGCATGATGGCGCGCGCCAGTCCCTCCTCGTCGATCGCCTCGGCGGCCTGGATGAGGGCGGCCTCGGTGCCGTTGCTCAGCAGCACAACGTCGCCGCGGCGCAGGTCGGCGACGGCGCGGTTGACTTCGTGCGGCGGCAAGACCCGCTGCTCCTGACCGGATTTGGCCATTGCTTGCTTCAACATCCTGATCGACCCGAGAACGTGGCGGACATCATACACTGCCCGCGCCGTTGAGATATGGTGCGTCGGGCGATTCCGCCATGCCCCGCTCGCGCACAAGCCACAAAACGTCGCGACCGAACGACCAGAGCAGCAGGCCGAGCGACAGGCCGGCGACGGCCGACGGCCAAGGCGGCGCCAGGAGGGGCGACAGCGCCGCCAGCAGGCCGGCGATCTGCAGCACGCACACGAGCCTGCGGGCGAAGCTGGGCGGCACCGGCCGGCGCAGCCAGGGCCAGACCCAGCCGGCGCCGACATAGAGGTAGCGGAGCGCGCCGCTCAGCAGCACCCAGGCCCCGACCTGGCCTCGCGCCGCGACGGCCGCGCTCAGCACCAGCACGGTCAGCGCGTCGGTCTCCATGTCGAACCGGGCGCCGAAAGGGCTCGCCGTGCCGGTCCGGCGGGCGACGGCGCCGTCGACCCCGTCGAGCACGAGCGCGGTCGCGCCCAGCATCGGCGCCAGCCAGGATTGACGATCGGGTGTCGGCAGAAAGGCGATCATCAGGGCGACCACCAGGCCGCGCAACAGGGTCACCCGGTTGGCCCAGCCGAACCGGGGCAGGGGGGCCTTGAGCGCCGCGCGACCGGCGACGACGGCATAGGCGGCCCAGCCGATGCAGCCGGCGAGAGCGACGCCAAGCGACGCCGGGGGGAAGGCGCCCAGAACGCCCGCACCCACCAGCGTCAGGCAGGCGAGCGAGGTCGTCATTTCCGATCGGGCCAAGGAATGTTTTACTCGCTCGCGCGGTTGTGACATTGGCGGGGAACTCGGGCTAGATAGATTGGTTACCGACAGACGGCCCGGCGCCCGCCGGTATTCCCATCCCGATGACAGGATTAATATAGAGCGGTGCGCGCCTCGATCCATCTCGACGAAGCCGATGCCTGGGACGCGGTCTCTACCGTCCGCCGGATCGGCGCGCCCATGCCGGGCGGACGGCTGCGGCTCGAGTTCGGCGACGGCTGGCTCTCCATCGATGCCGACGGCGGCTGGTCGAGCGACCGGGTGCCGCCGGCCGCCGTCGGCCGCCTGCTCGACCTCTATCTGCCGCTCGCGGTCCAGGAGCGCCGGCCCTTCACCATCGCCCATCTCGGCCAGAGCCTTGACGGCCGGATCGCGGCCACGAACGGTGCCTCGCGCTGGGTCACCGGGCCGGAGGACCTGCTGCACAATCACCGCATGCGGGCGCTGGCTGACGCGATCCTGGTCGGCGCCGATACGGTGCGGCTGGACGATCCGCAACTGACCGTGCGGCGGTGTCCCGGCGACAATCCGGTCAGGGTCGTGCTCGATCCGATGCTCGGCCTCGGGCCGGACTACGGGCTGTTCCGCGACGAGGCCGCCCAGACGCTGGTAATCACGGCGGAAGACCGCGCGCCGCCGCCGCGGCTCGGCCAGGCCCAGGTGCTGACCGTGCCGCGCACCGTGGACGGCGCGCTCGACTGCGCCGCGGTCGTGACGCTGCTGGGCCGGCGCGGGCTCGGCTGGATCTTCATCGAGGGCGGCGGCGTCACGGTGTCGCGCTTCCTGGCGCAGCGGGCGCTCGACCGGCTGCAACTGACCATTTCGCCACTGATCATCGGCTCCGGCCGTCCCGGCATCCAGCTGCCGGAAATCCAGGACCTGGCCCAGGGCCTGCGTCCGCGCCTGCGCCGCTTCGCGCTCGGCGAGGACATGCTGTTCGAGTGCGACTTTTCTTGAGCGACCGTGTTGCGAGCGCCTTTTGGGTGATGGAGCCGGGCCGGGGCGAAATCCGGACCGCCCCCTTGGCACCCCCGGCCGCGAACGAGCTCCGCGTGCGGATGCTGGCGAGCGGCATCAGCCGCGGCACCGAAGCGCTGGTCTTCCGCGGCCTGGTGCCGGCGAGCCAGCACCAGGCGATGCGCTGTCCCGGCCAGGAGGGCGATTTCCCCGGCCCGGTCAAATATGGCTACAGCACCGTCGGCCTGGTCGAGGCCGGCCCGGCCGAGTGGCTCGGCCGACGCGTGTTCTGCCTGCATCCGCACCAGGATCGCTTCAACTTGGCCGTCGACATGGCGCTGCCGGTGCCGGACGCGGTGCCGACCCGGCGCGCGGTGCTGGCGGCCAATCTGGAAACCGCGGTCAACGGCTTGTGGGATGCCGGCGCGCTTGCCGGCGACCGGATCGCCATTGTCGGCGCCGGTGTGGTCGGCGGCCTGGTCGCCTCGCTCGCCGCCCGCCTGCCCGGAACCCGGGTGACGCTGGTCGATCGCGATCCGGCGCGGGCGGATCTCGCCCTTGCGCTCGGCTGCGGCTTCGCCGTACCCGGGGATGCCCCCGGCGATCAGGACCTGGTCATCCACGCCAGCGGCGCACCCGAGGGCCTGGTGCTCGCCCTCGGCCTCGCCGGCTTCGAGGCGACCGTGCTCGAGATGAGCTGGTACGGTGACCGGCCGGTCACTCTGCCACTGGGCGAGGTGTTTCACGTGAAGCGCCTGGTGATCCGCTCATCCCAGGTCGGCGCGGTGGCGCCGGCCCAGCGCCCGCGCTGGTCCCATCGCCGCAGGTTGGCGCTGGCGCTCGATCTGCTCGCCGATCCGGTCTATGACCGGTTCCTCGACGGCGAGAGCGCGTTTGCCGATCTTCCCGCGACCATGGCGCGTCTTGCCGCCGATCCCGCCGGCGCGCTGTGCCGGCTCGTCCTCTATCCCTGAATTCGGAAACCGCACGTCCATGTACACCGTCACCGTCAGCGACCATGTCATGATCGCCCACAGCTTTCGCGGCGCCGTGTTCGGGCCGGCGCAGCGCCTGCACGGGGCGACCTACGGCGTCGAGGCGACGTTCCGCCGCCGCCAGCTCGACGACGACGGCATCGTCTGCGACATCGGCCGGGCGCTCGAGCTCTTGAAGGAAGTGCTGGCGCCGCTCGCCTTCACCAA
Organism: Aliidongia sp.; assembly: GCA_035310205.1. Lineage (GTDB taxonomy): Bacteria > Pseudomonadota > Alphaproteobacteria > ATCC43930 > CGMCC-115725 > Aliidongia. Next base: position 40,019 of record DATGEK010000035.1, read on the forward strand.
TCTAGACGAGCTGCCGGAATTCGCCGGCAAGAACACCACCACGGAATTCCTGGCCGGCGTGCTGCACGACCGCCTGAAGGCGCGGGTCGCCGCCGGCGCGCTCGGCCCCGGCACCGCGGGCGCGCTCGACTCGCTGCAAGTCGTGCTGCGGGAATCGCCGGTCGCCTGGGCCGGCTTCGACGGCCCGCTCTGAACCGGTCCCCCCTTGCGAGCCTTGCCATGACCCGTCCCATCACCTTCATCGTGCCCGGCCCGATCGAACAGATCACCGGCGGCTATCTTTATGACCAGCGGATCATTGACGGGCTGCGGGCCGCCGGCCGCCCGGTCGGGCTGCTGGAGCTGCTCGGCCAATTTCCGGACGCCGACTGGACTGCCAAGGCGAGCGCCGCATCGAGCCTGCGCGCGCTGCCGGACAGGGCCGCGGTCTGCATCGACGGGCTGGCGCTGGCCGCGTTCGAGGAAGCGTTGCCGGCCGAGGCCGGGCGGCTCGACATCCTGGTCCTGGTCCATCACGCGCTGGCGCTCGAGACCGGTCTATCGGCCGACGAGGCGGCGCGCTATGCCGACCTGGAGCGGCGCCTCCTGCCGCTGTGCCGCGGCATCCTGTGCCCGAGCCCGCGCAGCGCCGCCGATGTCGCGGCCTATGGCGTGCCGCCCGAGCGGATCCGCGTGGTGCCGCCGGGGACCGACCGGCCGTCGGCCGAGCCGACCGAGCATGGCGGCCCGGTGCGGCTGCTGACGGTCGCGACGCTCACGCCGCGCAAGGGCCATCGCCTGCTGATCGAGGCGCTGGCGACGCTCGGCCGGCGCGACTGGCGCCTGACCGCGATCGGCAGCCTCGAGCGCGATCCGGCGACCGTGGCCGAGGTCCGGGCGCTCATTGCCGACCATGGCCTGGACGTGCTGGTCGACCTCGCCGGCGAATGGCCGCCGGAGCAGCTGTCCAAGGCCTATCTAGCGGCCGACGTGTTCGTGCTGCCGTCCTACTACGAGGGCTATGGCATGGCGTTCGCCGAAGCCATGGCCCATGGCCTGCCAATCATCGGCACGGACGCCGGGGCCATCCCCGAGACCGTGCCGGCCACGGCCGGAATCCTGGTGCCGGCCGGCGACCGGGCGGCGCTTGCTACGGCGCTCGACCGGATGATCGGCGACGGCGCGCTGCGCCGGGCCTATGCGGACGGCGCCCGCGCGGCCGCGGCCGGCTTCGCCGACTGGGCCCGGACGGCCGAGGATTGGGGCCGGGCCTTCGATGCCCTTGCCGGCCGCGACTAACGAACTGAACATGCTGCCGGATTGCGCGCGGACGGACTGGTCCGTATGCTCGCGGTCGAAACCGCCGGCCAGAAGCGGACGGGCGGCGATCAAAGGAACGCCATGACGGCACCGAAGAAAATTCTGCTGGTCGACGACGACCAGGCCCTGCGCGAGGCCCTGGCGGAGCAACTGCGCCTGCACGAGGAATTCGTGACCGAGCTCGCGGATAGCGCGGCCGCCGCGCTCGAGATCGCGAAACATCATTATTTCGACATTCTCGTGCTCGACGTCGGCCTGCCCGACATGGACGGGCGCGAACTGTGCCGGCTGATGCGGCGCAACGGCGTGCGTGCGCCGATCGTGATGCTGACCGGCGCCGACAGCGAGGCCGACACGATCCTCGGTCTCGATGCCGGCGCCAATGACTACGTGACCAAGCCGTTCCGCCTCGGCGTCCTGCTCGCCCGGCTGCGCGCCCAGTTGCGTCAGCACGAACAGAGCGAAGACGCGATGTTCACGATCGGACCGTACAGCTTCCGCCCGAGCGCAAAGCTCCTGGTCGCCGACGGCGGCAAGAAAAAGGTCAGGCTGACCGAGAAGGAAACCGCGATCCTCAAATATCTGCTGCGGGCAGGGGATCGGCCGACTGGCCGCGAACTGCTGCTCAACGAGGTTTGGGGCTATAATGCGGCGGTGACCACGCATACACTCGAAACGCATGTGTACCGCCTGCGGCAGAAGATCGAGATCGATCCGTCCAAGGCAGAGATTTTGATTACGGAACCCGGCGGGTACCGTCTAGTGCCGTGAGTGCGGGCCGCGAGGCCGACAGGATTGGCAAGCTGAGGCATGAGCGCAGTGAGCGAACATAGCGGCCCGACCGGCTCGGCCCCAGGGCCATTCACCTGTACGTTTTGGGGTGTGCGCGGCAGCATCGCGGCACCGGGACCGGAGACGGTCCGCTATGGCGGCAATACGCCCTGCCTCGAGGTCCTGTGCGGGGCGCAGCGGTTGATCCTCGATGCCGGCAGCGGCATCCGGCCGCTCGGCTACCGGCTGGAGACCGAGACCGCACCGCTCGAATTCGACATCTTCCTGACCCACACCCATCTCGACCATATCGTCGGCCTGCCGTTCTTCTCGCCGGCGTTCAGCGAGGCCAATCGGCTCAAGATCTATGCCGGCCACCTGGCGCCCGAGCGCAGCGTCGAGGAAGTGCTGAAGACGATGATGGCCGATCCGCTGTTTCCGATCCCGGTCAACGCGCTGCATTCCAACAAGACCTTCATCGATTTCCATGCCGGCGAGACGCTGCAGCCGCATCCGGGCATCACGGTGCGCACGGCGCCGCTCAATCACCCGAACAAGGCGACCGGGTACCGGGTCGAATATGGCGGGCGCTCGCTCTGCTACATCACCGACACCGAGCATTTCCCCGATCGGCTCGACGACAATATCGTCGGGCTGATCAGGGGCGCCGATTACGTTATCTACGACACGATGTTCACCGACGCCGAATACCCGAGCAAGATCGGCTGGGGCCATTCGACCTGGCAGGAAGGCATCAAGCTGATGGAGGCGGCCGAGGCAAAGACGCTCGTGCTGTTCCATCACTCTCCCCGCCGCACCGACGAGGCGATGGACAAGATCGCGGCCGAGGCGGCACAGCGCCGGCCCGGCACGCTCGCCGCGTACGAAGGCATGGTCATCACGCTCTGAGACGTCAGCGGGTGACGCTCACGTAGCGGCTCAGGTGGATGGCTTGCGCGTTCGCCTGCCATCCCGCGACCCGGCCGGCGACCAGCGCCCGGTCGCGGCCGAAGCCATAGGGCAGGATGGCGAAATCATCGAGCAGCAGCCGCTCCGCCGCGGCCAGCCCAGCCATTCGTGCCGGCGGGTCGAGCTGCGCTTCGGCGCGGTCGAGCGCCGCCTCGTACGCTTCATTCCGATAGGCGACAACGTTGGTCGTGCCGGCATCCCGGCGCCAGGCGGCGAGGAAATTCCACGGGTCGGGAAAATCGGCGTTCCAGCTCGAAATCGAGACCTGGTAATCCCGCCGCACCAGGCGTGCGCTCACGACCTGATATTCGTTGGCGTCGAGCTTGACCGTCAGGCCGGGCAGCGCCTGCTGCCACAGGGCCGCGATCGCCTTCGCTTCCAAGAGATAGTCCGGCAGATCGTCGGTCAGGAACTCGATGGTCAGGGGATGGTCGCGGCCGTAACCGGCGTCCGCCCAGAGCCCGCGGGCGCGGGCCAGCCGCTCGGTCATGGTCGTCGTGGCGAAGGCGAGCCGGGCCGGTGCGTAGCCCGGCATGCCGTCGGGCACGAAGCTGAAGGCCGGCGTCCCGCCCGCCGGCACCACCTTGGTCTCGATCGCCGTCTGGTCGAGCGCCAGTGCCAGCGCCTCGCGCAGGCGCCGGTCGTCCGCAAGCGGCGACCGCGCCATGTCGATCTCGACGTAGCGGGTGTTGAGCAGCGGCTGTTCATGGAGGGATGCCGCCAGCTCGCGCCGGGCCTCGGGCAGCAGGCGCGCCGGCGCCTCGGCCAGATCGATCTCGCCGGCGCGGAACGCCTTGTAGGCGGTGACTTCGTCGGCGATTACCAGCCAATCGACCCGGTCGAGCGCCACCGACGCGGCCGCGTGATAGTGCGGGTTGCGCACGAAGGACAGGCGGCCCTGGGGCACCCATTGGTCGAGCGTGAAGGCGCCGTTGCCGACGAAATGCTCCGGCCGGATCCAGTCCTTGCCCCAGCGCGCGATGGCCGCCTCGGGTACCGGGAAGGCCATGGAATGGGCCAGCACCGCCGGCAGAAAGGCGGCCGGGCGATCGAGCGTGATGCGCACGGTCAGCGGGTCGGGCGCCGAAACGCCGAGGGTCGCGAGGTCCTTGCCCGGGCCCTCGGCGATCGCCCGGGCCCCGGCGATCGGATAGAGGATCTCGCTATAGGGCGAGCCGGTTGCCGGATCGAGCGCGCGGCGCAGCGAATAGACGAAATCGCCGGCGGTCAGCGCCGTGCCGTCGGACCAGGCAAGGCCGGGGCGCAGGTGAAACACATAGGTCTTGCCGTCCGGCGCCACGTCCCATCGTTCGGCGACACCAGGGCGGATCGAGGCATCCGGGCCATAGACGGTCAGGCCCTCGAACAGGTCCGAGGTCACGACCGTCTCATATTCATTGCCGATGAGATGGGGATCGAGCGAGCCGAGGTCGGCGGCGATCACCCGATGCAGCACGGCCTCGGCATGGGCCGAAGCCGCCACGACCCAGAGCGCGAAAGCCAGGAACAGCGACCGCCGTATGGTCATCGCCTCACGCCGCTACCGTTGCGCATCTGCAGGCTCACCGCCGACGCACGCGGGTCAGCGATAGGGATCGGCCGCGTCGCGCAGCCCGTCGCCGAAGAAATTGAAGGCGAGCACGACGGTGAAGACCGGAATGACCGGCAGCATCAGCCAGGGATAGAGCGCCACCACGTTGATGTTCTGCGCCTCGTTCAGCAGCACGCCCCAGCTGGTAATGGGCGAGCGCAGGCCCAAGCCGAGGAAGCTCAGTGCCGTTTCGCCCAGGATCATCGACGGGATCGAGACCGTCGCCGACGCGATCAGGTGCGAGAGAAAGCTCGGCAGCAGATGGCGGAAGATCACGCGCCGGGTGGAGGCACCCATCAGCACGGCCGCGGTGGCGAAATCCTCCTCACGCAGCGCCAGGAACTTCGAGCGGACGGCGCGGGCGAGGCCGGTCCAGTCGAGCAGGCCCAGGATCAGCGTGATGCCGAAATAGACCCAGAGCGGGCTCCAGGTCACCGGCAGCGCCGCCGACAGCGCCATCCACAGCGGCAGCTCGGGAAAGGAACGGATGATCTCAATGACGCGCTGGGTGATGGCATCGACCCAGCCGCCGTAATAGCCGGCAAGCCCGCCGATGACGATGCCGAGCGTGAAGCTGATGGAAATGCCGATCAGCCCGATGGTCAGAGAAATGCGTGTGCCATAGATGACGCGCGAGAGCATGTCGCGGCCGAGCCGGTCGGTGCCGAGCAGGAACAGCGTGCCGTTCTCGGTCGGGCAGACCAGATGGAACCGGCCGGGGATCAGGCCCCAGAAATCATACGCGTCGCCCAGGCACAGGAAGCGGATCGGCTGGACCAGCTTCGGGTTCGGCGTATAGACCCGCTTCAGGTTATCCATGTCCAGGCGGTAGTCGAAGCCATAGACAAACGGGCCGACGAACCGGCCCTGGTCAAACAGATGGACCTGTTGCGGCGGGGCGAAGATGAAGTCGGTGTGCCGGCTATGGGCGCCGTAGGGCGCCAGGATCTCGCTGACCAGGGTCGAGAGATAGAGCAGCGCCAGGATCGCGCCCGAGACGACGGCAACCCGGTGGCGCCGCAGCTTCCACCACATCATCCGCCATTGGGACGCGCGGTAATAGCGTTCCTGGGCGGCGCTCATCGGTTCGACCCGGTTGGGCTCGAACGGCTCGTCCGACACGAAATGGGCGAGCGGGGCCCTCTGCTCGTTCATTTGGCGCTCCCGGCGCCCAGGCGGATGCGCGGATCGAGGGCGGCCAGCGCCAGATCGCTGAGGAACACGCCTAGCACCGTCAAGAGCGCCATGCACATCAGGAACGAGCCGGCCAGATACATGTCCTGGGCCCGGAGCGCGTCGAGCAGCATCGGCCCGGTCGTCGGCAGCGACAGCACGACCGACACGATGGCCGAGCCCGAGATGACATGGGGCAGGAGCGTGCCGATGTCGGCGATGAACGGGTTCAGCGACATGCGCAGCGGGTATTTCATCAGGGTCCGGAACGGCGACAGGCCCTTAGCACGCGCGGTCACGACATATTGCTTCTGCAGCTCGTCGAGCAGGTTGGCGCGCAAGCGCCGGATCATGCCGGCGGTGCCGGACGTGCCGATGACGATGACCGGGATCCACAGATGCGCCAGCACCGACCAGAACTTGGCCAGGCTCCATGGCGCGTCGATGAACCGGTCGTCCATCAATCCGCCGATCGAGATGCCGAGCCAAGTGTTGGCGAGGTAGAGCATGACCAGCGCCAGGAGGAAATTCGGCGTCGCCAGGCCGACGAAGCCGAGGAAGGTCAGGCCGTAGTCGCTCCAGCTATATTGATGGGTCGCGGAATAGATGCCGATCGGGAAGGCAACGACCCAGGTGAACAGGATGCAGGTGACGCTGACGATGAAGGTGAGCCACAGCCGGTCGCCGACAACCTGCGTCACCGGCAGGTTGTAGGCGAAGGAATAGCCCATGTCGCCGTGCAGCAGGCCCCAGACCCAGTAGAGATATTGCTGCCAGGCCGGCCGGTCGAGCCCGTACATCTCCCTGAGGTAGGCGAGCTTCTGCGGATTGACCGCCTCGCCCTGGGCTTGCAGCTCGGCCATGTAGGTCGAGAGATAATCGCCCGGCGGCAACTGGATGATGATGAACACGATCAGGCTGATCGCGAGCAGGGTCGGAATCATGACCAGCAGACGGTGGACGGTATAGCCGAACATGCCTTCGCGCCCCCTTCAGGATGGCTGGTCGGCCGGCGCTTCCGGGACGAACCAGAAGCGGTCGGGCTTGTAGACGCCGAAGAAGGCGCCCGGATCGAAATTGTAGATACCCTGCTCGGGCACGTTGCGGAGCTGGTCGGAAACCACGACCGGCTGCGGCACCTCGGCGACGAGGCCGATGGTCAGGACGCGGTCGGCGCGGATGGCGAGCATGCGCTTCCAGATGGATTGGCGGGCCTCGAAGTCGGACGCGTTCATCCAGTCGCGCGCGAGGTTCATCAGCTCGGTGGCCATCGGCATGTCCGGCGCCTCGCCCGACATGCCGTGGGTCTCGAAATATTGCCCCCAGCGCGGCCACTGCCAGGACGCCTGCAGCGTCGGCGCCAGCACGGCCGGGCTCATCTCGGCATTGGCGAGGCCGTTCTCCAGCCCGCGATCGATCGACATCATGGTCTCACCGCCGAAGATGCGGTTGTGCATCAGCTCGATCTGCAGGGGCTTGGCGAACAGCTTGATCCCGACCTCGCGCCAATTATCGCGGATCAGCTCCAGCACGTCGCCTTCCTCGGCGACCGTACCCGCCGTCTCGACCACGATCTGCAACGGGCGGCCGTCGGGCAGCAGGCGGATGCCTTCGCCATTGCGCTTGGTCAGGCCGAGCTCGTCCAAGAGCCGCCGCGCCCCGGCCGGATCGTAGGCGGCCCAGGCGGTGCTGTTGTGCTCGTCGTAGAGCGGTGAGCCGGGCAGCATGGTGTCCTGGCCTTCGTGGGCCAGGCCGTAATAGACGACGTTGTTGATCTCGTGCCGGTCGATCGCCAGCGACAGCGCCCGCCGGAAGCGCACGTCGCGCAACAGGCTGCGCCAGACCGGGTCGTTGACGTTCAGGTTTGGATAGAGCGCCAGCTGGCTGCCGTAGCCGGTCTTCCACAGGCGCACCCGGTAGCCGTTCCGGGCCTCGCCGGCCTTGAGGAACGTGTAATTGTCGAAGCGCAGATAGCGCGATTGCAGGTCCGCCTCGCCGGCGCCGACCTTGACCGGAATGATCTTGCTGTCGGCCACGGCGGCGTTGATCCGGTCGATATAGGGCAGCTGCCGGCCCTCGCGATCGACGCGGTAGTAGAACGGATTGCGCTCGAACACGAAGCGCTCCGACGGCGGCTTGGTCTTCAGCACCCAGGGGTCGAGCGTCGGCAGGTCGGGATTGTCGTTGCGGACCGGATTGTCCATCCGGTTGTGCAGCTGGGCCCAGTTCCGGGCGTGAGCGTCGGCGACGAGTGCTGCGAGCTTGGCCTTGTCGGCGTATTTGGCGTGAAACTGCTTCAGGTAATGGGCCGGACGATAGATCGTGATCGGGCTCGCGTTCGCCAGCAGCGCCAGGAAGGTCGGCATCGGCGCCGACCAGGAATAGCGCACGGTCAGCGGATCCAGCACCTCGACCTTGGGCTTCTCACCCTCGCGCAGCAATGCTACGGGCGGCCCGGTCGGCGACAGCATCTCGTTGTTCGCCACATCCTCCCACCAATAGCGGAAATCCTCGGCGGTGAAGGGCTCGCCGTCGGACCAGCGATGGCCGGGCCGCAGGTGCAGCGTGTAGATCCGCTGCTCCTTCTGGTCGACGCCTGCCAGCATGTCGGGGACCAGGTCATAGCTGGGCGTATAGGCCATCAGGCGGGCATAGCCGATGATGGCGAGCAGCCGCGTATCGCGGGCGCTGCCGATCAGCACGCGCAATTCGCCGCCGGGCTGGCCTGGGCGCCCGGTCTCGATCGCGGGCTCGGCCGGCACGCGTTCGGCGATCGGCGGCAGCCGCCCGGCCGCGACGTCGTCGGCGAGCGCCGGCGTTTCGATATAGTTGAGCGCCTGGGCCTGGCCGCCGACCAGCAGTGCCGCCAGCGCCAGCATGACCGGAAGGGCGCGAATCATGACACCACCTCCAAGGTTTCGGTCGCCAGCGCCTCGACCCAATGGCCGCCGCCCAGGTCGACCGGTGCCGGATGATGGTTGCCATCGCGCGTGTACGGCAGCGGCCAGGCCGCAGGGTTCGAGGCCTTGCCGCCCATCAGCGCGTCGAAATCGAGCTTGTGATGCAGGTCCGGCGTCGGCACGGCCGCGAGCAGCGCCTTGGTGTAAGGATGGCGGGGGTCGCGGAACAAGGTCCGGCGCGGCGCCAGCTCGACGATCCGGCCGGCGCACATGACGGCGATCCGGTCGGCGACATAATCGACGACCGCCAGATTGTGCGACACGAACAGATAGGTCAGGCCCAGCCGCTGCTGCAGGTCCTTCAGCAGGTTCAGGACCTGGGCCTGGATCGAGACATCGAGGGCAGAGACCGGCTCGTCGCAGATCAGCAGGTCGGGATTGAGCGCCAGCGCGCGCGCGATGCCGATGCGCTGGCGCTGGCCGCCGGAAAAGCTGTGCGGATAGCGTTTGAGCTGGTTGCGGTCGAGCCCGACCAGCTCGACCAGCTCTTCGACCCGGGCCCGCCGTTCCGCCGCGTCGCCGATGCCGTGGACCAGCAGCGGCTCGGCCAGGATGTCGAAGACATTCATGCGCGGGTTGAGCGCGCTGAACGGATCCTGGAAGACATATTGCACCCGGCGGCGGAAGTGGGTCAGCTCCTTGCCTTCGAGCGCCAGCACGTCGATCTCGCCATCGCCCTCGCGGAACCTCACCTCGCCCGCGTCCGGCGTCACGGCGCGCAGCAGCAGCTTCGAGAGCGTGGTCTTGCCGCAGCCGCTTTCGCCGACCAGGCCCAGGCACTCACCGGCCCTGATCTCGAGGCTGACGCCATCGACCGCCTTCATCGGCTCGCCACCCTTGCGGGGCGCGTAGGTCTTGACCAGGCCCTGCATGGTCAAGAGCGGGGCGGCGCCGGCAACGCGGGCGACGGCGCGAGGCGCCAGGTATTTGGTCTCCGAGATCGGCGGGATCTCCCGGATCGGCACCAGCCGGTCCTCCGGCCCCATGTCGAACCGGGGCACGGCAGCGAGCAGCGCCTTCAGATAGGGATGGCGCGGATTCTGGAACAGGTCCTCGGCCACCCCGCTCTCGACGACGCGGCCCCGGTACATGACCACGACCTCGCGGGCGACGTTCGCGACGACGCCCAGGTCGTGGGTGATGATCAGGACGGCCATGCCCAGCTCGGCCTGCAGATCCTGGATCAGCTTCAGGATCTGGGCCTGGATCGTCACGTCGAGCGCCGTGGTCGGCTCGTCCGCGATCAGCAGGGACGGGCGGCACACCAGTGCCATGGCAATCATCGCGCGCTGCCGCAAGCCGCCGGACAGCTCGAACGGATATGTCGCGAGCGCCTTCTTCGGGTCCTTGAACCCGACCAGCCGCAGCATCTCGGCCGTCAGCTCCAACGCCTCGGCGCGGCTGGTTTCCCGGTGCAGCAGCAGCGCCTCGGAGATCTGGTCGCCGATCGTGTGCAGCGGCGACAGCGAGGTCATCGGTTCCTGGAAGATGATCGAGATGCTGCCGCCGCGGATCGCGCGCATCGCCGGTCCGTCGCGATCGAGTGCGGCGATATCGACGGTTCCGGCCGCCTTCGGGTCGCTGAACAGGATCTGGCCGCCGGCGATGCGGCCGGCGGCCGGCAGGATGCCCATGATCGCCTGGCTGACGACGGACTTGCCGGAACCGGATTCGCCGACCAGTGCCACGGTGCAGCCCTGCGGCACGCGGAACGACACGCCGCGCACCGCCTCGAACGGGCCGGCCGGGGTCGCGAAGCTGACCTTGAGATTGCGGATGTCGAGCAGATCGGTCATCAGGCGGCAACCGTCCCGCCGCGGGGCACGGGCACGTCGAGTGCTGCGAGGTTGCCCTCGGTCGACGGGTCGACGGCGAGCCCGCGCGCCGCCGCCGCCGCGGCCGCCCGGCGGACGATCTCCTCGAACCCATCGATCTGGCTTTCAATCGTGAGCCGGGTGCCGGCGGCGCTGAGCCTCAGCTCCATCCAGCCGCGCTTGCGGTCGCGGCGCGTCGAGAAATATCGCAGCTTGAGCCCGTCGATCGCGGTCCAGGCGAGCCGCTTGCGCCAGGGGCCGATCACGGCGATGCCGGTCTCGTCCAGCACGATCCGGCTGCGGCTGCGCAGATAGGTCCGCACGCCGAAGCTCAGCAGCAGCACCGCCATCAGACCGAATACCAAGTGCAGGACCCAATGCATCGGCACGAGCGCGATCGCCAGAAACACGAGGCCGGCGCCACCGCGGGCATAATCCTCGACCAGGCTGCGGGTCGGGTAGCGATGCTCGCTCATGCCGGCCAGAGCTCCCGGGCGGAGACCCAGGCGGCGGCCGGATGGGCGGCGACCAGCGCCGCGAGGTCGGCGGCGAAACGCTCGGTCGTCGGGTCGTCGAGCCGGTGGTGGGTCAGGAAGCCGACCGGTTCCGCCGCGTCGACGGCACCCAGGCGGCGGTCGGCAAGCCGGCGTGCCGCCTCCACGACCAGATCGGCGGTCGGGCGGCACCGGCGGGTGCCGTGCCAGTCGATCGGATCCAGATGGGTATTGACCTGGCGCAGGCCCGGCGCCGCCTCGGCCTTCGGGCGCGCGCCGGCTGTCGACAGGCCGACGAAGCCGGCCGCGGACAGCAGCGGGACCAGATCGGCGGCGATGCGGTTCCAGGGCGGGACCAGAACCGGCCGGAACCGCCGGCCGAACAGGGCCTCGAGCCGCTCCCGCCCAGACTTGAGGGCCGTCGCAAGCAGGGCAGGGGGCCGGTCGGAACCCAGCTCGGCCTTCTTGCCCGGCGGTGCGGCGTGATTGATATGGGCGATGCCATGCTGCAGCACGGTCACGTTGTCCTCTTGCGCCAGTCGGTGGGCCAGCGCATCCGTCGCCGCCTCCGGGATCACGGCCAGCGCCAGGGGCAGATCGCCGGCCAGTTGCAGCAGCCGGTCGAGCGGCGCCGAAGGGGCCGTCGCATCATCATCACGCCACCAGAACCGGGCGACCTGCCCTGCTTGCGCCCAGGTATCCAGCTCCGTTTCGAGCGGCGCCCAGATCGACGCCCGGGGGGACGATGCGACGGTGCGGGCGGACAGGCTCAAGGGCGGGCGACCTTCTGCGAACGAGCGGGTGCGGGCGGCCGAAACAGGCGTTTCGACTTTCTCTCTAACACGGATCGACGCCAATTCGCGCCCCATCATGACACCCGTTCGGCCGCCGTTTGCAAGATCGCCCGGGCCGACGCCCGGGCACCGTCAAGATCGACTGCCAGGACCGGCGGCACCTCGGCCCGATCGACCGCCCGGGCCAGGCTGATCGGGTCGAGCGCATCGGCCTCGACCATCTGGGCCATTCCGGCATCGGCGAGCAGGCGCGCCCTCAGGGTCTGTTCGGTTTCCGCCGCCTCGGCGAACGGCACCAGGACCATGGGCACGCGGGCCTGCAGCAGCTCGATCGCGGTGTTGTAGCCGGCCTGGCTGATCGACAGGGCGGCGCGGGCGAAGAGCGCGGGCAGATTGGAGCGGAAGCGCTCGATCACAATGCCGTCATCGGCGGCCTGGACCAGGGCGGCGAAGTCCGCCTCGGGCAGGTTGCGGCCGGTGATCAGGCGCCAGGGGGTCCGGGCGTGGCGCGTCAGCGGCCGGGCGGCGAGCGCCGTGCGCAGCAGAGCGGCGCCGACCACGCCGCCGCCGGCCGAAACCACCACCTCGCCCGTGGGGGTGTCGGCCCGGGCCGCGGCAGCGGCCGGCGCCACAAAACCGGTGTAGCGAATGCGCGCGGCCAACTGGGTGGCCTCGGGCAGGCTAGCCTCCAGCTGGATCAGCCGGGGATCGGCATGGACCAGCACCTGCTGGTAATCGGCCTGGAAGCGCTCGATCATTGCCTGGCGCTTCGCCGGATCCGGCTTGGCGACCAGGATGTCGCGGATCGAGGCGACCAGCGCCGGGCGCGGAACCGCCGCGCGCACGGCCTCGATCAGCGGCTCCAGTTCGAACCGCAGCGCGCGCCGGCCGAACGGATAGGTCTCGGTCACCACCACGTCGGGCCGGCTCCGGGCGAAGGCCTCGAGCACCAGCGCTCGGCGCTCGGCCTGCAGCGCCGCGTCGAGCGGCCGGTCGTCGGGGCCGACCAGGGTGCGGAAACTGGCATCCGTCGCCTTCAGCGGCGGCAGTTGCACGACCCGCCCGCCGTCGAGGCGGAAGCCCGGCAGCGGCATGCCGCCGGTCACCAGCGTGACGGTGGCGCCCTCGGCGATGAGCGCGCGGGCGACGAGGGCGGCCCGCTGCAGATGGCCGGTGCCCAGCAGGTGCTGGACATGAATGAGGATGCTCGCAGTCATCGGCTGAGCGTCAGGTTCACCTGGGTGAGGCGCGGTGTGCCGTTACTGTCGAGCTCGAACAGATGCACCGCCGCCGGCCGCAGCTCGACCGGCGGCTTGCCCAGCATGTCCCAGCCGGTGGCCAGCGCCATCAAGGCGCGCAGCACGCCCTTGTGCGCGATGGCGCCGACCGGCTGTCCGCCGGCCGCAAGCCGGACCAGTAGCGGCGTGAGGCGAGTCTGCACCATCCGCGGGCTTTCGCCGCCCGGCGGCAGCAGGTCGAGCCCGCGTGCCTCGGCGGCGGCCATGCCGACCGGATCGGCGGCGCGCAGATCCGCCAAGGTCCGGCCTTCCCAGCTGCCCCAGGCCATCTCGATCAAGGCCGGCTCGACGGTAGCCTTCAGGCCCAGGCATTCCCCGGTTTCGATCGCCCGGGCCAGCGGGCTCGCGAGCCAGTGGAAGCCCGCGACCTCGTCGGGCAAGACCCAATGGTTGGCGGCGGCCCGGCCGCGCTGGCTGAGCGACGGATCCGACCGGCCCTGCAGGCGTCCGCTTTCGTTCCAGGGGGTCGGCGCGTGGCGCAGAATGGCGAAGGTTGTCATGACACGCCTCGCAGAATGGCGTCGAGCCGATGGGCGGCGGCCGGCAGGCCGTGGATCCGGGCAACATGGGATGCTGCAGCCCGGCCGAGCGCGCGGCGCTGCTCCGGATCGTCCAGCAGGGCCGCGACCGCGTCGGCCAGCGCCCCGGCATCGCCGTCAGGGGCCAGCAGGCCGGTTTCGCCCTCGATCACGATCGACGGCACGCCGCCGACCCGGCCGGCGACCACAGGCAGCCCGGCCGCCTCGGCCTCGAGCAGCGCCATGCCCCAGGCCTCGCGCAGCGCCGGCCAGACCATGAGATCGGCCGCCGCGACCGGTTCGGCAATGCGGTCGGGTGCCACGGCGCCGAGCCACGCGACCCGCCGGCCAAGCGGCGCCAAGGCCTCGGCGACCTCGGTGCGTGCCGTCCCGTCGCCGATGACCAGCAGCCGCCAGGGCCGATCCCGCAGCCGGGCAAGGGCGTCGCCGAGCAGGCGATATGACGCGAGCTTGTCGCCGGGCCGCATCATCGCGACCGTGACCAGCCAGGGCAGGGAGGGATCGAGATCATGCGCCTGGGCGAGGGCGGCACGCGTGCGGTCGCGGGCGTGGCGGGCGGCCTCGAACGGGACGATGTCCAGGAACGGCGGCAGCGTATGATAGCGTCCGGGATCGGCCAGCAGCGGCCGCACGCAGGCGGCATCGGCCGGATTGAGCCCGATCACCGCGTCGGCCCGGCGCAGCGCCGCGGCCGCGGCGGCGTAGCCGGCGGCCCAGGGTCCGGTCGCCTGGCGGGGTGCGGCCGAGGCCTCGGCGACGACATAGGGGATGCCGAGCCGGTCGGCGACCGCCGGCCCGATCAGGTCCGGCGCCTTGTGGTAGAGGTGATAGGTGAACCAGAGCTCCGGCGGGCGCGCGGCCGTCCGGCGTAGGATGCGATCCGGCTGCCGTCGGCCGAGGGCGGCGAGCCGGGCCTGGCGGACGGGATCGCCGGCGCCGTCGCGGCTGCGCAGCCGGCTCATGATGGCGACCTCGTGACCGGCCAGCCGCAGCGCCTCGACCAGCAGGCGCGCCACCAGCCGGTCACCCGAGGGGACCGGATGGTCGGGCGGCTTCAGCGGTGCATAGAAGCCGACGCGCATGCCGTCTCCTCCACCGCGGTCTCGCGCCCAGCGGCCCCGCCGAGCAGGGCGGCCAGCCGATCGATCGTTGCCTGAAAGCCGAAGCGCTCGCGCACCCGTGCGACCCCGGCGGCGGCGAGGCGGTCGCGCAGGGACGGATCGGACATCAGCCCATCGAGCGCCGCGGCCAGGCCCGCGACATCGCCGGGTGCCACCAGCAGGCCTGTCCGGCCGTCGTCGATCAGCTCGGGAATGGCGGCGACCCGGGTCGCGAGGCACGCGAGCCGTTGGCTCTGGGCCTCCATCAGCACATTGGGCAGGCCGTCGCGATCGCCATCCTCGGCGATGCGGCTCGCCAGCACGAACAGGTCGGCCTGCCGATAGGCGGCCAGCACGTCTTCCTGGGCGGCCGCACCGCGCCATTCTACCCGTCCGTCGAGGCCGAGGGCCGTCGCCCGCGCCTTGAGCGCCGCCGTGTCGGCGCCGCCGCCGATATGGACGAAGCGCCAGTGGCGGTGCGCCGGCAGGCGGGCGAGCGCATCCAGCAGGTCCGGATAGCCCTTCTTCGCGACCGCGCGGCCGACCGACAGCAGCCGGACCGGGGCGGCAGGATCGCTGCCATCGCGCGCCTCGGCGCGCACCGCGGCGGCGGGGAAGCGCCGGAAATCGAGCCCGTGATATCCCAGCAGCACCGGCTTGCCGGGCGGGCTCAGTTCGGCCAGATGGTCGCGCCCGACCTCGGTGCAGGTCACCGCCCAGGCGCAATCGGCCAGCTTCTCGCGCTTTTCCCAGGCGGGCGAGGTCCAGATGTCCTTGGCATGGGCCGAGACCGCCCAGTTCAAACCCTTGAGCCGCGCGGCATAGCGCGCGACCGAGGCCGGCGTGTGCAGGAAATGCGCATAGATCAGGTCGATGCCGGTCGGCAGCTCGGCCGCCAGCACCAGCGCCTGCCCCCAGCGCCGCAGGCGGTTGCGCGTGGGATCGCGGCGGAGGTCGCGGAAGAACAGCGCGCGCGCCGCCCGGTAGGCCGGCAGGCGGCGGACCCGGCGCCAGGACCGGAGCACCCTGAGCGGCGCCTCATGCAGATATTCGGGCAGGTAATTGACCGGCGCCGCGATCTCGCGATGGATCGGATGGATCGCCTTGTCGGTCGGACGCCGGAGCGAGACCAGGTCAAGCGCCACGCCCGCCTGTTCCAATGCGCGGATTTCCTGGGCGATGAAGGTTTCGCTCAGCCGCGGGTAGCCCTTGACGACGACGGCGACCCGCCTCATGCGGACGGGCGGCCTTGCCGCAGTACGGGTTGGCTCGGCCGCATCACAGCCGGCTGGTCGATCAGCCCGAGCGCCAGGCGATTGACCTGGTCGAGCCCGTCCAGCAGGCCCTCGGCCTGGCGCGCCGACGGCGCCGGCTGATGCGGCAGGCGGCGCAGTGCCTCGATCATCGCCCGCGGGCAGCGGACCCCGTCATTCTCCAGCATGCGCGCCAGGCCCAGGTGCTGGGCCCGCTCGGCGCGCAGGAACTGCTCGAGCCGCGGTTCGGTGCGCGGCACGATCAGCGCCTTCTTGTCGAACGACAGGATCTCGCAGAACGTGTTGTAGCCGCCCATGGCGACGACGCCGGCGGCACCCTGCACCAGCCGCTCGAGCTTGGCGTCGAAGGTGATGGCGGCGAGGCGCGGCTGGGCCGCGACCCGGGCGGCGAAGGCGGCCTGGCGCTCGGCCGACATGAACGGCCCGAACACCAGCAGTGCCGGCCAGGGCAGGTCGTCCGTCGCCTCGTAGGCCGAGATGACCCAGTCGATCATGGTCTCGCCGTCGCCGCCGCCGCCGGGCGTCACCAACAGATAGGGCTCGTCGAATGGGACCGTCGTGCCGCCGCCGGCGGCCGCGTCGGGCGCGCTGCGCTTCAGATAGCCGGTATAGCGCATCTTGGCGCGCACCGCCTCCGGCACGGCCAGCCCTTCGAGCGGGTCGCAGATTTCGGGCAGGCCGTAGACCCAGATCTGCTCGTAGAGATCTTCCAGCGCCGGCATCACGTGCTTGCGCTGCCATTCCTCCTCGAGCTGGCCCGGCTCGTCCATGATGTCGCGCAGGCCCAGCACCGAGGGCACGCCGCGGGCGCGCATCAGCTCAAGCGTCGGCCGCACCTCGCCGCGCAGGCCCAGCGGCTCCTTGTCGACGATGAACAGGTCCGGGTCGAAGATCGAGGCGGTATGGCGCATGATCGAGGCGCGCATCTCCAGCGTTTCCTCGATCGCGAACGGAAGGTTGAGCGAGGTATAGGCCCCGTTCCGGAGCTTGATCACGCCCGGGACCCGCACGAAATCGACCCGCGTGCGGAAATCGAAGCTGCCGATGATCGGCGAACCCGATAGGATCAGCACCGAAAGACGCGGATCCGCGTCCACCAGCGCGTGCGCGATCGTCCGGCAGCGCCTCAGATGACCGAGGCCCATGCTGTCGTGGCTGTAAATCAGGACGCGCTTGTGTGGACGAGGAGATAACATATTGACCGTCGGAGCAGATTCGGCGGGCTAGCGACCATCGCATAGCTAAGGCTGCGCGGATACCAGCATTTCATGACGGACCACCCCGCCACGATCGAACAAATTTCCGAACCGCACCCGGTCGAGGCCGCGGCGTCGGCCCCAATCGGGCCGGTGCCCGCATCCCAACCGATGGACAAATCCATCTACGGATTCATCCTGCGGTACAGCCTCCGGGACCAGCTTGGCGTCCTGGCTCTGACCGCGGTCTCCCTGCCGTTCTACTATCTTTCGCTCGATCTGCCCAAGACGATCGTCAATGCGATCAATGGCAAAGGCCTGCGCGAGACAGTCGATGGCCTGCGCGAGACGGTCGCCGGCTATGACCTGACCCAGGTCGGCTATCTGTCGGTCCTGTGCGGCCTGTTCCTGGCTCTCGTCATTGTGAACGGCGCCTTCAAGTACTACATCAACGTGCTGAAGGGCCGCCTGGGCGAGCGGATGCTGCGCCGCCTGAGGTTCGAGCTCTATCATCGTATCCTGCGCTTTCCCCTGCTGCAGTTCCGCCGCACCTCGCCGGGCGAGCTCATTCCCATGATCACGTCCGAGGTCGAACCGCTGGGCGGCTTCATCGGCGATGCCTTCGCGCTGCCGGCCCAGCAGGGCGGTACGCTACTGACCGCGATCTTCTTCCTGTTCGTCCAGGATCCGGTGTTGGGTGCGGCCGCGGTCGCACTTTACCCCATGCAGGGGTATGTGATCCCGAAGCTGCAGCGCAAGGTCAACCAGCTCGGCAAGCAGCGGGTCCGTACCATTCGGACGCTCGCCGACCGGGTGGGCGAGTCGGTCGGCGGCATCCAGGAAATCCATGCCAATGACTCCGCGCGGCTGCAGCTCGCCGATTTCGCCGAGCGGCTGGGCCGGATCTACGAGATCCGGTTCGAGATCTATCAGCGGAAGTTTTTCGTCAAATTTCTCAACAACATGATCAACCAGCTGACGCCGTTCTTCTTCTATTCGATCGGCGGCTATCTGGTGATCCGCGGTCAGCTGTCCTTCGGCTCACTCGTGGCCGTGCTGGCCGCCTACAAGGACCTGGCGGCACCCTGGAAGGAGCTGCTCGATTTCTACCAGATCAAGGAAGACAGCCGGATCAAGTACGAGCAGATCGTCGAGCAGTTCCAGCCGCCGGGCCTGATCGACCGCACGCTGCAGCTGGTCGAGCCGGAGGCGATCCCGCATCTCGGCGGCGAGATCACCGTCAGTAGCCTCATCTATAACGAGGACGACCGGGCGCATATTCTGAACGGGGTCGACGTGGCGCTGCCGCTCGGGCCCCATATCGCGATCGTCGGCACCGGGGCGTCCGGCAAGAGCGAATTCGCCATGCTGCTCGCCCGCCTGCTGGTGCCGTCCGCCGGGCGCATCCTGATCGGCGGCCAGGACCTGAACCAGTTGCCCTATGCCGTCACCGGCCGGCGCATCGCCTATGTCGGCTCCACCGCCGGCGTGTTCGCGTCCAGCATCCGGGAGAACCTGCTGTTCGGGCTCAAGCACCGGCCGGTGGTGCCGCCGAGTTACGACGCGGCGACGGCAAAGCGCCGGCAGCGGATCCTGTTTGAGGCCCGCCGGGCCGGCAATATCGATTTCGACCTGCAGGCCGACTGGGTCGACTATGCCGAGGCCGGCGTCGTGGAACCGCCGGCGCTGACCCGGCGTCTCGTCGACATGATGGCGATCGTCGGCCTGGGGGACGACATCTATCAGCTGGGGCTGCGCGGCCGGCTCGACGCCAAGCGCCGGCCGGAGGAGGCCGACGGCTTCGTGCGCGCCCGCAAGGCACTGGCCGAGCAGCTGGGCGCGGCCGGCATGGGCCGGCTGGTCGAGCGGTTCGAGAACGACCGCTACAACACCAACCTGTCGTTCGGCGACAATCTGCTGTTCGGCACGCCGGTCGACGGCACTTTCGCGCTCGCGCACCTGGCCTCGAACGAATACGTGCTGCAGGTGCTGCGCAAGGTCGGCCTGACCGAGGATTTGATCGCGACCGGCCTCAAGGTCGCCGAGACCATGCTCGAACTGTTCGCGGACCTGGCGCCCGGGCACGAGTTCTTCGATCAGTTCAGCTTCATCGCGCATGACGAGCTGCCGGATTACCGGATGATCCTCAACCGCGCCTCGGGCGGCATCGGGCGCCTCAAGGCCGCGGACCGCACGCGGCTGCTGGCCCTGCCGTTCCGCCTGGTCGAGACGCGCCATCGCCTGGGTCTGATCGACGACAATCTGCGCCGCCGCATCGTCGAGGCGCGCCAGGTGTTCCGCGCCGACCTGCCGGCCGCGCTGCGCGCCAAGATCGAATTCTTCGACCCCGAGCGCTACAATGGGTCGGCCACGGTGCTCGAGAACATCCTGTTCGGCACGATCGCGTTCGACGCCGCCCAGGGTACGATGCGGGTCCAGACGCTGGTCACCCAGGTGCTGGACCAGATGGGCCTGCACCCGGTCGTGTGCGAGGTCGGCCTCGACTATCAGGTCGGCAGCGGCGGCTCGCGCCTGACCCAGACCCAGCGGCAGAAGCTGGCGATCGCCCGGGCGATCATCAAGCGGCCGGACCTGCTGATCCTGAACGAAGCGGTCGCCGCACTCGATCCGGTGGCGCAGCAGCAAATCCTGGTGGCGCTGCAGGAGCAGTGCAAGGATATGGGGATGATCATCGTGCTGCAGCGTGCGCGCTTCGCCCGCCATTTCGACCATGTGGTCGTGCTGGAGGCCGGTCGGGTGGTCGAGCAGGGCACGTTCGCGGAACTCGACCATCCGCTATCGTCGATGACGCAGCTGATTGAGGCGGAAACATGAGTCTGCTGGAAGAAGTCGAGCTGTTGCGCCGCGTCCCCCTGTTCGCCGACATCGAGCCGGCGAAGCTGAAGCTGATCGCCTTCACCAGCGAGCGTGTGACGTTCGATCCCGACCAATATGTCTTCCACCAGGGCGAGGCGGGCGATGCCGCCTATATCATCATGGAGGGCGATGCCGACGTGCTGATCGACGGGCCGGGCGGCGCGCGCGCGGTCGCCCGGGTCGGCCGCAACGAATTCATCGGCGAGATCGCGATCCTGTGCGACGTGCCGCGCACCGCCTCGATCCGGGCCCGCTCGCAGATCGTGGCCTTGCGGATCTCCAAGGATCTGTTCTTCCGCATGCTGACCGACTTCCCGAAGATGTCGCTCACCATCATGCGGGTGATCGCCCAGCGGCTGGAGAACACCACGGCACAGCTGCGCCGCGTGCTGGCAGAGGCGCAGCTGGCCGAGGCCGACATCGCCAAAGCACACCCGGGCGGGGGCTGAGCTCCATGAACCGCCTGGCGCTGGCACTCGCCCTCCTGCTTCTGCCGGCGGCCCCGGCGGCGGCGTCGGACCCGATCGCGAACGATCCCAAGGTGCAGGCAGCACTCCAGGGCCTGGAGCAGACGCTGGCCGGCGAGGTGACGAAGCGCGGCTTTCCCGGGCTCGCCATCGCGGTCGTGCATGACCAGACGCCGCTCTGGATCCATTCCTACGGCCAGGCCGACCTGGCGGCCGGTGTGGCCGTGACCGAGAACACGCAATTCCGGACGGCCTCGATCACCAAGCTGTTCACCGCCGTCGCGATCATGCAGCTGCGCGATGCCGGCCTGCTCGATCTCGACGATCCGGTGCAGAAGCATCTGGAGAGTTTCCATCTCGCCGGCGTGCCGCATCCGACCGTCACGATCCGCGAGCTGCTGGTTCAGCTCGGCGGCCTGCCGCGCGAGCCGCTCGGCGCCTCCTGGCAGGAACGGGTGATGCCGAGCCGCGAGCAGCTCATGGCCGATCTCGACCGCCAGGAACCGGCCATTCCACCGGAAACCATGTGGAAATACTCCAACCTCGGCTATGCCATCCTCGGCCAGCTGGTGAAGGCAGTGTCGGACGAGCGGTTCGAGGATTATGTGCTGCGGCACATCGCCCAGCCGCTCGGCATGACCCGTACGCTGGTCAACCCGCCCGAGGATCTGAAGGGCATCGCCGTCGGCTATGGCTATCGTCAGGCCGACGGGACGCGCCAGCCCCGCGCGTTCATGCGGATGGGCGGCATGTATGGCGCGGCCGGCGTCATCTCGACCGCGGCCGACCTGGCGCGCTTCGCCGCCTTCTTCTTGTCCGACGCTGAGTCGGAGGTGCTTTCGGTCAAGAGCCGGCGCGAGATGCTGCGCGTGCAGGCGATCTATCCCGACTGGTCCGGCGGCCAGGGCCTGGGCTTCGAGACCCGCCGCGTCGGCGGCCAGAGCCGGGTCGGCCATGCCGGCCGCGGCGCCGGCTATTCCGGACGCCTCGACATCGATCCGGTCAGCAAGCTCGGCGTCATTGTGCTGATCAACGCCGACGAGAACGGCCCGACCCGTTTCGTCGACCAGGCGTTCACGGCGCTGGTCGGCCCGGTCACCGCCGCCGAGGCGCTCGGCCGGCCGCCGCTGGTCGCCGACCCGGCCTGGAACAAATTCGTCGGGCGCTACACCAACGAGGGGCGCGATTCCGAAATCGTCCTGGCCGACGGCCGCCTTGCTTGGCAGGACGCGGGCTTCAGCGACCCGGCGCGCACACGCATCCCGCTCGACCCGGTCGGCGGCAACGTCTTCAAATTCACCTCAGGCGCGCTCGTCGGCGAGAAGCTGACCTTCGACCTCGACGGCGCCGGCAAGGTCGTGTCCATGCACGCCGCCGGCAATACCGATTTCAGGAAATAGTCACGCCCCGAAGGTGACGGTGACCGGCGCATGGTCGGACGGCTGCTCCCAGCCGCGCACCGGGCGATGGATCTCGGCCTTGGAAACACCAGGCATCAGATCCGGCGTGACCCAGACATGGTCGAGCCGGCGGCCCTTGTCGGCCGCGTCCCAATCCTTGGCGCGGTAGCTCCACCAGGAATAAAGCTTCTCGCTCTCCGGCGTGAAATGGCGGACCGCGTCGACGAAGCCGCCGGCGCGCTGCAGCTTGCCCAGCTTCTCGACCTCGATCGGCGTATGGCTGACCACGTCCAGCAGCGCCTTGTGCGACCAGACGTCATGCTCGAGCGGCGCGATGTTGAGATCGCCGACCAGCACGGTCCGGCGCCGGTCGGTATGCTCGGCGAGCCAGTCCGTGACCTCGTCCAGGAACTGCAGCTTGTGGGCGAACTTGTCGTTCGCGACCGGGTCGGGAATGTCGCCGCCGGCCGGGATGTAGAAATTATGCACTTCGGTGCCGTCGGCCAGCCGCGCCCAGATGTGGCGGCAATCCTCCTTGCCGCACCAGCCGCGTGAGCCGGACGCGTCGCCGGTCGCCACGAACGGCAGGCGCGAGACGATCGCAACGCCGTTGTAGCTCTTCTGGCCATGGATCATCTGATGGGTGTAGCCGGCCGCCTTCAGCGCCGCCGCCGGGAACGTGTCGTCGACCGTCTTGGTCTCCTGCAGGCACAGCACGGCCGCCTGGGATTCGGCCAGGAACCGCTCGACATTGGCCAGCCGCAGGCGAACGGAATTGATGTTCCAGGTGGCGATCTTCATGGGGGATGGGTTCCGTGGGTTGGCGGGAGGTGCTGCGGGCGATAGCCGTCTCTGCTCGGAATAGCGTACTGATGCGGCAAGCGAAACAGTGAAGGCGTACCCCGGGCCGGCCATGTCCCAGCAGACCTCTATCGACGCGGCCCGGCAGGCGCTGGCCCGGGGGCAATTCGACGAGGCCTTGCGGCTGGCGCGCGCGCTTGGGCCGGATGCCGAGGCGCATCAGCTGGCGGGCGAGGCGTTGGGCGGGCTCAGGCGGTTCGACGAGGCGGCGGCGGAACTCGCGGCGGCCTTGCGCTTGGCGCCGGACCGGTTCGACATCATGAGCAATCTCGGCAGCGCGCTGGTCGAGCTCGACCGGTTCGGCGAGGCGCTGGCGCTGTTCCGCCAAGCCCACGCGCGGGCGCCGCGCAACGCCCGGATCGTCGCCAACATCGCCAATCTGCTCGACTTCGCCGGTGCGCTCGACGACGCGCTCACCGCCTATCGGACGGCCCAGGTGCTCGATCCCAGGGACGGCGAGATCGCGCGCAATTTCGCGATGACCTTGCTGCGTGCCGGGCGGTTCACCGAAGGCTGGCCGCTGTTCGAGCATCGCCGCCGGGTGATCGATCCGGCCGAGGCGACGGTGCCGCGCCTGCCGCCGCTTGCCGGCCTGCCGTCGTTCGCCGGCAAGCGGATCCTGCTGTTCCATGAGCAGGGCTTCGGCGACACGCTGCAGATGCTGCGCTATGTGCCGCTGCTGGCGGCGCAGGGTGCCGAAGTGCTGGTGCGCGTGCCGCCGCCGCTCGCCCGGCTGACAGCGGCCGTCGCCGGCGTAGCCGCAGTGGTCGGCGATGGCGAGGCGACGGGGCCGCTCGATTATCAGGCGCCGCTGATGAGCCTGCCGCTGATCTTCACGACCGATCTCGCCAGCATTCCGGCAACGACGCCCTATCTCAGCGCGGATCCAGCCGCGGCCGCGCTCTGGGCCGATCGGCTGGCGGCACTGCCGCGGCCGTGGGTCGGCCTGGTCTGGGCCGGCTCGCCGACCGGTGGGCTCGATCATCGGCGCAGCATGCGCTTTGCCGCGCTGGCGCCGCTGTTCACGGTGCCGGCCGGCTTCGTCAGCTTGCAGCTTGGGCCGGCCGCGGCCGAATGGGCGACGCCGGCGAGTGCCGCGGCGCTCGACGCGACGCCTTGGATCGGGGATTTCGCCGATACCGCCGCACTCTTGAGCGCGCTCGACCTGCTGATCACGGTCGATACGTCTGTTGCGCATCTGGCCGCCGGGCTCGGCCGGCCGGTCTGGGTATTGGACCGCTTCTCGTCCTGCTGGCGCTGGCTCGCCGGCCGCACCGACTGCCCGTGGTATCCGACGCTCAGGCTGCTGCGCCAGCCCCATCCGGGCCAGTGGCAGCAGCCGGTCGCCGAGGCGGCCCGGCTGCTGGCCGAGCTTAGCCGATCCTGATCTCGAGGTCGGTCAGCCCGTCGACATGCCCGACCAGCTTGTCGCCATGGGTGACGGCCGCGACGCCTTCCGGCGTGCCGGAATAGATCAGGTCGCCTGGGAACAGCTCCATCAGCGCCGAGAGGTAGGACACGCTCTCGGCCACCGACCAGATCAGGTCGCCGATGTCGCCTTGCTGGCGGATCTCGCCATTGACCTTGAGCCAGATGGCGCCCTTGTCCGGATGGCCGACATCGCTCGCCTTGTGGATCGGCGCGATCGGCGCCGACTGGTCGAAGCCCTTGCCCATCTCCCACGGCCGGCCGGTCTTCTTGGCCTCGCCCTGCAGGTCGCGGCGGGTCATGTCGAGCCCGACGGCATAGCCATAGACGTAGTCGAGCGCCGCGGCGGTCGGGATATCCTTGCCCTGCCGGCCGATCGCCACGACCAGCTCGATCTCGTGATGCAGGTCCTTGGTCTGCGGCGGATAGGCCATGGTCGAGCCGTTGGCCAGGATGGCGTCGGCCGGCTTCATGAAGAAGAACGGCGGCTCGCGGTCGGGATTGCTGCCCATCTCGCGGGCGTGGGCGGCGTAATTGCGGCCGACGCAATAGATCCGGCGCACGGGGAACGGATCGCCGCCGACCACGGGAACCGTGACAAGGGCAGGGGCGGGAACGGCATAGGCCATGGGAACCTCAGGGGCGATGCTGGAAGGGCGGCGGCGCATGAAAGCATGGCGCCCGGGGCGCTTCAACCGAAGTGGCTTCGAGCGACGTCAGGCCGCGGGCCGGCCGCGGTCCTCGCGCCATAGGCCCAGCGCCTGCTGGACCGGCCGGTCGGAGAAGCTGAACAGCACGGATTCGGGGCCAGCCACATGGCGGACCGGGCACCAGCTCGGCACGACGAACACGTCATGGGGCTTCCAGGCGAAACTCGTGTCGCCGACCCGGCTGGTGCCCGAACCTTCGGCCGCGACATAGACGGTGGCGTCGGTCGACCGATAGCTCTCGGTGTGGAAGCCGGCCGGCAGCAGCTGCATGAACGGCTGGATCGTCGGCATGGGCGAGCCGCCGGTCGCCGGATTGACGTAGCGCAGTTTCAGTCCGTGGCACGGATCCCATTCGCCTGTCCGCTTCAGGGTCTCGAGCGCTTCGCGCGACCGCTCATAGGGATAGTTGAACACGGGCGAGGTCGGGTGCGCCGGCTTCCAGTCGACCGGCATCAGACCCATGCCGAAGCGCGCCAGGCTGTCGCCGACGGGCTTGGTCTCCATCTGCTGCTCGGCATTGCCGGGCTCGGCGAAGCTCGCGTCGAGGAAGCCCACCAGCGGGATGTCGAGTCCGTCGAGCCAGACCATCGGCTCCTGCGTCTCGTTGCCGTGGTCGTGCCAGGTCCAGCTCGGCGTGATGATGAAGTCGCCCGGCCGCATCAGCGTCCGTTCGCCGTCGACCGCGGTGAAGGCGCCATTGCCCTCGATGACGAAGCGCAGCGCCGACTGGCTGTGGCGATGGGCCGGCGCCACCTCGCCCGGCAGGATCAACTGCAGGCCGGCATAGAGCGTATGGGTGATCGAGGACCGGCCCTTCATGCCCGGATTTTCCAGGATCAGGACCCGCCGCTCGGCCTCCTTGGCGGTGATCAGCCGCCCGGCCTCCATCAGTTGCGGCCGCACCTCGTCATAGCGCCAGAAAGCCGGGACGCACGGGCTCTGCGGCTCGCGTGTGATGAGCGCGCCCAGCACTTCCCAGAGCGGCGCCAGATTGTTCGGCGCCAGCCGGTCGTAGAAGGCCTGTCGTTCGGGTGTCGATCGCGCTGCCGCGTGCATGGCTTCCTCCCTGGCCATCCGCTCGTCGCGGCGGAGTTCCATCAGGTGGAAATAGCATCGCGCGGATTATGTGCGGCTGCAAATAATTTATCGAAAGCCGGCCGGCACCGGGGCGGGGGCTAGGGCGCGCGGGCGCAAGGGGAACAGCAGGCGGACGGCCAAGGCGGTGGCGGCGCCGACCAGAACGCCGCGCCAGGTGCCGTTGGCCATGCCGGCCCAGCCGGCCAACAGCCACAGGAGCGTGAACAGGCTGGCGAACAGCAGCAGCCAGGTGCCGTGGCGATGTCGGGCGAACGCGGTCTGTCCGCGCCGCATGAAGTTCAAACGGCGCGCCGTCGGCAAACCGCTCATGAAAGTGCTCTCTACAATTGCAGGCTGTGGATCCTTGCGCGAGCCCGTGAGGTACGTCAAGCGGGGCAAGGCCGGAAAAAGGTGACGCCCGGTCAGGGGGGATGACCGGGCGTCGGGGGGTTGAAGTGCCGTTGGGGGAGCCCGATTTGGCAGGGGAACCATTCGGGATCAGGACATCGAGGTCCTCGATCACTTCAAAAAAATATTTGGGGTGTCTCCGGCTGGCAACAACTGCGCTTGTTGCATGCCGGACGACCGCAGGCTGCATGAAACCGATGGGCTACTTGCGTGTTGGGTTCGCCCTCGGTCCGTGTGAGGGGGCTCGATCAGGCCGCCCGTTCGAGCCCGGCCCGGATGCGGGCCCGTCGGCCGCAGGCCGCGCCGAAAGCTTCGAACAGCTTGATCGAGAAGGGATTTTTCAGCGCCCGCCATTCCGGATGCCATTGCACGCCGACGACGAAATCGGCGCCTTCGAGTCGGACGGCCTCGATCTGGCCGTCGGGCGCGGTCGCTTCGATCGCCAGATTCGGCGCCGGCCGGTCGATGCCCTGGCCGTGAAGCGAATTGACGTCGATGCGGTCGGCGCCGGCCAGTTGCTGGAACAGGCCGCCCGGCGTCAGGTCG
>DATGEK010000036.1:0-28805 GCA_035310205.1 Aliidongia sp.
CAGCGCCTTGACCGCGGCTCTCGGCACGAACGTCAACATCCTGCAGGCCCGTTCGTCCTTCAGCGCCAACTACTCGGCGACCCTGTCGGGCGGTGGTGACAAGCTGACGCTCGCCGACCTCAACGTCGAGGCGGCGAACTCCCAGGCCCTGACGCTCCGCCAGCAGATCGGCATCCAGTCGCTGTCGGTCACCGGCAACCAGAACTCCTCGATCCTCAGCCTGCTCCGCTAAGGGTAGAAGAGCTATCGGACGGCGCCTTCGGGATCACTCCCGGAGGCGTTCTTCCGCCAAATATTGGTTAACGGGCCAAGCTCTTTTCTTTACCAATTGACAAGATTACTTGAACGGCGCACATCGGGAATCGAGTGCGGCCGCAAACGGCCGTTCGTCCATCGCTTTAAAGAGGATGGATCCGATGGCCGGCATCACCTTGTCGCCGTCACTTCTTCAGACCCTGAACGGCCTTGCGGAGGCTCAGGGCGAATACGCGTCTGTCCAGGGCGATCTCGATACCGGGCAGAGGGCGCCCAATCCTGACGATGATGCCATCGACTATTTCCGCGCAGCTTCGCTCGCCGGTCGAGCGACGCAGATTCTCAACTACAAGGGTGGCATCGATCAGGGCGTCTCGTCGGTCGACACGGCGCTGACCGCCACCACCGAGGTCGAAGGCCTCCTCAAGCAGCTCCAGGGCGTGGTCGAGGGCGCCAAGGGCGGTTCTCCGGCGACCCGAACCGAGGCGACGCGGCAATTCCTGGCGATCGGGACCCAGTTGAGCCGGCTGGTGCAGGATGCCTCCTACCAGGGGTACAACCTTTTGAACTCGACCGCGGCACGGCTGACGGTCCCGCTCGGGCCCCGGGCCGGCGGCTCGCTTCAGGTCGCCGGCTATGACTTGCTCGCGACCGGCGGCGGGACGCGTGCCCTGTTCACCACCGCCGGCGCCTTCGACAGCCGCGGCGCCATTCTGTTCTCCAACATCGTTGCCGACGGCGCCGGTGGTTCGAGCTCGATCCGGGGCTTCTCCGCGCTCGACACGGTCGCGGCCTCGACCGCTAACCAGATCTTCGACGCGACCGAGACCCGGCTGTCCGACGCGGTCACCCGGCTGCATGGCATCGCCGCCTCGCTCGGCGGCTATTCCGAAACCCTCCAGGCCCGATCGACCTTCCAGCAAGGCTATGCCGCGCAATTGCGGAACGCTGCCGAAAGGCTGACCCTGACCGATCTCAACCCGGCGGCCGCCAATAGCCAGGCCAGCAGCCTCAGGATCGCGTTGGGCCGGCAGTCGGCAGCGCTGCAGGGTCGGATCCGCTCGTCGATCCTGCAGATCCTGGACGCGCCGGCGGCGTCCTAGGCCATCAAGTTCATCACACGCCCCGCCTCGGCCAGCGCCAGGACAACGTGATACAGCACCCGGACCGGCACCTCGGCCTGGATCGGCTGGTCCGCCGCGTCGAGCTGGTTGACCCAGAGCCCGGTGCCGGCGTCGAGCCAATAGCCGAACAGGGCGGAGAGATGGGCATCCATGCGCCCGCGCGCGTCGGCATCGCCCAGGAATTCCAGCCGCGCCGCCTCGGCCTTGATCGCCTCGGTCTGCGGCCAGAGCAGGCGAGTCGGGGCCACGGCGGCGCCCTGCCGGTCGACGCCGTCGAGCACCATCGGCCAGCCTTCGACGGAGCGGGCGACGCCATGCGCCATGGCGAAACCGTGCAGGCGCCGGGCGATCTCCACCACCCGGCTGTCGCCGGTCAGGCGGGCATGGTGATGCAGCAGCCAGACCCATTCGAAATGATGGCCGGGCTCGCGCAGCGCACCGGCGGCGCCCGCGGCGGGGTGCCAGTCGGCCGTGAAGAATTCGCCGAGCGTGCCGGTCGCGGGCTCGATCAGCCGCTGGTCCAGCAGCGCGACCAAGCGACCGGCGCGCGCCAGCCAACGCTCTTCGCCCGACGCCTCGGCCAGCGCGTGGCATGCCTCGAGCAGGTGCATGTGCGGATTCTGCCGGCGCGGCAAGGCCGCCAGGCTGTCTTCGGCGAAGCCGCCGTGGGACGCGGTCATCCGCGTTTCGATGAATGCCATCACCTGTTCGGCCCGCGCCAGCGGCTCGCGCTCGCCGGTCGCGCGGGCATACCAGGCGCAGGCGAACAGCACGAAGGCGAGGTCGTAGAGATCGGTGCGGTCGTCGATCGCCGTGCCATCGCCCGTAACCGCGTGGCGGAACCGGCCGTCCGCATCGGCGCAGCGCCGGGTCAAGAACTCATAGCCGTGTCGCGCCGCCGCGAGCCCAGGCCCGGCCGGATCGAGAACATGGGCGTGGCTGAAGACATAGACCAGCCGGGCGGTGACCAAGCTGGTCCGGCGCGGACGAGGATCCGGGGCGCCGTCCGGCGTCAGATATTCGAGAAAGCCGGGATCGCCCGGGCGCACGGCGCGGTCGGCCCAGCCCGGGAGGAGCTCGCCGGTCAGCCAGGAACCGAGATCGGCGGGACGCCCCGCCGTCACGGCCGCGCCTTCCGGCAGGGGAGGCGGGTGCAGGGGGCAGACGGTCGGGGGCGGGCGATCTTCATGGCTCACTCGGGCACCGCCGGTGTCCGGCCGGCGGCCGGGGCGGCGGAACTTTACAGGCGGTTGACAGGCGGCAGGTGCCGTGACAGGGTCCGGAGAATTGGCCAGACCACTTGACCATTTCAGGTTTGTCCGGTGCTGTCCAGCTATCGCATGCTTCAACGAACCGCGTCGAGCCTACCGCCCGATCGCGCCCCTTGAGGACCGAGACTTGCCGATCATTCGCGTGGAGCCGAGCCGGCTGTACCGCCGCATCGCCGATCAGATCCGCGAGCTGATCCTGGCCGGCGAATTCCCACCCGGCAGCCGCCTACCGCCGGAACGCGACCTGGCGCAGCAATTCGGCGTCAGCCGGCCCAGCCTGCGCGAGGCGCTGATCGCGCTCGAGATTTCCGGCTTCGTCACGGTCATGACCGGCTCGGGCGTCTATGTGCGCACCGATTTCGCCGGTGCCGAGCCCTCGGCCGTGCCGGATGGCGGTCCCGGCCCGTTCGAACTCATCCGTGCCCGCCATCTGATCGAGAGCGAGGTCGCCGCCTTGGCGGCGCGCGAGGCGACGCCGGCCGACATCGAGGGGCTGGACGATGCGGTGGCGCAGATGCGCGAAGAGGATCGCCGGCAGGAAAGCCGCGAGGATGCGGATCGGCTGTTCCACATCCGCCTGGCCGCCGCGACCCAGAATTCGGCGCTGTCGCTCGTGGTCCAAGGCCTGTGGGACCAGGGACGCGGCCGCATGTGGGAGAAGATGCAGGGCCGCATGCACAGCGCCGGCCTGCGCCCGCGTTGGATCGCGGAGCATTCGGCCGTGCTCGAGGCGGTCCGGGCCAAGGACCCGAAGGCGGCCCGCCGCGCCATGCAGATCCATCTCGCCGCCGTCGAAGAGGAATTGAACGACGCCTGGAATGCCGCGGCCAAAGTCGATGGCGCCCGGCCAAAGGAACATTCGGAAAAGTTACTCAAGGTCAAATCATGAGCCAGCCCCTGACCCTTCATCCCGATCGCCTGTTTCCGGCGGACGAGGCCTCCCGTTCCGTCGCGCGTGCGCTCTATGCCGGCGTCAAGGACCTGCCGATCGTCAGCCCGCACGGCCACACCGATCCGCGCTGGTACGCCGAGAACGAGCCGTTTCCGGATCCGTCGACCCTGTTCATCGTGCCGGACCACTATGTCTTCCGCATGCTCTACAGCCAGGGCGTGGCGCTCGAGGACCTGGGCGTGCCGCGCCGCGACGGCGGCAGGACCGAGCAGGATTCACGCGAGATCTGGCGCATCTTTGCGGCCAACCAGCACCTGTTCCGCGGCACGCCCAGCGCCATGTGGCTGGCCCATGCGTTCCACGAGGTGTTCGGCATCCGCGAACGGCTCGACGCCGACAATGCCGACCGGATCTACGATCAGATCGACGCGCAGCTGAAGCTGCCGGAATTCCGGCCGCGCGCGCTGTTCGAGAAGTTCAATATCGAGGTCATCGCGACGACCGAGTCGCCGCTCGACGAGCTGAAATGGCACAGGAAGATCCGCGAGAGCGGCTGGAAGGGGCGGGTGCTGACCGCCTTCCGGCCCGATCCGGTCGTCGATCCCGATTTCCCGGGCTTTGCCGAGAATCTCGTCGAGCTGGGCCGCATTACCGGTGAGGACACGACGGGCTGGAGCGGCTATCTGGCGGCCCTGCAACGGCGGCGCGACTATTTCCGCGAAGTCGGCGGCGCCACCTCGACCGACCATGGCCATCCAACCGCCGTCACGGCCGACCTGTCGGCCAAGGTCGCTTCGGATCTCTTCGACAAGGTGCGCGCGGGCAGCTTCACCGCCCATGAGGCCGAACTGTTCCGCGGCCAGATGCTGACCGAGATGGCGCGGATGAGCGTCGAAGATGGGCTGGTCATGCAGATCCACCCGGGCTCGTACCGCAATCACAATTCGGCGGTGCTGGCGAAATTCGGCCGCGACAAGGGCGCCGATATTCCGACCGCTACGAACTATGTCCATGCCCTGAAGCCGCTGCTCGATCGTTTCGGCAACGAGACGAAGCTCTCGATCATCCTCTTCACGCTCGACGAGACCAGCTATTCGCGCGAGCTGGCGCCGCTCGCCGGCCATTATCCGGCGCTCAAGATCGGGCCGGCCTGGTGGTTCTACGACGCGCCGGAAGGCATGCGCCGCTATCGCGAGCTGGTGACCGAGACCGCGGGCTTCTACAACACGGTCGGCTTCAACGACGATACCCGCGCCTTCCTGTCGATCCCGGCCCGCCATGACGTGGCCCGGCGCGTCGATTGTGCCTATCTGGGCCAACTGGTCGCCGAGCACCGGCTGGATCTCGACGAGGCGCATGCGGTAGCGCACGACCTCGCCTACGGGCTGGCCAAGAAGGCCTACAAGCTATGAGCCTCGGGTCCGCAACGCTGCCGGGCGCCAGGGCCGGGGTTCGCCGCCCCGGCTACGACCGCGCGCGGCTCGCTCCCGGCGTCGTCCATCTCGGCATCGGCAATTTCCACCGCGCCCACCAGGCCGTCTATCTGGAAGACTTGGTCGAGCGCACCGGCCTCGGTCTCGGCATCGTCGGCGTCAGCCTCAAGAGCCCGGGCATGCGCGACAAGCTCATGCCGCAAGACGGGCTCTATACGCTGCTGGTCCGAGATGGCGCCGAGGTCAGCGCACGCATCCTCGGCATCATCGGCCGCATGCTGGTCGGGCCGGAGGATCCGGCGGCGGTCGTGCGCCAGATCGCGGATCCTGCGACCCGGCTCGTCACGCTGACCGTCACCGAGAAGGGCTATTGCCTCGATCCGGCGACCCATCGGCTCGACCCGTCGCACCCGGACATCCTGGCCGACAGGACGGTGCCGACCAGTGCCATCGGCTATCTACTGGCCGGCCTCAAGCTGCGCTACGCCGCCGGCGGGAAGCCGCCGACGGTGCTGTCCTGCGACAATCTTCCGTCGAACGGTGCCACCTTGCGCCGGGCGCTGATCGATGGCGCCGCCCTCGACGACGATCGGTTCGCGGCCTGGCTCGACGCCAACCTTGTCGCACCCTCTGCCATGGTCGACCGGATCGTGCCGGCCTCGACCGAGGCGGATTTTGCCGACGCGGAACGGCTCACGGGGCTCGCCGACAAGGCGGCGCTGTCGACCGAGCCGTTTTCGCAATGGGTGATCGAGGATACGCTCGATCGCGATCTGCACGGGCTGAGCGAGGTCGGCGCGGAGCTGGTCGGTGCGGTCGAGCCGTATGAACGCATGAAGCTCCGGCTGCTGAACGGCGCCCATTCGACCATCGCCTATGCCGGCCAGGCCGTCGGTGCCGAATATGTCTCCGACGCGGTGGCCTTGCCGGCGCTCCGCCGCTTCGTCGCAGCACTCCAGACCCAGGAGCTGGCGCCGACCGTCGGGCATTTCTCGACCGACCGTCTCGCCGATTACAGCCGGCAGCTCATGGTGCGCTGGGACAATACGGCGGTCAAACACCGTACCCGCCAGATCGCCATGGACGGCTCGCAGAAGCTGCCGCAGCGGCTGCTGAAGGCCTTGGACGAGCGGCTGGACCAGGGCCTGCCGACCGGGCGGCTGACCTATGCCGTCGCACTCTGGCTGCGTCACCTGGCTGGCCGCGACGACGCCGGCCAGCCGATCCCGGTCAACGACCCGCTCGCCACTCGGCTGATGCCGCTGGCCGGGGCGGATCGGCCGGCGGCCCAGGTGGTCGAACAGGTGCTGGGCGTCCGCGCGGTGTTTCCGGAAGCGCTGGCGGTCCGGGCCGAGCTCCGCGCGTCGCTGACCGATGCGCTGGAGCGCCTGCGCGCCGTCGGCACGCTCGCGGCGCTCGAGACCGTCGGCGGTTAGGACCACCGGCGTCGGACAAATAATTCTTTAGGGAGCAACGCGAATGATCCTTCTTTCCATCGAGGCGGTGCCCGCGGCACCCCCGCGTCGGCGATAGGCAGGTCAACCATGGCGACCGGACCGATCGACGGCAATTTCGACATCCTGAAGCTCGACGGAGTCACCCGCCGGTTCGCCGGCATCACGGCGCTCGACGGGCTCGATCTCACGATCAAGCGCGGGGAGTTCATCGCCTTGCTCGGTCCGTCGGGCTGCGGCAAGTCGACGGCGCTCAACTGCCTCGCCGGCCTGCTGCCGCTGACCGGCGGCGGCATCTGGCTCGATGATCGGCGCATCGATGTGCTGCGCCCCGAACAGCGCGGCTTCGGCATGGTGTTCCAAAGCTACGCGCTCTTCCCGCACATGACCGTGCGCAAGAACATCGGCTTCGGCCTGATGATGCGGAAGGTGAGCAAGGCCGAGACCGAGCGCCGCGTCGCCGAGGCCCTGCGCATGGTGCGGCTCGAAGCCCATGCCGACAAGCTGCCGGGGCAGCTATCGGGCGGCCAGCAGCAGCGCGTCGCGATCGCCCGCGCCATCGTCGTGCAGCCGCCGCTCGTGCTGATGGACGAGCCGCTGTCGAACCTCGATGCCAAGCTGCGCCTGGAGATGCGGGTCGAGATCCGGCGCATCCACAAGGAACTGGGCCGCTCGACCATCTATGTGACCCATGACCAGGACGAGGCCCTGTCGCTGGCCGACCGGATCGTCGTGCTGCATGACGGCAAGGTGCAGCAGGTCGGCACGCCCGAGGATCTCTATGCCCGGCCGGCCAATCTCGAGGTCGCCCGCTTCATGGGCTACCAGAACTCGCTGTCGCTCTCGGTCGTCGGCGCCCAGGTCGGTGGCGAGACGCGGCTCACGGGCCCGGGCATCGCGCTCCAGGGCGTCGGCCAGGTCACGACCAGCCGCGCGATCGCGTCGGTCCGGCCGGAGGATCTGGTGGCAGGCGCCGAAGGCGCCAATGCGATCGAGGCCCGCGTCACCGGCGCCGAATATGCCGGGCGCGAGTTCGTGGGCACCGCGGTGACGCAGGATAATCAGCCGATCATCTTCCGCAGCCCCCGCCGCATCCAGCCCGACGAGTTGGTGCGCCTGTCGGTGCCGACCGAGCGCGTGCGCGTCTTCGCGGATTCGGTGCGATGAGCAGCCTCGTCGCCCCCGGCGGCGCCATGGCCGGCACCAAGCCCGGCTGGCGCGCTTCGCTCGGCTGGGACGGAACGACCCTGCTGGTCCTGCCGGCGGTGCTCTTTGTCCTCGCCTTCTTCGTCTTCCCCTGCATCTACGGTCTGGTGCTGTCCTTCATGCCGCTCAAGGGCGGCGCGCTCGACAATTACATCCGCTTCTTCAGCGAGAACCGGTTCTACTCGACGATCTGGAAGACGCTGCTGATCGCGCTGCCGGCGACGCTGGCGAACGTGTTCCTGGCCCTGCCGATCGCGTTCGCGCTTAGGAAATCGAGTAAGTACCAGCGCGTCGTGACGGCGATCCTGGTCGTGCCGATTACGCTCGGCACCGTGCTGGTCGCCCAGGGGCTCCTGGGCTATCTCGGGCCGAACGGCTGGTTCATGCGCCTGCTGACGACGTTGCACGTGATCGATGCGCCGTTCCGCATGACGCATAATTACATCGGCGTGCTGCTGTCGCTGATCATCACGGGCTTTCCGTTCTCGTTCCTGCTGACCTTGTCCTATGTCACCGGCATCGATCCGATGCTGGCCAAGGCGGCGGCCACCTTGGGCGCCAGCCCCTGGACCCAGTTCAAGCAGATCTATCTGCCGCTGCTGGCCCCGGGTCTCGCCATGGGCTTCTGCCTCGCCTTCGTGCAGTCCTTCGCGGTGTTCCCGTCGGCGGTGCTGCTGGGCGAGCCGGCCGGCATCACCCGCGTCATGGCGCTCGCCGTCTATCAGCTGGCCTACGAGGATTACAACGCCCCCATGGCCGCCGCCGGCGCCATGGTGATGGGCCTGGTGCAACTGCTCGTCGTCGCCAGCGTGCTGGGCCTGCGCGGGCTGTTCTATCGCGGTCCGGTCGGAGGGACCAAAGGATGAGCGCCGTGACCCTCACCCGCGGCGGCGAGTTCCGCGCGCCGTTCTGGAATCGCGTCTGGACCGTGCTGCTCTGGTCGCTCGTCTGGCTGTTCATCCTCAACGTCGCGGCCGTGGCCGCCTCCGTTGCGGTCGACAGCCTCGGCACGCGCTGGTTCGGCACCTGGCTGCCCGAGGGCTTCACCACCAAGTGGTACTTCAGCGCCTGGGACGAGTTCCAACTGGGCGATGTCCTGATCGTGACGGCCAAGGTCGTGGCGTCGGTCGTGTTCGTCTCGGTGGTCCTGGGCGTGCCGGCCGCCTATGCGCTCGCCCGCCGGGATTTCGCCGGCAAGCGGACCATCCTCCTGCTGCTCGTTCTGCCCGTGCTGGTGCCGACCATCACCTACGGCGTGCCGCTCGCGACCCTGCTTTACCGGGTCAATCTGGGCGGAACGATCTGGGGCGTGATCTGCGCCAATCTGGTGCCGACCGTGCCGTTCGTCGTGCTGGTGATGACCCCGTTCATCGAACAGATCGACCAGCGGCTCGAATCGGCGGCGCGGGTCTGCGGCGCCGGGACCTGGGCCGTGTTCCGTCATGTGCTGGTGCCGTTGCTGGCGCCGGGCATCATGGCCGCGTCGCTCTTGGTGCTGGTGCGCTCGATCGGCATGTTCGAGCTCACGTTCCTGACCGCGGGACCCGACAGCCAGACCCTGGTCGTGTCGCTCTATGCCGCCGCCTTCTCGGCCGGCATCCGGGCGAACCAGTCGCTGGACGCACTCGCCGTCGTCTACATGGTCTCGTCGCTGTTCTGGCTGATCATCGCGCTGCGGTTCGTCAACCCGGTGCAACTCGTCGCACGCGTGAAAGACTAGCTGCCTCTCGCGTGCCGGCCCCGATGTCGCTAGTGTCTGGCGTCATCGGGCCGGGCGACGCCGGCCGTTCAGCTTACGAGGCCACATGTCCTTTCCGCGTCTCTTCGGCACCGCCGTTCTCCTGGCTCTCGCCTCGGCACCTCTGGCGGTCCATCCCGCCCAGGCCGCCAGCGAGGTCACCACGCCCAGCGGCCTGCGCATCATCGACATCAAGCCGGGCATCGGGCCGGTGCCGCAGGCCGGGCAGACCGTGACGGTCAACTACACCGGCTGGCTGTTCGTCGACGGCAAGAAGGGCAAGAAATTCGACAGCTCGCTCGACAATGGCAGGCCGTTCTCCTTCACCCTCGGCGAGGGCCAGGTGATCAAGGGCTGGGACGAGGGCCTCGCTACCATGCATGTCGGCGGCAAGCGCACGCTGATCATCCCGCCGGACCTGGGCTATGGCGCGCGCGGCGCCGGCGGCGACATCCCGCCGGGCGCCACCCTGATGTTCGAGGTCGATCTGCTCGGCGCGAAATAGCCAAGCTCGCCCGGTGGGCGAGATTTTCTCGGTTGAGGCGGAGGGCGCCAGTCGCGAGACTGGCGCCCTTCGTCATTTCGGGACTGGCGCCATGAGCCAGCATGCCTTCATCACGGCCGACGTGTTCACCGACCGTCCGTTCGGCGGCAATCCGCTCGCCGTCTTCCCGGAGGCTGATCCGGCATTGCCGGCGATGCAGCGGTTGGCGGCCGAGCTGAACCTGAGCGAAACCGTGTTCGTGCTGCCGCCGGAGAACCCGGCGCACACACGCCGCCTGCGCATCTTCACGCCGGCCGCGGAACTGCCCTTTGCCGGCCACCCGACGGTCGGCACCGCACTGATCCTGGCCGAAACCGGGCGGCTCGGGCCGATCGACCGGCGGCTCGACATCGTGTTCGAGGAAGGGGCGGGGCCGGTGCCGGTGACGATCGAGCGGGACGCCGCTGGCCGGCTCGGCGCCACGCTGACCAGCCCGCGCGTGCCGGCGCGGCTGCCGGACCCGCTCGATCCGGCCTTGCTCGCCCGGGCGCTCGGCCTGACGGAGGCAGCGCTGGAGCCAGACATCGCACCCGCCGTCTATAGCGCTGGTGTTGCCTTCGCGATCCTGCCGGTCCGGCCGGCGCATCTGTCGGCGGCGGCGATCGATCTGGCGCTCTGGCGCAGCGAGCTGGCCGGCACGTCGGCCCAGCACCTCTATCCGGTGGTGCTCGACGATTGGGCCGCTGGGCGCACGGCGCGGGTGCGCATGTTCGCGCCCGCCATGGGCATCACCGAGGATCCGGCGACCGGCGCCGCCGCGGCCGCTTTTGTAGGCTTCCTCGCCGATCGGCAGCGGCCGGCGGACGGGGCGACGCGCTGGACCCTGGCCCAGGGCGCGGAGCTCGGCCGCCCCAGCCGCATCGACATCACCGCCGATATAGCGGACGGCCGGCTGGTCGCGGCCCGGGTCGGCGGCACGGCCGTCCTCATGAGCCGCGGCACCTTCGACCTGCCGGACGACGCCTGATCGAGGGCCGTCCCTGGGTCGGCGGTGGCATCTTCGATTCCCCGGGCGGAAAGGCTCGACAAGCGTGTCGGACGGCGCGAGGCTAGAGGATCGGTCGGCGCCCCTTGCCGAAGATGTCGGCGCCGCCATCGCGTGAGGTCGCCCTCGAGCGCGACCCCGATAGGGAGGCGCCGCCATGTCTGCGCAGATCACATCATCCGATAATGGAGCCGGGGCCGCTGCTGCGGCCCGTCCCCGTGCCGTTGCCCTGGTCGGGCCCTATGGCAGCGGCAAGAGCAGCCTGTTCGAGAGCCTGATGGCGGCGGCCGGTGTGCCGATCCGCCGCTCGACCGATGCCAAGGCCCGGACGATGAGCACGGAACTGACCGTCGGCCATTGCCGCTTCATGGGGGATCCCTGGTCGATCGTCGATTGTCCTGGTTCGATCGAATTCTGCTACGAGACCTCGGCGGCCCTTACCGCGGTCGACATCGCCGTCGTCGTGTGCGAGCCGGCGCCGGAACGAGCGCTGACCGTGGCGCCGATCCTGAAGGAGCTCGACGAGCGCGGCATCCCGCATCTGCTGTTCGTGAACAAGGTCGACACGCTCGCCGGCCGGGTGCGCGACACGTTGGCGGCACTCCAGGAATTCTCGAAATACCCGCTCGTGCTGCGTCAGGTGCCGATGCGCGAGGCCGACGGGGTCGTCGGCTATGTCGACGTGGTGAGCGACCGGGCCTATCGCTACCGCAAGGGCGAGGCATCGGAGCTGGTCAAAGTGCCGGCCCAGTTGCGGGACCGGGAAGGCGAGGCGCGCGAAGCGCTAGTCGAGGTGCTGGCCGATCACGACGACGGCCTGCTCGAAAAAATCCTGGAGGATGTCGAGCTCAGCCCGGGCGAGATCTTCGAGCAATTAAGGCGGGACCAGCGGGACGGGACCATCGTCGAGACGCTGCTGGGCGCCGCCCAACTGGACCATGGCGTGCGCCGGCTATGGAAGGCTCTGCGCCATGACGGGCCCGATCCGCTGATGACGGCCGAGCGGCGCGGCATCGAGCCCGCGGGCGACCCGCTGCTGCAGACCTTCAAGACCGTCTACGCGGCCCATGCCGGGAAGCTTTCCTATGCGCGCATCTGGCGAGGGCCGGTCAAGGACGGCAGCGGCTTCGGCACGACGCGGATCGGCGGCATCTATCGCATGGCCGGCGGCGAGACGACGAAGGTGGCGCAGGCCGAGGCGGGCGAGATCGTCGCGCTGGCCCGGCTCGAGGGCGTCGCCAGCGGCACGATGCTCGGCGCCGGTGGTCCCGTCGGCGAAGCTGGTTTCCTGGTGCCGCCGCCGGTCTATGCGCTGACCGTGGCACCGGTCGACCGCAAGGACGACGTCAAGCTGTCGGCAGCACTTCATCGCCTGGCCGAAGAGGACCCGTCGCTCGGCCTCGTGCAGGACCGCGAGACGGGCGAGACCGTGCTGACCGGCCAGGGCGAGATCCATCTCAATGCGGCGCTCGACCGGCTCGGCCGGGCCTCGGGCCTGAAGCTGACGACCCACCGGCCGCAGGTCGCATTCAAGGAGACCATCCGCCGCCCGGTGCAGCAGCACGCGCGCCTGAAGCGCCAGACCGGTGGCCATGGCCAATTCGCCGACGTCAAGCTGGCGCTCGAGCCGCTCGGCCGCGGCGACGGCTTCCGCTTCACCGACAAGGTCGTCGGCGGCGCGGTGCCCCGGCAATATATCCCGGCGGTCGGCGAGGCGGCGGAAGAGGCGACGCGCAAGGGTCCGTTCGGCTTCCCGGTCGTCGACGTCGGCGTGACCCTGCTCGACGGCGCCTTCCATTCGGTCGACAGTTCCGACATGGCGTTCAAGAGTGCCGCGCGCATGGCGATGACCGAGGGGCTGGCCAAGGCCGATCCGATGCTGCTGGAGCCGATCGACCATGTGACCGTGCGGGTGCCGGCGTCCTACACGCCGACCGCCCAGCGCATCCTGAGCGCCCGGCGCGGCCAGATCCTGGGCTATGCCGAAAAGCCGGGCTGGCCTGGCTGGGACGAGGTCGAGGCGCTGG
Organism: Aliidongia sp.; assembly: GCA_035310205.1. Classification (GTDB taxonomy): domain Bacteria; phylum Pseudomonadota; class Alphaproteobacteria; order ATCC43930; family CGMCC-115725; genus Aliidongia. The sequence goes on from DATGEK010000036.1 coordinate 12,930, forward strand.
TGCCGGCGGTCGAGCTCCATGATCTGATCATCGAGCTGCGCTCGGTCAGCATGGGCGTCGGCAGCTATACCCACCGTTTCGACCATCTGGCCGAAGCCCGCGGCCGCTCGGCCGAGCGCATCCAGCAGGCGGCCACGGGCGGGCGGTGAGGAGCGGGCTGGGGGTGATGGTCGGGTAGGCGGTGTTCAGGACGCTCCGGCGTCCGCGGCGGCGGCGAGGCTCAGGACGGCGGCCTCGATCGCATCCGGCAGCTCGGCATCGTCGCTCGCCCGCCGCAGCACGGCGGCGCCGACCATCGCGGCCATCAGGGCCAAGGCTCGGTCGTCGCGCGGCTTGTCCGCGACCATGTCGACCAGGCGGCGCAATCCGGCGGCGAACGCCCGGCGGACCGGTCCGCCGGCGGGCGCCCGCGCGGCATCGCCGGCCAGTGTCGCCATCGGGCAGGCCCATTCGGGCGGCTTGGGCGTGAAATAGAAGTCGGCCAGGCGTCGCAACGCGCCCGGGGCATTGCCGTCGATCACGTCCTGCCAGGCCCGTTCGGCGCCATCGAACGCATGGGTGCAGGCTTCGCCGGCCAACTCGTCCTTCGAGCCGAACTGGCCGTAGAAGCCGCCGCGGGTCAAGCCGGCCTCCGCCATCAGTTCGTCGATGCCGGTGCCATCCAGGCCCTTGCGCCGGAACAGGGCGGAAGCCGCCGCCACCACCGACTTTCTGTTCTCTACCGCCTGTTCCCGAGAGACCCTGCTCATTTCCGGACCCTTGACATTTAAATGATCACTAACATCTATTTCGCGTTAGATGTCACTAAACATGTAAGGACCGATCATGGGATTGCTAGAGGGTAAGGTGGCGCTGGTCACCGGCGGCACGTCGGGCATCGGCCGGGCGAGTGCAGTGCTGTTCGCGAAGGAAGGCGCCAAGGTGGCGCTCACCGGACGCCGGGCGGAAGAGGGCGCGGCGGTCGTGGCGGAAATCAAGGCGGCCGGCGGCGACGCGATCTTCATCCAGGCAGACCTGGCCAAGACCGAGAGCATTCCGGGCGTCATCGCCGAGGTCGTTTCGCACTATGGCCGGCTGGATTGTGCCTTCAACAACGCCGGCATCAGCGGCGGCGGCCCGCTCGACACCTTGACCGAAGGCGTGTGGGACAGCGTCGTCGACACGAACCTCAAGGCCGCGTTCTTCTATCTCCAGGCCGAGGCCGCGCAGATGAAGAAGCAGGGCGGCGGGGCGATCCTGTTCAACGGCTCGGTGCTGGCCAGCATCGCGATGCCCGGCACCAGCATCTACAGCGCCAGCAAGGGCGGCATCGTGTCGATGGCGCGGGCGGCGGCCGTCGAGCTCGGCTCGCACGGCATCCGGGTGAATTCGATCAATCCGTCGATCACGCGTACGTCGATGACCGAGGGCCGCATCACGACGGGCACGGACGGCAAGGCATCGCATCCCTACGCGGTCGGCATTCCGCTCGGCCGCATCGCCGAGCCGGAGGAGATGGCCGAGGTCGCCCTGTTCCTGCTGTCCGACCGGGCGTCCTATGTTACCGGCCAGGCGCTGATCGTGGATGGCGGCCAGAGCGCTACCTGAGGCGACGCGAGAGGGGCTCCGGCTTCGTGCCGGAGCCTGCCGATACCACGCGCTGGCAATGGCCGGACGAGGCGCATGCAGCACGTGCCGGGCCGTATTGCGCTTGCATATCCCGGCATGCGCTCCGACCTATCGGATAAGGAAAAAATTAACACTTTAAGTAAGATATAGCCAACTTCCTCTAACCGTAGCGTGTGCGATGACAGGCAAATCGTATCAATCGGACGCCATGAACGCCCCCCTTGGCACCGTCGAAGTTCTGCCGACCGGCGCCGCGCTTGGTGCTGAAATACGCGGGGTCGATCTCCGCACGATCGATGATGCCGCCTTCGGCGCGGTCCATCAGGCCTGGCTCGATCACAGCGTGCTGCTGTTCCGTGGCCAGTCGCTCGAGGATGCCGATCTCATCCGGTTCAGCCGACGCTTCGGCAATCTCGATATCGCGCCGGTCCAGGAGACGGGACGCCGCTTCGTCGACGGCTATCCGGAAATCTATGTGGTTTCGAACGTCGTCGGCGCGGACGGCGAACCGATCGGTAGCCTGGGCGCCGGCGAGGCGGTCTGGCACACCGACATGTCGTATCTGCCGCAGCCGCCCAAGATGAGCATGCTCTATGCACTCGAGGTGCCGCCCGCGGGCGGCGAGACCGGCTTTTCCAATATGTACGCCGCCTATGACGGGCTGCCCGACGATCTCAAGCGCCGGATCGAAGGCCTCCAGATCAAGCACGACGGCACGTACAACAGCGGCGGCTTCCTGCGCCAGGGCGTCGTCGCAACCGACGATCCGCGGACGTCGCCGGGCGCGGTTCATCCGCTCGTCTGCAGCCATCCCGAGACCGGCCGCCGCAATCTCTATCTGGGCCGGCGCCGCAACGCCTATCTGCTGGGCTTGGAGCTGGCGGAGTCGGAGGCGCTGCTGGACGAGCTCTGGCAGCACGCGACGCGCCCGGACCTCAGCTGGTACAACAACTGGCGGGTCGGCGATCTGGTGATGTGGGACAACCGCTGCACCATGCACCGGCGCAATCCCTTTGCGCCGGACAGCCGCCGCGTCATGCATCGCACCCAGGTCCAGGGCCAGAGCCGCCCGGCCGCCTGACTGCCGACAAGCAGCCGGGCCCGAGACGGCACGAAAGGATCGCGCGGATGCGAATGAAGTTCAGCGCGACGAGCAGTATCCTGCTCGTCCTCTGCCTGCTCTATCTCATTCTCTACATCGACCGGGTCAACATCTCGACCTCGGCGCCGTTGATCAAGGCCGAGCTGGGCCTGACCAACGGGCAGCTCGGTCTCGCCTTCTCGGCCTTCGCCTATCCCTATGCGTTCTTCCAACTGGTGGGCGGCTGGCTCGGCGACCGGTTCGGGCCGCGCCGGGTCCTGTTCATTTCGGGCATCGTCGTCGTTCTTGCCACTATGGCGACCGGTTTCGTCGGCGGGCTCGGCGCCTTGATCGCCGCCCGCTTCGCGCTGGGGTTGGGCGAGGGCGCCACCTTTCCGACGGCGACGCGGGCCATGGCCGCCTGGATACCGGAGGCGCGCTGGGGCTTCGCGCAAGGCATCACCCACTCGGCGGCGCGTATCGGCAATGCGCTGACGCCGCCGCTGGTGGCGCTGCTGGTCGCCTACGCCTCCTGGCGCGATTCCTTCCTGGTCTTCGCCGGCCTCAACCTGCTGTGGATCATCCCCTGGCTGTGGGTGTCGCGCAACGAGACGCGTCCGCGGGCCGCGGCCGCCGATGGATCGGCCGGTCGGCAACCGACGCCCTGGTGGGCGCTCGCCCGGCGGATGCTGCCGGTGACCTGCGTCGATTTCTGCTACGGCTGGACGCTCTGGCTGTTCTTGAGCTGGATCCCATCGTTCTTTTTCGACACGTTCCATCTCGACCTGAAGGGCTCGGCCCTGTTCTCGTCGGGGGTCTTCACCGCGGGCGTGCTCGGCGATCTGATCGGCGGCATCGCCAGCGATTACATTCTGAAGCGGACCGGCCGGCTCGGCTTGGCGCGGCGCGGCGTCATCACCGCCGGCTTCCTCGGTGCCTTTGTCTGCCTGCTGCCGGTCGTGCTGATCCATGATCTCACAGTCGATGCGATCTTTCTGTCGCTCGCCTTCTTCTGCGCCGAGCTGATCGTCGCACCGATCTGGTCGGTGCCGATGGACATAGCACCCCGCCATGCCGGCTCGGCCAGCGGGCTCATGAACCTGGGCTTCGGCATTGCCGGCATCGTCTCGCCCTCGTGCTTCGGTTTTCTCATTGACGTCACCGGCAGCTGGGCCGTCCCGTTCGCCATCTCCATGGGGCTCTTGCTGCTGGGGGCGGCGCTGGCCGGCCGCATGCGCCCCGACCAGACCTTCACGGGGCCGGTGCTCGCCGCGACATTCGCGAGCGGTCCCACTTCCGGCTCATCCGCGGCGCTGCCGCGGCATCAAACTCCTCAAGGGTAGCTGTTATGAACCTTTTCCGGACCCTCAAGATCGGGTCGAAGATCTATGCCATCGTCGGACTCCTGTCCCTCGTCGCGGCCGTGATCAGCTGGCGCGGCATCGACGCGCTGCGCACCTACCAAATCGAAGTGCAGGAGATGCGGCTGGCCTCCGACCGCTCGGCGCACGGCCTCGAGGTCAACGCCCTGATCTATGCGGTGGTGATGGATACGCGCGGCACCTTCATGTCGCGCACCCCCGAGGAGATGGAGAAATACGCCAAGCCGCTGCTGGCCAATCTGCATACGATGGACCAGCTGATGCAGGAGTGGCACGCGCTGCTGCCGGCCAGCCGGGAGCATAGCCTGGACGAGGCGATCGCCAACGTTAAGGACTTCATCACCTTCCGCACCGAGACGGTGCGCCTGGCGCGTGAAGTCGGTACCGACCAGGCGCGGGCCTACAGCGACAATGATGCCAACCGCGGCAACCGCCAGCAGCTGGGCAAATCCATCGAACGTCTCGCCGCCGCCAACCAGCAGGAAATCGGCGATATCAAGAAGCTGATGGACGAGAGCTACGCCCGCGATCTGGCCGAACTGATCGGGATCGCCGTGGTGGGCATCGCCGCTGGTCTGCTCCTGTCCTTCCTGGTCACGGTCCGGGCGATCACCCGGCCGCTCGCGGCGCTGACCTCGGTGATGCGCGTGCTGGCAGGCGGCGATTTCGACGTCGTCGTTCCGGGCGCGGAGCGGACCGACGAGCTGGGCGACATGGCCGGCGCGGTCAAGGTGTTCCAGGACAATGGCATCGAGGCCAAGCGCCTCGCCCAGGTGCGTGCCGAGGAACAGGCGGCGCGCGCGAAGCGCACGGCTACTCTCGAAGCCCTGACTGCCACGTTCGAGAGCCATATCGAGAAGATCGTGAGCGCCGTCTCGGCCGCATCCGCGCAACTGACCGGTACGTCCAAGGAGATGGCGACGGTGGCCGACCGCACGAGCGGCCAGGCGCTGGCGACCGCGGCCGCGGCGGAGCAGGCCTCGGCCAACGTGCAGACCGTCGCGGCGGCGAGCGAGGAACTGGCGGCGTCGACCAATTCGATCGGGCAGCAAGTGACCCGCGCGAGCGAGACGGTCGACATGGCGCTGAAGCGCGCGGACGCCGCGGACAGCACGGTCCAGGAACTGTCCGAGGCCGCAAAGAAGATCGGCGAGGTCGTCTCGCTGATCAACAATATCGCCCAGCAGACCAACCTCCTGGCCCTGAACGCGACCATCGAGGCGGCGCGCGCCGGCGATGCCGGCAAGGGCTTTGCCGTGGTCGCGGGCGAGGTCAAGGCACTCGCCCAGCAGACCGCTGCGGCCACTGGCGAAATCCAGAGCCAGGTCGAAGGCATGCAGAATGCCACCGGCAAGATGGTCGAGGCCATCCAGGCGATCGTGACCACGATCGGTGCCATCACCGAGGTCACGACCATGGTCGCGTCGGCCGTGGAAGAGCAGGGGGCCGCGACCCACGAGATCGCCCGCAACGTTCAGCAGGCCGCCGTCGGCACGCAGGAAGCCGCGGCCAATGCCGCGCTCGTCAATACCGCCGCGAGCGAGACGGGCGTTGCCGCCAACCAGGTGCTGACCGCCGCGGATACGCTTGGCTACGAGGCCGCGGCGCTCAGGAGCGAGGTCGATTCGTTCCTGGCGGGGGTGCGGACCGCCTGATCAGCGACCCGCTACTTTATATCAACGCCGACGAACGACTTCAGCTCCGGGGTGCGGGGCGTCGTCAGGACCTCCTGAGACGGCCCGCTTTCCCAGATCTTGCCTTGGTGCATGAAGACCGTCACGTCGGCGACCTTGCGGGCGAAGTTCATCTCGTGGGTGACGAGCACCATCGTCATGCCGTCCTTCGCCAGTTGCTCCATCACCGCGAGCACTTCCCCGGTCAATTCGGGATCGAGCGCCGACGTCACCTCGTCGAACAGCATCAGCCGCGGCTGCATGGCGAGCGATCGTGCGATGGCGACGCGCTGCTGCTGGCCGCCGGAGAGATTGTCGGGATAGGCATCGAACTTTTCCGAGAGCCCGACCTGCGACAGAACCTTTTCGGCCAGGGTCTTCGCCTCGGCCGTCTTCAGGCCCTTGGTGATGCGCGGCGACAGCATGATGTTCTGCCCCACGGTCAGGTGCGGGAACAGATTATAGCTCTGGAAGACGATCCCGACGTCCTTGCGCAGTTCGCGCAGATGCTTGTCGTCCTGATCGACCTTGTGGCCGGCGACTTCGATGCTGCCCGACTGGATCGGCTCGAGCCCGTTCATGCAGCGCAGGAGCGTCGACTTGCCCGAGCCGCTGCGCCCTATGAGGGCCACGACCTGGCCGCGCTCGACGGTCAGCGAGACGCCCTTCAGGACCTCGACCGAGCCGAAGCTCTTGTGCACGTTGTCAATGAGCACGACCGACATGGAGAACCCTTTCGAGATATCGGCTCAGCCGCGAAAGCGGAAAGCAGATCAGGAAATAGACCAGGGCGACGACACCGAAAATCTTGAACGGCGCGAACGTGGCGTTGTTGACGAGCTGCCCGGCGCGCGACAGCTCGACGAAGCCGACGACCGAGACGATGGAGGTGTTCTTCACCAGCTGGACGAGGAAGCCCACCGTCGGCGGCAGCGAGATGCGCAGCGCCTGGGGGATGATGACGTACCGGTACTGCTGCCCGCGCGTGAGTGCGAGCGAGGCCGATGCCTCCCACTGCTGGAACGGGACCGCCTCGATCGCACCGCGCCAGATCTCGGCGAGATAGGCGCTGACATAGATGCCGAGCGACAGGGAGGCGGCCAGCAGCGGCGGCAGTTCCAAGCCCGCGAGCGATAGTCCGTAATACGACAGGAACAGCACCATCAGCACCGGGATGGACTGGATGACCTGGATGTAGGTGGCGGTGCACCGGCGCACCGCAGCCGATTTGGACAGTCTGAGGATCGCGATGATCCCGCCCAGAATACCGCCGCCGACAAAGGCGATGAACGTGAGGAGGATCGTCCAGCGGACCGCGGAGACGAGAAAGAAGGCTTCCGCCCAGCCGAAGGAGGTCATCATGCCGCTTCTCCCTTCGTCTGCACGCGGGCGAGGCCCGACACCCGGGGGAAGGCGACGCGGCCGACGGCGCCAAGGACGGCCTTCAATGCCAGCGCCAGCAGCAGATAGAGCGTCGTGGCGACGATGTAGCTTTCGAAGCTGCGGAAGGTGCGTTGTTCGACGATGGCGGTGGCGCCGGACAATTCCTGCGCCGAAATGAACGAACAGATGCTCGATGCCAGCATCATCAGCACGAACTGGCTCGACAGCGCCGGCCAGACCTTGGCGATGGCAGGGATCAGCACGACGTGCTGCAGGACCTGCCGCCGGGTCAATGCCAGCGACAAGCCGGCCTCGCGCTGCGACTTGTGGATGGAATCGACGCCGGCCCGGATGATCTCAGCGCAATAGGCGGCCAGATTGAGCGTCATCGCGAGCAGGGCCGCCTCGGCCGCGCTCAGGCGCACCCCCAATCCCGAGAGCCCGAAGAAGATCAGGAACAGCTGCACGACGAACGGCGTGTTGCGCATCAGCTCGACATAGGCCTCGACCAGCAGCTTGGCGGCTTGGCCGCCGAGCTGGCGCGCGGCCGTCAGGACGACCGCGAGCGCCGAGCCGAGGACGATCGCGCCCAGCGATAGCCAGACGGTCAGCATCAGGCCGTCGAAGATCAGGTGCCATTCCGCGACGATCGGTTCGAATTGGAACTCGAAGCCCATCAGCCGGCTCCCATGTTGGGCACGCCGCCGGGGCGGCGCGCCGGTGGGTTGCGAGGGCGATCAGAACACCGGCAGATCCGGCAACGGCGAGCCGACCCATTTGCGGCTGATCTCGTCCAATTCTCCATTGAGCTTCATGAGATAGATGACGTTGTTGAGCCATTGATGCAGCTCGAACGCATCCTTCTTCATCGTCATCGAGTTGGGCTGCCGCGAGAAGACGAACTTCTGCTCGATGTCGACATCACCCCGCGCCTTGATCGCCGCGTTGGATTGCGCATCGGGGCTGGCCACCGCCTCGACCTGGCCCGAGAACAGCGCCTGCATGGTCGTGGCATCGTCCTCGAAGCGCGAGATGGTGAGATTCAACTCCTTCTCGCGCTTGACCAGCTCGCCTTCGACGCTCGAGCCGCGGTTGACGCCGACGCGCTTATCCTTGAGATCGGCCCAAGATTTGATCGGGTCGGACTTCTTTGCCCAGATGCCGACCTGGAAGATGCTGTAGGGCATGCTGAACATGACGGCCTTCGCCCGCTCCGCGGTCGGGGCCAGCGTGGCGATCAGGAAATCGGCCTTGCCGGCTTCGAGCGCCGGGATGCGCGCCGGCGGCGTCAGCGGCACCATTTCCACCGGCAGGCCGAGATACTTGCCAACCAGCGTCGCGACGTCGGCGTCGTAGCCCACGGGCTGACCCTGGGCATCGATGGAGCCATAGGGCGGGGCGCCGATCAGAACGCCGATGCGGACCTTTCCGCGCTTGACGATCTCGGTCACCGTCTGGGCCGAGGCGCCGGCGGTGGTCATGGCGAGCCCGGCGCAGGCGGCCAGAACCAATGCTGCCGACCGCAATGCTTTCGAAGCCTTCATTGTCGTCCTCCCTGGGCCGGATCTGCCGGCTGCGTTGCTTGTCCGGATCGTCGCCTTCGGGCGATCTTTTTCGGTCGTTGGCGGATGGCGCGTCCGGGCTAGGTTGCTCCGCGCACCACGTTGCTGCACGGCTCGCCCGACAGGCGCCGCCGAATATTGTCGGCGATCGTCCGCTGCCTGCGGGTGATGGTTCCGAGGGTCCAGCCGGACATGTGCGGGGTCATGAGCACATTGGGCAATTCGGCGAACGGCAGGCCAGAGGGCTGGGTGTTGGGATCCGCCGGCGATGGATAGCGATACCAGGTGTCGATGATCGCGCCGGCAATCCGCTCGGTGCGCAAGGCGTCGTAGAGTGCCGGCTCGTCGATGGTGGCACCGCGCCCGACATTGATGATCACCGCTTCGCGCTTCATCGCCGCGAACGCGTCGGCGCCGACGATGCCGGTCGTCTCGGCGGTCAAGGGCACCGAGACAACGAACGCGTCCGCGGCACGCCAGAAGGCCGGCAGCTCGTCGAGCCCGTAGCTCCGATCGACGAGGGCCGAAGGGGGCACCGGGCTCCGGTTCGCCACATGGACGTTCATCTCGAACGCCTTCGCGCGTGCGGCGATCGCCTTGCCGATATGGCCGAAGCCCAGCAGCCCGATCGTCGAGCCGGCGATCTCCGCATGGACGCGCTCGCGGGCGCCAGCCCAATAGGCCCAGTCGCCCTGCCGGAGGCGCCGATCGGCATCGTCCAGCGGGATGCAGCGTCGCAGGAGCGCCGCCATTACGTATTCGGCGATGGCCTGTTCATGCCCGAAGCAATTGCACACGACCGCCGTGCCCGGCATCGCAGCAAGATCGACCGCGTCGTAGCCGGCGCCGGGAACATGGAACAGCTTGAGCCGTTCCGGCTGGGGCAAGGCGGCGTCGAACTTGACGCCGACGATCACGTCGGCCGACGCGTAGGTCGCCCGATCGTCGGCACTTTCCAAGGCATCGGGCAGGACGGCGACTTCAGCGCCGGCTCCGACGAGGTCGGCGAAGCCATCACTGAACGAGGCGGCGTTCGCGCCGTGAAAAACGATCCGCATGATGGCCCTCAGCGCGCTTTGATGGGTTGGATGCTGCAGTCGAGCAGCGATGGATCGATCTCGCGTTCCATGACATCGAACATGCTGTCGACGAACGCGATCAGCTTGTCGGAGGCGTCGATCGCGCGCTCGATATGGCGGTTCGCCACCGCCTCGAGCACCGCCAGATGGCAGTCGATCGTCGTCTGGAGGCTCAAGGCCTCCTTGAGCTGCGCATAGTGGATCCACCCGATACGCCGCGACAGGGTGTGCAGCGGCCGAAGCGCATGCTCCAGGAACGGCTCGCCGGCAACGGCCAGGATCAGCCCGTCCAGCCGACGGTCGAACAGGTTGAACTCGTCGATGTCCATGACATCCCGGCGTTCGCGCAGGGAGCGCTGAAGATGGAGCATCTGGTTGCGGTGGGATGCTCCCGATCGCTCGGCCGCGAGCCGGATCACGAAGCGCTCGAGATCGGCGCGGAGCGCCAGCAGGACCCGCTCGCGCGCCAGGTCGATCGGGGCGATCTGCAGGCCGTGCCGCGGACGGATGATGATGAGCGTGTCGGCGGCGAAACGCGTGACTGCCTGATGGACCGGCGTGCGACCGAGGCCGGTCAGGTCCTGCAGATCCTGGAGGGCGAGGACTTGTCCGGGCTTGAGGGCGCAGGTGACGATCAGGCTTTCGATCCGGTCGTAGGCCAGCTCGAAATGGTTCGTCCGGTTGCGCCAGGCCTTGGCCTGGCCGGCGTCTTCGCCGGTGCCGGGATCGCTGACCACGGTCGGCCTGCGCCCCACGTGTTCGCCTTTGCCCATCACGCGCCCTCCCTGCCGACGTAGCCTCGCCGGTCTATAAAGCAACCATAAACATATTGTGAAATATTACAACAGCGCATATGGATGGATCGGCACGAAACGCATCGGCCAAGCCGGGCGGGGCGCTGAGACGGCGGCGGCGGCCCCTCCGCGGGCTCGGAACATTCCTCTCAACCCTTTGTGCGGGTTCCGATAATGTTGATCACGGTCGCTCCATTGACCTCAGAGGCGTTCGCCCCGTTCGGCACCGTCGTCACCCATGGCGGCGGCGAGGCGCTGATGCCGTATCTCGATGCCTTCGAGCACACGCTCGAGGCCGGCCACATGTCGATGGCCGTGCTGCGGGTAGGGACGGCGGTTCAGGGGCGGGTCGAGGTCACGCGTCTGGAGCGGCATCCCTATTCGGCGCAGACCTTCATCCCGCTGAAGGGCGGCAGATCGCTGGTCGTCGTCTGCGGGAACGAGGCGGATGGCCGGCCGATGCTGTCCAGCGCCCGAGCCTTCATTGCCGGATCCGGTCAGGGCGTGACCTACCGGCGCAATGTCTGGCACCGCAGCGTCAAGGCGCTGGAAGCACCTTCGGAATATGTCGTCCTCATGGCCCAGACCGGGCGCGGCGACGACAATGTCTTTTATGACCTGGCGCAGCCGCTCTCGGTCGAGGCGCTTTGAACGGCTTCGCGCCTTACACGTTCAGCAGCAGGTTCTCCCGTTCCCAGCTCGAGATCACCCGCTGATAGGCGCCATATTCCGCCAGCTTCACGTGGGTCACCGCGGCGATGAACTTGGCGCCCAGGATTTCCTTCAGCGGTTCGCAGGCGTTGAACTTCTCGAGCGCGTCGGACTGGTGGCGCGGCAGGGAGAACGGGCGGCCGTGGGCGCTGCCGCGCACCGGATCCTCGGGGCGCAGGTTGAGGGTCATGCCCAGATAGCCGCAGGCGAGCGAGGCGGCGAGCGCCAGATAGGGGTTGGCGTCGGCGCCGGCGACGCGATTCTCGACCCGGCGGTTGTCGGGGGCCGACAGCGGCACGCGCAGGCCCACGGTCCGATTGTCGCGGCCCCAATGGACGTTGATCGGCGCATCGGTTCCGGCGATCAGCCGGCGATAGGAATTCACGTTCGGCGCCAAGAGCGGCATTACCGCCGGCAGGAATTTCTGCAGGCCGGCGATATGGCCGCGGAACAGGTCGGTATCCTGATTGTCGTCGGTCGCGAACAGGTTCGCACCCGACTCGAGATCGACGACACTCTGATGGATGTGCATGGCCGAGCCGGGCTCGCTCTGCATCGGCTTCGCCATGAAGGTCGCGTAGATCTGATGGCGCACGGCGGCCTCGCGCACGGTGCGCTTGAACAGGAAGACCTGGTCGGCCAGCGACAGCGCGTCGCCGTGGTTGAAGTTGATCTCGATCTGCGCCGCCCCTGCCTCGTGAGTCAGCGTGTCGATATCGATCTCTTGCGCCTCGCAGTAATCGTAGACGTCCTCGAAGATCGGATCGAACTCGTTGACCGCGTCGATGCCATAGGCCTGGCGCCCGCTCTCGGTCCGGCCGGTGCGGCCGACCGGCGGCACCAGCGGGTAATCCGGGTCGGTGTTGATCTGCACCAGGAAGAATTCCAGCTCCGGCGCCACGATCGGCTTCCAGCCCTTGGCGGCATAGAGCTCGAGCACCCGCTGCAGTACGAAGCGCGGCGAGATGTCGACCTTGCCGCCGTCGGCATAGACGCAGTCGCTGATCACCTGGGCCGTCGGTTCCTTGTGCCAGGGCACGATGCGGATCGTCTCCCCGTCGGGGATCATGTAGATGTCGCTGTTCTCGGGGCTGGTCACGTCCTCGTCGTCGGGAAAGTCGCCGGTCACGGTCTGGACGAAGATCGCCTCTGGCATGCGCAGGCCCCGATCGCGCAGGATGCGGAGGAATTTGTCTGCGGGTAGGATCTTGCCCCGGGCAATGCCCGACAGGTCCGGGACCAGGCATTCCACTTCGGTGATCCGATGTTCCTTGATGAAGGTCTCCAGGAGACTCATGCTGTGTCAGCCGCGGCCCGAGGCCGGCGGCGCTCCTCTGCGATTGCAACGCCTTACTATGCGCCGATGGCGGCATGCCGCCAACGGGGCTGGCCCGGCTTCCGTTGCATTGCGGGAGAGCGGGATTGAGCGACGGCGTGCGGCATGTCGACAGCTGGTATCTGCGTACGGCCAATTCAATCGTTGATTATCCGCCGCTCCGGGGCGAGGTGCAGGCCGACGTCGCGGTGCTGGGCGCCGGCTATACCGGGCTCGCGGCGGCGCTGCATCTGGCGGAGCGCGGCTTCAAGGTCGTGGTGCTGGAGGCGAAGCGCGTCGGCTGGGGCGCCTCCGGGCGCAATGGCGGCCAGATCATCACCGGCTTCAACCCGTCGATCGCGACCCTGGGCCAATGGGTCGGGGCGGAGGATGCCCACCGGCTGTGGCAATTGGCCGAGGAGGCGAATCGGCTGCTGGTCGACACCATCAACCGCTACGGCATCGCCTGCGGCCTGACCCGGGGCTATCTGTTCGCGGGGCTGAAGCCGCGTCACATGGCCGATCTCCGGGCGATGGCGGCGGAATGGCAGCAGCAGGGGCACGAGGGCGCCCAGTTGCTCGACCAGGCCGAGATGCGCGCGCGGGTCGGGGCCCCCCATTATGTCGGCGGGCTCTATGACCCGGCCGGCGGCCATCTGCATCCGCTCAACTACGCGCTGGGCCTGGCGAACGCCTGCCGGGCCGTCGGCGTCGTCATCCACGAAGGCTCGCCCGTGACCGCCATCGATTCCGGGACCGAGCCGTCGCTCGCCACGGCGGAGGGGCGCGTGCAGGCCAAGGCGCTGATCATCGCCGGCAACGCGCTGCTCGGCGATCTGGTGCCGGGGCTCGCGCGCATGATCGCCCCTGTCGGCACCTATATCGCCGCGACCGAACGGCTCGGCCGATCACGCATCCGCCAGGTGCTGCGCGACGACGTCGCGGTCTGCGACATGAATTTCGTGCTGAACTACTATCGGCGCACGCCGGACGACCGGCTGCTGTTCGGCGCCCGCGTCAGCTATTCCGGGCGCGAGCCGCCGAACCTGAAGCAGCTGATGCGCCGCTCGATGCTGGGCACCTTCCCGCAACTGGCCGACGTCCGATTCGAGCAGGTCTGGGGCGGGCTGGTCGACATCACGGTCAACCGCACGCCGCATCTGGGACGAATCGGGCCGACCAGCTATTTCGCCCATGGCTTTTCGGGCCAGGGGGTGACGCTGACCGGCATGGCCGGCCGCGTCATGGCGGAGGCGGTCGCCGGCCAGGCCGAACGCTTCGACGTCTTCGCCCGCATCCCGCACAGCGCCTTTCCCGGCGGCCCGCTCAGGACGCCGGCGCTGATGCTGGCGATGCTGTGGTACCGGCTGAGGGATATGCTTTAGGACGCCGGGTCGTCGCGCGTCGATATGTCCCGGCGTTGACATGAAAATTCCCGCCCTCCGTGTGCTTGACAAGCCCCGGCGGAAATTGTTCGGATGCGCGCAATCGCAACTCTCCGAAACGCCGTTCCACCAAGGGGCGACAAGGCCCCGCCTGAGACCTCCGATCTCGGTGTCCCAGCGCGGCGTCTATGGAGAAGCGACGGGGTTAGAGGTCGATCACAAGGGGGACGACGGCATGGTGAAGCGACGGGTTCTGTTGGGGACGGCCGCGGTTGCGGCGCTGGTTGGCGTTCTGGCGGTTGCCGGGCCGGCCCAGGCCGAGGACAGCAAGGTCCTCAATATCTACAACTGGTCCGATTACATCGGCACCGACACGATCGCCAATTTTGAGAAGGAGACCGGCATCAAGGTCTCCTACGACACCTATGACGCCAACGAGACGCTCGACGGCAAGCTGAAGGCCGGCCATTCGGGCTACGACCTGGTCGTCCCCTCGCTGACGCCGTTCCTGGCCCAGCAGATCCAGTCGGGCATCTACCAACCGCTCGACAAGTCGAAGCTCTCGAACTGGAGCCATCTCGACAAGGGCCTGCTGAAGCGCATGGCCGCCTACGACAAGGACAATGCCCACGCGATTCCGTGGGTCACCGGCACGACCGGCATCGGCGTGGTCATGGAGAAGGTCAAGGCGATCGCGCCAGACGCGCCGGTCGACAGCCTGAAATTCTTCTTCGATCCGGCGATCCTGGCCAAGTTCAAGGGCTGCGGCATCTCGATGCTCGATACGGCGACCGACGTCTTCCCGGCGGCGCTGCAGTATCTGGGCCTCAATCCGGACAGCCAGAAGAAGGAAGACATCGAGAAGGCCGCCGATCTGCTGATGAAGATCCGGCCCTATATCCGCAAGTTCGACAGCTCCGAATACATCAACGACCTGGCGAACGGCGATATCTGCGTCGCCTGGGGCTATTCGAGCGACATCAACCTCGCCCGCCGGCGCGCGGCCGAGGCGAACAAGGGCGTCACCGTCGCCTACAAGATCCCGAAAGAAGGCTCGGAGCGCTACATCGACACGATGGCGATGCCCAAGGACGCGCCCCATCCGGACGCGGCCTTGAAGTTCCTGAACTACATCATGCAGCCCGAGGTGATGGCCGAGACCTCGAACACGATCTACGGGCAGAGCGGTAATGCCGATGCCATCAAGTTCGTGAAGCCGGAAATCGCCAGCGATCCCGGCATCTTCCCGCCGGCCGACGTCGAGGCGAAGCTGTTCTCGATCTCGGTATCGACCAAGGACATTGAACGTCTGAAGAACCGGCTCTGGACGAAGATCAAGAGCGGGCATTAATAGAGCGATCGTGGCGGCGCCGGTGAGGGCGCCGCCACAGTACATTCCAGCCCCGTTGAAGGTACCCGGCCCCGTGACACACCCCTCCGTTCGCGACAGCGAGCCCTGGCGCGACCCGTCGGCCGAAGCGCATATCCAGATCGACCAGCTCGTGAAGATCTTCGGCGACACGCGCGCGGTCGACGAGGTCACTCTCAAGATCCATCGCGGCGAATTGTTTTCGCTGCTGGGCGGGTCGGGCTGCGGCAAGACCACGCTCCTGCGCATGCTCGCCGGATTCGTGACGCCCGATGCCGGCTCGATCGTCATCGACGGCCAGGACGTAAGCCGCGTGCCGCCCTACGAGCGGCCGGTCAACATGATGTTCCAGTCCTACGCGCTGTTCCCGCACATGAGTGTCGAGGACAATGTCGCCTTCGGCCTGCGCCGCGACGGCGTCGAGAAGGGCGAGATCCGGCGGCGCGTCGGTGAGGCGCTCGATCTCGTGCAGCTGGGGCCGCTCGCCCGGCGCAAGCCCGGGCAACTATCCGGCGGCCAGCGCCAGCGCGTGGC
>DATGEK010000037.1:0-33153 GCA_035310205.1 Aliidongia sp.
GGTCGACGAGTTGGCATTGCCGCCATGGCTCAGATAGACCGTGTTCGGCATCTGATAGGTGCCGCTGGCGATGTTGACGCAGTCGCCGGCCTGGAGCTGGCCGCTCTGGTCGGCATGCTGGATCGTCGCCCACGGGGTCGAAGCCGAGTTGCCGTTGGCGTTGTCCGAGCCGTTCGTCGCCACGTACCAGTTGCGCACGCAGCTATAGCTGGCGTTGGCCGGGGTGGTGGGTGGCGTCGGGGTCGTCGGCGGCGTCGGGGTCGTCGTGGCGGCGGTGCCCTGAACCGTGACCGACACGGTGTTGCAGCTCGAAGCGCCGGCGTTATCGGTCAGGCAATAGTTGAACTTGTCGGTTGCGCTCGAACCCTGGGCCAGCGAAGCGTAGTAGCTGCCCGGCGTGTAAGTCGCCGTGGAGCCGCTCGTCCAGGCCACGCTGCCGTGGGTACCCGAGGTCCCCAACGACTTGATCCAGACACCCTGTCTGTACGGGACGGTGGCGTGGTTGGTCAGGTTGATCGCCACCGACTGGTTCGCCGGGACCGTCGCCGACTGAGCGGCCGCGGTCAATCTCGTACCGGCGAACGCACTGCTGGAAACCGCAGATCCAGCAGCGACAACGAACATCGTACCGCAGGCAAGCGCAAGCCGACCACGGGCGCCAAAGGCACCCTGCAAGTTCTCACTCATTCACAAGATCCTGTATTGTTTCAAGCATAGGCGGGGGGGGGTGGTCTGGAATAATCGCAGACAAACGTTCTCAATTAGATATCTCCGAGCGTATGTGTCGAAAATATCTAGCGTGATGCAAAGCAATTAACTGGATGGTGCGCACAGTGTACTTGTGGTGCGCATGGCCTATATGAATTTACTTGATCTATCTCGGGAATGTATTTGTCGTCCGCGCATGCCTTTCCGAAGACCGAGATGATCTCTCGATGCTTGGGAGACGCCGGACGGAGTGAAGGGAAACGCGGCCGTGCCGGGATCCGGCACTTACAGCTCTATATGCAAATTACTCATGCATACTATGCGCCGCGCAATGAATGTCGCGTCGATTCGGAAGATGATGAATGGAATGTCCTCGTTGTTTGCGAGGACAAACATAATAAACGTCCGGCACATGTGCTGTGGCATTTTTTAGATTTATCGGTTAACGGTTGGTTAATTCTCAGTTTTGTGAGATTATTCTAAGTTGATTTGGGAAAAATACCCGCATTTGCCGGTTGATCCGCAGAATTATTGCTGATCAGTACTGTCCTCGCGCAACGCCGTCGGCGCGGATTTTGGCGTGGGACGGTTGCGGTCGTGCCTAAAATCAGCCGAGCAGACGTGCCCAGTGATCCATTGGTCGGACTCGTGAGGCAGGGGGCGAAGTCGAACCCTGGCGGCTCAACTGCCGAGGAGGGGGGCCGTTATCGAAACGAACGCGCGATCGCCGTCGCGCCGAGCGTCTCGAGTGCCCATTCGGATTGATGTTGTGTCAGAACCGCGTGCCGCCACTGGGCACGAAGGTTGGCTGGGGGACGAGGACTCGAACCTCGATTGACGGAGTCAGAATCCGCTGTCCTACCATTAGACGATCCCCCAACGCGGCTTTCGGCGCGGCGCTGGCCTTGCTGACGGGGCGGGTAACTAGCATGGGTTGGGCCCGTGCGAAAGCTCTTTCGATCGGAGCAGCGTTGCGCAGATTGCGCATCCAGCCATCTCTAGGCATGCTTGACCCGGTCGCGACCCACGGCGGGTCCGACGCGGGAGAGGCTGGATGAGTTTTTTCCGGCGCAGCGAGCTATTCGCGGCCCTCGATCTTGGTACCACGAACTGCCGGCTGCTCATCGCGCGGCCGGCAGGCGACCGGCTGCGCGTGGTCGACAGCTTCTCGCGCATCGTGCGGCTGGGTGAAGGGCTGCAGGCGAGCGGTGTCTTGAGCGAGGCCGCCATGGCGCGGACGATCGACGCGCTCTCGGTCTGCGCCGACAAGCTCGACCAGCGCGAGGTGACCCACGCCCGATTCGTCGCGACCGAGGCTTGCCGTCGGGCGGCGAACTGCGGCGAGTTTCTGGCCCGGGTCCAGGAACGCACGGGGCTCGAGCTCGAAATCATCCCGACCGAGGAGGAGGCGCGGCTGGCGCTCGCCGGCTGCGCGCCGCTGCTCGACCCCGACCGGCCCCATGCGGTCGTGTTCGACATCGGTGGCGGCTCGACCGAACTCCTGTGGGTTGGTGTCGGCCACGGCGCCGACGGCAGCACCGAGACCGAGATTCGCGACGTCATCTCGCTGCCGTTCGGGGTCGTCTCGCTGACCGAACGGTTCCAGCCGAAGCCGGGCGAGGCGACGGGCCCGGTCGTCTTCGCCCAGATGGTCGGTACCGTGCGCGATGCCTTCGCCGATTTCGATGGCCGCTGGGGCATCGCCGAACAAGTGGCGGCCGGCGGCGTGCAGATGCTGGGCTCGTCCGGCACGGTCACGACGCTCGCCGGCATCCGGCTCGGGCTGCAGCGCTACGAGCGGCAGCGGGTCGATGGCACCGTGTTGGATTTCGCCGATATCCGGCAGATCACGCGCAAGCTGGTCGTCATGAACGCGGCGGAACGGTCGCGCGAGCCGTGCATCGGCACGGTCAGGGCCGATTTGATGATCGCCGGCTGCGCGATTCTCGAGGCGATCTGCCGAACCTGGAAGGTCGGTAGGCTGCGGGTCGCCGACCGCGGCGTGCGCGAGGGCATCCTCGCCGGCCTGCATGCCGCAACGCGGACCGGCGTTCCCGACGCTTGCATCCGGCCGGCGGCGCTGTCCACATAGCGCCGCCATGAACAGACTCACGGGAATTCCATGACCGGCGCCAAGAACAAGGGCGGCGGCGCCGGCAGCCGCATCGACAAGCCCTCCGGCTCGCGCCAGATGGTCGTGCGCGTCAAGACCGCCAAGCAGCGCTCGACCAGCTCGACCCTGTGGCTGCAGCGACAGCTCAATGACCCCTATGTGTCGGAAGCCAAGCGCCTGGGATATCGCTCGCGCGCGGCCTTCAAGCTGGCCCAGCTCGACGACAAGTTCCATGTGCTGGCCAAGGGCAAGCGCGTCGTCGATCTCGGCTGCGCGCCCGGCGGCTGGTGCCAGATCGCGGTCGAGCGGGTCGGGCCGACCGGCAAGGTCGTCGGCATCGATTACCTGGAAATGGACGCGGTGCCGGGCGCCACGCACATCCAGCTCGACTTCCTCGACGATTCGGCGCCGGCGCGCCTCAAGGAACTGCTCGACGGTCCGGCCGACGTGGTGCTCAGCGACATGGCGGCGCCGACCACGGGGCACGGCGCGACCGACCATATCCGCGTCATGGCGCTCGCCGAGACGGCCTATGAATTCGCCGCCGAGGTGCTGACCCAGGGCGGCACCTTCATCGCCAAGGTGTTCCAGGGCGGCACGGAGAAGACGCTGCTCGATCGCCTGAAGCGCGACTTCGACAAGGTCGGCCACGCCAAGCCGTCGGCGAGCCGCGCCGACAGCGCCGAGGTCTATGTGGTGGCGACGGGGTTCCGCAAGGCGGCCCAGGCCTAAAACTGCGCGCGACCGGCGGCGTCGAGCGTTGCCCGGATTCTCCTAGGCAACCGTAGTATAATCGGCAGAGGCGGATCGATTTACTCGCGCGAAATTTTATTGCCAGCCATGGTCCGGGGGCGGGCACCCGATCCTTTCGGAAATCGGCGTTCTGTGTATATTGCGATGCCACTCGGTTTTCCGGAGGCGGCATGCAGTTCAAAGAAGCTTTCACGTTCGACGACGTCCTGCTCGTGCCGGCCGCGTCCAACGTCCTGCCCGCGACGGTGAGCACCAAGGCGCGGCTGACCAAGACGATCGAACTGGGCATCCCCCTGCTGTCCGCGGCCATGGATACGGTCACCGAAGCGCCGTTGGCCATCGCCATGGCCCAGGCCGGCGGCATCGGCGTCATTCACAAGAACATGGATATCGAGGCCCAGGCGACCGAAGTGCGCCGGGTCAAGAAATTCGAGGCCGGCATGGTGGTCGATCCGGTCACCATTACGCCCGAAGCGACGCTGGGCGACGCGCTCGATCTGATGGCGGCCAACCGCATCTCCGGCATTCCCGTGGTCGAGCGCGGCACAAAGCGCCTGGTCGGCATCCTGACCAACCGCGACGTGCGCTTCGCCGACAACAAGGCACAGCCGATCTCGGAACTGATGACCAGGGACGGGCTCGTCACCGTGCGCGACGGCGTGTCCGGCGACGAAGCCCGGCGCATCCTGCATCAGCATCGCATCGAGAAGCTGCTGGTCGTCGACGCCGATTATCGTTGCGTCGGCCTGATCACGGTCAAGGACATCGAGAAAGCGCAGCAATATCCGAACGCGTCGAAGGACGCGCAGGGCCGCCTGCGCGTGGCGGCGGCGACCGGCGTCGGCACCGAGGGCAAGGCCCGGGCGTCCGCACTGTTCGATGCCGGGGTCGATGTGCTGGTGATCGACACGGCCCACGGCCATTCGGCCGGCGTGCTCGAATCGATCGCCGAGATCCGCAGGCTGTCGAACTATACCCAGATCATCGCCGGCAATGTCGCGACCGCGGCTGGCGCCCGCGCGCTGATCGAGGCCGGGGCCGACGCGGTCAAGGTCGGCATCGGGCCGGGCTCGATCTGCACGACGCGCATCGTCGCCGGCGTTGGCGTGCCGCAGCTGACCGCGATCTCCGATGCGGTCGAGGAATGCCGCAAGTCGGGCATCCCGGTGATCGCCGACGGCGGCATCAAATATTCGGGCGACCTCGCCAAGGCGATCGCCGCCGGCGCCGATTGCGCCATGCTGGGCTCGCTGTTCGCCGGCACCGACGAGGCGCCGGGCGAGGTGTTTCTCTACCAGGGCCGCACCTACAAGTCCTACCGCGGCATGGGCTCGGTCGGCGCCATGGCGCGCGGCTCGGCCGACCGCTATTTCCAGGCCGAGGTGTCCTCGACGCTCAAGCTGGTGCCGGAAGGCATCGAGGGCCGCGTGCCGCACAAGGGCCCGGTCGGCCAGGTCATCCATCAGCTGATCGGCGGCCTCAAGGCGGCCATGGGCTATACCGGCAACGGCACCATCGCCGAAATGCAGCGCAATTGCCAATTCGTGCGGATCACCAACGCCGGCCTGGCCGAGAGCCACGTGCACGACGTCTCGATCACGCGGGAGGCGCCCAATTACCGCCAGGGGATGTGAGATAGCCCGCCTCACCACGCGTCCGTCGATGTCTTTGTCCCTGGGCTCGGAGCAGACCCGATGACCCCCGGTGCGCGCCTTCAGACCGCAATCGAACTGCTCGGCGAAATCGGCGAGGGCCATGGCGCCGCCGACGACGTGGTCGGCGGCTACTTCCGCCGGCACCGCTTCGTCGGCGCCAAGGACCGTGCCGCGATCTCGGAGCATATCTATTCGATCCTGCGCCATCGCGCCTCGATCGACTGGTGGATCCGCCGGCTCAACGGCAACCAGCAGCCGGACGCGCGCCTGCGCCTGTTCGCGACGCTGATCCTGGTCGAGGGCTGGGAGCCGGAGGCGCTGGCGCGCGCCTGCGACGGCGACCGCTTCCGGCCGAATCCGCTCGGCATCCTGGAGCAGCAGGTCGTCAAGGGCCTGAAGGGCAAATCGCTGCTGCATCCCGAGATGCCGCGGCCGGTCCGGCTCAATTATCCGGAATGGCTCGACGCCCATTGGCAGGAATTGTTCGGCGACCAGGTCGATGCCGAGCTGGGCGTGATGAACGACACCGCACCGCTCGACCTGCGCGTCAATCGCCTGAAGGCCAACCGGGCAGATGCCCGCTCGGCGCTCGCGGACGAGGGGGTCGAGGCGCTGCCGACGCCGCTGGCGCCGACGGGCCTGCGCGTCTACAAGCGCATCCCGCTCGCGACGCTCGACGTGTTCAAGACCGGCCGGATCGAAGTTCAGGACGAGGGCTCGCAATTGGCGGCGCTGCTGGCGCTCGCCAAGCCCGGCATGCGCGTGGTCGATTTCTGCGCCGGCGCCGGCGGCAAGACCCTGGCGCTCGCCGCGGGCATGCAGAACAAGGGCCATCTGGTCGCCTGCGACATCTCGGAGAAGCGGCTCGAGCGCGCGGTCGTGCGGCTCAGGCGCGCCGGCATCAGCAATGTCGAACGCAAACCGCTCACCAGCGAGCGCGACAAGTGGGTGAAGCGCCACGCCGAGAGCTTCGACCGGGTGTTCGTCGATGCGCCGTGCACCGGTACCGGCACCTGGCGACGCAACCCGGACGCCAAATGGCGCCTGCGTCCGCTCGATCTCGAGGAACTGTCGGCGCTGCAGGGCAGCATCCTCGACAGCGCCGCGCGGTTGGTGAAGCCGGGCGGCCGGCTGATCTATGCGACCTGCTCGATGCTGCCGGCCGAGAACGACGGCCAGATCCGGAACTTCCTCAGCAGCCATCCGGCCTTCACCCTGGTGCCGATGGCCCAGGTCTGGAAGGACGCGATCGGCACGCCGTGTCCCGTCGCGACCGACACACTGCAGCTGACGCCGGCCCGCCACGGGACCGATGGCTTCTTCGTCGCTGTGATGGAGCGGCGCGCGCCGGAGCCGGCAGCCGCAAAGACGGCGGCTGAGGACGTCGCATCAGGCGACGCGGCGGACGTCGTGGCGGTGGACGCGGCATGATCGCGCTGCGCCGCGCCGCCGTTGGCGACGAGGCGGCGATCGCGCGCGTCAATGTCGAGGCCTGGCGCCAGGCCTATGCCGCCCGCGTGCCCCACGCCATGGCCGACGCGGTGACGATCGAGCGCCGCGCGCCCATGTGGCAGGCGCTGATCGGGGCGCATCAGGCGACCCACCCGACCTGGGTCGCGGTCGATGACGCGGCCGGGATCGTCGGCTTCGCGACCGGCAGCCCCGCCGGCTCGCCGGTCGAGGGCATCGACGGCGAGCTGCACATGCTGTTCATCGCGCCCGGCTTCCAGCGCCGCGACGTCGGCCGCCGCCTGTTCCACGCCCTGGCCGGCGGGCTCGTGGCCGCTGGCTGCCGATCGGCGGTCGCGACCGTACTCAATGCCCCGGCGGCGCTCGGCTTCTGCCGTGCGCTCGGCGGGGTGACCATCGCCGAGACCGACCTCGCCGTCGCCGGCGCCACGGTCGCCCAAACTCTTTTCGCCTGGCCGGATCTCACCGACCTGCCGCCCCAACCCGGATCTTGACCATGACTGCTTCTGCTTTCGATCCCATCGCCGCCACCCACGACCGGGTCCTGATCCTCGATTTCGGCAGCCAGGTGACCCAGCTCATCGCCCGCCGGGTGCGCGAGAGCGGCGTCTATTGCGAGATCCAGCCGTTCTCGACCCCGGCCGAGAAGATCCGGGATTTCGGCGCCAAGGCGATCATCCTGTCGGGCGGGCCGGCCTCGGTGACCGAAGCGGGCAGCCCGCGCGCGGCCGGCGTGGTGTTCGAGCTGGGCGTGCCGGTGCTGGGCATCTGCTATGGCGAGCAGACCATGTGTCAGCAGCTCGGCGGCAACGTCACCGGCAACCATAATCGCGAGTTCGGCCGCGCCTTCATCGAGGTCGTCCGGTCCTCATCCCTGTTCGACGGCCTGTTCGACGTCGGGCATCGGGAACAGGTGTGGATGAGCCACGGCGACTGGATCGACGCCATTCCCGAAGGCTTCGAGGTCATCGCCGTCAGCGACAGCGCACCCTATGCCGCGATCGCGAACGAGACGAAGCGCTTCTACGGCGTGCAGTTCCATCCCGAGGTGGTTCACACGCCGCGCGGCGCCGAGCTCTTGAGGAACTTCACCCACAAGATCGCCGGCTGCCGCGGCGATTGGACCATGGCCGCGTTCAAGGCCCAGGCCATCGCCCGCATCCGCGAGCAGGTGGGCGAGGGCCGGGTCATCTGCGGCCTGTCGGGCGGCGTCGACAGCTCGGTCGCGGCCAAGCTGCTGCACGAGGCGATCGGCGACCAGCTCACCTGCATCTTCGTCGACCATGGCCTGCTGCGCGGCGACGAAGCCCAGGACGTGGTCTCGATGTTCCGCGACCATTTCAACATTCCGCTGGTCCATGTCGATGCTTCGAAGCTGTTCCTGGAGCGGCTCAGCGGCGTCACCGACCCGGAGCAGAAGCGCAAGATCATCGGCTCGAGCTTCATCGACGTGTTCGACGACGAGGCGAAGAAGCTGGGCGGCGCCGACTTCCTGGCCCAGGGCACGCTCTATCCGGACGTGATCGAGAGCGTCTCCTTCACCGGAGGGCCCAGCGTCACCATCAAGTCGCACCATAATGTCGGCGGCCTGCCGGCGCGCATGAAGCTGAAGCTGGTCGAGCCGCTGCGCGAGCTGTTCAAGGATGAGGTGCGGGTGCTGGGCGTCGAGCTCGGCCTGCCGCAGCGCATGGTCGGCCGCCATCCGTTCCCGGGCCCCGGCCTCGCCATCCGCATCCCGGGCGAGATCACGGCCGAGCGCCTGGCCGTGCTCAGGAACGCCGACCGGGTCTATCTCGACGAGATCCGCAAGGCCGGCCTCTACGACCAGATCTGGCAAGCCTTCGCCGTGCTGCTGCCGGTCAAGACGGTCGGCGTCATGGGCGACGGCCGGACCTACGACCATGTCTGCGCATTGAGGGCCGTGACCTCGACCGACGGCATGACCGCCGACTATTACCCGTTCCCCCATGATTTCCTGGGCCGGGTCGCGACCCGCATCATCAACGAGGTCCAGGGCATCAACCGCGTCGTCTACGACATCACGTCGAAGCCGCCGGGCACCATCGAGTGGGAGTGAGGGCGCGAGGCGTTGTGCCGGGGCTTTCGCCCCGGCACCGTCCGGGTCAGGTCGACCAGCGCCACTGGTCCCCGCGCTTCGTCACATAGTTCGCGAACACGTAGGGCCAGGGAATGACGAGCGGGAAGATCACGCCCATCAGGCAGGCCTTGGCCGTCTCCCAGGTGTCCGCATCCATCTGATCGGTGGACCAGAGCGGGACTGCGACGACCACCAGCCAGATCGACTTCCAGGCCAGCTCGAAGAGCAGCAAGGGCAGCATCTGCAGCGGATATCTGAGCCCCAGGACCGCCAGGGCCGATACTGCCCCCAGCACGCAGCAGACGACTCCCTGCATCAGGTCCCACGGCTTGTCATGGTGGATGATCGCCGGCCATATATTGACGCCGAGCCCCACGATGAGAAGAAGATAAGCGGCCCTCAGCGCGTACAGGCGCAACACCGATACTTCGATCATTCCGATAACTCCTTCTCATCGCTGGTCGTGATGTGATGTCCGTCCGAACGTTTGCGCCTGTCCGTTACTCGACTTCTTTCAGGATCTTCTCGACGGCGATCAGACGGGTGCTGACGTCGGCCAGCACCGCCTGGATGGCAGCCAGCGCGGTGGCATTCTCGGCCTGGGCCGCCACCGCCTGTTCCGCGATCCGGCGGTAGGCGTCCTCGCCGGCCAGGCGGGCCTTCGCCTGCTGGATGGCCGAGAAATACCGCATGCCGAAGACGAGCAGGATGGTCACGAGCGGGAGACAGATCGTCAGGAGGTACAGATGTTCGGACATGGGTTGCCTCTATTTTTCAGCTTTGATCTTCAGGGAGTTCGCCGCTTCAGCAATGGCGGCCGGCGTGAGTTCAAGCGCGAAGTCGGTGACCTCGAAGTAGTTGAGCGCCTTGCCGTCGCGAGACAGCTCTAGCTGGCTCGTGACGAGGCCGGCCTCTTCGAGCTTCTGCAGGTGCAGATGCAGCAGCGGACGGCTGATGCCGATCTCGCGCGCGAGTTGGCTGATGTAGTTGCGCCCGCCGGCCGACAGCACCGCGATGATTCGCAGCCGGTGCGGATTTGCGAGCGCCGCCAGCATCGCCAGCAGCTGGTCCCCGGTGGCCACCGGGTGCGGGTTATCTGTCATATGTAAGAAATATCTGACGCATGTCAGAAAGTCAAGAGATAGCCTGCGCCACCTGCGGGCGGATGCGCTTCTGGTATTGCAGCGGGCTCATCGCGATGCCGGCCCGAAAGTGTCGATGGAAGGTCGAGGCGGCACCGATTACGGCGCGTAGCGGCCTCGGATTACCATCGGCGGCTTGGGAAATGTGGTGGGCTCCTTCCCAAGGGCGGTTGCGCGTCCTACATCGGAAGCTTCGATGAGCGGCTGGGGTACGGGAGGCGACCAGATGTCATCGCGGCGGCGCATGGTGGATCCCAACCAGCTTCAGTTCGATTTCTGGAACATGCGGCCAAAGCGAGAGCCGCCGCCGTCGCGCACGCCACCACACGACGATAGCGTGTTCTTTGCCGTCCAGCCTGACCTGGCGGCGGCCAGTCGTTTCGTACGGTTTGCCGAGGCGCAGAAGTCTGGGCATGGGCTGTCGGGGCCGTTGCGTCCGGCTGGAGTTTTGCACGTCTCGCTCGTTCCGCTCGGTCCTTATCATAGCCTTCCGGACGAGATCATCGAGCTCGCGAAGCATGCCGCGTCGACCGTCCGGTTTCCTGAATTTACTGTGGCGTTCAATCACACGCTGGGTTTTCAGGGTAATGAAAACGGCTATCCGTTTGTCTTGGGCGGCGATGACGGTGTCGTCGGGCTGCTGGCGTTGCATGAGGCCCTTGGTGCTGCCCTCGGACAGGTCGGGCTCGAAATCGGCAGGCATCGCATCACGCCGCACATGACGTTGCTCTACGACCGCAGATCCATCGGCATGACGATGTTGGACGAGCCGTTGACCTGGACCGCGCGGGAATTCGTCCTGGTGCGCAGTTGGCACGGGCAGGGTCGCTATGAACGCCTGGGGGCGTGGCCACTGAGTCGCTTGCGGCACGACGCCTAGCGGCGGCGTGGAGCGTCGACGGGTGTCGCGACCGGCGGCTTATTTTCCTGACAGGCGACGCAATGGCTCGACGGCGCCTTCGTCGCCCAATGCCGCCGCCTTGCGGTACCATTCCACTGCCTTGTCCGGGTCGCCGTGGTTACCGACCACGCCCATGCGGTCCAGCACCTGCGGATCATAGGTCCAGGCCACGGCGGTCGATGCCTTGGCGCTGCCGATGCGGGCGGCCTGGATATAGAACAGCCGTGCAGCCGCGAAATCGCCCGTCCGCAGCAAGGTGTTGCCGCGCTCGATCAGGTCGTCGATCTGCTTTTGCGCGGCGGCCGAGGGCGGGGCCTGAGCCGGGGCGAGCGTCGGGGTTTGCGCGACCGTGGGCGCCGATGGCTGTGGCGGCTGGGCCACGGCAGGTGCCGGAGCGGATGGCGCCGGAGCAGGCGGGTTCGGGGCTGCTGCCTCGCGCGGTGGCGGCGGAGCGGACAACGTCGCCTGGGCAGGCGTCGGAGCCGGTGTCGATGTTTGTGCTGGTGCTGGCGCTGGAGGCTGGGGCGCCGCCGCCGGGGCGGCGGGCGTAATCGTCACCGGCGGGGATGCTGCTGCGGTCGGCGGTGCTTGCGTCGCCGGTGCCGCGATTGCGGTCTCGCTCGGCGGCGGATTGGTGGCCGGGACGGCAGGCGCGACGGCCGCCGGCGTCGGAGCGGTCTGCGGCGCTTGGGCGATCATGGTCGCTGCAGCGGGGGGCGGGGCTGCCGGGGGCGCGGTGGCCGGGATCGGATCCGCCGCCACGGCACGCACCGGCGTGGTGGCGTGACTGGAGGCGGTCGCCGCCGGCGGCACGGCGGTGTTCCCCGAATGGATCGCGGCCGCAACCGGCACGGCGGGTGCGCCGCTGGTCGCCCGTGCGGCCAGCCAGCCGGAGAGGGTGGGCCATTGATCGTAGCCCCAATAGCCGAGCACCCCCAGGGAGACGAGAACGACGGCGGCGACGACCGGCCGACCGCGCGGGCGACCGGGCAGGATGAGCGTGGCCGGCCCGGCGGGTGCGCGCTGGGTCGGTTGCACCGGTTCGGTCGGGGCGGCGGCGATGGGTGCGCTGTTGCTGACCAGCTTGAGGTCGATCGTCGGCGGCGGCTTGGTGACGGGCGGCGGGCTGGGTGGCGGCGCTTCGGGCAAGTCCATGTCGAGATGGGCGTCGAGGCAGCCGGCGCGCTGCAGTGCATCCTGCGCCAGTTCGAGGATCCGCCTGGGATTGCCGCCGGCATCATGGGTGATGCGGGCCACGACCGTCTCGTTCAGGGCCTCCGGCGCCTGCACGCCCACATACGACAGGCGATGGCGCAGAAACGGCGCCACCTCCTCATCGGGCCAGGGCACGAGTTGCAGCACGAGCGGGGCGCCCCAATTATTGCGGAGCTGGCTCCTTTCCACGACCGGCGCCAAGTCGCTATGACCGGCCAACAGGATGCGATGGCTCGGCATCAGGTTCTCGTAGCCGTTCGAGACCGCGACCAGTTGCTCGAGAAATCGCGGCGAGATCGCCTCGGCGCCCTCGACGATCAGCAGATTGTCGCTCGGCCGGCGATTTTCCTGGGATGGGCGCAACGGCCGCACGGTGAGGGTGTTCCAGATTTCGGGATCGAAGCCGCGCCGGCAGGCCTCGACGACCTCGTCGAGCGTCAGTTTCGGGTGCCCCTCGAGCCATGCGACGTGATAGCGGCTGCCGAGCCGGCGCGCCGCCTGGTGGACGAGGGCGCTCTTGCCGGCGCCCTTGTCGCCAAGCAGGAAGACCGGCCCGCCCATGTCGATGGCGAGCGTGACGTCCAACAGCACTTCTTCGAGGAACAGCGTCTTGTAAAAGCCCCCAGCCGACGGCTCGGTGGCATCCGGGCCGTCCGCTTTTTCCCAACGCGCTTCGACCATCGTCAACTCCCCCCGAAGTCATAGGATTGAGCGCGTCTTGGCGGAGCCGAGAGGGTCGGCAAATTGTGCTTAATTAAGTATGTTAAACTTGCACCGCTCCGGATTTCAATAGATAATATGCCGGGGGTAAATGCAGTTAAACATAGAACTTTGCATCTGTACGGCGATTCATTCCTATTTTGTTCTCGCATAGGATGGGGGGTTCTATTGAAAACAATAATAAGAGTAATACTCGCCAGTGTACTCGCAGGTTGGATGATCTCGGCGCCCTTGGCCGGCGCCCAGGCGGATGATCCGAACAAGGATGCGCGCGTCCTGGCCAAGCACGGCGGCATCGGCATCATCACTGGCGGCATCGATGGCACCTACCTGCGCGTGGCCGCAGATCTCGCCGCGGTGCTGGACGGCGAAAGCCAACTGCGCGTCCTACCGATGATTGGCAAGGGGTCGGTGCAGAACCTGTTCGACCTTCGCTACCTGCGCAACGTCGACATCGCCATCGTCCAGTCCGATGCGCTGGCCTTCATCCGCCAGGATCCCTCGACCGCCGACGTCTCGGACTATGTCCGCTATGTGACCAAGCTCTATAACGAGGAATTTCAAGTCCTCGCGACCAAGGACATCCAGTCGCTCGAAGATCTGCGCGGCAAGAAGGTCAACACCGATCTGGTCGGCAGCGGCACGGGCATGACCTCTGGCATCGTATTCGGCCAGCTCGGCATCCCGATCGCGGAGCAGCATCTGGGTCAGGCCGACGCGATCCAGGCGCTCAAGACCGGCGATATTTCCGCGGCGGTCTTCGTTGCCGGCAAGCCGGTCAAGCTGTTCTCGTCGATCGACGGCTCGAGCGGCTTGCATTTCCTCGCGGTGTCGCCCACGCCGGCGCTGCTCGGGACCTATCTCCCCGCCCAGTTGTCGCATGAGGATTACCCACAGCTGATTCCGGAGGGGACGTCGCTGGACACGGTCGCCGTCGGCGCGGTCATGGCAATCTTCAACCTGCGTCCGGGCACCGACCGCTTTCACCAGGCGGAAGCGTTCGTCGATGCCTTCTTCAGCAAGTTCGACAAGTTCCTGCTGCCGCCGCGCCATCCGAAATGGCATGAGGTCAATCTCGCGGCCGACCTGCCTGGCTGGAAGCGCTTCGACCCCGCCATCGCCTGGCTCGATCAACATGGCAAGACCGCGTCCAACAACGACGACGAAATCCGCAAGGCGTTCGAGGGCTATCTCGATCGGCAGGCCGAGCTGACGGCGAGTCCGCCGCCCTCTGCCGAGGAGAAGGCTGCCCTCTATGCCCGCTTCCAGCAGTGGCAGAAGGCGACCGAGGCGGCGAACGGCTCGAGATCGCAATATCCCGGCGGCCGGAGCCGCGGTCAGTCGAGGCAGTCCGGAAACCCGCCGCCGAGCTGAGGCGCCCGGCGCTCCCAGTCATCTGGTCGTTCGCATGGAAGAGGGGGCAGTGCCCCCTCTTCGGCGTTTATGCTCGGCCCCCGATTGGCCGATCCGCGGGAATGCGGTATGCCGGACCTCCCAGGACGATGGAACGAGGAAGAGGGCGCACCGATGGCGAAGCCGGTCACGATCTATGGCATCAAGGCCTGCGACACGATGAAGAAGGCGCGCAGTTGGCTTGAGAGCCATGGCATCGCCCATGGGTTCCATGACTACAAGTCGGCGGGTGTCGAGCGGAACGTGCTGGAAGGCTGGGCGCGGCAGGTTGGCTGGGAGGTGCTGCTCAATCGCGCCGGCACGACGTTTCGCAAGCTACCGGACGCCGACAAGGTCGGGCTGGACGAGGGCAGGGCGATCGCGCTGATGCTGGCCCAGCCCTCCATGATCAAGCGTCCGGTGCTGGATGTCGGCGGCGACCTGGTCGTCGGTTTCAAGCCGGAGACTTACGCGGCGACATTCCGGTAGCGGGGCGGCTCGGGGCCGGGCCGTCCCACACTCCGGCGCTTTCTCAGGCGATCGTTGGCACGATGCCGCCATCGACGCGCAGCGCCGCGCCGTTGGTCGCCGACGACAGCGGGCTCGCGACGAAGGCGACGAGATCGGCGATCTCCTGCGGCTCGATCATCCGCTGCAGCAGTGAGGACGGCCGGTGCTTGGTGAAGAATTCCGCTTCGATCGCCTCGGCCGATGCCGTGGGGTCGCTGGCGGCGCTCTTCAGGAAGTCGATGATGCCTTCCGACCGGGTCGGGCCGGGCAGCACGGAATTGACCGTCACCTTCGTGCCCCTGGTCAATTCGGCGAGACCGCGCGACAGGGCAAGCTGGGCCGTCTTGGTCATGCCGTAATGGATCATCGCCCCGGGCGTCGCCACCCCGGATTCGCTCGAGATGAAGATGACCCGGCCCCAGTTCCGCGCCAGCATGCCCTGGAAATATTCCCGCGCCAGCCGGGCGCCGCTCAGCACGTTGATCTCGAAATAGTGGCGCCAATCCGCGTCGGTGATCTCGGCAAATTCCTTGATCTCATAGATGCCGAGGTTGTTGACCAGGATGTCGACCTGCGGCACCGCGGCAAGCAGGGCTTCGGCCCCGGCAGCCGTCCCCGGATCGGCCAGCACGGCCTCGACCTTGGCGCCGCCGGAACTGCGGATGCTCTCGACGGCCCGGTCGAGCTTCGCCCGATCGCGGCCGGCGATGATGACCTTCGCGCCCTCGGCGGCAAGCTTGCGCGCGATCTCCAGGCCGATGCCGGCGGTTGCGCCGGTAACAAGGGCTGTCTTGTCGTTCAGATGCAGGTCCATGATGGGTTCTCTTGGTTGGGCGCACGCGATGCGCGCCGTCGGCCAAGACATGGACTTTCGGTCGGTCGGAAAGAATGCTCGGGAGTGGATAGGGTTTCTTGCTCGTGGGGCAAGAATATCTGGGGCGAGCCGGGCGGCTGTCGAGGAAGCCGCCCGGTTGCAGGGCCTGTACCCTAGAAGTAGCGCTTCAGGTTGGCGCGGATCCGCTCCAGCACCGGCTGGTCGGCCGGCGGCAGGGGGAAGGGCTCGCCGGTGATGGTCTCGTAGACGCTGATATAGATCCGGGCCGCTTCGAGGTTGATCTCCTCGGGGATCTCCGGAATCGCATCGACATAGGGATCGCAGCGCGCGACGACCCAGCTCCGCACGAAATCCTTGTCGAAGCTCTCCGGCTTTTCGCCGGCGGCGAAGCGGGCGGGGTAGCTTGCGGCGAACCAGTAGCGGCTCGAATCCGGCGTATGGATCTCGTCGGCCAGCACGATATTGCCGTCACCGTCGAAGCCGAATTCGTATTTGGTATCGACCAGGATCAGACCGTGCTGCCGGGCGATTTCCTGGCCGCGGGCGAAGAGCGCCAGCGCCAGGCGCGAGACATGGGCCCATTGCTCGGCGCTCAGCAGGCCCTTGGCCACGATCTCGTCCGGGGTCAGTTCCTCGTCGTGGCCGGCGTCGAACGCCTTGGTCGTCGGCGTGATGATCGGCTGCGGCAGCTTCTGGTTCGGCTGCATCCCGTCGGGGAAATGATGGCCGTACATGTCGCGGCGGCCGGCATTGTACATGGATAGGATCGAGGTCGAGGTCGTGCCGGCCAAATAGTCGCGGACCACGATCTCGACGGGCATGATCTTCAGGTTGCGGCAGACCAGCACGTTCGGATCGGGATATTCGATGACGTGGTTCGGGCAGATGTCGCGCGTCCGGTCGAACCAGAACCGGGCGATCTGGGTCAGCACCTGGCCCTTCAGGGGCACCGCCGTCAGGATGCGGTCGAAGGCGCTCAGGCGGTCGGTCGCGATGATGATCCGCCGGCCGTCGGGCAGGTCGTAATTCTCGCGCACCTTGCCGCGGTAATGGTTCGGCAGTTCGGGAATGGCGGCGTCGCGCAGCACGTGGCCGGCATAGGCCGCGAGGGCCGGGGTCGTCACCTTGTCGTTGGTCGCCATCATGCCAAAATCCTGATTGTCGAACAGCAGGAACGGCAGGCCTCGCTTCCGGTCGGGCGGCTGCCGGTCAATGCGGGCCACCATAGCGCAATTCACCCCGGGCGGATCGGCAATGATTGCGCGGTTGCCGAGCATCCGGCGCTTGGAGTATTGGCCTACTTACCGGCAAGAGGGAGGCGGAGAGACCATGCCCGTGCTGACGCTCGCCGAGATCCCGTCGCCGGTCATCCACCGCCTGCATGACTATTGGCTGAGCAAGGGCGGGGCGGAGGGGCGCATACCCCAGCGCTCAGATATCGATCCGCTGGAACTGGTCGATATCCTGCCCAACCTCGCGATCATCGAGGTGGTCGAAGGGCGTTGGCGCTATCGGCTGATCGGGACCCGCATCGTCGAGTTCGTCGGGCGCGACAGCACCGGCAAATATTTCGACGAGCTGGAATTCGACCGCATGGAGCCATTCTGGCACCGGCGCTACAGCAAGGTCTTCGCCGGCAAGGTCCTGCAGGGGCGCGAGGTGATGCACTGGGTCGGCCGCGACTTCATCCCGTACTACTGGATCGGCCTGCCGCTGCTCACGGCCGACGGCATGATCGGCCAGGCGATCGGTGCCCTCGATTTTTCGCTGAGCGGGAACTGATCAGGCGGGCGTCGACGGCGTGCGGCCGCCGCGCTCGATCTGGCGCTGCTTCAGGGCCTTGTCGAGCGCCTTGTACATCTGGCTCGGCAGGAACGGCTTCTGCAGGAAGCCATAAGGGCTGACCCGCTTCGCCCGGGCGACATGCTCGGGATCGCTGGTGCCGCTGAGGAAGATCGCGCCGATGCCGAAGCGCCGGCGCAACTCGCCGGCGATCTCGATGCCGTCCTTGGGGCCGGGCAGGAGGATGTCGACCAGCGCCAGGATGCAGGCGCGCTGCTCGGCGAGGCTGAGCGCCTCCGACGCGGTCGAGGCCACGCCCGCGACCTCGAAACCGGCCTCGAGCAGCACTTCGGCGACGTAGGTCGCGACCATCGAATCATCCTCGACGATGAGGACGCAGGGGGGCGCCGCGGTCGTATCGACGGCAGGGCCAGGTTCTTCAGGGGGGGCAATGCTCATGGGGTCCCGTGAGATTCTTGTCCTTCGGCCGGGACTATTCCTGCCGCAAAAGCGCGCATCTCCACGGGCTGAAAACGGCGTCGCACCTGTAAGGTTCCCGGCAACCCAGGTGCCGCGGGCGATTTTGCCGGAAAGCACCGGTGAGGCGGGCGACAGGATTGCGTCGCCATGCTGTCGCGGGTTTGCGTCCGGCCGCGCGACCCGCTATGGTCCGGCCCCGTTCTCGTGGTTCGACTCCGGGCGGCCTTGTCGCTGCCCGCGTCGATTCCACCTGCTGTGAATCGTTATCGTCCCGGAGTCTCGCATTGGCGGACATCTTTCAAGAGATCGATGAGGACCTGCGGCGCGACCGCATGGCCAAGCTATGGGCGCGCTATGGCAAGTACGCCATCGGCGCCGCGGTGCTGATCGTGGTCGCGACCGCCGCCGGGGTTCTCTATCAGAATTCGCGGCTGCAGCAGTACGAGGCGCTCGGCGTCAAATATACCGAGGCCGCGGCCATGGTGCGCGACGGCAACAATGCCAAGGCCGTCACCGGGTTCGAGGCCTTGGCGGCGCAGGACAAGGCCAGCTACGGCCTGCTGGCGCGCATCCAGGCGGCGGCGCTCAAGGCCAAGGGCGACGACAAGGAGGGCGGCCTCGCCGCCTTGAATGCGATTGCGGCCGACGGCTCGGTCGAGCAGGTCTATCGCGATCTTGCAACGGTGCTGGACGGCCTCTACGGCGTCGATCAGGCGAAGCCGGACGAGGTCATCGCCCGGATGAAGCCATTGACCGAAGGACCGTGGCATTTCACCGCGCTCGAAGTGACGGCTCTCGCCCAGTTGAAGGCCGGCGACAAGGCCGGCGCGCTCAAGACCTACCAGGGGCTGGCGGACGATCTGGCCGCACCCGCATCGCTGCGCTCGCGGGCCACCGAAATCGCCAGCGGCTTGAAGAACTGAGGATTGCGACCAGTGCTGAGCGTGAAGAAACTGACGATTCTCCTGGTCCTGCCTCTGGCGCTGGCCGGTTGCGATAGCTTCGGCAAGAAGAAAAAGGACGCCATCCCCGGCGAGCGGATCTCGGTCCTGGCGCTCGAGAAGCAGCTCGAGCCCGATCCGGACCTGGCATCGCTTCAGATCACGCTGCCGCCGCCGGCGACGAATGCGAACTGGCCGCAGGCGAGCGGCGGGCCGACCCACGTCATGCAGCATCCGGCGCTGCCCGATAGCCTGAAGGAGGCTTGGCAGGTCGATATCGGCGAGGGCTCGTCGAACTATGGCGAGCTGCTGGCCGGCCCGGTGGTCTATGACGGCGTCGTCTATGTGAAGGATGCGAAGTCGCAGGTGTCGGCCTTCCGGGCGTCGGACGGCAAGCGGCTGTGGCAGACCGATGTGGCGCCTGAGGACAACGATAACCAGGCTTGGGGCGGCGGCGTCAGCTATGATGGCGGCAAGCTGTACGTGACGACCGGCTACGGCCAGGTTGTTGCGCTCAATGCCGCCGACGGCAAGGAAGCCTGGCGCACGACGCTCGGCATTCCCATGCGCGAGGCGCCGACCATCGCGGACGGCCATGTGCTGGTCGTCGACGTCGACAACGAGATCTTCGCGCTCTCGGAGGCGACCGGCGACAAGCAATGGACCTACGCCGGCATCCCCGAGACGGCCGAGCTGGCCGGCGGCAGCAGCCCGGCGGTCGAGAGCGGCACCGTGGTCGTGCCGTTCAGCTCAGGCGAACTGGTGGCGCTGCGCATGGAGAACGGGCGGACCGTGTGGCAGGACAGCCTGGCCGCGACCCGCCGGTTCGATGCCATCTCGACGCTCGCCGACATTCACGGCCGCCCGGTCATCGACCGCGGCCGCGTCATTGCCGTCAGCCATTCCGGCCGTGTCGCCTCGATCGACCTCAGGACCGGCGAGCGGGCCTGGGAACAGGAAGTCGGCGGCACCTATACACCATGGATCGCCGGCGATTTCATCTACCTGCTGTCGACCAGCGGTGAGGTGATCTGCCTGACCCGCGCCGATGGTCGCGTGCGCTGGCTGACCCAGCTCGACCAGTGGGACGACATGGAGGGCAAGTCGGGGCCGATCCATTGGGCCGGTCCGATCCTCGCCGGCGACCGGCTGATCCTGGTTGGATCGAACGGCCAGGCCTGGTCGCTGTCGCCCTATACCGGCAAGGCGTTGGGCCGGATCGAGCTGCCGGAAGGCGGGTTCCTCGCTCCCGTGGTCGCCGACAATTCGCTGTATCTGATGACCAATGATGGACAGCTGACGGCATTGCGCTGAAGCTGAATGGAACCGGCGCCCGATGACGGGGCGCCGGTCGGAAGGACTTGGACGGTATGAGTTTCACGGCGGCCATTATCGGCCGACCCAACGTCGGCAAGTCGACGCTGTTCAATCGGCTCGTCGGTCAGCGCCTGGCGCTCGTCGACGATCTGCCGGGTGTCACGCGTGACCGCCGCGAGGGCAAGGCGCGCCTCGGCGACATCGAATTCCGCGTGATCGACACGGCGGGCCTAGAAGACGTGCAGGATCAGAGCCTCGCCGGGCGCATGCGCGAGCAGACCGAACGCGCGATCGACGATGCCGACGTGGTGATGATGGTCATCGACGCCCGCGTCGGCGTCACGCCGATGGACCGGCATTTCGCGGACCTGCTGCGGCGGCGCAGCGTGCCGGTGATCCTGATCGCCAACAAGTCCGAGGGCAAAAGCGGCCTTGCCGGCGCCTATGAATCGTTCGAGCTGGGCCTGGGCGATCCGGTCGCCATTTCGGCCGAGCATGGCGAGGGCCTGAGCGACCTGTTCGACGCGCTCGAACCCTATGCCGCGAAGGTCGAGGCGCCCGAATTCGGGGACGAAGGCGAGCCGTCGCCGACCGCCGAGACGGACTTCGACGAGGATGGTTCGACCGACGATCCGACCAAGCCGATCCAGCTGGCGATCGTCGGCCGGCCCAATGTCGGCAAATCGACCCTGATCAACAAGCTGCTGGGTGAAGAGCGGCTGCTGACCGGGCCCGAGGCCGGCATCACGCGGGACTCGATCGCGATCGAATGGTCGTGGCGCGGCCGGCCGATCAAGCTGATCGATACGGCCGGGCTGCGGCGCAAGTCCGTGATCGAGCATAAGCTCGAGAAGCTGTCGGTCGCCGATACGCTGCGCGCGATCCGCTTCGCCGAACTGGTGATCATGGTCGTCGACGCGACCCAGATGCTGGAAAAGCAGGATCTGACCATCGCCCGCATGATCGAGGACGAGGGGCGGTCGATCATCCTCGCGATCAACAAGTGGGACCTGATCGAAAACAAGCCGGCGGCGCTCGAGAAGCTCCGCGACCGGCTGCAGATCTCGCTGCCGCAATTGCTGGGGATCATGTGCGTGCCCGTGTCCGGGGCGACCGGCGCCGGCCTCGATAAGCTGATGAAGGCCGGCCTCGACGCCCACGCCATCTGGAACCGTCGGATCGCGACACCGAAGCTCAATCGCTGGCTGGCCGAGGTACAGGAGCGCCATCCGCCGCCGCTGGTCGACGGCCGCCGCCTGCGCCTGCGCTACATGACCCAGGCCAACACGCGCCCGCCGACCTTCGCGCTGTTCTCCTCCAAGCCGGGCGATCTGCCGGATTCCTATCGGCGCTACCTGATCAACCTGATGCGCGAAACCTTCGATCTGCCGGGCACGCCGATCCGGGTCATGCTGCGCAAGGGCACCAATCCCTACGCCGACAAGGATTGAGGAGCGCCGCCGTCCGGTCGAAGGGGCCTGACGGCGGTGTCTCGGCCGTGTAACACTGGTGCTCAGCCGCCGACCTCAATCTCCGGAGGTATTGCGGCGATCGCCAAGAACGTTCGCCCGAGGCGTCGCGATGCCCGTTCCGTCGTTGCTCCGTTTGATCTGGCCGGATTCGAAACGGCGTGTCGTGATGGTGACCGCCCTGATCACGGCGCTTGCGCTGGTGGCGGTCTGGGGCAGCGCCTTCTATTGGCTGTCTCTCAATCGCAGCGAGCGGATCGGGTCGAGCCGGGAGACGCTGGCGCGGCTCACGGAAACAATCGACGAGCATGTGGATGGTCAGTTGCGAAGCGCCGCGACCATCCTGCGCACGGTCGAGACCTGGCTGACGTTCCACCCGGCGACGAATCTGCGGTTGGATAACGAATTCGCGGCACTGGCCCGCAGTGCCGGCGCCGGGCGGCCCGGATTCGCGAGTATCCGCTTGATTCTGGAGGACGGCAGCGGCTTGGCGCCCCCCGAAAGTTTCGGCAGGGCTCCGGTTGACTATACCAACGCCGCTTTCATCAAGGCGGGCCTGGCGCTCCAGCCGGGTGATCTTTATCTGGGCCTGTCGATCCGGCCGCCGAACGGCGAGCGGCGCCTGCTGCCTCTGGCCCTGCGCCTGCCGCCCCGTCCCGACGGCGTGGCCCTGGTGGTGACCGCCATCGACCTTGACGAGTTGGCTGAAATGTTCGAACGGGCTCGGCCGGTCGCGGCCGGCGCGATCACGCTCCTGCGCACCGACCGCCAATTGCTGCTGCGCGTGCCCAATCAGGCGGCGCTCAGCGAGGACGCGATCAGCAAATTCTCCTTGTTCAACCCTCCGCTGCAGGATGTGCCCAGCGGGGTCTACGACAATCCCCACAGCGTCTTCGACGGAACGGCCCGGATCGTCAGCTATCGCACCTTGCCGGACTTTCCGGTCATCGTGACGGTGTCCACCGGCCAGGCCGAAGTGCTCAGCAGTTGGGACAGCGAATTCGTCTTCTCGATCATCGTGGCCGGGGCGCTCTCGGCGACCTTTGTCGGTCTCGCCTGGTGGCTGGTCCGCCTGCTGAACGAGGGGCAGGAGCAGGCGGCCGAACTCGCCGAGTCACGCCGTGTGCTGATCAAGGCGCAGGTGCTGGCGCAGCTCGGCAGCTATCGCCGCGTCTTCGCGACCCGGGAGATGATCTGGTCGGTCGAAGCCTGCCGGATCCTGGGCTATCCGCCAGGCATGGCGCCGGCAACGGTCGACCGTTTCCTGCCCCTGGTCCATCCGGACGACCTCGACATGATCAATACCAGTCTGAGGACGGTGCAGGAGGGGCGGTCCTACGCCCTCGATTTCCGGATCGTCGATGCCCATGGCGAGATCCGCCATCTCCATGCCATGGGCACGCCCGAGTTCGACAGCAGCGGCGCGCCGATCGCGGTTGATGGCGTCATCCAGGACATCACCGACCGCAAGCAGCTGGAGCAGGCCCTGCGCGACGCCCGCGACGCGTCCGAGCGCAGCAGCCGGGCCAAGTCCGAGTTCCTGGCCAACATGAGCCACGAGCTGCGCACGCCCTTGAACGCGATCATCGGCTTTTCCGAGATCATGCGCGACGAGATCCTGGGACCGGTCGGCGTGCCGAAATATCGCGAGTATCTGGGCGATGTCCACAACAGCGCCCAGCATCTGCTGCTGATCATCAACGACATCCTGGACATTGCGCGGATCGAGGCCGGCCGGGTCGAGCTCAAGGAGGCGCGGATCGACCTGAAGCGCATGATCGACGAATGCGCCCGCATGCTGCGCGGGCGGGTCGCCGAAGCCGGCCTCCAGCTCGAGACCAGCTTCGAGAATGGCGCGCCCTGGTGCATCGGCGACGAGCGGCTGCTGCGCCAGGTGCTGCTGAACCTCGCGTCGAACGCGATCAAGTTCACGCCGTCCGGTGGCCGGGTGCGGATCGAGGTCGGCCGCAAGGTCGGCGGCGAGCTGACGCTCGCCGTCCAGGATACCGGCATCGGCATGACCGCGGAGGAGGCCGCCGTGGCGTTGCGACCGTTTGGTCAGGTGCAGGGGGCGTTCGTGCGCTCGCGCGACGGGGTCGGCCTCGGCCTGCCGCTCGCGAAATCCTTCGTCGAGCTGCATGGCGGCGTGCTGGAGGTCGATTCCGCGCCCGGACGCGGCACGACCGTGATGGTCAATCTGCCGCCCTGGCGCGCTGCACAGGCGCTGGGTTAGGCCAGCACCTGCTCCAGGAACAGGCCCGCGACATCGTCGGGCTGCGCCATGACGGCCTGGTCCTCGCCTGGAAAGGCGGTGCGGCGCAGTTGGGTCGCGACC
Source organism: Aliidongia sp. (assembly GCA_035310205.1). Lineage (GTDB taxonomy): Bacteria > Pseudomonadota > Alphaproteobacteria > ATCC43930 > CGMCC-115725 > Aliidongia. Next base: position 23,837 of record DATGEK010000037.1, read on the forward strand.
GGGCCGGGGTCGACGAGTGCCACCTTGACGTTGGTCTTGGCCAATTCGGCCCCCCAGGTCCGGACCATCATTTCCAGCGCGGCCTTGGAGACGGCATAGGCGCTCCAATAGGCGGTCGGCTCATGGCCGGCGGCGCAGGCGGTGAAGATCGCACGGCCGGCGGGCGCAAGCTTCAGGAGCGGCTCCAGCGAGCGGATCAGCCGGTAATTGGCGGTGACGTTCGTCTCCAGCACCCGCTTGAACACCTTCGGATCCTGGTGGCTCATGGGCCCGAGCGAACCCAGATGCCCGGCATTGCCGACCAGGATGTCGAGCCGGCCGAAGCGCTCGTAGAGCGCAGCACCCATCTGGTCGATCTTGTCGAATTCCTGGAGATCGAGCGGGACCAGGGTGGCGCTGCCGCCGGCGGCCTGGATCTGATCGTCGACCTCTTCGAGCGCACCGACCGTGCGGGCGACCAGGACGACATGGGCGCCTTCGGCCGCGAACCGCCGGGCCACAGCGGCGCCGATGCCGCGCGACGCGCCGGTGACGAGGGCGATCCGACCTGCGAGCCGGCCGTCCTTCTTCTGTTCGTTCATCGTCAGGCGATCTCGTTCATCAGGGAAAGGTTGGTCGCGAGATTGCCCTGCTCGAAATCGAGCAACGGGATCGGGTAATCGCCGGTGAAGCAGGCATCGCAGTAGCGTGGCGCCTTGGGGTCGCGCTTCACGTCGCCGAGCGCCCGATAGAGCCCGTCGATCGAAACGAAGGCGAGGCTGTCGGCGCCGATGAACTTGGCCATGCCCGCGGTGTCGAAACGCGAGGCGAGCAGCTTCTCCCGCTCCGGCGTCGCGATGCCGTAGAAGCACGCGTTGTTGGTCGGCGGACTGGAGATCCGCATATGGACCTCCTTGGCGCCGGCCTGGCGGACCATCTCGACGATCTTGAGCGAGGTCGTGCCGCGCACGATCGAATCATCGACCAGCACCACGCGCTTGCCCTCGATATGGCGGCGATTGGCGTTGTGCTTCAGCTTGACGCCCAGATGGCGGATCTGGTCGGTCGGCTCGATGAAGGTGCGGCCGACATAGTGGTTGCGGATGATGCCGAGCTCGAACGGGATGCCGCTTTCGAGCGAGTAGCCGAGCGCCGCCGGCACGCCCGAGTCCGGGACCGGGATGATCGTATCGGCCTCGACCGGCGTTTCGCGCGCCAGCTCCATGCCGATCCGTTTGCGGACCTCATAGACGCCGGTGCCTTCGACGATGCTGTCCGGCCGGGCGAAATAGATGTACTCGAACACACAGAACCGGCTCGGCCGCTCGCCGAACGGCCGGTGGCTCTGCAGGCCCTCCTCGTTGATCACGACGATCTCGCCCGGCTCGATATCCCGCACGAAATCGGCGCCGATGATGTCGAGTGCCACCGTCTCCGATGCCAGCACATAGCTGTCGCCGAGCTTGCCTAGCACCAGCGGCCGCACGCCCAGCGGGTCGCGCACGCCGATCAGGCCTTCCTTGGACAGGGAGACCAGCGAATAGGCGCCTTCGACCTGGCGCAGCGAATCCACCATCCGCTCCAGCACCGAGCGGCGCAGGCTGGTGGCGATCAGGTGGATGATCACCTCGGTGTCGCTGGTCGACTGGAACAGGCTGCCGCGCCGGACCAGCTGATTGCGCAGCTGGTAGGAATTGGTCAGGTTGCCGTTGTGGCAGATGGCGAGGCCGCCGAATTCGAAGTCGCCGAACAGCGGCTGGATATTGCGGATCGCGACTTCGCCGGTCGTGGCATAGCGATTATGGCCGATCGCCGCGTTGCCGGGCAGGCGCTCCATGACGGCGGGCGAGCTGAAGTTCTCGCCGACCTGGCCCAGGCCGCGATGGGCGTGGAACTGGGCGCCGTCGTAGCTGACGATGCCGGCCGCTTCCTGGCCGCGATGCTGCAGCGCATGCAGGCCGAGCGCCGTCAGCGCCGCGGCTTCCGAGTGTCCGAACACGCCGAACACGCCGCACTCTTCATGAAAGTGATCATCGTCGAACGGCACGGTCGTGAAAGTCATGGCTTGGATCCGGTCTGCTGAGCTTTGCCGAAGAGAGTGGTGAGGCCGTTCTGATCCTGCTGGGACGGCCCGGCGGGAGCCGTCTTGTCGGCCGGCTTGGCATCGGGGACGAGTCCGGTCCCGAGCTTGTCGATGTCCTGCCGCAGTTGGTTGCCTTCGTTGACCTTGTGCGCCGCCTCGGTCGCCGCCTGGGTGCCGCGCTCCAGCGTGTTGTGCGGGATGATTTCGCGGAGCTGCTGGGCACCCGCTTCGAGCAGGCCCTTGGTATGGGCGGACCGCACCCAGTCCGGACGATCCTCGTCCTTCAGGAACTGGGTCATGATGAGATAGGCGGCGCAGACGATGACGGCGCCGCGCGCTACGCCGAAGATCATGCCCAGCGCCCGGTCGACCGCGCCCAGGCTCGACTGCCGCACCTGGTTCGACAGCACGCCGGTGATGATGGAGAACACGATCAGGCAGATCACGAACACCGCCGCCGGGGCGACCACGTCGGCCAGCCAGGGCTTCATCAGCGACCGGGCGACGACGCGCGACGGTTCGAAGAAATAGAAGGTCACCGCGAAGGCGCCGACCCAGGCGGCGATCGAGAGCATCTCCCGGGCGAAGCCGCGCACGAACGCGAACAGGCCCGAGATGGCGACCACGGCAACGACGATGATGTCGAGCGCATTCATGACGGAATTCAGGCCCTCATCGTCGCGGTGTTGCTGCCCTCGATGTCGAACATATCGACGAGCTCCTGCAAATGTCCGATCTCATTCTGGACGATGCCGGCCGATGCCGGCTTCTGCCGTCCCCGTCGCGCCGGCCCGAGCGCCCGTTCGAAGCCGAGCTTGCCCGCTTCCTTGAGCCGCGCATCCGACTGGCTGACCGGTCTGATCTCGCCGGACAAGCCAATCTCGCCGAACACCACCATGTCGGTCGGAACCGGTTGCCCCGTCAGCGCCGAAACCAAGGCCGCTGCCACCGCGAGATCCGCAGCGGGTTCGGAAATCCTCAGGCCCCCGGCGACGTTCAGGTATACGTCGTTCGATCCGATTGCAAGGCCGCAACGTGCGTCCAGAACGGCCATCACCATTGCAAGCCGCGCGGAGTCCCAGCCGACGACGGCGCGGCGCGGCGTGCCGAGCGGCGAGGGGGCGACCAGCGCCTGGATCTCGACCAGGACCGGCCGCGTCCCCTCCATGCCGGCGAAGACGGCGGCACCGCTGACCGCGCCATGGCGGTCGGCCAGGAACAGGGCCGACGGGTTGGCGACCTCGCTCAGGCCGGCGTCGGTCATCTCGAACACGCCGATCTCGTCGGTCGGGCCGAACCGGTTCTTGACCGCGCGCAGGATGCGGAACTGATGGCCGCGCTCGCCTTCGAAATAGAGCACTGCATCGACCATATGTTCAAGCACGCGCGGGCCGGCGATGGCGCCGTCCTTGGTCACGTGCCCGACCAGGATCAGCGTGAAGCCGACCCTCTTGGCCAGCCGGATCAGTTCCTGGGCCGCGGCGCGCACCTGGCTGACGGTGCCGGGCGACGAATCCAGCATGTCGAGATACATGGTCTGGATCGAATCGATCACCACGATGTCGGCGGCGTGCACGTGATCGAGCGAGGCGGCGATGTCGCGGATGCTGGTCGCGGCTGCGAGCTCGACCGGCGCCGCAGTGACGCCGAGGCGGCTCGCCCGGAGGCGCACCTGATCGACGGCCTCTTCGCCCGAGATATAGACGCACTTGGCCTTGCCGAGGGCCAGCGAGGCCACGACCTGCAGCAGCAGGGTCGATTTGCCGATGCCGGGATCGCCGCCGACCAGCAGGGCAGAGCCGGGAACCAGCCCGCCGCCGCAAACGCGGTCGAATTCGGCGATGCCGGTCAGGCGGCGCGGAGCGGCTTCGGCGCTGCCTTCCAGCCCGACGAAGGCGATGCGCTTGCCCTTGGCGACGCCGGCGGCGCCCAGCCCCTTGGGCGGGCCTTCGGGCTCGGCCTCTTCGATGAGCGAGTTCCAGCCGCCGCAGGCGTCGCAGCGACCGCTCCATTTGCTGTGGACGGCCCCGCATTCCTGGCAGACGAACCGGCTGCGGGGACGGGCCATCGGATCAGCGGCTCCCGGCCGTATGAATGAGGGGCTGGCGCATCAGGAGGCCCGCACCTCCATCTGGATCGGCCCTTCGGCGCGACCATGGATGAATTGGTCGACGTAAGGGTTGCCGGATTGGTCGATCTCGGCGGTCTTGCCCTGCCAGATGATCTTGCCGTGATAGAGCATGACGATCCGGTCGGCGATCTTGCGGGCGCTCGCCATGTCATGGGTGATGGACAGCGCGGTCGCACCCAGGTCGCGCACCCGCTCGGCGATCAGCTGGTTGATCACGTCGCTCATGATCGGATCGAGGCCGGTCGTCGGCTCGTCGAAGAACAGGATCTCAGGCCTGGCGGCGATGGCGCGGGCGAGGCCGACGCGCTTCTGCATGCCGCCGGACAGTTCGGCCGGCGTGAGATCGGCGACGTCGGCGCCGAGGCCAACCTTGCCCAGCGTCTCGATCGCGACCCGCTTCGCCTCGGGCAGTTTCATGCCCTGGCCCTGGATCAGCCCGAACGAGACATTCTGCCAGACGGGCAGGGAGTCGAACAGGGCGGCACCTTGGAACAGCATGCCGAACTTGGCCATCATCTCGGCGCGCTCGGACCCGCGAAGGCGGACCGTCGGCTGGCCGTCGACGAAGATCTCGCCGCTGTCCGGGTGCAGCAGGCCGAGGATGCATTTGAGCAGCACCGACTTGCCGGTGCCGGAGCCGCCGATGACCACGACGCTCTCGCCCTGCTCGACCTCGAGGTTGAGCCCCTGCAGCACCTTCTTCGGCCCGAAGCTCTTGTAGAGATCCTTGATGACGATCTTGGCGGTCATGAGAAGAACACCGACGTCAGGAGATAGTCCATCAGCAGGATCACGATCGAGCTGGAGACGACGGCATTGGTCGTGGCCGAGCCCACGCCCTGGGCGCCGCCGCGCGAATGATAGCCGTGATAGCAGCCCATCAGAGTGACGATGAAGCCGAACACGGCGGCCTTGATCAGGCCCGACACCACGTCCGGCGTCTTGAGCGCCATCCAGGTCTGATGCAGGTAGCTCGACGGGTTGTAGTCGAGCAGGTAGATCGCGACGACGTAGCCGCCAAGGATGCCGATGATGTCGGCGATCACGACCAAGAGCGGCATGGTGATGACCCCGGCCAGCAGGCGCGGCACGACCAGATATTTGTAGGGGTTGGTCGACAGCGTCGACAGGGCCGCGATCTGGTCAGTCACGCTCATGGTGCCGAGCTCGGCCGCGATGGCGGCGCCGACCCGGCCGGCGACCATCAGGCCGGCGATGACCGGCCCGAGCTCGCGGGTGACCGACAGCACGACCAGCAGCGCCACGGCGCTGTCGCCGCCCAGGCCGGCGAAGCCGGTATGGCTCTGCAGCGCCAGCACCATGCCGGTGAACAGCGCGGTCAGCCCCACCACCGGCAGCGAGTTGTAGCCGATCAGCATCATCTGGCGCAGCACCAGCCGGCCATAGAAGGGCAGGCGGACGATGTGGCTCAAGGAGACGCCGGCGAACAGGAACAGGCGTCCGACGCTGGCGAAGAAGGCGAGTGCCGGCCGGCCGATGGTCGCGAGGATATCACCCATCTAGGCGGCAACCGGTCCGTAAAGACGCAGCAGGCGGCGCGACAGGCGCGTCAGCACCTCGTAGCCGATCGTGCCGCAATCGCGCGCGAGATCGTCGGCGCCGTATTGCGGCCCCAGCACATCGACAAAGCCGCCCGGGAGCACCCATTGCGGCGGCACGGCGCTGACATCCACAGTGACGAGATCCATCGAGATGCGGCCGATGACGGGAATTGCCACCGGACCAAGGAAGACGCGCGCCGCATTGCTGCCCGCGCGCAGGACACCGTCGGCATAACCGACGCCCAGCGTCGCCACCCGCCGGGGGCGGTCGGCGGCGTAGGTCGCACCATAGCCAACGGTCCGGCCAGCGTCAATCTCGCGGACCTGCAGGATTTTTGCTTTGATACCAACAGCTTGGCGCATTGGGCTCGCTTGCGCCGGCGTCGGGTTCAGTCCGAACAGCGCGGCACCCGGCCGAACCAGCTCGAAATGATACTCGGGCCCGAGGAAGATCCCGCTCGACGCCGCCAGGCTGCGCAGTGCCGTCGGCAAGCGCGCCGCGGCGGCGCTGAAGCTCGCGAGTTGCACCGCGTTCAACGGATGATCCGGCTCGTCGGCGCAGGCGAGATGGCTCATGACGGCGGCGACCGGCATGTTGTTCAGCAGGGTCGGGTCGGCGGCCAGCCGGTCGATCTCCTCGGGCGGAAGGCCAAGGCGCGCCATGCCGGTATCGAGCTGCAGGATCGCCACCCGTCCGGGAGCGGCAGCCTGCCAGGCGGAGATCTGGCTCAGATCGTTCAGCACCGGGACGAGATTGGCATAGGCCGCCAATTCGCGCGCGGTGCCGGGGATCGGGCCGGACAGGACGGCGACCCGCGCGTCCGGCGCCGTCTTGGCGAGGCTCTGAGCCAAGGTCACGCCCTCGTCTGGCGTCGCCACGAAGAACCAGCGGCAGCCGGCGGCGGCGAGGGCGGTCGCGACCGGCAGCACGCCCAGGCCATAGGCGTCGGCCTTGACGGCGGCGCCGGTGAGGCAGCCGGGTCCGACGCGGAAGGCGAGCTGGCGCCAGTTCTCGACGATCGCCTGCAGATCGACCGTGATCAATCCGGTGACGCCCGGCGGCGCCTCGACCGTGGGCGGCACCCAGCCCGCCCAGGCGTCGGGGCTATTCGTTGATTTCGGGGAGATGATCGGAGCCGACATAGTCAGCAAATTTGGTCGTCGCCCCGTCAAAACTCAAGGTGATCGTACCAATCGGGCCGTGACGCTGCTTGCCGATGATGACTTCGGCCTTGCCGCCGGCCTTGCCCATGCGGTCCCACCATTCGGCGTGGCGCTGGAGGTACTTGTCCTCGCTCTCCTCCGGCCGGCGGGCGGGTTCGGCACGGCCCAGGTAATATTCCTCGCGATAGACGAACATGACGCTGTCGGCGTCCTGCTCGATCGAGCCCGACTCGCGAAGGTCGGCGAGCTGCGGGCGCTTGTCCTCGCGCTGCTCGACCGCGCGGCTGAGCTGCGAGAGGGCGATGACGGGCACGCTCAGCTCCTTGGCCAGCGCCTTCAGGCCGCGGGTGATTTCTGAGATTTCCTGCACGCGGTTAGTCTCGCCGCCCCGATTCGGCGTGCCGGTCAAGAGCTGCAGGTAGTCGACGATGATCAGGTTGAGCCCCTGCTGGCGCTTCAGCCGGCGCGCGCGGGTGCGTACGGCCGCGATCGACAGCGCCGGGGTATCGTCGATGAACAGCGGAATGCTCTGCAGTTCGAGCGAGGCCTGGACGAAGCGGTCGAACTCGTCGCGCGCGACCTCGCCGCGGCGGATCTTGTCGCCCGACACGCCCGAGGCTTCCGACAGAATACGGGTTGCCAACTGTTCGGCCGACATTTCGAGCGAATAGAAGGCGACGACGCCGCCATCCTCGGCGATCGCCTCGCCGGTCGGCCCGCGGCCCTGCCGGTAGGCGCGGGCGACATTGAAGGCGATATTGGTGGCGAGCGTGGTCTTGCCCATGGAGGGGCGCCCGGCCAGGATCATCAAGTCGGAGGGGTGCAGGCCGCCCAGCTTCTTGTCGAGGTCGCGGAAGCCCGACGACACGCCCGATGTCTTGCCGCCGCGCTTGTAGGCCGCCTCGGCGATCTCGGTGGCGTTCAGCAGCGCCTGCTTGAACGGCTGGAAGCCGCCGTCGGCGGCACCCTCGGTCGCGAGATCGAACAGCTTCTTCTCGGCGACCTCGATCTGCTTCTTGGCGTCGAGGTCGAGATCCTGCTCGAACGCCTCGTTCACCACGTCGCCGCCGATCTCGATCAACTGGCGCCGGAGATGCAGGTCATAGATCTGCCGGCCGTAGTCGGCGGCGTTGATGATGGTGACGACCGAGGCCGCGAGCTGTGCCAGATAGCGCGCGCCGCCGATGTCGGCGAGCGCGCCGTCCTGCTCGAAGAACGGCTTCAGGGTGACCGGGCTCGCGATCTGGCCGCGCTCGATCAGTTTCTCGACCGCCTCGTAGATGCGGCGATGCACCGGCTCGAAGAAATAGTCGGGCCGGAGGAACTCCGAGACCCGGTGATAGGTGGCGTTGTTGACCAGGAGCGCGCCCAGCAGCGCCTGTTCGGCCTCAAGGTTCTGGGGCGGTGTGCGGTAAGCGGGCGTGTCCGGCGGTGCCGGGACGGCCGGCGCGATCGAGCGGGCAGGGTCCATGTCACACCCAACCTACCGCCGACCGGTCTGCCCAGACCATGGCTAATCAATCCACAGGCCTGTGGATCATGGGGATCAACCCGTCCGAAATAACGTGCGTGCCGGTCCGTGTGGCTCGCGCGGATCAGTCTCCCGTGCCCGCCTTCCGCGCCGGCAGGGCCGACTCGAGCGGATGGGCCGCCTTCCACTTGGCCATGTAGTCCCGGGTGATCGGCACCGCATCGACTCGCTTGGCCAGCTGGATCTGGAACACCATCAGGTCCTGGACGCGAAAGCCCGCTTCCGACGCCGCGAGATAGAACTCCCACATGCGGCAGAACCGCTCGTCGTAGAGCGCCTTGACCCGGTCCCAGTTGGCGAGGAAGCGCTGGCGCCAGTGCCGCAAGGTTTCGGCATAGTGCAGCCGCAGGATCTCCATGTCGGTGACCCAGAATCCGGCCCGCTCGATCCGCGGCAGCACTTCCGACACTGCCGGGCAATAGCCGCCTGGGAAGATGTATTTGCGGACCCAGGGATTGGTCGTGCCGGGTCCGTCCTGGCGGCCGATCGCGTGGATGAGCGCCACACCGTCGTCGGTCAGCAGATCCGCGATCTTGTTGAAATATTCCTGGTAATGATTGACGCCCACATGCTCGAACATGCCGACCGAGACGATCCGGTCATACCGGCGCTGGTCGAGTCGATAGTCCTGGATTTCGAATCGGACACGGTCCTCGAGACCGGCGGCCGCGACCCGCTCGTTCGCGAGCTTGTGCTGCTCGACCGAGAGCGTCAGGCCGGTGACGTCGACGCCGGTCTCCTGCGCCAGATAGAGGCCGAGGCCGCCCCAGCCCGAGCCGATGTCGAGTACGCGCTGCCCCGGCTCGAGCAGCAGCTTGGACGCGATATGGCGCTTCTTGTTGGCCTGGGCCGTCTCCAGATCGTCCG
>DATGEK010000038.1:0-9022 GCA_035310205.1 Aliidongia sp.
CGAACACCGGCGTTCCTGAGGGTTTCTGGGGTGAAGTCTTCTGGGGTGAGTTTGACGGCGAAGTCCGGGGGGGTGGATTCGTTGTAGAAGCCGACGGCGGTATAGCGGCCGGACTGCAGGTCGTAGATGGAGTCGACGCCGGTTCGGTAGACCGGGACCTGGTAGTATTCGAGGCCGTAGCTGTCGCCGACGCGCCAGAGCTGGCCGCGCTGGTCGTAGCAGTCGGTGGTGACGATGTCCCAGCTGTCCTCGTCGATGTAGAACACGCGCTTGGCGTAGAGGTGGCTGACGCCGGGCTTGAGGTTGGCCTCGACGACCCAGACGCGGTGCAGTTCGAAGCGCAGCAGGTCGGGGTTGAGGTGCTTGGGCTTGATGGCGTCGGAGCTCTTCACCTGGTCGGAGGAGAGCTTGTAGTTGTTGTAGGGGACGTAGACTTCCTTGCGGCCGAGGAGCTTCCAGTCGTAGCGGTCGGGCGAGCCGTTGAAGAGGCCGAGCTGGTCGTTGGTCCTGAGCCCGTCGGACGCGGTGCCGGGGTTGTCGTAGGCGACGTTGGGGGCGCGGCGCACCCGGCGCTGGCCGGGGTTGTAGGTCCAGGCCTCGCGCGGCTGGGCGACCTGGTTGATGGTCTCGTGGACGAGCAGCACCTCGCCGGCGAGGCGGGCCGGCGCGGTGACACCCTGCTGGAAATAGAGCTCGATGTTGCCGGTGTCGAGGCCGGAGGCATAGGAGTAGAGCACGGTCTCGTCGAGCGTGATCGGCGTGTAATCGCCGCTCTCGGTCGGGTTGACCTGCAGGATGGTGCGGTGCGAGCTGAAGCCCACGAAATGCAGGAGGTGGTTCCAGATCGCCTGCAGCCCGTTCTCGGGGATCGGGAACGGGACGCCGACCTTGGCGCCCTCGACGCCGTTGCCGTCGGGGGTGAGCTTGGCGGTCGAGGCATTGGCGATGGTGGCGTCGGCGATGACCTTCGGCACCGCGGCGGTGCGGTGGGTCGGGTAGATGGCGAGGAAGAAGTCCGGGTAGCGCTGCAGCATGGCCTTCTGGCCGTCGGTCAGCTTGTCGGCATATTGCGCCATGTTGGCGGCGTCGATCTTGGCGATCGGCTTCTCGGCCGCGAACGGGTCGGCCAAGTGGTCGCCGGGCTTGTAGCCGGCCGGCGGCGTCGCGATGCCGCCGTCGTAGGCCGGGATGGTCTTGTCGGCGTTGCCGGCCTTGATGGCGCCCAAGGCGGTCAGCGTCTTGCCGAGGTCGGCCGCGGTCTCGGCCTTGGCTGGTCCGGCGCCCGGCAGCGCCAGCACGACGGCGGACGCCAGCAGGGCTGCGCGGTAGTGGTTCAACGTCCAGCTCATGGACTGGCCCTCCCTAGTTCTTGTTCTTCAGAACGAATATTTGACGTTGAGCGCGACGAAGTCGCGGTCGGTCAGCAGGTCCTGGCCCTTGCCACCGAAGTAGCTGGTGTAGGAGATCTCGGCCGCCCAGCTGTTCTGGTAGTTGGCGGCGAGGCCGACCTCGGCCGCCTTGCGCCCGGCGACGAAGTTGCCCGGCCCCGGGCCCGGCGAGATGCCGTTGATGTCATGGGCGAAGGACAGGGACGGCGTCAGGTTGACCGGGCCGATCGCCGCCAGATAGTCGGCGCTGAGCCTCAAGCGGTAGCCCCAGGAGAACTTGGTCGGGAAGCCGCCGACCTGCAGGTCCTGCCGCGCCGTGTTCGGATAGTTCGGGTTGGCGCTCTGCGGCGTGTTCGGGCCGTTGAACGGCAGGGTCTCGTGGCTCTCGAGCCCGGGCACGTAATCGGCGCCGACCTCGCCGACGAACACCAGCTGGTTGGCGCCCAGATGCGGGCCCATGACCTTGGTGCCGGTGAACTGCAGCTGCTGGACGTCGTGGTTCTCGTAGCCCTGCCAGGTGAAATTATAGAACTTGGTGTAGTTCGCCGCCGTGATGCCGCCGGCGCGGCGGATGAGCGCGTTGGTGTTGAGCCCGGCCAGGATGGCGGCGAGCGTGCCCGGCTGCAGCCGGTCGGCGGCCTTGCCGAGCTCGACGAAGGTCGGCGCCAGGCCGGCCTGGGTGACGTCGGCGAAGTTGATCTGCAGCGGCACGTCGAGCTTGTAGGTGTATTCGCCCTGGAACGACCAGTCGCCGATCTGGGTGCTGAAGCTCGCCGCCGGCGTCTTGATCGTCTGCGGGTACTGGATGAAATAGTTCGCCGCCGCCCCGCCGCCCTGGATGGCATAGGCGCCGGCGACGGCATTGGCATTGGCCAGGATCGGGCCGAGGAGCGCCGGATCGGTCGCCGCCGCCTTGCCGACCGCGCCCAGCACCGCGCCCAGCCCCTTGTTGACCGCCGCGACACTCGCCGCCTGGCTGCCCGCCTGGTAGCTCAGGAGCGGCAGGTTGCTGGCGGCCTGGACGTAATAGAGCCCGAACTCGGTCGCGTTCAGCCAGGGCACGCTATAGCGCAAGGCGACGCCATACTGGTTCCAGTTCGTCGGCTCGCGGTCGGGCCCGCGCGGCGTCACCAGGTTGCCCGGCAGGTTGAGGAAGCCCGGGATCAGCGGCCGGTCGGGCGCGAAGCGCCGGTCGGCGAAGCTGTCGCCGTTGAGCGTCTCGTAATTGCTGCCCGGCGAGGCGAGGTCGTTGGTCGAGAAATAGGTGCCGTTCGGATCGATGTCGGTCTTCTGCCACTGCCACTGGTAATAGGCCTCGACCGACAGGTCGTTGGTGATCCGGGTCGAGAAGTCCGTGACCGGGATCGGCAGGATCGCCTCGCGCAGCTCCGAGCCCGGCGAGCGCAGCGCCGTCACGTCGAACGGGTTGAAGGCGTTGATGCCGCCCGGGATGAACGTGCTCTCGCCCCAATTGAGCGCCATCCGGCCGATGCGCGCGTCGATGCGATGGTCGAACACATCGAAATGGCCGTAGCCATAGGCGTCCAAGAGCCGGCCGCCGAAGCCGGACTGGTTGACCGCCTCATGCGACAGCGGCTGGAACGCCGTCGCGTGCGAATCATAGTCGACGAAATCGAAGAACTCGGTCGCCCGCGCGAAGAAGCCGAAGTCGTTCTTGTCGAGCTTCAGCTCCTCGGTCGCCCTGAGCGGCGCCGACACCGGGCCCCGGCCCCAGTTCAAATCGCCATTGTCCAGGTTCGTGTTCGGGCTGCGGCCGCCGTTCGCCCGGCCGATCAGATCCTCGTTGCGGCTGTCGACCCGGGTCAGCACCCCCATCGACACCGTCGTGTCGAAACTGCCCTGCCAGCCCCCGACCGTGAAATCCGTCGCCCCGGCCGGCCCGCACGCCACCAACAGCCCGAGCGCACTCGACCCCAGCAATACCCCCCGCAACCCTCTCGCCATCTCCCATCCCCCCTGGCCCGAACGCGTTCAACCGCGCCCAAATGTTTTGTCGTCCGTATCGACCGCCTCGAAACCGGCTCTCTGTCGAAGCCGTACCCCGTTGCAGCCTTTCCGCCGGGCTTGGCGCCCGGCCTCAATTCTCGTTCACGGTCTCCGCCTTGCGGCCGACCGGATCGGCGTCGATGAGCGGCATCATCAGTTCCGCCCAGAGACGCCGCAGCGTCGCCCCGCCGACCGGATCGCGCGCCAGCATGTCCTGCATCGCCATGCCGCGCAGCATGTAGACCGTCAGCGTCGTGACATCGGCCGCCCTCTCCTGCCGCGCGTCCTGCCCGGTGCCGCGCCATGCATCGCGCAGGCCGTCGATCAGCCCGGCGAACACCGGCTGCAGGCGAGCCCTGAGGTCGGGCTCGGTCCGGCAGGCCACGGTCATCTCGAACAGCACGTCGCGATAGCGGCTCTGGTAGAAACGCTCCCAGACCTCCTCGATCAGGCTGCCGTCATGCCGCCGCTCGGCACCCTGTGCCGCAAACTCGTCCGCGGCGCGCCGCGTGTCGGCGATCATCACCTCGGCCGCCGCCGCGATCAGCTCGTTGCGCGTGGCGAAATGATGCGCCCAGGTACCCTTGGAAATCGCGGCCCGTTCCAGGATCCGCGACAGGCTGGCGCCGTGAAACCCGAATTCCTGCAGGCAGTCGAGCGTCGCGTCGACCAGCAGATCGCGGGTTTGACGACTTCTCTCCTGCTGGTGGCGCACTAGTTTGGTCACACGGCACGCTCGAAAACCGACTGGTCGGTCTAGAGTGCCACGCACAATCCTGCTGTCAAGACCGTCAATATCGTTAACTTGCGATTTGCAACAACAGAAACTTGCGACCTTCTCACGTTACTGCTGATGTCTGACGAATTCTTCAAAAATATTTGTGCGCCGCACAATTACTTGCCGCCACAACGAAATATCGACAAGCCGCGCGAGCGATCGGCCGGACTGCCGTCGCCGGCGTCCGCATTCGTCGCAGGCCGGGTGGCAGTGGCATTCATGGACACCAGCCGGTAGACGGGGATCAGCGCGGCGCTTCTTCTGCGGCCAGGCAGCAGCCCGGCGAGGGACCTGAGGGTATCGACCGCCGCTTTCACGGCAACGATGCCGCCGACGATGTCATGCCCGTCCATGCTGACCTCCTGCTCCCTCTACGTCGGCACGCCGCGCCGGCCGTCAGGACGCCAGTCCGAGATCGAGGCCAAGCTGACCCGTATCGGAATCGTCCTGATGTTCGTCCTCGAAGCTCGAGACCGTGACGCCGAGCAGCCGGATGCCCAGCCGCGGCGGATAAATGGAGCGCACGAGTTCGATGCCGGCGGCGCGCAAGGCCTCGCGCGAGATCACCGGCGTCGGGAACGTCCGGCTACGTGTCGCCTGCTGGAAGTCGGCGAACTTGATCTTCGTCGTTACGGTGCGGCCGAACATCTGCCGTTGCTCGCACCACGCCCAGACCTCGTCGGCCATTGATCGGACGCCGTCTTCGATATCCTCGGGCGCCGTCAAGTCTGCCTTGAACGTCGTTTCCGATCCCGAGGATTTGCGCACGCGGTTGGGATTGACCGGCCGATGGTCCTCGCCCCGCGCGATCGAATAGTACCAGGTCCCGGATTTGCCGAAGTGTTCTTGCAGGAATGCGAGCGACTGCTGGCGCAGGTCGGCACCGGTGAAGATGCCGAGCCGGTTCATCTTCTCGGCCGTTTTCGGCCCGACCCCGTGGAACTTCTTAATCGGCAACGCCTCGATAAAGGCTTCGCCGCGCCCGGGCGGGATGACGAACTGGCCATTTGGCTTGCGCTGGTCGGACGCGAGCTTCGCCAAGAATTTACAATAACTGATCCCCGCCGACGCGTTGAGGCCGGTTACTTCCTTGATGCGGGCCCGAATCTCGGAGGCGGTCTCCGATGCCGTCGGCAGGCCACGCCAATTGCTCGTGACGTCGAGATAGGCCTCGTCGAGCGACAGCGGCTCGATCAGATCGGTGTACCCGGCAAAGATCTCATGGATCTGGCGCGAGACCGCCCGATAGACGTCGAAGCGGGGCGGCACGAAGACGAGCTCCGCGCATTTCCGGAGCGCCGTGGTCGAGGGCATGGCCGAGTGAACGCCATACGCCCGGGCCTCGTAGCTGGCGGCTGCGACGACGCCGCGCGCCGCGCCATAGCCGACGGCCACCGGCCGTCCGCGCAGCGAAGGATCGTCCCGCTGCTCGACCGAGGCGTAGAAGGCATCCATGTCGACATGAATGATTTTACGAGGCCCGTCGGTCATTTCCCTAACCTACCGTGGCGAGCGCATGGCGGGGTTCACCCATGCCCCTCCTCCATCCTTTGTTCCTGCCCCACTATAGAACAAACAAGGAACATTGTCTCCCGCGATTGGATCGATATCAGGACGACATTCAGCTCGTGAGCCGTATCGCCCTGCAAGCTGTCCGCAGCGGTTCAATATCGAAAGATATTGTCGGATTTTCGCATAACGCACAGAACTGAAAAGGAGACTCAGAAATCTCGTCGCCAAAGGTGTCAGGTATGAAAAAAGCACTGCCTGTCGGGTTTGATGACTGACTGTATAGCAGAGAAGCCTCACTGCAAGGGCGCCACAGTTCGTTTGCCGATCATTTCGGCGAACCAACTGTGGCGCAACCCAGGGGTTCTGGGGGCCGGCACGAGGCCCCCGAATGTAAACTGTATCCAATGAATGTTTACACGCGCGACAGATTTGGGCCGATTCCAGAACGGCGGCTTTTGAGTCAGCGGTGGGTCAAAGCGGACACTGTCTTGGTCTGACGCTTTAGCTGCAACCGACCCAAAACGGACCCTTGGAGTGTCCGCGAGCGGGCGATCCCCGAGCCGGCATCGGCCCCGGACCGACTACGGGGCCCCGCGGGCGTCACCGCACGCGCTCCCCTGGGTTTGGAATAGACTAGGCCGAAATAATGTTCGAATCATTCCTGATCGTCGCAACATTCCCCTGCGGAGAGTTGGATGGACCGGCTCGAAGGCATCAAAATATTCGTGCGCGTCGTCGAGAGCGGGAGCTTTTCGGCGGTCGCCCGCGAGCTTGGAACGGGGCAGCCGGCGATCAGCAAGCAGGTTGCCGCGCTCGAGGAACGTCTTGGCGCGCAACTGCTCATGCGCACCTCCCGCAGTCTGAGCCTGACCGAGGCCGGGCGCGATTTCTACGAGTCCGCAGTACCACTAATCAGCGATCTCGAGGCAGCCGAATCCCGCATCGGCTCAGGCCAGGCCTCGCCGTCTGGCGTGGTGCGCGTCACCGCCGCGCCCGGCTTCTCTCGCCGCTATGTCGTGCCGAAACTACCCTGGTTCCGCGCGCGCTATCCCAAGGTCGTTGTCGAGATGCTGGTCTCCGAGCGGACGAGCAATCTCGTCGAAGAAGGCATCGACCTCGCCATTCGTAATGGCGCCCTCTCGGACTCTAGCCTGGTCGCGCGCAAGATCGGCGAGTCCGCCGTCGTTGCCGTCGCATCCGCAGAGTATCTGGAACGCAGAGGAGAGCCCACGCGCCCCGGCGATCTCGACCACCACGACGGCGTGATTTTCGTCTCACAGGATGGACCGCGACCCTGGACCTTCGCTAGCCGCGCCGGGGTGATATCCTATCAGGCGGCGGCATCGTTTCGCAGCAATGATGGCGAAGAGCTCCGCGCCGCGGTCCTTGCCGGCCTCGGTATCACCCAGGCGCCTTACTGGCTTTTTGCGGCCGACATACGTGCTGGAACCGTGCGGCGAATCCTGCGCGATCGTGAGCCGCCCAGAATTCCGATCAGCGCCGTGCGGCCTACAGCCCGCCGCCAGCCCAGCAAAGTCGCCGTGTTTGTTGACTTTCTGGCTGAGTTGCTCGCCGAAACGGACGACTGATCTATTCCCGTCCGGGATCGATACTATCCGATCTGACCGTCTAACGCCTCCTCCAAGGAACCGATAGTTTTCGCATTAGCGGGAAACAAACATCCGGAGCCAGCCATGCCCACGGAAATAACCAACGATTTGCCGCCAGCCATCGCTCGCCACCTCGCTGCCTGCAACGGCCACGATATCGATGCCTGGATGGCGACTTTCGACCCGGATGCTTTGGTCAATGATGTCCAGCGAGAATTCGCCGGAGCCGAGGCGATCCGCGCTTTCGCGGCGAAAGAGATCTTCGGCGACCGCGTCACCTTCACGCCCTTGCGGGCCGTAGATCGCCACGGCGACATCACCGTCCACGCACGCACCGACGGGACCTACGACAAAACCGGCCTGCCCGACCCGCTGATCCTGAGCCTCTACTTCAGCCTCCGGGACGAGCGGATCACCCAGTTGATCATCATCCACAACAGAGCACTGGCCTGAGCATGACCGAGCCCTACCCGTTCCCCACGTCTGCGGACGAGTTCGCGGACAAGCGCGTGCTGGTGACCGGCGGCACGCGGGGCATCGGTGCGGCTCTCGTCCGCCGCTTCCAACTCGCCGGCGCCCGCGTCGCCGCGACCGCGCGGTCGGTGCCGGTCCACACCTTGGACGGCGTCCTGTTCATTCCGGCCGACATCGGAACCGCCGCAGGCGCCGACAGCATCGTTAGCCGGCTGACGGCCGACTGGGGTGGGCTTGACATCCTGGTCAGCAACGCCGGCGGCGTGGAAACCAAACCCGGTGGGTTCGAATCCCTGTCCGACGCCGATTGGCAAGCGATCATTGACCTCAACTTGGTGGGCCCGGCACGGCTGGACCGCGCCTTCGTCCCCGGCATGATCGAACGAGGATCGGGCGTGGTGATCCACATCGGTTCGGTCTCGGCCCGCCTGCCGATCGCCGCCAACAGCACGCTCGTCTATGCCGTGGCCAAGGCGGGTCTTGCCACCTACAGCAAAGGCCTGGCTAAGGCCGTCGCACCCCACGGCGTGCGCGTGACCATGATCTCACCCGGCTTCATCGAAACGTCCGGCGCCCAGGGCATGATCGCCGATATTGTCCGCAACACAGGCGCGAGCGAAACCGCAGCGCGCCAGCAGATCGTCGACATGTTGGGCGGCATCCCGGTCGGGCGGCCTGGCCGGCCGGAGGAGGTCGCTGAACTGGTCGCTTTCTTGGCGTCCGACCGCGCCGCCTTCGTCAGCGGCGCCAACTATGTGCTGGACGGCGGGACCATCCCAACCGTCTGATCGGCATCCTGCGGGGCTCGAAAACCACCAGGAGGGTCAGCGGCTTCAAGGGATCGGCCGCCTCATCCGGCGGGATTATGAGGTACTTGGTCGTCGGTCGGTCTTTCGGGCTTGATGTTTCAGAAATCGCCGCGGGCATGAGTGGTGTCAGCGCCGTCATCCGGGGCCCTGGAAAAGAAGCTTCTGAGTACCTACGCTTGCTGTGTGGCCGCCAGCTAGCCGCCAAGGCCACGCCGGCGCCCCTTCCGTCCGCGAGTCGGTCGCACGCCTTCCAACACACGTGTTCATACGCCGCCCAAGCGAGAGTCTGCTTTCCCTCCATGTACGAACGAACATGAAGTAATCGCGGGAGCGATGGCCACGTAGCGTGGCGGTGATGTTCGGATGGGGCCGGTGGCTGTCCCCCGATAGGATGAAGCAACGGGCTCACGATCGACACCGGGCCCAGGCATCTAGCGGAGGACG
>DATGEK010000039.1:0-2654 GCA_035310205.1 Aliidongia sp.
CCGGCTCACTGGCCGGGTGCGGCACCGGCTTCGGCCACGGGGCCGGTCAGGGGCGTGATTTCGGCCGGAACGACGAAAGGCCCGGGTGCAGCAGCACCCGGGCCTGACGTATCTTTCATTTCAGCGGCGCCGCAAGGGCACCGGCCTGAAATCAGGCCGCGGTGGCCTCAGCCTCGGCGACCGGACCGGAGTCCTGCCCCTTGGCTTCCGGATCGCGATCAACCAGCTCGATCACGGCCATCGGCGCGCTGTCGCCATAGCGGAAGCCCGCCTTGACGATGCGGATGTAGCCGCCCTGACGCTCCTTGTAGCGGTCGGCGATCGACGAGAACAGCTTCTCGGTGATCGTCGTGTCCTGGAGCATCGACAGCGCCTGGCGCCGGCAATGAAGGCCCCCGCGCTTGCCGAGCGTGATCAGCTTCTCGACGATCGGACGCAGGTCCTTCGCCTTCGGCAGGGTCGTGGTGATCTGCTCGTGCTTCAGCAGCGCGGCAGCCATATTCTCGAACATCGCCTTGCGATGGGACGAGGTGCGGCTGAACTTCCGGCCGCTCATTCCGTGACGCATAAATTACTCCCTCGCGGCCTAGCGGGCCGTCCTCAACTCAGTACGGCTCTTCAAGCCGCTTGGCCAACTCTTCGATGTTCTCTGGCGGCCAGTTCGGGATCTCCATACCCAGATGGAGGCCCATATGGCTCAGAACTTCCTTAATCTCGTTCAGCGACTTGCGGCCGAAATTCGGCGTGCGCAGCATCTCCGCCTCGGTCTTCTGAACGAGATCGCCGATGTAGACGATGTTGTCGTTCTTGAGACAGTTGGCCGAACGCACCGACAGCTCGAGCTCGTCGACCTTGCGGAGCAGGTTCTTGTTGAACGGCAGCTCGGCCGGACGGCTCTCCTCGGTCGCGAGGCGCGGCTCGTCGAAATTGATGAACAGCTGCAGCTGGTCCTGCAGGATGCGGGCGGCGAGCGCCACCGCGTCCTCGGGCGTCACCGCGCCGTTGGTCTCGACCACCATCGCCAGGCGGTCATAGTCCGTGACCTGACCGACGCGGGTGTTCTCGACCTTGTAGCTGATCTTGCGCACCGGGCTGAACAGCGCGTCGACGGGGATGAGCCCGATGGGCGCGTCCTCGGGACGGTTCAGCGTGGCGGCAACGTAGCCCTTGCCGGTCTCGACCGTGAATTCCATGACGATCTTGGCGCCCTGGTCGAGCGTGCAGATCACCAGGTCGGGATTCATGACCTCGATATCGTGGCCGGTCTCGATCTGGCTCGCGCGCACTTCGCCCGGGCCGGTCGCCCTGAGCCGCATGCGCTTCGGGCCGTCGCCGTTCATGCGCAGGCCGAGGCCCTTGATGTTGAGGACGATGTCGGTGACATCTTCCAGCACACCGGGGATCGACGAGAACTCGTGCAGCACACCTTCGATCTGCACCGAGGTGACGGCGGCGCCCTGAAGCGACGACAGCAGCACCCGGCGCAGCGCGTTCCCGAGCGTCAGGCCGAAACCGCGCTCCAGAGGCTCGGCGACCACGGTCGCGACCCGGGCGGCATCGTCGCCCGGCTCGACCTGGAGCTGCTTCGGCTTGATCAGGGTCTGCCAGTTTTTCTGAATCACGAGTTAAACCTCATGCCGAACGTGCCGCGTTACGATATCGGAAATCCTGGATATCGGCAGGCGGACGATTGAAAGGGACGGACCGCCGCAGCGCTGACGCCGCCGGCGGTCCATCGACCGAACTTCTTTCGACGGCACCAGGCGAGCCCGGCACCGCCGATGTGACGCTCAGACCCGGCGGCGCTTCGGCGGCCGGCAGCCGTTGTGCGGGATCGACGTGACGTCGCGGATCGAAGTCACCGCGAAACCGACCGCCTGCAGCGCGCGCAGCGCCGACTCGCGGCCCGAACCGGGGCCCTTCACTTCGACTTCCAGCGTGCGCATGCCATGCTCCATGGCCTTGCGGCCCGCATCTTCGGCAGCCATCTGGGCGGCGTACGGGGTCGACTTGCGCGAGCCCTTGAAGCCCTGAGCGCCCGACGACGACCAGGCAATCGTGTTGCCCTGGGCGTCGGTGATCGTCACGACCGTGTTGTTGAACGAGGCATTCACGTGGGCGACACCCGACGTGATGTTCTTGCGCTCGCGACGACGAAGGCGCGGAGCGCCGGCTGCAGCTTTGGCCATGATGTCCTTCCGACCCGCTTACTTCTTCTTGCCGGCGATCGGCCGGGCAGGACCCTTGCGGGTGCGGGCATTGGTATGGGTGCGCTGACCGCGAACGGGCAGGCCCTTGCGATGGCGCAGGCCGCGATAGCAGCCCAGGTCCATCAGACGCTTGATGTTCATCGACACGACGCGGCGCAGATCGCCCTCGACCGTGTATTCCCGGTCGATGAGCTCGCGAATGCGCAGCACCTCATCATCGGTCAGTTCGTGAACGCGACGCTCGGTCGGAATCCCGACCTTGCTGCAAATCTGATCCGCCGTTACGCGACCGATACCATGGATGTAGGTAAGGCCGATGGCCACACGCTTTTGGTTCGGTATGTTGACGCCAGCAATACGTGCCACGCCGTCGACTCCTCGGAGATAGAATACTGTGCGGTCAATCGGCCAAGGCAGATCGACTGAGGCCGCGCAGTGTATGAA
>DATGEK010000040.1:0-17717 GCA_035310205.1 Aliidongia sp.
TGTTTCTCGAATCCAACACGCTCACGCCGATCCTGAAGAAGCTCGAGGGGATGGGTTTTCTCAACCGGCAGCGCGACCCCAAGGACGAGCGCCAGGTCCTGGTCAACCTGACCGACGCCGGCCGCCGCCTGCGCGAGAAGGCTTTAAATATGAGCCTGGTGCAGGCTTCCGGCCTGACGGCCGAGGAATTCCCAAAATTGCAGAAGGCCGTCGTCACGCTGCGCGACAATCTGATCAAGGCTGCGCAGGCCGAAGGATGACGGCATCGGGACCCAGCTCTGGCGCCTGTCCCGCCGCCGGCTCATTCGCGAGGGAGGCCGAACGCCATCACAAGTTATAATTGCTTATGGCTTGAATTCCGAAAGCAGCGCGTTATACGCTGATAAATAACCTCGCGCCGAACTCGTGAAGAGGGTGACTCCATGGACAAGTCAACGATTGTGGGCCTTTGTGCCACGATGGCCTTGGTAATTGGCGGCACCGCGCTTGCTGCAGAGACGCCCCATCCGAAGGTATACAGGCCCCAGATGCTGCCGCAACTCTATGTTGCAGCCGATCAAGCCCAGGCCGCGTGCCCGGATGATCAGGTCGTCTGGGTAAACTGGTCGGCGCGGACGTCGCATCTTCCTGCCGACAAGTACTATGGGCATACCGAGACCGGCGCCTATGCCTGCGCCAAAGCGGCTGCCAAGGCCGGGATCAAACCCGCCTCCTAGATCTTATGTCCGTGGGCTGAAGTCGGTGGTCCGCGCCCATGCATGAGCCTCGGCGCGGTCCGCTCGCGGAAGCGACATAGGGCTGCACGTCCCTGCCGGATCAATCAAACGGCGCAGGCCGAGTTAGCCTCGACCTGCAAACCGTCCGCAAATCACTATTCGTCGCCATGGGCATCCGCTCACGGCCGCCCCCGTGCCCACTCCTCTTCCAGCGCCCCGCCGACCTGAAGCGGGTGCGCCATGGTCGCGCGCAGCGTCTCGCGATCGAGCTCGCCCTCGAGCCGGCTGATCACGACGGTCGCGACGCCGTTGCCGATCAGGTTGGTCAGCGCGCGGCATTCACTCATGAATTTGTCGATGCCGACGAGGATCGCGAGCGCCTGGATCGGAATGTCGGGAACGATCGCCAGGGTCGCGGCGAGCGTAATGAAGCCGGCGCCGGTCACGCCCGACGCCCCCTTGGAGGTCAGCGCAGCGATGGCCAGGACGCTCAGCTCCTGACCGAAGGTCAAAGGCGTGTTCGTCGCCTGTGCCAGGAACAACGTCGCCAGCGTCATGTAGATGTTGGTGCCATCAAGATTGAAGCTGTAGCCGGTCGGGATCACGAGACCAACCACCGACTTGGACGCGCCGAGCCGCTCCATCTTCTGAATCATATGCGGCAGCACGGTCTCGGACGAGCTGGTGCCGAGCACGATCAGCAGTTCGTCCTTGATGAAGGCGATGAAGCGCACGATCGAGAAGCCGGCCCACCGCGCGATCGCGCCGAGCACGATGAAGATGAACAGCAGGCTCGCGGCATAGAACGTCAGGATCAGTGCCCCGAGGTTCAGGAGCGAGGCGATGCCATAGGCGCCGACCGTGAAGGCCATGGCGCCGAACGCGCCGATCGGGGCCACGCGAACGAGCATGCCGATGATGCGGAAGAACAGTTTGCCCGCCGTGTCGATGACTCCGGCGATGCGCGCGCCGGTCTCGCCCATCTTCGCAATCGCAAAGCCGCTCAGGATCGCGATCAGCAGCACCTGGAGGATATCGCCGTTGGCGAGGCTGTTAAAGAAGCTGCTCGGGATGATGTTGAGCAGGTGGCTGACCAGGCCCTCTTCCTTGGCGCGCGAGACATAGCTTGCGACCGAACTGGAATCGAGCGCCGACGGATCGATGTTGAAGCCTTTGCCCGGCTGCACGAGCTCGCCGACGATCAGGCCGATGGCCAGCGCGAAGGTCGACACCACCTCGAAATAGACGAGGGTCTTGAGCCCGATCCGGCCAACCTTCTTCAGGTCGCCCATCGAGCCGATGCCGTGCACGACCGTGCAGAAGATGACCGGCGCGATCATCATGCGGATGAGCGCGATGAAGCCGTCGCCGAGCGGCTTCAGTGCCGCGCCCGTGTGGGGGAAGAAGTACCCGACGATGACGCCCACGATGATCGCGAGGATCACCTGGACGTAGAGAATGGAGTACCAGGGCTGGGGCTTGTCCATAGGACCTCCACGAAGCGCACGAGCGGGATCTTGAGCCCGCCACCTATGACATATTTCTCTTGGCCCTGCACATCGCCGGCACCGCCGCGAATTGTGGGTCAGCCAGCGAGTTTGATGAGTTCCTGAGCGGCCGCAGTGGATGAAGCCGGGTTCTGGTCGGCGACGCGCTCGCCGGCGTTGCCGAGCTGATCATGCGACATCAGCACCATGTTCGTTCTCGTTGGTTCGGCCATCGGAGCAACTCGCAAGCATGCGCATTCATGGGAAGGCGATTCAATGATTACGACATCGGCCGTCACCAAATGTCGGTGATCGACCAGCGCGCTTGCCCGGCGGGCCGGCACCGGGCACGCTGAAGGCGCCATGTTCGATCTGGTCTTCCTCGGCACTTCGGCGAGCGTCCCCTCGCCGGAGCGCAGCCAGCCGGCACTGCTGATCGCGGCGGCCGGGCGGCGGACGCTCGTCGATTGCGGCGAGGGCACCCAGCGCCAACTGCTGAGCAGCGGAGCCGGGCTGCGCCGCCTTGGCCGGCTTTTGCTGACCCATGGCCACCTCGACCATATTCTCGGCATTCCGGGCCTGCTGTCGTCGCTCAGTCTCCAGGAACGGAGCGACGCGCTGACGATCCACGGCGGGCCGCACACGCTGCGGCTCGTGGCGAATATGCTGGAGGCGCTCTGGGGCAAGGGCCGGGCACCGATCGCGCTCGAGTTCGACCCGCTGCAGGCAGGCCCCGTCGCTGCCGAGGACGGCTTCACCGTCGACTGCTTTCCGGTCGAGCATCGCGACACCGACAGCTTCGGCTTCGCTTTTCAGAGCACCGCGCGACGGCACCTGCGGCCCGAGCGCCTGGCCGAGCTTCACATCCCGGACGACTCTGTGCGCAAGGAACTCGCCGCGGGCCTGCCGGTCAGGCTGGCCGACGGCCGCAAGATCGATCCGGAGGAGGTGCTGGGGCCGCTCACCAACGGTACCAGGCTCGTCGTGGTCGGCGATGCCGGCACGACGGCAGGCCTCGCCGATGTCGTCAAGGACGCGGACGCCCTGGTCATCGAGGCGACCTTCCTCGATCGCGACGCCGCCATCGCCCGCGCCTACGGCCACCTGACGGCTGCGGAAGCGGCAACCCTCGCCGTCACAGCCGGGGTGAAGCGCCTGATCCTGAACCACATCTCCGGCCGGTACGGGGCGGCGGCGATTCTGGCCGAAGCCCGGGAAGTGTTCCCCGCCACCATGATCGCCGCGGATCTCGATCGGTTCACTCTTTAAGGGTGAATCGGCGGAGCCGCCTCGCCCAGCGGCATCGTCCGCGCGCCGCGGTCCATGCTGATCGGTCCGCGGATCAGCAGCACATAGGCGAGGCAGGCGAACAGCGCCATAGCGGCGCCGACGAGCAGCGCCGGGATGAAGGAGCCCATGTCCTGGACGATAAAGCCGGTGATCAGCGGCGCCAGCGAGCCGCCGAGGTAGCCGCCGAAATTCTGCAAGGAACCGAGCGAGCCGGTGCAGTTGGCCGAGCCGACCACCGTGACCAGCGCCCAGGCATAGGTCGTGGCCGCGGCCCCGCAGAACATGGCGCCTGAGAGGCAGGCGATCGCGATCGAATTGCTCGGCACGAAGGCGGCGATGACGACGAACAAGGCTTCGAGCAGCATCACGGCGCAGAGCGGATATTTCCGGCTGTTGATCGCCGACAGGCCGCGGGCCGCCAGCCAATCGACCAGCCACCCACCGGAGAGCGCGCCCAGCACGGCGAAGATATAGGGCACGGCGGCGGCGAAGCCGGTGTGGAACACGGTCATGTGCCGCTCGATCTCGAGATAGCCCGGCAGCCACGCGTTGAACAGCCAGTTGACGTAGATCACGCCGAAGAAGCCGAGCAGGATGCCCCAGGTCGTGCGCGAGCGGAACAGGTTGCGCCACTCCGCGCCCGTGATCTGGCGGATCTCGCCGGCCTGGTCGCCCTCGCGGCGGTACCGGTTCTCCTCCTCGGTCAGGTCGAGCTGGGACGGCTCGCGGTAGAACAGGTACCAGACGGCGGCGACCGCGAAGCCGAACAGGCCCATGGTCATGAACATCCAGCGCCAGCCGAATTCGAGCATGAGCCCGGTCAGGAGCGGCGCCGCGAGACCGGTGCCGAGCGTCGAGGCGCAGGCGAAGATGCCGGTCGCCAGGCCGCGATCGCGCACGGCGAACCAGTCGCGCACGACCCGGCCGGCGGTCGGGAATTGCGGCGCCTCGCCGACGCCGAGCAGCATGCGCGCCATGAAGAATTGCGTCGTGCCCGACACCAGGCCGCACAGGAACTGCGCCCCGGACCAGAGCGCCAGCCCCCAGGTCAGCAGGCGGCGCGGCCCGAAGCGATCGATCAGCACGCCGACCGGCAGCTGCGAGAACGCGTAGGCCCAGAGAAAGGCCGAGAGCAGCAGGCCCATCTCGGCGATGGACAGGCCCAGGTCCTGGCGCACCAGCGGATTGGCCACCGCCAGCGCCGCCCGGTCGATCGTGCTGACGGCGCCGCTGATGACGAGCATGGTCAGTGCCGTCCGCTGGATCTTGCGCAGCCGGGGCGATGCAGGCGTGTTCTGGCTCACGGGCACTTCCTCCCTTCTCTCTGGATCAGTTGGCCGCGACCTCGCGGGCAAAGCCCGGCGCCTTCAGGCGGCCGTAGGTCAGCAGGCTGAGCCCGCCGAGCACGACCAGGCCGCCCAGCACCATGAAGCCGGACATGTAGGACCCGGTCGCGCTCTGCAGCATGGCGACCAGGAAGCCGGCGATCGTGCCGCCGCCGCCGGCGCCCAGGCCGTTCATGATGCCCGAGGCCGGGCCGACCGCCTCCGGCGCCACGGTCGATTGCAGGATCGACCAGATGTTGGGCGTGAAGCTGCTGGCGTAGAGCCGAGAGCCACGGTGATCAGCGCGAGCTTGGCGAGGCCGCTGTCGATCTGGGGCAGCAACAGCAGCATGCCGCCCGGGATCAGCAGCCCGAGCGAGGCGATCAGCACGCGCTTGCCGGTCCGGTCGCTGATCATCGACATCGGCACCGCGAACAGCACCGCCGCCGCATAGGGCACAGCGCTCGCGAGTGCCTGGCTGATGCCGCTGAAGCCGATGGATTTGACTGCGAGCGGGATCCAGAGGGTGATGCCCCAGAACAGCATGCCCTGGGTCACGTAGCTGAAGACCAGCAGCACGAAGGACAGGCCGCCGAGTGCCTCGAAGGTCAGTGGCGCCTGCGGCCGGCCGCTCGCCTCGGCCCGATAGGGCGCCTCGCGCTCCGGTCGCAGGCAGAACGCATAGAGCGGCACGATGAAGACCAGGCCGAGGCCGCCGGTCAGGAAGAACAGGGTGCGCCAGCCGAACGCCTGATAGATCGGCGTCAGCACCAGGAAGCCGACGGCGAGCGCCAGATACTGGCCGTAATATTGGATGAGGCTGTTCGCCTTGGTCAGTTCATCGGCCGCGAACCAGCCTCGGGCGAAACGCGATTGTTGCGGCCAGTAGACGCCCTCGGCCAGACCGAGGACCGCCCGGCAGACCAGCAAGGTCGCGAGCGACGAGGTGAAGCCGATCACGACCGTCGCGACGGACCAGAGCGCGAAGGTCCAGATCACCACCAGCTTCGGATCCATGCGCCGGGTCAGGATGCCGCCCAGGATATTGGCGAGCGCATAGCCGATCAGGAAGATGGTCAGCGCCAGGCTCGAGGTGACGGAAAAGCCCTCGCCCGCGAAGCCCAGGTCCTGCGCCACCGACGGCAGGCCGACCGATAGATTGCTGCGGTCGAGATAGGCCACGAACAGGCCGATCATCAACGAGCCGCCGATACTCCACCACCTGGACCGCATGCCGTCCTCCCTGCTCTATCGTCTTCCGCCGGTGCGCGCTGTCGGCGCCGGGGCATTCGCCCTCGTTCTTCGGCGCTTCCTGAATTCTCCATCTCCTCGTCATGGCCGGGCTTGACCCGGCCATCCACGCGGTTGGGCCAGATTCCCTGGCTCATCAGAGCGGACCGGCGGCACTGCGTGGATCCCCGGGTCAAGCCCGGGGATGACGGTGGAGAGAGGCTCGTGTCACCGCCCCTTCGCCTTGCGCCATTCGGCGAAGGCCGTGAGGTTCGTTTCGTCGGTCGGGGGATAGAGCCCGAGGATGGACTGGCCGCCGCGGACCCGCTCGGTCACGAAATCCTCGTAGGCCGTCATCTCGACCGCCTCATCGGCGATCTCGTCGGCGATCGCGGCGGGCACGATGATCACGCCGTCGGCGTCGCCGACCACGACGTCGCCCGGCCAGACCGCCACGTCGCCGCAGCCGATCGGCACGTTGATGTCGATCGCCTGATGCAGGGTCAGGTTGGTCGGCGCCGACGGGCGGCAGTGGTAGGACGGCATGTCGAGCGCCGCGATCTCGGCCGCGTCGCGGAAGCCGCCGTCCGTGACCAGCCCCGCCGCCCCGCGCACCATGAGCCGGGTCGCGAGGATGGAGCCGGCCGAGGCCGCCCGCGGGTTCTTGCGGCTGTCCATGACCAGCACGGCGCCGGGCGGGCATTGCTCCACCGCCTGGCGCTGCGGATGCTCGCGGTCGCGAAACACGGTGATCGGGTTCAGGTCCTCGCGCGCCGGGATGTAGCGCAGCGTGAAGGCCTCGCCGACCATGGTTTCGGCGCGGGCACGCAGCGGTTGGACATCCTGGATGAACTGATTGCGCAGGCCGCGCTTATAGAGCGCGGTCGCGAGCGTCGCGGTGCTGACGGTCTTGAGTTTGGCCCGGGTCTCGGGGCTGAGCTTGGTCATGATCTGCTCCAGGTCCTCAATAGATGACTGGTTCGCTGACGGGCGCCCCGAAGTCGGTCTTCAGGAAATCGAAATCGCAGCCTTCGTTGGCCTGCTGGATATGCTTGGTGAAGACCCAGCCGTAGCCGCGCTCGAAGCGGACCGGCGGCGGCACCCATTCGGTGCGACGCCGGGCGAGTTCCTCGTCCGACACCTCCGTGCGGATGCTGCGGGCATCGACGTCGATCGAGACGATATCGCCGGTGCGCAGCAGGGCGAGCGGGCCGCCGATGTAGGCTTCCGGCGCCACATGCAGGATGCAGGCGCCGTAGCTGGTGCCGCTCATGCGCGCGTCCGACAGGCGCAGCATGTCGCGATGCCCTTCCTTCAAGAGCTTCTTCGGCATCGGCAGCATGCCCCATTCCGGCATGCCCGGGCCGCCCTGCGGGCCGGCGTTGCGCAGCACCAGGACATGGTCGGCGGTGATGTCGAGGTTCTCGTCGTCGACCGCCTTCTTCATCGAGGGATAATCGTCGAACACGAGCGCCGGGCCCGAATGCTTCAGGAAGCGCTGGTCCATCGCCGCCGGCTTGATGACGCAGCCGTCGGGCGCCAGGTTGCCCTTGAGCACCGCCAGCGAGCCCTCGCCATAGATCGGGTTCGCGAGCGGCCGGATCACGTCGTCGTTGAAGACCTTCGCCCCCTCGATGTTCTCGCCCAAGGTCCGGCCGGTCACGGTCAGGCAATCCAGGTGCAGATGCTCGCGGATCTGGCCCATCAGCCCGCGGATGCCGCCGGCGTAGAAGAAATCCTCCATCAGATAGGTCGTGCCGCTGGGCCGGACGTTGCCGATGACCGGTACCCGCCGGCTGAAGCGCTCGAAATCATCGAGACCGATGTCGCAGTTCGCCCGCCGCGCCATGGCGATCAGATGGATGATGGCATTGGTCGAGCAGCCCATGGCCATGGCGACCGCGATGGCATTCTCGAACGCCGGCCGCGTCTGGATCTTCTGGGGCGTCAGATCCTCCCACACCATCTCGACGATCCGGCGGCCGGATTCCGAGGCGAGTCGGATATGGCCGGCATCGGCGGCCGGGACGGACGAGCCGCCGGGTAGCACCATGCCGACCGCCTCGGCGATCGCGGTCATGGTGCTGGCCGTGCCCATGGTCATGCAGGTGCCGTAGGAGCGGGCGATACCGCCCTCGACCCCCAGCCAATCCTGCTCGGTGATCTTGCCGGCGCGGAGCTCGTCCCAGTATTTCCAGCTGTCGGAGCCGGAGCCCAGCACCTTGCCCTGCCAGTTCCCCCGCAGCATCGGGCCCGCCGGCACGAAGATCGCGGGGATGTTCATGCTGGTGGCACCCAGCAGCAGGCCCGGCGTGGTCTTGTCGCAGCCGCCCATCAGCACCGCGCCGTCGACCGGGTGGGAGCGCAGCAGCTCCTCCGTCTCCATCGCTAGCATGTTGCGGTACATCATGGTCGTCGGCTTGACGTAGCTTTCCGACACGGAGAGCGCCGGCAGTTCGACCGGGAAGCCGCCGGCCATCAGGATGCCGCGCTTCACGTCCTCGACGCGCGTCTTGAAATGAGCGTGGCAAGGCTGCAGGTCGGACCAGGTGTTGACGATCGCGATGATCGGCTTGCCCTGCCACTCCTCGGGCGCGTAGCCCATCTGCATGGCCCGGGAGCGATGACCGAACGACCGGAGATCCGCCGGGCCGAACCAGCGCGCCGAGCGCAGGTCCGAAGGCTGCTTGCGTGCCGAACGCGAAGAAGAACCGAGTGTCATGGTGCGATGCCTCGCTGCGGGGTCCCTGCCGCCATCCATGAGAGGCTGGCGGCTTTATGTTTTTGGCAAACGGCCGCGGCCGGCGCGCGTCGGCGACCGCTTGAAAATTCTTCCGAAGCGTCCTGTTTATATGCTAGGGTACTTGTATGCAAGCAGGAAAAACCAGCGAACCCGCCAATCCCGACGTGCCGTTCGATCTCGCGCTCGCGAGCGGCCGGCGCGCGACGATCGCCGTGCAGATCTATCGGCATCTGCGCCGGCTGATCGTCGCCGGCGATTACGTGCCGCTGCAGCCCCTGTCGGAAAACGAGCTCGCGGCGCGCTTCGGCGTCAGCCGCACGCCGATCCGCGAAGCGCTCGGCAAGCTCGAGGAGGAACGGCTGGTCTCGATCCTGCCGCAGTACGGCACGTTCGTCGCACCGATCCTGACCGACCGGGTGTTCAGCGACCAGTTCGTGCGCGAGGCGCTGGAATGCGCCGCGATTGGCGAGGCAACGGCGCGATGCACCCCTGAGGACGCCGCAGCACTGCGCGCGATCATCGAGGAACAGCGGACCGCCCCCTCCGACAAGGCCTTCTTCGCCGCCGACGAGGCCATGCATCGCGCGCTGATGGCGCTCGCCGGCCAGGAGGCGGCCTGGCAGGTCGTGGACGCCGCCAAGGTCAATCTCGACCGCATCCGCCACCTGGCGGTCCGGCACACCTTCAAGCGTCAATCGATCCTGGCCGAGCATGAGCGCATCATCGAGGCGGTCATCGCCGGCGACCGGGACGGCGCGGTGGCGGCGATGCGCTCACATCTGCGCGGCGTCTTCGCCTCCAGCGAGCAGATGATGCGACTCTATCCCGCATTCTTCCAGGCGGCGGGCGATCCCCGCCCGGCCCGGCCGAAGCGCCCGGCCGTCCAGGGCCTTGCGGACGCGGTCCCGACGGACGAGCGGAGCTGAAGGATCCGCCGCCCGCTCAAGGTCTTACGGCCCCCGCGAAGGAGAAGCCCGATGTCCATCACCCGAATTTCCGTCGAAGTGCTGCTGATCGCCGACCTCCTGCCCGCCTCGGTCGCGGCCCTGGCCCAGCACGTCACCCTGCTCGACGGGCGCGACCCGGCTGCGCGCGCCACCTTGGTGGAAACCCGCGGCGCCAACATCCGCGCGATCGCGACCAACGGCCATGTCGGCGCCTCGCGCGGGCTGATCGAAGCCCTACCCAAGCTCGAGATCATTTCCTGCTTCAGCGCCGGCGTCGATTACATCGACATCGCTGCGGCGGCGGAGCATGGCGTCATCGTGACCAATACCTCGGCGGCACTTGCCGACGATGTCGCCGACGTGGCGATCGCCAAATGCCTGCTGCTGTTGCGCCACTTCGCCGAAGCCGATCGCTTCGTGCGCGAGGGGCAATGGAACAAGGGCGAGTTTCCATTCGGCCGCTCGACCAAGGGCAAGCGCCTCGGCATTCTCGGCCTCGGCACGATCGGCAAGGCGATCGCCCGTCGCGCCGAGGTGATGGGCATGAGCATCGCCTACAGCTCGCGCAGCCCGCAACCGGACGCGCCCTACCGTGCGGCCGCGAGCCTGGAGGCGCTGGCGGCGGAGAGCGATTTCCTGGTCGTCTGCTGCCCCGCCACGCCGGAGACCCGGCACCTGGTCAATGCCCGGATCCTGGAGGCGCTCGGCCCCGAAGGCTATCTGGTCAATATCGCCCGGGGCAGCGTCGTCGACGAGGCCGCCCTGGTCGCCGCCTTGCAGGCCGGCACCATCGCCGGCGCCGGCCTCGACGTGTTCGAGCACGAGCCCGGCCTGTCGCCGGAATTGCTGACGATGGCGAACGTCTCACTGTCGCCGCATATCGGCAGCGCCACCCATGAGACCCGCGCGGCGATGGGACAGCTGATGATCGACAATATCCTCGGCCATTTCGCCAAAGGCTGAGCCGCCCGGTGCATGGCCGACAAGCGCGCGGCGGATTGGCTTTGCCCTCGTGACACCGGTCGGTCATCCTCGGTGCATCGTCGTACCCCACGAGCCGGGCCTGTCATGGAGAAGCGCTTCCAACGTCGCATCGAGGATTTTCAATGCCTCCATTGCGGCCAGGCCGTCGCCGGCAACGGCTTCACCAACCATTGCCCGGCGTGCCTGTGGAGCCGCCACGTCGACGTGAACCCCGGGGACCGGGCCGCGGAGTGCGGCGGCGCCATGCGGCCGATCGGCCACGAGACCGTGCGCGGCCGCATCATGATCCTGCATCGCTGCGAGACCTGCGGCTTCGAGCGGCGCAACCAGATGGGCAAGGACGACGACATGGCGGCGCTCATCCGCCTGGCCGGCGAGAACGCCGGGCGGACCGTGCGCGGCCGCTGAGCCTCCGCCCCGGATCCCAAATAGACCCATTGCCAACGGAACCTTAAACGTCCGGATGTAAACACGCCGACGTCTCGCATTGAGAGATCGGCACCAAAGAACATGCTCATTCCGCTCAAGTTACGTACTTCGATCGTTCTCACTTTCGGCGGCCTCGCGTTCCTCACCACCACCCTCGTCGCCATGCTGGTCGGCAGCAATGCCCGCGCGCTTGCCGAACATGACGCGCGCCTGCGGCTCGAGGCGGCCGCGATCGAAATCCGCAACGAGCTCGATCGGGACATGTTCGAGCGGTTCCGCGACATCAGGAATGCCGCCGCCCTCTCGTCGCTGTTCGCCGAGGGTGCTGCGCCGCTGCGCCGGGCCTGGTTCGACCGCATGCTTGCGACCTACCCGGACTATGCCTGGCTGGGTTTCGCCGATCTGCAGGGCCAGGTGGTGACCTCGGCCAATGGCGTGCTGGAAGGGCAGTCGGTCGCGGCGCGCCCCTGGTTCAAGGCGGGACGCGAAGCGCCCTTCGTCGGCGACGTGCATTCGGCCCTGCTGCTGGAGAAGGTCCTGCCCAACCCATCGGGCGAACCGATGCGGTTCGTCGACGTGGCGACGCCGGTCCAGGGTCCGGACGGCCAGACGGTCGGCGTGCTGGGTGCGCATCTGAGCTGGCAATGGGCCCGCCGCATCCGCCAGACCGTGCTGGCCTCGATCGATGGCCGCGGCCAGCAGATCGAGGCTCTCATCTTCGACCAGAACGGCACCGTGCTGCTCGGGCCCGACGAATTCGTCGATAAGCCGCTGCCGCTCGCCGGCCTCGCCGCCCCGGCCAAGCGGGCGCAGAGCCAGATCGTGGCCTGGCCTGACCGGCAAGCCTACCTCACGACGGCCGTGCAAACCGCCGGCTATCTGGACTTCCCCGGGCTCGGCTGGTCGGTGACCATGCGGCAGCCGCGGGCGGTCGCGTTCGCCGAAGCCCAGGAGATCCAGCGCCATGTGCTGTGGGTCGGCCTGGCCGCCGCCCTGCTGGTCGCGGTGATCGCCTGGTTCCTGGCCGGACGGCTCGCCCGGCCGCTCGCGGCGCTCAGCGGGGCCGCCCGGCGCATCGGCGAAGGCGAAACCGGCGTGCTGTTGCCGGGCTCCGCGGCCTATTTCGAGGTCGCGTCGCTCGCCCATTCGCTCCAGGCCATGACATCGACGCTCGAGCGCCAGCACGACGATCTCGCCGAGCTCAACGAGACGCTGGAAGCCCGCATCGCCCGGCGCACCGCGATGCAGAACCTGATGCAGGAAGTGGCCACCGCCGCGAACGAGGCCGACAGTCTCGACGACATCGTCCGGTTCGGACTCGAGCGGCTCTGCGCGCACCTCGGCTGGCCGGTCGGCCATGCCCACCGGGTCACGGCAGCGCACGTGGAGCACGTCGCGACCGACCTCTGGCATCTGGACGATGCCGAGCGCTTCGCGCCGTTCGTGGCCGCGACCCGCGGCCAAGTCCCAAGCCATGACGACGGCCTGGCCGGCATCGTCCTGGCCCGCGGCGTGCCGGTCTGGGAGACCGACGTCGCCCGCATGCCGGAGTTTCTACGCAAGACGGCGGCCGAGCAGTGCGGCCTTGCGACCGCCCTCGCCGTCCCGGTCATGGTCGACGACCATGTCGAGCTAATCCTGGAATGCTTCGCCGATCGGGCCCTGCCGGAAGATGCCGAGAGCCTGGCGATCGCCCGGTTCATCGGCCTGCAATTGAGCCGGGTCGCGGAGCGGCTTGCCGCCGCCGACCGGCTGGCCGAGCGCGAGCGCCGGTTGAGCGCGATCTACGACAGCGTGCTCGACGGCATCATCACCATCAATGGCTCGGGTTCGATCGAGACCATGAACCGTGCGGCCGAGGGTCTGTTCGGCCATCCGCCCGGCAGCCTGCTCCAACACCATATCCGCCTGCTCATGGCCGAGCCCTTCGCCTCCGCCCTTGAGGGCGAACGAGTGCGCCACCTGGCCGGCGACAGCGGGGATTTCCTCGACACGATCCGCGAGGTCGAGGGGCGGCGCGCCGACGGGACCGGCTTTCCGCTGGAAATCGCGTTCACCGACGCTGCGATCGACAGCCGGCATCTGCTGGTCGCCTCGGTCCGCGACCTTACCGAGCGGCGGACGGTCGAGCGGCTGAAGAACGAGTTCGTCTCGACCGTCAGCCATGAGTTGCGCACACCGCTTACGTCAATCTCGGGCGCGCTGACGCTCATGGCCAAGGGCACGGCCGGGACGCTGTCGGACAAGGCCCAGGGGCTCGTCGCCATCGCGCGCTCGAACTGCGACCGGCTGGTGCGGCTGATCAACGACATCCTGGATTTGGAGCGGATCGAAGCCGACGACCTGGTTTTCGAGTTCGGGGCGGTCGAGATGGCCGACCTCGTCGAACAGGCCCGGCGCGAAACCGCGGAGTTCGCGGCGAGATACCATGTGCGGCTGGCGCCCCCTGAGGCGGCGACCGGCACGATCGTCTGGGGCGACCGGTACCGGCTGATGCAGGTCTTGAGCAACCTGCTGTCGAACGCCGTCAAATTCTCGCCGGCAGGGGCCGAGGTGATGCTCGGCCTGGCCAACCGCAACGGCACGGTCCATGTCAGCGTCTCGGATCGCGGCCGCGGCATATCCGACGACTTCAGGCCGCACGTCTTCCAGAAATTCGCCCAGGCCGACGCGTCCGACAGCCGGCAGAAGGGCGGCACCGGCCTCGGCCTGTCGATCGTGAAATCGATCGTCGAACGCCATGGCGGCCGCATCGGCTTCTCGTCGGAAATCGGCGTCGGCTCGACCTTCTGGTTCGATCTGCCGGAGAAGCGCTCGATACCGCAGCCGCCGCTCGACGGCGAGGATCAGCGGACCATCCTGATTTGCGAGGATGACGAAGACGTGGGCCGGATCCTCGGCCTGCACCTGGAGGATGCCGGCTACCGCGCGATCTGGGCCCGCACCGCCGCGGAGGCCCGCGCCCTGCTGCGCGCCCGCACTGTCACGGCGATGACGCTCGATCTAGGGTTACCGGACCAGGACGGTCTTGCCCTGCTCGCCGAGATCAAGGCCGCCCCGGAGACGGCGGCCATGCCGGTCATCATCGTCTCGGGCCGCTCCGAGACCGGCGCCGAGCGACTGGGCATCGCCGACTGGATCGCCAAGCCGGTGGCGCCCGAGCGGCTGATCGCTGCACTTGATCACATCCGGCCGGACCAGGATCGGCCCTGCGTGCTGCATGTCGAGGATGACCCGGACATCGTCAGCCTGGTCGCAACCGCCCTTCGCCCGAGGGCCGAACTGGTGTCCGCCGGAACCCTCGCCGAGGCCCGCCGGACGCTGGCCCGGGCGGATTTCGACGTCGTCCTGCTCGACATCGGCCTTCCCGACGGCTCGGGGCTCACCCTGTTCGAGACCCTGGATGCGATGGTCGACCGGCCACGCCCGGCGGTCATTCTGTTTTCGGCGCAAGAGCCGCATCCCGACCAGCGCGACGAAATGGCCGCAGTGCTGGTAAAGTCCCAGGCGAGCCTCGATCGTCTCACCGAGCTGATCGAACAGGAACTGGCCCAGCGGCAGGCATAGAGCCTTGCCGCGCAAGCGGATGGCGCCTCGATATGAATGAACCGCTGAAGCGTATCTTGCTGGTCGAGGATGATCCGGACGTCCAGACCATCGCGTCGATGGCGCTCGTCGATATTGGCGAGTTCGAGCTCACCGTCTGTTCCTCGGGCCATGAGGCGATCGAGCAGGTCAACCGGATCAAGCCGCAGATGATCCTGCTCGACGTGATGATGCCGGGCATGGACGGGCCGACCACGCTCGAGGAAATCCGCCGCCTGCCGCTCTCGCCGCAACCCCCGATCATCTTCATGACCGCCAAGGTCCAGCCGCAGGAGCGGCAGCGCTACCTCCGCCTGGGTGCGGTCGAGGTCATCGCCAAGCCGTTCGATCCCGTCAGCCTGGCCGACCAGTTGCGTGCCGCCTGGGCGCGCCTGGCGTGATCCGATTCGCGGCTATCGTCGCCAGACGTAATCAGAGGGTCCCTTCGGGCGCCGCTTCCGGATAGAGTTCGGTCAGCCGGGCGAAGGATGCCCGCATCAGCGCCGTGAGCCGGCGCACCGCATCGGACAGCCCGTCCTCCGGCAGATCGCCGATGATCATCTCGATATCCGCCGCCGTTTCGCCCAGGCTGGTAAGGCCGATTGAACCGCTGCTGCCGGCCATCTGATGGGCAATCCTCCCGATCCGCGCCCGATCCGGGACCTGCTCCAGGGCGGTCAGCTCCCGCATCAGCTCGGCGCCATGGCTGAGCTGGGCCGCCACGACCCTGCCCACCCGCTCGCGGCCGAGCCGCTGCTCGAGAGTATTGAGGATTGTCTCGTCCAAAAGTACATCGCTCATGGCAGCCACTTCCTGCGTGATGTCACGTGGATGCCCCGGAGAACGTATCCGGGCGGCGGTTCAGATCCGTCCAATTCCATCGACACGAACCCTTGCGTCGATCTTGCCCTGATTTAATAGCGATAGACAGGATCACCGCCAGGTAGTTGTAGCGCCGCGCGATTCTCCCCGGCAAGCGCGATGGCACGGGAACCGATCAGGCCCCCGCCGGCAACCGGAACGGCAGCACGTTGCCGCCCTGGTCGCGATCGAGCGCCCGCTCGACCGCCTGCGACAGATCGGCCTGGCGGAAAGGCTTTCGCAGCGTGACGAGCGCGCCCTCAGCGTCCTCGGCCAGGGACGGGTCCGCATAGCCGGTGATCAGCAGGACGGCGATGGTCGGCAGCCGCTTGCGGATCTGGCGCACCAGTTCGGGGCCGTTCATCCCAGGCATGGCGACATCGGCCGCGACGATATCGATCTCCAGCCCCTGTTCCAGGAACAGGAGGGCTTCGCTGCCGCTGCCGGCCTCGGTAACCACGCAGCCGAGTTCCCGGAGCATGAGGCCAGTCACCTCGCGCACGGCCGGATCGTCGTCGACCAGCAGCAGCCGCACGCCGGCCAGTTCGTTCTGGTCCGGTGCCGCCGGCTCCACCACCATCGACTCTGGATAGGCTTCCGCACGCGGCAGATAGACCCGGATCGTCGTACCGATGCCGAGCACGCTGTCGATCTCGACGCCGCCGCCGGATTGCCGCGCCACGCCATAGACCATCGACAGGCCGAGGCCGCTGCCCTTGCCGACCTCCTTGGTCGTGAAGAACGGCTCGAAGGCGCGGGCACGGACGTCGTCGCTCATGCCGCAGCCGGTATCGGAGACGCTGAGCACGACATAGTCGCCCGGCTTCAGATCGGCGTCGCCGCCGCCACGATGGGCGAGGTTCCGGGTCTCGATCGAAAGGCTGCCGCCCGCCAGCATGGCGTCGCGCGCGTTGATCGACAGGTTCAGCAGTACGAGTTCGATCTGGCTCGGATCGACCAGGGCGGGCCAGAGGTCGACCAACAACCCGCGATTGACCGTGATCGTCGGACCGATCGTCCGCGCCAGCAGATCGCTCAGGCCATCGACCAGCCGGTTGATGTCGACCGGCTTCGGTTCGAGCCGCTGCTTGCGGGCGAAGGCCAGCAATTGGCTGACCAGCGTAGCGCCCCGCTCGGCCGCGCGGGCCGCCGTTTCCAGCGAGCGCGCCGAGGGATGATTGCCGAGCCGCATCTGCGCCAGCTCGAGGTTGCCGAGGATCGCAGTCAGGAGATTGTTGAAGTCGTGGGCGACGCCGCTGGTCAGCTGACCGATCGCCTCGATGCGCTGCACCTGCTCGAGCTTGGCCTCCGCTTCGCGCCGTTCGACGATTTCGGACGACAGCAGCCGGTTCGCCTCGGCCAGCTCGGCCGTCCGCTCGCTGACGCGCGTTTCCAGCGTCTCGGTCAGGCGCTTCAGCGCCTCCTCCGCCTTGCGCCGCTCGGTCATGTCGGTGGCGGCACCGATCCATTCGCGGATATGGCCGTCGGCCGCCCGCACCGGCACGGCGCGCGCCGCGAAATCGCGCCAGGTGCCGCTCGGCGCATGCCAGAGCCGCCCCGCCGTCTCGAACACGATACCGCGCGCGATCGAACTGCGGAAGTCGGCGACCAGCCCCGCCCGATCATCCGGATGCACCATCTCCGCCCAGCGCAACCCTTCGTGCGCTGGCCAGGCCTGGCCGGTGAAGGCCTGCCACGACGGCTGCGGCTCGGTGAAGCGACCCTGCGCGTCGGTGGTCCAGACGATCGCCGTCGTGGCCGAGATCAACGAGCGATATCGCTCCTCGCTGCGGCGCACCGCCGCCTCGGCCTGGTGCTGCTCCCGTTCGCGCCGGTCGATCGCTTCGACCAGATCGTTGAAGGCAAGGCCCAGCCGCCCGAAGTCCGAGGTCTGGTCCGACAGCGCCACCCGCACCCGATACTCGCCCCGGCTCCAGCGCTGGGCAGCGGCGAGCAGCGCCCCGATCGGCCGCCCGATGACGATCCGACCGATCAGCCACGCCGCGAGCAGCGCGAGGATGATATCGATCGTCACCAGCAGCATCGCCCGCTCCGCCGCGCGATCGAGCGATGCGAAGGCCGCGGACTTCGGCAGGCCGACGCTCAGCCACAGTCCGTTC
>DATGEK010000041.1:0-12079 GCA_035310205.1 Aliidongia sp.
GCCTCAAGGCGGTGGTGAGCGAATTGGAGGCGATCGACGGCTCGATCCTGTTCATTGACGAGATCCATACCGTGATCGGCGCCGGCGCCACCTCGGGCGGCGCCATGGACGCATCGAACCTCCTGAAGCCGGCACTCGCCAGCGGCACGATCCGCTGCATCGGCTCGACCACCTACAAGGAATACCGGTCCTATTTCGAGAAGGACCGGGCGCTCGTCCGCCGCTTCCAGAAGATCGACGTCAACGAGCCGTCGGTCGAGGATTCGGTGAAGATCCTGCGCGGCTTGAAGCCCTATTACGAGAAGTACCACAAGGTCCGCTACACGGCCGGCGCCATCCGCGCCGCGGTCGAGCTGTCCTCGCGCTACATCAACGACCGCAAGCTGCCGGACAAGGCGATCGACGTGATCGACGAGGTCGGTGCGGCCCAGATGCTGCTGCCCGAGAACCGGCGCCGCAAGACGATCACCGACAAGGAGATCGAGGCGGTGATCGCGACCATGGCACGCATCCCGGCGAAGAGCGTGTCGCGCGACGACAAGGAGGTTTTGCTCAACCTCGACCGCGATCTGAAGACCATGGTGTTCGGCCAGGACGGCGCGATCGAGGCGCTCACCTCGGCGATCAAGCTGGCGCGGGCGGGCTTGCGCGATCAGGAGAAGCCGATCGGCTCCTACCTGTTCTCAGGTCCCACCGGCGTCGGCAAGACCGAGGTCGCCCGCCAGCTCGCCCGCACGCTCGGCATCGAGATCACCCGTTTCGACATGTCAGAATACATGGAGCGGCACACGATCTCGCGGCTGATCGGCGCGCCGCCGGGCTATGTCGGCTTCGACCAGGGCGGCCTTCTGACCGACGCGGTCGACCAGCATCCCCATTGCGTGCTGCTGCTGGACGAGATCGAGAAGGCGCATCCGGACCTCTACAACATCCTGTTGCAGGTCATGGACTACGGCAAGCTGACCGACCACAACGGCAAGAACGTCGACTTCCGCAACGTCATCCTGATCATGACGACCAACGCGGGTGCCTCGGAACTGTCGAAGCCGGCGATCGGTTTCGGCAGCACCGTCAGGACCGGCGACGACAAGGAGGCGATCAACCGCCTGTTCACGCCGGAGTTCCGCAACCGGCTGGACAGCATCATCTCGTTCGCCCCGCTGTCGCGCGAGACGATCCACAAGGTCGTCGACAAGTTCGTGCTGCAGCTCGAGGTGCAGCTGGCCGACCGCGGCGTCACGATCGAGCTCGACCAGGCCGCCCGCGACCATCTGGCGGACAAGGGCTACGACCCGCTCTATGGCGCCCGTCCGCTCGGCCGGGTCATCCAGGAGAGCATCAAGAAGCCACTGGCCGAGGAGCTGCTGTTCGGCAAGCTCGCCAAGGGCGGCACGGTGATGGTCACGGTCAAGGACGGCAAGCTGTCGTTCAAGTTCCAGGCCGCGGCACCGACCAAGCCCGATGACGGCGGCGCCGAGCCGCCGGAAAAGGAACCGGTCTTCGCCGAATGACATCAAGCGCCGGCCCCGCGAGGGGCCGGCGTTTCGCATTTCGGAACCGTCATCGATTTCGTGCTAGTTCTTCCAGCGAACTCAGATGCTTCGCTGGAGAAACCCGATGGATTTGCCCGCCCGCCCGCCCGCCCGGCCCTTCCTGGTGGCGGCCGTCAGTTGCGTGGTGCTCGTGCTGCTCGCGATCGGGCTCGTCGACCGGCCGCTCTCGACCTGGTCCCATGCCGAGTTCCACGGCGACCAAGGCTTCATCTGGCTGACCTGGATCGTCGACCCGATCCCGCCGCTGGCGGCCCTGGGCTTGATCGGCGCCGGCATCGCCGCCGTCGCCGGCTGGCGGCCGGCCGAGAAGGGGCGCGTGCTGCTCGCCGTCTGCCTCGCCACGGTCGCGGCGCTGGTTGTCAAGGATCAACTCAAGATCCTGTTCGGCCGGACCTGGCCCGAGACCTGGACCAACAACAATCCCTCCTGGATCAAGGACGGTGTGTTCGGCTTCGAGCCGCTGCACGGCGGCGCCGGCTGGTTCTCCTTCCCCTCGGGGCACACGACGCTCATCACCGCGCCGATGGTGGTGCTGTGGCTGTGCGTGCCGCGACTGCGGGCGCTCTGGGCGGCATTGATCGCGCTGGTCGTGATCGGGCTGCTGGGCGCCGACTATCACTGGCTCAGCGACACGATCGCGGGCTTCTTCCTCGGCACCGCCGTCGCCGTCGGCATGGTGGCGCTGCTGAGGGCGAAGCCGTGAGCGGGACCCAGATCCGGACGCTGACCAAGGCCGACGCGGCGGCGTTCCGGGCGCTCCGCCTGGAAGGCCTGCAACTCGCCCCCGCGGCCTTCAGCGCCGCCTATGAGGATGAAGTGCGGCTCGGCGACGAGGAAGCCGCCCGGCGCATTCCGGAGGCACCGCCGTCGGCGATCTTCGGCGCGTTCCGTGACGGCATGCTCGTCGCCACGACCGGCCTCCACGTCCCGGCCGGCGTCAAGGAGCGCCACAAGGGCCTGATCTGGGGCGTCTATGTCGCCGAGGCGGCCCGCGGCCAGGGCCTCGCCCGCCGCCTGCTCGATGCCGCCATCGCCCATGCCCGCGCGGTCGACGGACTGGAGATCCTGCAGCTCGGTGTCGGCGTCGATAACGAGCCGGCCAAGGCGGTCTATGCCGCCGCCGGTTTCGAGATCTACGGCGTCGAGCTGAAGGCGCTCAAGCTCGCGGACGGGCGCTATGTGGATGAGGAACTGCGGATGCTGGAGCTGACGGTCGGTTAACCCGCGTTCTGGCCGCTGGCTGCCTCCTCCACCCAGAAATGCGACAGCCGGGCCTCCCTGGTGTAGGGCTCGTAGCGCGCCAGGATCGCCGCGCGCTCGGCCATGCTGGTCGCCTTCAGTGACCGGCGCAGTGCCTGTTTCAGTGCATCGCCGCCTTCGATATCGCCCGTGTCGTAGTAGTGGCGCTTGATCTCGCTGACGATCTCCAACGCCTCGCCGGGCCGGGCATTCGCGATCCATTCGAGCAGCCCCTCCAGCTCGGGGTCGCGCTCGCCCGGCGGCAGGCTCGCCCAGGGCTCGCCGTCGCGATCGGCGCGTTCGAGCGCGGCCAACAGGCCGGCCGGGATATACGCGTAGGCATGGAGAGTGACGCGTCGCCGCTCCGTCGACGGCTTGCCCTGGCGGGATGGTTTCATGGACGCCGCGGAGTAGCTTCGGCTGAGTCTGATGAGTGGCACAATGATGAGTCTGGTGAACGCCATAACTCCGAGAAATACCAAGATCGATGTACTATGAGACACTTGATTTCTCCGCCTAAGGATGTGCCGAAGTCAAACTCTCGTGATTCTCAAATGGACTCCTCGAGCTTCCGCTCTGGATTTTGCGCTTCTCAAAATGTCCCATTGAGCCTGTGTTGAGAAATTTCGAGGGATGATCAGGTCTAGTTGCCGATCCGTTATGTCTTTAGCTTCAATTTCCACATCACCCCATCTTCTGCCGTAAAATCCGGCAACCCGATCCACGTAGTTATTGACCATCTGTTCCAATCTGCGCGGGACCTGATACCCGGCGGCGCTGAGATCAAGGGTTTTGGTGCTGATCACCAAGCTGCCAACTTTGTCGTCAATGACCGGGAAGTTGGGTGCGAGTTGGGGAGAGCGTGCTTGATGGAGCAAGTCGCCGCGCTTGAGGGGTGCCATTTGCCAGAAATCTTCGGAGAAGAGGCGGGTGCCCCGGTTAGGATCGAGCCACTGGGTTGCCGCGGGGCCCGCCAGTGTCGCGGCAAGCGCCTGGCCGAGGCCGACACCCGTCGTGAGGCCGTAGCTGTCCATCGCCGCCTGGGACGGATCCTCCCGCGTGTACGGCTCGAACCGCTCCAAGATGTCGGCGCGTTCTGCGGGGCTCGTTGCTTCCAGCGCATCGGTTAGCGCAAGATTGAGCGCATCACCGCCGCGCGTGTCGCCATGATCGTAGTAGAGACGCTTGATCTCACCCCGGATGATCGGCGCCTCTTCCGGCTTGACGTTTGCGACCCACTCAAGCAGATCGCCCAGCTCGTCGATCCGCTTGCCCGGCGGCAGCGTCACCCAGGGTTCGGCCTCGGGATCGTCCGATGAAGTGTCGGCGTGAGTGTGGGCTTCGTTCTGGTTGGCGAGGGGACTGTCACTGACAAGACGCAGGGGCGGGCGGCTCAGCTTAGGCGGCAGGCCATGGATCCCCGGAGCCGGTACAGGCTCGTTGCCGTTTGCGGCCCAGCGGCCTTTCTCATCGCGTGGCTGGTCAGGATCGAACTTGGCGAGCATATCATCGGCTTGTGCCAGCCGAGCGGCACCTGCCCAGTCGAGTTCAGGCAGATGGAGCAGTAGCGCCCGGATCATAGCCCGTATGGGCTGATCCTCAGTGAGCGCGCGTGCAACCGTCTGCAGACCCTTGACCGTTCGGTTGCTATCGATCGCAGCGCCATAGGCGCGATCGAGCAGCCAGACGATTTCCAGTTCGTCGCGGGCGACGAATCCATGGGCCGCCCGGCGCAGCAGCGGGACGCCGGCCAAAGTCAGACCATTGGACGTTAATTCGAGACCCAGCCCTTTGGAAAGGCTGAAACGTCGGGACGTCTTCGCGTGCATTCTCTCGCTCCGCCACTACCATGGGAGGAGAGACTGTTCCTTTTTTGTTCTATAGGCAAGCAGTCGTCTGAAATTTTTCAAAGCCGCCCGCCCGCTCCTACTCCTCCCCGCCCTGCCGGAACGGCGACAGGGTCGCCAGTTCCACCATCTCGGCGCGCATGGCGGGGCGCTCGCGTTCGAGGAAATGGTCGATCGCTTTCCTGAGCCCGCGGTCGCGGATCCAGTGGGCGCTGTAGGTCTCGGCTGGCAGGTAGCCGCGCTGGATCTTGTGGTGCCCCTGCGCGCCGGCCTCGACCCGTTTCAGGCCGTGCTCGATCGCGAAATCGATGGCGCGGTAGTAGCAGGCCTCGAAATGCAGGAACGGATAGTCGCCGTCGGCGCCCCAGTTGCGGCCGTAGAGCGTGTCGCTGCCGCGCAGGTTGAGCGCGCCGGCGATGGTGCGGCCGTTGCGCTCGGCCACGACCAGCACGATCCGGTCGCCGAGCCGGGACGGCAGCAGCTCGAAGAACTCGCGCGTCAGATACGCGCCGCCCCATTTGCGATCGACGGTCGCGAGATAGAAGCGGTGGAACGCGTCCCAATGGGCGGGCGTGATGTCGGCGCCGACGAGCGTGCGGAGCGTGATGCCGCCCTCGGTCGCGGCCCGCCGCTCCTTGCGGATCGACTTGCGCTTGCGCGAGTTCAGCCGGGCGAGGAAATCCTCGAAGCTGGCATAGCCGTCGTTCGTCCAATGGAACTGCTGGCCGATGCGCTGCAGGAACCCGGCCTCGCCCAGCTTCCGCCAGTCGGCCTCGTGGGGGAAGGTCACGTGTAGGGACGAGACCTTGTGGCGGGTCGCGACCTCGACCAGGCCGCCGATCAGCAGGTCGGCCGCCTGCGGCGGCGCGTCGGCGCGCACCAGCAGGCGCGGTCCCGGCACCGG
Source organism: Aliidongia sp. (assembly GCA_035310205.1). GTDB lineage: Bacteria > Pseudomonadota > Alphaproteobacteria > ATCC43930 > CGMCC-115725 > Aliidongia. The sequence continues at coordinate 5,544 of DATGEK010000041.1, forward strand.
CGTGAACGGCACGGCGGCCTGCAGCTTCGGGTAATAGTCGCCGCCGGCCCGCTCATAGGCGTCGGCCCAGCTATGGTCGAAGACATATTCGCCCCAGGAATGGGACTTGAGATAGAGCGGCACGGCGCCGATGAGTTGTCCGGTCGCGTCCTCGAGCAGCAGGTGCTGCGGCAGCCAGCCGGTCCGGGCCGAGGCCGAGCCCGATTCCTCGAGCGCGCTCAGGAAGCCGTAGGAGACGAAGGGGTTGTCGGGGCCGGCGCAGGCGTTCCATTGAGCTTCGTCGAGACCGCCCAAGCCGTCCACGACCCGCATGGTAAACCGCTCGCCGCCATCCATCCCGACCGATCCCTCGTGCCTCGTCTCGCAACCAAGATGGGGCAGGGCGGGGGCCGGGCCAAGCCCCCGCGTCCAAATGGACCCGCTCGTCAGCCTTGCGGCCGGCCGGCACCTTGAGCGAGATCGAGATTCAGATTTGAGGTCGATCCGACCTCAAATCATCTCGATCTAGCGATCAAGCGTGCAGCTCGAAGATCGCGTCGACCTCGACCGCGAGGTTGAACGGCAGCACATTGGTGCCGACCGCGGCGCGGGCGTGCCGGCCCTTGTCGGCGAATACGTCGACCATCAGGTTCGAGCAGCCGTTGATGACCTTGGGCTGGTCCGAGAAATCCGGCACCGAATTGACGAAGCCGCCCAGGCGCACGCAGCGCGCCACCCGGTCGAGATCGCCGCCGGCCGCATCCTTGAGCCAGGTCAGGAGATTGAGGCCGCACAGGCGGGCGCCCTCGATGGCGTCCTCGACGCTGACCTCGGCGCCGACCTTGCCGACATAGCGGCGCTCGCCGTTCCAGATGCACAGCTGGCCGGACAGGAACACCAGGTTGCCGGTGACGACGTAAGGCACATAATTGGCGGCGGGGGCGCTGGCGGTGGGCAGTTCGATGCCCAGTTCCTTCAAGCGCTGTTCGATCTTCTGCGACATGACGTCTCCTTCCGACGTTCTCTCTTGCCCGCGCTGCCTTGGGATTGTCCCAATCGGCGCGCAAGCTTCGGCGGCACCATACAAGCGGCCACGGGCGGCACCAAGCGTCCGTACCAAGCGTCAGATCCAGCGAGGAATTCCCGCCCGATGCGTTTTCTTCTTTCCTGCCTGTTCCTGGCCGCGGCTTTCGTCGGCGCCCATCCGGCCTCGGCCCAGCAGCTCTTGGGCGACACAAGGGTGCCCTACAGCGCCGACCGGACGGTGGTGACCGGCGGCAAGAGCTATGTCGGCCGTGTCTATGCGACACCCGGCCGGCAGCGGCACGAGCAGACCGTCAACGGCCTGCCGCTGGTCGCGATCCTGCGTGCGGACAAGCAGGTGGCATGGCTGGAGCTGCCCGACCTGCATGTCTTCACCGATTTCCGCTTCCCGGCCGCCATCACCGACTATGCCGACCAGAAGCAGCTGGGTGCCCCGATCGGCACCGAGAGCATCGCCGGCCTGCCGGCGAACAAATACCGGGTCGAGCGCCAGGGCACCGACGGCTCGCAGATGTTCGGCTATGCCTGGATCAGCGACGACGGCATCGTGCTCAAGCTCGACGGCACCTTCGTCGAGCCGAACGGCCACGAGACCAAGGCGAGCTACGAGCTCTCCCATGTCGAACGCGGGCCGCAGCCGCCGCAGATGTTCGAGCTGCCGCCGCGCATGAACCGCCTGCCGCCCGAGGCGGTGGCCCCGCTCATGGGCATTAAGATCAAGTCGCAGGGCTGAGCTTCGACAGCGCCGCGGCCATGGCGGCGGCCGGCCCGCTCCAGGCGCCGCGCTCGCTCTGACGGAACAGCCGCGCCGTGGCGTACCACGGGCTGTCGGCGCGCCCCATCAGCCAGCGCCAGTCGGGCGCATGGGGCAAGGCCAGCCAGACCGGCCGGCCGAGCGCACCCGCCAGATGGGCGACGGAAGTGTCGACCGCGATGACCAGGTCCAGCGAGGCTAGCGCCGCCGCCGTCTCGGTGAAGTCGGTGAGCTCGGCCGCCAGGTCGGTCACGCCGGGCAGTGCTGCCAGGTCGCCGGGGCCCGGCTCCTTCTGCAGGCTGAACCAGCGGATCCCGGGCAGCCTCAGCAGCGGTGCCAGGGCTGCGGGCGGCAGCGAGCGGTTGCGGTCGTTGCGATGCAGCCGGTGGCCCTGCCAAACCAGCCCGACCTTGAAGCCGGCGCCGAGCCGCTCGGCCCAGGCTTGCGCCCGGACCGGATCGGCGGCGAGATAGGGCGCCGGCGGAATCGTCGCCGCGGTGATCTTGAGGGCGGCACAGAGGCTCATCAGCGGGATCTGCGCATCGAACGGCGGCAGCGGGCCGTCGCGCGGCACGACGGCGTCGATGCCGGCGACCCCGCGCATCAGCGCCATGAGCGGCGCCTGGCAGGCGAGCACGATGCGGCCGACGCCCCGGGCCTTGGCCAGGGCGGCGAAGCGGGCGAACTGGATCGTGTCGCCCAGGCCCTGCTCGGCATGGATCAGCAGGGTGCCGCCCGGCAGCGGCTCGCCGGCCCAGGCCGGCCCGTCGATACCGGTAGCGGCGACCGCATCGGCGGCAAAGCGGGCCTCGAAACCCTGCCAGCCGCGCAGCCAGTCGCCCAGCAGCAGGCGGCAGACGCCCAGGTTCCACTGGATGGTCGGGTTCTGCGGCGCCAGCGCCTCGGCCTGGCGATAGTAGCGGAGCGCGTCCGCCGGCCGGCCCAGCTCCTTGAGCGCCCGGCCCAGGTTGAGCATGGCGGCGGCATGCTGCGGCTCCGCCTCGAGCACGGCCTCGTAGAGCGTCACGGCCTCGTCGAACCGGTCCTGCTCCAGCCGCAGGTTGCCAAGGTTGAGCCGGGCCGCCACGTCGCGCGGTGCCAGACGGCGGGCGGTCGCCAGCGCCTTGTCCGCCTCATCGAGCCGCCGCAGCTGCAGCAGCAGCGCGCCCAGGTCGGTCCAGGCCTCGGCCATGCCGGGCTTGAGCGCGGTCGCACGTTCGTAGAGTGCCAGCGCCTCGGCCAGGCGGCCCTGCTGCTGGCGCACGATGCCCAGGTTGACGTGGGCGCCGGCATGATCGGGCTTCAGTGCCCGCAAACCCTCGAAACATTCCGCGGCACCGTCCAGGTCGCCGAGCGCGCGGAGGGCCTCGCCCAGATCGTTGCGATAGGCCGGCATGCCCGGGTCAGCCTCGGCCGCGGCCCGGATCAGATCGACCGCCAGCTCAGCGCGGCCGATCTGCAGGGCGACGACGCCCAGCAGATGCAGGCTCGGGGCATGGTCCGGCGCCTCGGCCAGGATCTGCTGATAGAGCGCGCCGGCCTCCTGCAGGCGGCCGGCGTCGAGATGGCCGCGCGCCGTGGCGAACAGCGCGTCGATGCGGGGCGCCGCGACACTCATAGCTTCTGCACGAGCCAGTCGCCGGCCTCGTCGAGCGCGGGCACCAGGCAATCGGCCCCGACGGCGCCGGCGAACGCCTCGACCGCCGCCTGCACCGCCGGGCGGGCCGGGGTCGCCCCGGTGCCGAGCAGCACGCCGCCGGCCTTGAGGCACGGCCAGGCGGCCCGGCACAGCTCGGTCAGTGCCGCAGGATCGCCGGCCGGACCGATCTGGATCAGGTCGACCATGACGCCGTGCCGGGCCAGCCATTGGGTCGCCGGCCCCGCGTCCGGCGGCAGGGCGCGTGCCGCGGCGCCAAGCGCGGTCGCGGCGAGATTCGCCGCCGCCGCGCCGTGGGCGGACGCACCCCAGTCCGCATCACTCGCCAGCAGATGCGCGTCCGTTCCTGCGACCGCCTCGGCCAGCGTCAGCGCCGTCGCGGCCTCCGGCCCGGCGGCGAGCACCAGCAGATCGCGGGGCTTGAGCCGGGCGATCAGTTCCCTGACCAGCAGGGACGTCTCGGGTGCGCTCGCTGCCCAGGTCGGCGGGGTCGGGGCGGGGCCCAGCTCGCCAATCGCCTCGGCCAGGGACCGGCCGCCGAGCGCCCGCTCCGACGGCAGCGAGATGCCGGCGGCCCGCATCATGTGCATGCGCGCCGCATGCATCGGGTCCTCGGGCGTGATCACGTAATAGCTGGTCGCCCGGCCGGTCGCTCGGCCGCGGTAGCGCTCGTTCAGCATGCGGAACACCAGCCGGTCCTCGCCCGTGCCGTCCTCGAAGCCGGCCAGCGACCAGAGCGGCGCCACGTCGTGGCAGGCGAGCTTGTCGACCATCAGGCTCGACGGATCGACGAAGCCGCCGAACTTCTCCTTGAACACGCCGGCATCGGGCCCGACCGATTCCCATTGGTCGACGCAGATCGGCTCGCCGGTCGCCGCCTCGACGAACAGGCGCTGGGCGAAGGCCCAGTCGGCGCCGGCGATCGCCGTGCTGAGGCTCGAGAGATGATCCGGCGCCCACCAATTATCGTCGTCGAGATATGCGACGAGCCGGCTGTTCGCCAGATAGGTCAGGATGGTGCGCAGAGCGCCGCTGAACCGGTTCGAATAGAGCCCACCATGGCGCACCGACGTCGAATAGCCGGGGTCGAGCCACGAGAGCTGCATCGATGGCGGGCAGTCCAAGGCCAGGCTCTCGATCAGCGTCGGATCGCCCACGATGGCATCGATGCCGACCAGGATCTGCACGCGGCCGGTGAAGTCCTGTGCATAGACGGAGCGCACCGCCCGCTCGAGCTCCGGACGCAGCACGGTCGGAATGACCACGGCGACGTCGAACGGCGGCTGCAGCTCCGCGCGCGGCTTGTCGATCTGTCTGAACACGAGGCGGTTTCGAACTCCCTGGATCGAGATTCAGGTTAGAGACCGATTCACCGGCCATGTTGCGTCGACATGACCGGATCGGGCTCTAGCCGCGGCGCCGGTCGGCAGCCGCATGACGGTATCATGCGGCGAGCGCGGTGACGGCGGCAAGGGACCCGAGATCAGGCGACCTCGGGCTCATCCGGCGGAACGAGCGGCTGCCACAGCTCGACCTTGTTGCCGTCCGGGTCCAGGAACCAGCCGAACCGGCCGTAGTCGTATTCCTCGATCGTGCCGACGATGGTGCCGCCGCCGGCCGCGACCTGGTCGAGCGCCTGGTCGAGGTCGTCCACGACCAGGTTGATCATGAAATCGCGCTCGGCCGGCCGGAAATAATCGGTGTCGGCCGCGAACGGCGCCCAGATGGTGAAGCCGCCGGGCGGCATCCGCTCCGGGTGCAGGCTGGCGCCCTGCGGCGGCGTCACCGGCAGGCGCAGATGCCGGGCATACCAGGCGCCGAGCGCGGCCGGGTCGCGCGATTTGAAGAAGATGCCGCCGACACCGAGGACTCTGGCCATGGTTCGTCTCCGCCCGGGCGCGTTTTCCCGCTAGCATACACGGGCAACGGGTCAGTGCGGAGGCGGTTCCGCATCAGGCAGAGGAGTGAGGGCCATGAACCGGATCGCGATCGACCGCCGGCGCGACATCCTCGGGCTGATCGACATCCAGCCGACCTTCATGCCGGGCGGCGAATTGGCCGTGCCGGACGGCGATGCGGTCGTGCCGGTCGCGAATCGGCTGCTCAATGAACGTTTCGACCATGCGTTCGCGACCCAGGACTGGCATCCGGCGGGGCACAGCTCCTTCGCCAGCAGCCATCCCGGCCGCGCGCCATTCGAGACGATCCAGCTCGCCTATGGCGCCCAGACGCTCTGGCCCGATCATGGCCTCCAGGGCAGCCCGGGCGCGGCGCTGCATCCGGGCCTGGACGCGGCGAAGATCGAGCTGGTCGTGCGCAAGGGCTTCCGGGTCGCGATCGACAGCTACTCGGCATTCTTCGAGAACGATCGGCGGACCCCGACCGGACTCGCCGGCTACCTGCGCGAACGCGGCTTCGCCCGCATCTTCTTCGCCGGGCTCGCGACCGATTTTTGCGTCGCCTACTCGGCCGAGGATGCGGTCAGCCAGGGCTTCGCGGCATTCGTCATCGAGGATGCCTGCCGGGCCATCGCCCTGCCGACGGGCGAGGGCGGCGACACGATGACCGCGGCCCGCGCCCGGCTCGAGGGCCTGGGCGTGCGCTTCGTCACGTCGGAGGCACTCGCCTGACGGCAAAAGGGCCGGAGGTCTCCCCCCGGCCCCGTGTCGTCGGTCTGACCGTCGCCGCTTACGAGCAGCCGCTCGTCGAACAACCCTTACATCATGGGGCATCGTATGATGACGATCATGAACCGCCAAGCGGCTGTCGTCATACAACACCCTGGATATGATGACGGTGGCATTTTGGGCGCGCGAACTGGGGAGAAGCTTGCTTCGACCTAATTCGCACGCAAGGGGAGCGCGAGGGAATCTCCTAGTTGAGAACGACCGTGATGGCATTCCTTTCTAGCGAGCGATCTAAACGCCAATAATTGCAAAAAAATCAGCCTGCCCCTGGTTTAGCCCCGGGGGCAGACTGTTGCTTCGGTCAGATATGAACTTTGGCTACGCGGGGAAAACTACGGTCCGCCCACCGTAGCTCCGAGTCGTCGTCATATCAGCTACACCCCGATGTGGAACCGCAGGTGTTGCACTTCATGCA
>DATGEK010000042.1:0-182581 GCA_035310205.1 Aliidongia sp.
CGAAGCCGCCCGGGACCATCGCGCCCGCCGAGATAGATCTCGCGCCTGAATGGCGCACGCCGGCGCCGGTGCTGTGCGTCGCCGGTCGCGGTCCGCTCGACGAGGCGGTTGCCGCCATGCTGTGCCAGCTCCTGGGCAAGCACGGCATCGGCGCGCGCATCGCGCCTTACGAGGCCGCGACCCGGGGCAACATCAACCTGCTGGAAACGGGGGAGATCGCGATGGTGTGCGTGTCCTATCTCGATATCAGCGGCAAGCACGCTCACCTGCGCTACCTGCTGCAGCGCCTGCGCCAACGGATGCCGACGACGCCGATCGTGGTCGGCCTGTGGCCGAGCGACGATCCCTCCATGCCCGACCGGTCGACGCAGGCCGAGCTGGGCGCCGATTACTACACGCGCGCGCTTCGCGAGACGGTCGAGATCTGCATTCAGGCCGCCAGGGCGTCGCCGCGCTCGCCTTCTTTCGCTGCCTCGTCCACCATGGCCGGCTCGGCCTCCTAGATCGGGATGATATCAAGCCGGGTCGGCTTGATATCTGAATCCTGATCTAAACCATATGGATAGAGACCGATTCACCGATCAAACCGATGCGGTTTGATCGGATCGGGCTCTAGAACGGAGTCGGACCCTGACGCTTCGCCGCACGGCCGCATATGGCCTGGGGCTGATCATCGGATTGGCGGCGCTCGCCGTGGCGATCCTGGTCATGCTCGGCCCCTTCGAACTCGGACCGACGGTCGCGGGCGAGGTCGCGCGCCGGATCGGCCGGCCGGTCACCGTCGGCGGCCTTCGGGTCGAGGTCGGCACCGTCGTCAGGGTCGAGCTGCAGGACCTCGTTGTCGCCAATCTGCCGGACGCCAGCGCGGACCCGTTTCTCAAGATCGCCCGGCTCGACGCCGAGATCGCCCCCTGGTCGCTCCTGGAATGGGCCGTGCTGGACAACGGCCCGACCATCCACCGCCTCTCGATCGAAGGGGCCGCGCTGCTGCTGGAGCACGGCACCGGCGGCCGGCCTAATTGGCGGTTCGGCGAGGGTGAGCCGGCGGCCCGCGCCGGCTGGCGTCCGCGCATCCCGGTCCTGCTCGATGCCCGGCTGCATGACCTCACCATCGATCTCCGGACCTCGAGCGGCAACACTCTGGATATCCGTCTGGACGATACGACTGTGGCGACAGGGGGCGCCGACCAGCCGATCACGCTCGCCGCCATCGGCGCCTACAATGGGGCGCCGGTGCAGCTGTCCGCTTCGCTGGACTCCTTCGAGCAGTTGCACAAGACGGCCGCCCCGTTCGGCACCGACGCCCATCTCGTCAGCGGCGAAACGGTGATGTCGTTCGTCGGCGCGGCGACGAAGCCGCTCGAAGCGGACGGCGTCACCGGCCGGGTCGGACTGAAGACCCCGACGCTCGACCGACTGCTTGCCGTCAGCGGCATCGGCGGCCAGGCGACCATACCGGTGACCCTCGCCGCGTCCCTGTCCCGTACCGGAGGGCTGTGGCACCTGACCGAGGGCAAGGGCACCGTCAGCGGCCAGCCCTTCCAGTTGGACGTGCAATTGCGCGAAGGGGTGCGCCATGCGCCCGATGATTTCGTGCTCGATGCCGTCTTCACGGTGCTGGATCTCACCGGCGTCGCCGGGCAGGAAAATATCGGCAAGGCGTCGCTGCGCATCGATGACGCGCCGGGCAATCTGCTCGACGCCCACGTCACCGCCAAGGAGGTGGTGGACGGCGAGCTGCGGGCCGAAAACCTCGAGTTCAAGGCGAAGCTGGCACCCGGCACGCTGTCCGTAGCGCCGCTGACCATGCGGTTCGCCGGCGGCGGGGTCAGGATCGACGCGGCGTCGAACAACGCCGAGTCCGGTTCTGCCGTGCGGGTCGATGCGTCGCTGAGCGGGGCCGACCCGGCGCAGCTCCTACGCGTAGTCGGGCTCGGGCCGTTGCCGATCGCCGGCCCCGTCGACATCAGCGCCAACCTGCGCGCCACGGGTGACACCCCGAGGCAAGCCCTGCGGAGCGGCAGCGGCGGTCTGGTGCTGTCGATGCAGAGCGGTACGGTCGCGCGTAATCTGGTCGAGCAGGCCTCGACCGACATGCGCCTGCTGTTCCGCAAGACGGACGGGGTCGGCCAGATTGCCTGCATGCTGGGCCTGATCGATTTCGATAATGGCCTCGGCCGCCTGGCGCCGCTGCGCTTGCGGACCTCCGACGGCACTATCGTCGGCTCCGGCACGATCGACCTGCGCCGCGATACGGTCGATCTCATCGTCGGCACCGAATCGGCGTCGACGAGCGTCTTCGCGTTGGACGTGCCCGTGCACATCAGCGGCCCGCTCATGAGCCCGCAGTTGCTGCCCGCGGTCGGGCGTTCTGCCACGGCCGGCACGACGCTTGGCGGCCTGCCGCCGGCGCTCCAGGATTTCGCACGTCGCAACCCCTGCATTTCGATCGCGCGTTGAAGCGGTAGCCGCCGACCTTAGGATTGGTGGGCGGTGCCGGTCTGCGTTAGGCTGGTCTTCCGGGAGAAAACTCTTCAGAAGGCGCCAAGCGCTCGATGCCGACATTACGCCAACGGGTCAACGCGCTGTTCGACCATGACCTGCCGTCCAACCTGGGCGGCCGGCTGATCAGCGGCTTCGTCGGCTTGCTGATCGTGATCAACGTCTCCTCGGTCGTGCTCGAGTCGGTGGAAAGCCTGCGTGTCAGGCATTTCGAGACCTTCTGGTGGATCGAGCAGATTTCGACCGCCGTGTTCACCGTCGAATATCTGATGCGGGTCTGGAGCGCGCCCGATCGCGTATCCGGCAGGTTCCGCTCGCCACTCAGCGGCCGCCTGCGCTATCTCAGCCAGCCGTTCGCGGTGGTCGACCTGATTGCGATCCTGCCGGCGATCCTGGGCATGCTCGGCGCAGACGACCTGCGTGTGCTGCGGCTGCTGCGGCTGCTGCGCATGCTGAAGCTGACGCGGCATTCGACCGCCTTCACCCTGCTGTGGGACGTGTTCCGCGAGGAGGCGCAATCGATCGGCGCCGTCCTGTTCATGCTGATCATCACGCTGATGATGAGCGGCAGCATCATGTACATGCTGGAGGGCGAGGCGCAGCCCGAGGTGTTTTCCTCGATCCCCGCCGCGATCTGGTGGGCGCTCGTCACTCTGACGACCGTCGGCTACGGCGACATGGTTCCGATCACCGCCTGGGGCAAGATCTTCGGCGGTTTCGTCGCCATCGTCGGCGTCTGCACGCTGGCACTCTTCTCCGGCCTGCTGACGGTCAGCTTCATGGACCAGCTCCGCCTCAGGCGCGAGCAATACCGCTCGCTGCTCCGCGCCGGCATGGCCACCGGCAAGATGCGGCCGCGCGATGCGCAGGCGATGGAGCAACTCGGCGCCGACATGGGCGTGCCGCGCCGCGACGCCGAGGCGATGGTCGATCAGGCCCTGGCCGACGGCCGCGAGCCCTGTCCCCATTGCGGCCAGCCCATGCCGCACCGCGTCGAGGCGGCGAAGTAGCGCTATCCCGGCCGCGGGCGGGCGTTACGCAGCCAGGTGCGACTTCACGAAATAGCGGGTGCGGATCGAGTCGCGCCGGCCGAGGCCGACCGACAGCAGATAGAGCAGGCCGGCGGTCAGGATGATCGCCGGGCCGGACGGCAGGTCGGCATGGTAGGACACCAGCAGCCCGACATAGCCGGCGAGCGCCGCGAGCGCGCTCGAGACGGCGGCCAGGGACCAGATCTCGCGCGCCCAGAAGCGCGCGGCGGCGGCCGGCAGCATCATCAGCCCGACCGCCATCAGGGTGCCGAGCGCCTGGAAGCCTGCGACCAGATTGAGCACGACCAGGGTCAGGAACAGGCCGTGGATGGTGCCGCCCGGCACGCCAACCGAACGCAGGAACCCGGGGTCGAATGCGTCCAGCACCAGCGGCCGATAGAGCAGCGCCAACGCCAGCAGGGTCACGGTCGTGATGCCGGCGACCAGCATCAGCGCCGTGTCGTCGACCGCCAGGATCGTGCCGAACAGCACATGCAGCAGGTCGATGCTGCTGCCATGAGTCGAGACGATCAGCACGCCCAGCGCCAGCGACATCAGGTAGAAGGCGGCGAAGCTTGCATCCTCGCGCAAGGGGGTGAGGCGCGTGACGATGCCGGCGAGCAGCGCCACCAGCAGCCCGGCGCCGAGCCCGCCCAGGCTCATCGCCGGCAGCGACAGGCCCGCGAACATGAAGCCGATCGCCGCGCCCGGCAGCACCGCATGGCTCATGGCGTCGCCCATCAGGCTCATGCGGCGCAAGACCAGGAGCGTGCCGATCGGACCGCAGCCGAGCGCCAGGGCGATGGCGCCGACCAGCGCACGGCGCAGGAACGGGAACTCGACGAACGGTCCCGCCAGAAAGTCATAGAGCATCAGGCGCTGAGCCTCACCGCGTCGGCCGCGGCCTCGTGGCAGGCTTGGGCATTCTCGTCCCAGGCCTCGGAGATGCGGCGCGCGGCCAGCAGATTGTCCGCGGTCAGCACGTCCGCGGTCGGGCCCCAGGCGACGAGCTCGCGGGCCAGCAGCAGGCTGTCGGGGAAATGGGCGCGGACCTGCTCGTAGTCATGCAGCACGGCGATGATGGTGCGGCCTTCGCCATGCCAGCGCTCGACGAGTGCCAGCAGGTCGCGGGTGGTCTTGGCGTCGAGCGCATTGAACGGCTCGTCGAGCAGGATGAGCGGCGCGTCCTGTACCATCAGGCGCGCGAACAGCACGCGCTGGAACTGGCCGGCCGACAGCGTCGAAACCCCGCGCTGCTCGAAATGGGCGAGCCCGACCGCGTCCAGCGCCGCCAGCGCCGCATCCAGCTCGGCCCGGCCGGCGCTGCGGTGCCAGCCGATCCGGCGCCAGGCGCCGAGCATGACCGTGTCGAGCACGGTGATCGGGAAGCCGCGCTCGATCTCGGACTGCTGCGGCAGATAGGCGAGGCTGGCCGGGCCTGCCGGATCGCGCCGGATGTGTCCGCTCGCAGGCCGGAGCGTGCCGGCGATCGTCTTGACCAGCGTGCTCTTGCCGGCGCCGTTCGGGCCGACGATCGCGGTCAGCGATCCCGCGGCGAACCGGCCGCCGATGTGATGAATCGCCGGGTGTCGCTCATAGGCGACGGTCAGGTTCTCGACCGTGACGGCAGCACCCCGGGCCTGGCGCTTGCTCATTGCAGCGCCCAGACGACGCCGAGCCACAGCAGCGCCGACAGGCCGCCGGCCCAGGCGAGCCGGAAGCCCAGGCCGCGCGCGAGCGGGCTCGCCACGCGCGTCGGCATCGGGCGGTAGCGCGCGTGGCCATGGGAATGACCCTGCGCGTGATCATGCCCATGGGCATGCCCGTGTTCCACCTTCGTCGCCATGTCGATCCGTTCCGTCATGAGGATATAAGGATATAACGTTACATTTCGGGCGCCACAAGCGCCGAACCCGCCGGCCTCGCCTGTCGGGTGACAAAGAAAACAGGAATGACCACAGAAAACAGGAATCGATGACACGCATAATCGGAATGGCCGAGAGGTCGTCGCGCAATGGGAGCGCCGAAACGACGCCGCACACGGCCTAATGCGTTTGCAGAAAGGCGATCACGGCCTTGCGGTCGGTCGGATCCTTGAGGCCCGGAAAGGTCATCTTGGTGCCCGGCATGAAGGCCTGCGGATCGGTCAGGTAGCGGTCGAGCACGTCTGGCGTCCAGACCACGTGCGACGCCTTGTTCGCAGACGAATAGGAAAAGTCCGGTATGCTGCTGGCCGGTCGGCCAACCACGCCCGCGAGTGTTGGACCGACCCGGTTCTTGCCCGCCTGGATCGTGTGGCAGAGCGCACAGGTTCGCCGGAATATCTGCTCGCCATCGGCGTCGGCGCGGGCGTCTGCCGAGCCGATCCCCCCGAGGAGAACAACGGTGACGAGCACAGCCGTGAGCATTGGCGAAGGCATGGTGGCCCCTCCTTACGGTCTACTGCAATCGATCGTGCTGTCATCCTAGACCGTCGTTTTTTTCGGAATATTCCCCGACCGTGGCCGGTCTAAAGCAGCGCCGCGGCGTCAGCGGAGCGCCGCAAAGGCAGGCTTGCTGCGCGGGGCTTCGCCATGGCAGCCGAGCGGAAAGACGATCATTGGACAGTCATCGTCACCACGCTGATTGCGAGCATGGTGGTGCTGGTCGGCGCCGTGGTAACGGCGCTCAAGCCGCGCATCGCGCACGCGCTGCCGCTTTACGCCCGGCAGACCGGCGAGCCGTGTGCCACCTGCCACATCGCCTTCCCGGAACTGACGCCCACCGGCCGCCGCTTCAAGCTGAACGGCTACACGCTGACCGGCGGCGACTCCAAGCTGCCGCCCTTCGCGGTCATGCTGCAACCGGCCTACACCCACACCGAGGCCGGTCAGCCGGGCGGTGCGGCGCCGCATTTCGGACCGAACAACAATCTGGCACTTCAGCAGGTCAGCCTGTTCACGGGCGGCCGGATTACCGATCATGCGGGCGCCTTCGTCCAGGGGACTTACGACGGCGTGGCCCGTCGCTTCGCCTGGGACAATACCGACATCCGCTACGCCAATACCGGCAGCCTGTTCGGCGAGGATCTGGTCTGGGGCGCCACGCTCAACAACAACCCGACCGTCCAAGACGTTTGGAACACGACACCGGCATGGCGCTTCCCCTACATCTCGTCGGCGCTCGCCCCGTCACCTGCCGCGAGTACCCTGATCGAGGGTGCCCAGGCGCAGAAGGTGGCGGGCGCGGGCGGCTATGCCTTCTGGAACGACCTCGTCTATGTCGAACTCTCGGGTTATCGCGCCCTTTCGAAGCAGACGCAGACCATCCTCGGCGTCGATACGACCGGCGAGTCGCCGATCTCCGGCACGGCGCCCTATTGGCGCGTCGCGGTCGAGCCCGGCTGGGGCAACAACCATCTGGAGTTCGGCACCTTCGGCCTTTCGGCCGACGTCATTCCTCAAAGACAGCGCGGCTCCGGCACCGACCATGTTGCGGATATCGGCCTGGACGCGCAGTACCAGTATATCGGCGACCGTGACGCCGTGACGGTCCGCGGCTCGTGGATCCACGAGAGCCAGAGCCTGGGCGCCAGCAGGCCGCTCGGCCTGTCCTCGAACGGCCACGAACTCCTACGCAGCTTCAACGCCTCGGCGTCCTATACCTACGACCGGACCTGGAGCTTGACCGGCGGCTACTTTCTCGTGTCGGGCAGCGCTGACGCGCAGCTTTACGGCACACCGACCGGCAGCCCGAACAGCGACGGCTGGATCACCGAGGTCGCCTATCTGCCGTTCAGCAAGGGCGGACCGTCGTTCTGGCCGCAGCTCAATGCCCGGATCGGCGTCCAATACATCATCAACGACAAGTTCAATGGCGGCCGGACGAACTTCGACGGCATGGGGCGCAACGCGTCCGACAACAACACGCTGTTTCTCTACGCCTGGATCGCCTTCTGAGCCGCCTCGGCTGCCCCACACGGGCCTCTATGCTGATTAGCGTCTCAAGCGTCTGAATAATGGCGAAAGGAGGGGGCACGCGGCCGCGCCTATTCACGCGCGGTGCAAACTCATCAAAAAGCGCAGGTGCAGTACTAGGTTCGCCCGACCCGTTCTTCCAGAAGGCGCGGCGCCAGACGAAGGAGGACCGGAAGCGCCTTGGCGGAGCCGACGAAGACCTCACGGGCGTGGCGCTCCAACCCTTTCAGGGTGTCTTCGGCCACCAGGTCCGGCGACAGCTTCTTGACGCGACGATGCGCGGTGGCTGGCGTGTCGACCGCAGGCGGCACGACCTCCATGACGCGCACGCCGAGCGGTGCAAGTTGCATGCGCAGCGCCTTCACGAACGCGCGCAAACCCGCTTTGGCCGCCGAATAGACGGGCGCCCGTGCCGATGGCGTCCAGCCATAGCCGGAGCCGACTACGACGATATCGGCTCCTGGGGCCTTTTTGAGGAGCGGTAACGCGAGGTTCGTCACCACGATCGGCGCGATGAGGTTGGCCTCGATCTCCGCGGCGAGAGCGGCGGGGGCGAGCGGCGCCTGGGTGAAGTCCCGCTCGACGAGCTGACCGGCGTTATTGACGAGAATGTCGAGCCGACGATGGCGCGCTTCAATGTCGGCGATCATCGCCTCGACCTGATCGACGTGCGTGATGTCGCAGGAAATCGCTGAGATCCCAGGCAGCGCGTCGCGGGCGGCTTGCAGGCGTCCGGCATCGCGACCGCACACGATCACACGGGCATGTTCGCGAACAAACGCCCTGGCAAGGCTGAGGCCAATGCCGCTCGTGCCACCGGTAATCAGAACAATCCTGTCCCTGAACATATCGGGTCCTCTCCCATGTTCAGCATACTAACCCCGACAAACCCCGATCGTGCCGATCGACCTGGGGCTCTATGCCGGCCCGCATCGTGGCGACGTCAGGAATGCATCCGATACATCGAGGCGGGAGCCAAATGCCCGTCAGCGGGTTGTTGATCGAAAGAAGTATGACCGCCAGCAACGCAGGATAAATCGAAAGGCTATCGGAGGGCTCGGAAGTGCGCAAAATAGCGATCACGCTTACGGTCCAAAACGAAGCCAAGACACCGCTTCGGATGGCCGTGAGCGATCTGATCAGATACGAACCGGTGGAAAGCGGCGAAGTTACCCTCGTCGTCTACACCGATGCGGTAGATTCGGTGCGGACCGTCTTGGTGCGCGAATCGCCCATGGAGATCGCCCGCATTGTATGGGCGGCACTGAAGCCGAGCCCCCATCCATACGCGCCCCATCGCCAGGAGCATCGGTCGAACACCGCTGTTTGACCGAATTCGCCGAGAGGCAGGGCAGACCCCGCCCGCAGCATCGCGCGGCGATTCTTCCGACGTCGCGGGAATATTTCGGCCATCGAGCGAGTCTCCTCGGACGCTCCCTGTCATGGACTCCGGAGGAGATGGATCATGTCTTGCGAAAAGACCGGTCGCGCCATCCTGGACACGACATCAGTGGGAACGGTTTGCCCGCCTCCGCCCCCCTCTTCGGCGAGAAGGCATATTCGGGATACGGGGGCAAGACTCGTTCCGATTTTGCGCAACGCCGCGCTTGTCGCCGCGCTCTCCTTCATCCCGCTGCACGTGGCGGCGGCGGACCCATTCCTGCCGCAGATCGTGATCTCCTCGACGGTCCCGGCAAATGGCGACCTCAATCCCTATGGCGTCGCGGTCGTGCCTTTGGGCTTTCCGTCGGGTGCCGCAGTTCGGCCCGGTGACATCCTGGTGTCGAACTTCAACAACAAAGACAATTCGCAGGGCACCGGTTCGACCATCATTAAGCTGACGGCGAACGGCACGATTGCGCCGAGCGGATCGGCGTCGGTCTTCTTCCCAGGCGGTTCCGGCTTGGGGTTGACGACGGCGCTGGGTATCTTGCGCAAGGGCTTCGTCATCGTCGGAAACGTGCCGACATCCGACGGCACCATCGCGACCATCAAGCCCGGCTCCCTGCTCGTGATTGACCGCAACGGCAAACTCGTCTCGACGATCCCGTCCAATGCGGCGACGACGCTGGACGGCCCGTGGGATCTGACGATCTTCGACGGGGGTGACGAGGCACTGCTCTTCGTCTCCAATGTCCTGAACGGCACCGTCTCGCGCCTCGATCTTACCGTCGGGAACCGCGGCATCACGGTCACTCGCGCCACCCGGATCGCCTCCGGCTATACGCATGTGCCGAATGCCGCAGCCCTCGTCCTCGGCCCGACCGGGCTCGTCTTCGATGCAGACAAGGATGTTCTGTTTGTCGCCTCGACCGGCGACAACGCGATCTTCAAGATCGACAACGCCGCTGCGAGGAGGCAAGCCGTGGTGCGGGGCACGCTCGTCACGCAGGATTCGCATCTGCGCGGCCCGCTGGCGCTCGCCTCGGCCCCCAACGGCGATCTGCTGGCGGCGAACGGCGACGCGGTGAATGCTGATCCGGCGCATCCGAGCGAGATCGTCGAGTTCACCAGGGCAGGCCACTTCGTGACCGAGTTCAACGTCGATGCCGGACAAGGCGGCGCCTTCGGCCTCGCCGTCGGGCGGACGTCGGTAAGCTCTCGCAGCCTGGTCGCCGTGGACGACGTCGCGAACAGCGTGCAGGTTTATCCGCTCTCGCCAGAAGATGAGGACCACTGAGGTCTCGGCCGAAAGCCGGAAGCTACAGCCGGACCCACGCCCCCAGCATGAGCGCGCCGGCGAAGCCCACGACCAGGACTGAGCCGGCGATGGCGAGAATGCGTTCCAGGCGTTCGCCGGCCGCCGTCTCGCCGCCGGCGAAGCGCTTCATCAGCCCGCGCGCCAGGATCGACAGCACGCCGATGGCCGAGACGGTCAGGCCCATGCCGAGCGACAGCGACAGGACGGCGATGGTGCCGACCAGCATCGCGCCGTTGGCGAGCGCGAACAGCATGATGATGATGGCACTGGCGCAGGGGGCGACGCCGGCCGCGAGCGTCAAGATGCGGCGGAACGAACCGCCGGCCGGCGCCGGGCGATGCCCGTGATCATGATGCGCGTGGTCGTGATGGTGATCATGGTGCCCATGCCCGAGCGGCCCGTGATGATGGTTATGGCCCTTGCCGGTGACCGCCCGATAGAACAGCACCAGCCCGATCAGCACGACCAGGCCGTAGCTGATGAACTCGACCATGGCGCCGTTGTTCTCGACCGCCATCTGGCTGGTCCCCAGCACCAGCGACAGCAGGAACACGACGATGATGGCGGTCACGCCCTGCAGCAGCGAGATCACGCCGCCCATGACCACGCCGCTGGTCCAGCGCGCCTCGTTCGCGACGAAATAGGCGGCGACGATCGATTTGCCGTGGCCAGGGCCGGCGGCATGCAGCACGCCATAGAGGAAGGCCAAGGCCAGGATGGTGAGGAAGGCGGCGGAGGAACCGGTGTCGCGCACCGTCTTGAACTGATGCGAAATGCGCTCGTTCAGCAGCATCTGCTGATGCGCCAGCTTTTGCAGCAGCCCGTTGGCGAGGCCGGTGCCGGGCAGGGCCGCCGTGAGCTCGCCCGCGCTTCGCGCCGGCGGCGCATCCGGCTGGCCGATCGGCTTTCCGGACAGCGGCGTGCCGCCGCCGCCGGTGAAGGGATCGGCCGGAGCCGGGCCGACCAGCCCGACCAGCAGCAGGAGTGCCAGCAGCAGCGCGCGCATCAGGCGCCGCTCTGGTAGGTGCAGGACACGATGTCGGCATCGACCTGGCCCCAGCCCTGGGTGTCGCGCTGGACCGTGCCCGGCTGGCAGTCGGCCTTCAGGGCCGCACCCCCAGTCGCTTTGACCGGGTTGTCCGAGGCCAGCTCGAAGTCGACGTAATATTCCGGATCGAACACCGCGATCTCCAAGAGGCTCTTGGCCACCGCCTTGGGCAGGCTGAGCGGGATGACGAAGCTGTAGACCGCCTTGTCGTCGGCCGTGAAGCCGGCGGTGAAATCGGTGGGCGTGCCGAACGTCACCGGCTGGCCGTCGAGGCTCATGGTCGTGAAGTAATGGACCGAGGCTAGGTTGGCGAAGGCCTTGTCATGCAGGCTCTTCACGTCCGCGGCGGTGATCGGTCCCTTCTTGGTGCCGGTATAGTCCGAACGCAGCATCGAGCTGTAGAGCTCGTCGAAGCTCCAGGTCATGCGCACGCCGGTGGCGTTGTTCTGGTCGAACAGCACCTCGACATGCTCCTCGATGAAGATATGCGGATGGGCGGCCGCCACGCCCGGAATGGCGAGGGCGGCCAGGGCGAGGAGGGGAGCAACGCGGCGCCAGGGTCGGATCATGGCCGCCTCTATAGCAGAGCGCCGGGGATGCTTCATCTCGCCCGCGCCGGAAAAACCGGCGGCAGGTGGGTCAAGGCGTCGCGATCCGGGCGAATTCGGCCCGCAGCCTCGGCGTGGCGAAATCGACGAAGGCGCGGACCTTGGCAATGGCCAGGCGGCCCTCCGGCACGATCAGATGGACCGGCAGCTTCGGCGGCTCGCAATCCTCCAGCAGCAGCACCAGCCGGCCGTCGCGGACCTCCTGCTCGACCTGGTAGGAATAGACCCGCGTGATGCCGTGGCCGTCGATGGCCGAGCCGACCGCGGCTTCGATCGTATTGACGGTCAGGCGCGGCCGGACCCGGACCGGACGGGCGAGCTTCGCGTCGCCCGCCGGCGGGAAGTTCCAGACCTCGCCCTCGCCGGCCTGGGCGAACGAGACGCAGTCATGGTCGACCAGATGCTCCGGCGCCGTCGGCGCCGGCCGGCGTCTGAGATAGGCGGGCGCGGCGCAGACGACCCGGCGCACCTCGCCCAGCCGGACGGCGATCAGGCTCGAATCCGGCAGCTGCGCGATCCGGAGCGCGACGTCGATGCCCTCGTCGACCAGATGCACCGGCCGGTCGAGCAGCAGCAGGCGCGCCTGTACCGAGCCGTAGTGGTCGAGGAAGCCGTCCAGAATCGGGCGCAGGATACGCGTGCCGCTGACGATGGGCGCGGTCAGGGTCAGCACGCCGCGCGGGGCCGCCCGGTCGCCGGCCGCATGCATTTCGGCCTCGGAGAGGTCGGCCAGCACTCGGCGGCAGGTTTCCGCATAGCGGGCGCCGGCCTCGGTCAAGGTGATGGCCCGGGTCGTCCTGTGCAGCAGCCGCGCGCCCAGGCGGTCCTCCAGAAAATGCACGGCGCGGGTTACGGCGGCGGGGGAGCGGCCGAGGCGCCGGCCGGCCGCGGCCAGACTGCCTTCGTCGAGCGCCGCGACGAACACCTCCATGGCATCGATCCGGTCCATCAAGCATTCCACTTGGAGGAAGAATACATTCCATATGACGTCAATTCTGATGACAGCTGCAATGGCCATTTCCGAGATGCCGCCCGATCACGGGTCGCATCACAAGCCAGGAGACAGGTCATGAGCCGCATCCCCGCCATCGATCCCGCCAGCGCCCAGGGCAAGACCAAGGACTTGCTCGACGGCGTCCAGAAGTCCCTCGGCGTCACGCCGAACCTCTATCGCGTCGTCGGCCAGTCGCCGGCGGCGCTCGAAGGGCTGTTGAGCCTGACCGGCGCGCTGAGCCACGCCAAGCTCGGGCCCAAGACCCGCGAGGCGGTGGCGCTGGCGGTCGCCCAGACGAACGCGTGCGACTATTGCCTCTCGGCCCATACGCTGCTCGGCAAGGGTGCTGGCCTCGGCGCAGACGATATCGCCAAGGCGCGCGATGGCCGGGGCACCGATGCCAAGACCGACGCGGTCATCGGCTTCGCCCGCTCGCTGGTGCAGAGCCAGGGCCATGCGACCGACGCCGAGCTGGCCGCACTGCGGCAGGCGGGCCTCAGCGAAGGCGAGATCGTCGAGACGGTGGCACTGACCGTGCTCAATATCTTCACCAACTACATGAACCATGTGGCCGAGACCGACATCGACTTCCCGGTCGTCCGCGCCGCGTCGCTCTGACCCGCCGCGCGGCGCTCCGCTCCTGGGGTGCCGCGCGTCACCCTTTCCGACGGAGGCATCTCATGACCGGTCATACAGCAAGCGACATCGCCTTCACGCCTGCGGTCAAGGGGGTACAGGCCCGGCGCGGCTCGCGCGAACAATATCGGCGCTATGAGGAGCACGGCGGCTGGCGAACGGACATCGATGAGGATCTGGAGGCGTTCCTGGCCGAGATCGACACGGCCTATCTCGCGACCGTTTCGTCCGACGGGCAGCCCTATGCCCAGCATCGCGGCGGCCCGCGCGGCTTCATCCGCGTGCTGGGGCCGCGCACGCTCGGGTTCGTCGACTATCGCGGCAACCGGCAATACATCACGACCGGCAATCTGGCCGGCAATGACAAGGCATTCCTGTTCCTGATGGATTACGCCCAGCGCCGCCGGGTCAAGATCTGGGGCCGGGCCCGGGTCGTCGAGGGCGACGAGGATTTGATCCGCCAGCTGATGCCCGAGGGCTCCCGCGTCCGGCCGGAGCAGGTCATCCTGTTCGAGGTCGAGGCCTGGGACGTCAATTGTCCGCAGCATATCCCGCGCAAGATCGACGCCGCAGACGTCGAGGCCGCGATCGGCCAGCTGACCCAGCGTGTCCGGGAACTCGAGGTAGCGTTGGCGGCTGCGCGGGCTGGCGCCTAGAACAGAACGTCCGCGGCGAGCTTCAGGTTAAGCACCAGGATGAGCAGCGATATGGCCCAGGCGGCGATCGACAGGGCCCGGGAATTGGCGAAGCCGCCCATCAGCCGCTTGTCGCAGGTCAGCCAGACCAGCGGGATGACGGCGAAGGGCAGTTGCAGGCTGAGGACGACCTGGCTGCCGATCAGCATGTCGGCGGCGGCATGGTCGCCGAGGCTGGCGACCACGATGGCCGCGGGCACGACGGCGAGGGCGCGGGTCACGAGCCGCCGCAGCCACGGCCGCAGACGGACCTGGACGAAGCCCTCCATGACGATCTGGCCCGCCAGCGTGCCGGTCAGGGTCGAATTCTGCCCGGCGAACAGCAGGGCCAGCGCGAAGATGGTCGCGGCGAGCGGCGCACCCAGCAGTGGGCTGATCAGGCCATAGGCGTCCTGCAGCTCGGCGATGTCGGTGCGGCCGGCCTTGTGAAATGTCGCCGCCGCCAGCACCAGGATGGCGGCATTGATCATCAGCGCGAAGCTCAGCGCGATGTTGGAATCGATCGTGGCGAACCGGATCGCCTCGCGCTTGCCGGCGGTATTCCGGTCGTAGCCGCGGGTCTGGACCAGGGCGGAATGCAGGTAGAGATTATGCGGCATCACGGTGGCACCGATGATGCCGATCGCCAGGTAAAGCATGTCGGGGTTGTGGGCGATCTGGGCCCTCGGCACCAACCCGCCCAGGATCGCCGCCATGTCCGGCGACGACACGAGCAGCTCGTAGCCGAAGCAAAGCGCGATGAGGCTGATCAGGCCGATGACCAGCGCCTCGAGCCCGCGGAAGCCCCAGCGTTGCAGGCCCAGTACCAGGAGCGTGTCGAACGCGGTCAGCACCACGCCCCAGAACAAGGGCAGGCCGAACAACAGCTCGAGCGCGATCGCCGTGCCGATCACCTCGGCCAGGTCGCAGGCGACGATGCCGATCTCGGCCAGGAGCCACAGCGCCACCGCCGGCCGGCGGCCGAACCGTGCGCGGCTCAACTGCGCCAGATCCCGTCCGGTCGCGATGCCGAGCCGCAGGCTCAGCGCCTGCAGCAGCATCGCCATCAGGCTGGAGATGACCACGACCGACAGCAGCCCATAGCCATAGGACGAGCCGCCGGCGAGATCGGTCGCCCAGTTGCCCGGGTCCATATAGCCGACGGAAACGAGGTAGCCGGGCCCGCCGAAGGCCAGCAGCTTGCGCAGCCAGCCGGCGCCGGCGCCGGGAATGCGGATCGCGCGATCGGACGGACCGAGCGATACCGACCGCGGGACGAAGTCCAGCGGCAACGGCTCGGCTAGGCTGAGATCGCTCGGCGCCATGGCGGCCCATTCCTGTCGGATAAAGCTCCAGGAGGAGAATATAGCATATGCTATATTCAATGCAAGGCGAGCGCCCCGAAGAATCTGCGGCATTCTACCCTTGATTGCGCTTTTGCGCCCCTGGCCCCACCTGCGCCGGCCATGCCTTACAAATGCCCGGTCCACTTGCTAGGATCGGTCGGCGATCGAGCAGGGAAGTGGCGCGAATGAGCGAGGAGCCCAACACGCCGGTCATCGGCCTGTTGAATTGCGTGGTCGAGGAGCCGGAGACCCAGGCGCGCGCCTTCGGGCAGCAGCGCCGTCAGCGCGACAGCATGATGGCGCAGGATTATTGCGAGCTGATCGCCGACCTGATCGATACCCAGGGCGAGGCGCGGGCGGTCGACATCTCGCGCCGGCTCGGCGTGGCGCATGCGACCGTGGTCAATACCATCGGCCGGCTGCAGCGGGACGGCTATGTGCAGCAGCAGCCCTACCGCTCGATCTTCCTGACCGATGCCGGTCGGGCGCTGGCGCTCGAATGCCGGCGGCGGCACCAGATCGTGCTGCGCTTCCTCGAGGCCCTCGGCATCGATCCCGAGACCGCGCGGGCCGATGCCGAGGGCATGGAGCATCACGTGAGCGAACCGACGCTCGCCGCGTTCGAGCGCTTCATCGCCGAGGCCGCCGCCGGGAAAGCGCGACCGTGAATTGGCAGCTGGTGGCGCTGTTCGCCGTCACGGAACTGGTGCTATGCCTGACGCCGGGGCCGGCGGTGCTGACCATCCTGTCCCAGGCGCTGCGCCACGGCCCGGCCCGGGCGCTCTGGTCGATCCTCGGCATCATCGCCGGCAACACGCTCTATTTCATCCTGTCGGCGACCAGCCTCGGCGCGCTGCTGCTGGCGTCCTACGAGCTGTTCTTCGCCATCAAATGGCTGGGGGCGGCCTATCTTCTGTGGCTGGGGCTCAGGACCTTCTTCGACCGGGGCTCGGCGCTCGCGGTCGAGGTGGCGCCGGCGGCGCGCGGCCGGGCCGCCAGCCTGTTCACCCACGCCTTCGTGGTCCAGGTCGCCAATCCCAAGGCGCTCTTGTTCTTCACGGCCCTGCTGCCGCAATTCGTCGATCCGGCCGGCCCGATTGCGCTGCAACTGGGGGCGCTGGCGCTCCTCAGTGTCATTATCGAATTCGCCGTGCAGCTGTTCTATGCCCTGCTCGCCGCCCAGGCGACCCGGCTGGCGCTCCGGCCGCGCTTCGCGCGCCTGACCAATCGCGTTTCCGGCACCTTCCTGATCGGCGCCGGCATCGGGCTCGCCAGCCTGACGCGGGAGTGAGCCCCAGGTTTTACCCTGGGCGACCCCGCCCGGACTTGCTATAGGCGGACCTGCCTTCCTCCCCAGCCAGCCGAGGCGACATGGATCTTCTGCAAACCCTGATCATTTCCGTCATCCAGGGCATTACCGAGCTCTTCCCCATCTCAAGCGTCGCCCATGCCGTGCTCACGCCCTTCGCCTTCGGCTGGGACCTGAGCCCGGAATTCCTCAAGGAACATTTCCTGCCGTTCGTCGTCATGCTGCATCTGGGCACGGCGGTGGCGCTCCTGGGATTCTTCTGGCGCGACTGGCTCGATTTCATCCGCAGCCTGTTCGACGGGCGGGCCGTCGTCGCCCGGCGCACCCTGTTCCTGCTGATCGTCGGCACGATCCCGGCGGCCCTCATCGGCCTGGTGTTCGAGAAGCTCCTGAAGGGCATCTTCTCCAACGTCACCTCGGCCGCCTTCTTCCTGATCCTGAATGGCGTGCTGCTCTATGCCGGCGAGAAGTTGCAGAAGCGCGGTACCCGCCAGGTCGAGGAGTTGAGCTTCATGCAGGCGCTGCTGATCGGCCTGGCCCAGTCGCTGGCGCTCGTGCCGGGCTTCTCGCGCTCCGGCGCCAGCATGGTCGCGGGCTTCTGGGCCGGCCTGACCCACGAGGCCGCCGCGCGTTTCTCGTTCCTGCTGGCGGCGCCCATCATCCTCGGCGCCAGCATCCTGGAACTGCCGAAGCTCGCCCATGCCCCGGCCGGCACCATGGGCAATGCCAGCATCGGCGGCGTGGCCTCGGGCATCGTCGCTTTCCTCAGCGTCTGGGCGCTGATGATCTGGTTCCGCAAGCATGAGGTCAATGCCATGCGTCCGTTCGCGATCTATTGCTGGATCGTCGGCGCCCTGGTATTGGCGCTCGCATGATCAAGATCCTCCGCGCCAAGCTGCACGGCATCCGGGTGACCGGTGCCGTGCTCGACTATCACGGCTCCATCTCGCTCGACCCGCTCGTGTGCAAGCAGGCGGGCATCGTCCCCACCGAGTTCGTCGAGATCTGGAACAAGAATTCCGGAGCCCGCATCTCGACCTACGTCATCTATGGCGAGCCCGGCTCGAACTGCTGCATCCTGAACGGGGCGGCGGCACGCACCTGCCAACAGGGCGACGAGATCATCATCGCGGCCGCCGAATATGTCGACCGGCGCGAACTGGCCGGCAAGACCCAGACCGTGCTGACCTTCCATCCCGACAATCGGGTGCAGTCGGTCATCACCTACCGCACGCTCGACGACGGGGCCGGCGGCTATGATTTCGCCATCGAGGAAGCCGTCGCCTGACGGTTGTGCGACCGGGTGTGCGCTCTGGTAAGCAATCCGAGCGCCGCCCAAGTAAAATGACAGTTCTGAGACGAATTTATGGAGGCCCGGTGAAATCATCGCCGGGCCTTCTAAATCTAGTAGACCCTTCTCGTCTTTGACCCTATTTCGCTCATCATGACGGCCCACGGGCATGCCTGCCGCAGGGCCGAGAATGACGGATGGGCTCGGCGATGGTGGCACTGGCACGCAGCAAGACCGCGGCGATCAAGAAAGCGGTCTATCGGCAGGCTCCCAGCAAGAAGCAGGCGCTGCTCGACCGGCTGTTCGCGCTCTGGTTCGCCCGCTTCGTCTATAACCAGATCTGGGAAGACCCGGTCGTCGACCTGGAGGCGCTGGAGCTGCAGCCCGACAGCCGGGTCGTGACCATCGCGTCGGGTGGCTGCAACATCCTGAATTACCTGGTTGCCGATCCGGCCCAGATCACGGCCCTCGACCTCAATCCCGCGCATATCGCGCTGACCCGGCTGAAGCTCGCAGCACTCAAGCATCTGCCGGACCACGAGGCGTTCTTCCAGTTCTTCGGCGTCGCCAAGAACAAGGACAATGTTGATCTCTACCGCTCGCATCTGGCGGGCCGGCTCGACGAGACGACGCGCGCCTTCTGGGAGCAGCGCTCGCTCCTCGGCCGCGAGCGGATCGAGTTCTTCGCCAAGGGCCTCTATCGCAAGGCGCTGCTCGGCAAGTTCATCGGCTTCCTGCATGGCTTCGCACGCATCGCCGACCGCCGCCCCGAGCGCATCCTCGACGCGCGCAGCCTGGACGAGCAGCGCGAGATCTATGACCGCGAGATCGGCCCGCTGTTCGAGCTGAAGCTCGTGCGCCTGCTCGCGCGCCAGCCGATCGTGCTCTACAGCCTCGGCATCCCTGCGAACCAGTTCGATGCCATGCGCCAGGATTCGAGCGGGGATCTCGCCGACCTCATCCGCCACCGCATCCGCCGGCTCGCCTGCGACTTCGACCTGTCGGAGAATTACTTCGCCTGGCAGGCGTTCGGCCGGCACTATGACGTCAAGGATCGGCGCGCGACGCCGCCCTATCTCAAGGCCGAGCATTACGCGACGATCCGCGACCGGCTCGACCGGGTCGAGACCCGCCTGCAATCCATGACCGATTACCTCGCGTCCCAGGATGCCGGCAGCAAGGATCGCTATATCCTGCTCGACAGCGTCGATTGGATGGACGCGACCATGCTCGCCGACCTGTGGACCCAGATCCGCCGCACCTCCAAGCCGGGTGCGCGGGTGATCTTCCGCACCGCCGGCGCCGACTCGCCCTTCGCCGAGAAGCTCGACCCGGTCCGGTTCGCCCGCCTGTTCGAGGGCTGGCACTATCACGAGGCGGAGTCCAAGCGCTGGCTCGCCCAGGACCGCTCGGCGATCTATGGCGGCTTCCACCTCTATTCCCGCGTCGCCTGACATGGTCGACGCGACCGTCTCGGATCTCGGCGATGCGGCGGCCGATGCCGCCCGGCGCATGGATGCGATGTACCGCTACCAGCGGCACATCTATGACCTGACCCGGAAATTCTACCTGCTCGGCCGCGACCGGCTGCTTGCGTCGCTGCCGATCAAGCCGGGTGCTTCGGTCCTCGAGATGGGCTGCGGCACCGGCCGCAACCTGGTGAAGCTGGGCCATCTGGCGCCCGACGCGCGGCTCCACGGCGTCGATGTCGCCAGCGTGATGATCGACACGGCGGCCCGCGCCCTGGCGCGTGCGGGACTGGCGAAGCGCGTGCGCCTCGCCCAGGCCGGTGGCCAGGGCTTCGACCCGCAGGCCGCCTTCGGCCTCGCCCGTTTCGACGTGATCTATTTCAGCTATGTGCTGTCGATGATTCCGGACTGGCGTCCGGTCGTCGAGCGTGCGCTCGCGCAACTGGCGCCCGGCGGCATCCTGGCCGTGGTCGATTTCGGCGACCAGCAACGGACGCCCGCCTGGCGCCGGCTGCCGCTGCTGGCGTGGCTCCGTCTGTTCGACGTGCATCCGCGCGCCGAGATCGAACGCGGCCTGCGCGCGATCGCGGCGGAACAGGACGGGCTGGCGCTGGACCAGGATTTGGGCGGCGGCTACGCCTATCTGCTGCTGATCCGGAAGAGCTAGCGCATCCGGAATTTCTCGAGCTGGTCGCGGAAGTCCTGGTCGAGCGATCGCTCCTCGGTCAGCGACGCACCGATGCCGGCGAGCAAATCCTGCTTCCGGGCCGCGGCGATCGAGGCCGGCGCCGTGTCGAGCTTGTGCTGCAGGCAGGCGCGATAGTCCCGCAGCGCGGTATTGAATTGGGAGACGGCATCGCGCGCCCGCTCCATCTGGTAGTGCGTGGCGAAGGTGCCGTCGGGCAGCAGCGGCGGGGATGTCGGGCGCAGGCACTCGAACGCCGGCGGCACGTCCGTCGCGCCGAGCGCGCCCATGCCGAGGAGGAGGGCGAGCGCCACGCGCGCCGCGCCATTCGATCGCTTCCGCCTGACCATGGTCGATGCACTCCCGCGTCAAGAAGGCTCGGGCCGGCTTGTCGCTGGACGCGGCCTGGTTTGCCGGGTACGCCTATCCGGGTAGGATACAGTCTGCGGGGAGTTTCGTCATGTCCGGCGATGTCTTGCGGTTCGGGACTCTAGGAGCAATCGTGGCTGTCGCCGTCCTGTGGGCGCCACCGGCTGAGGCGCAGCTGAAGTCTCAGAAGCTGCTGTCCTACGAAGCGGCGAAGCTCATCGCCTCGACCGCGGTGGAGGCTTGTGCGGCCAAGGGCTTCCACGTCTCGGCGGTGGTGGTGGATCGCGACGGCGAGACGATCGCCCTGTTGCGGGGCGATGGCGCCGGGCCGCATACGGTGGAGAATGCCCGGCGCAAGGCCTACACGGCCAATTCGTTCCGTACCGACACGACCTCTTATGCGAAGCGCTTCGCCGACGGCGACCCGCTGGTGCATCAGCAGGTGACCCTACCGAGCGTTATCGCGATCGGCGGCGGCCTACCGATCAAGTCGGGCGACGAGGTGGTGGGCGGCGCCGGCGTTTCCGGCTCGCCGGGCGGCAATGACGAGCCCTGCGTCCAGGCCGGCCTGGACAAGGCGAAGGAAGCGCTGCAGTAGACCCCGGCTCAGGCGCGCTGCAGGTCCCAGTAGATGTCGCAGGTGTGGTCGTCGCTGACGAAGGAGTGGCCGGTGATATGGCCCTGATGGACCTCGCCCTCGAAGCGGATCGTCAGGTCATTTTCACGGAAGCCGAGCTTGAGCTTGCCGTCCGGATTCGCCCGTCCGGTCAGGGACCGGCTCGATTTCATGCCGTAATTGGATTTGGCGGCGCCGTCCCCGTCGATGTCGATGACCAGTTCATGGGCGCCGATGCTGCAGATGCCGGTCTGGATGGTCGTATAGCCGACGTAGCGTCCGGCAATCTCCGCCGCGGCCTTCGGCGCCGCCACCGGCGGCGGCTTCGTGCCGTGGCCGTACTCGGCTTTGATGAACAAGCCGGAGCAGATCAAAATTGCGATAAACGCCAATGAGGAAAACATTAATATATAAAATTTGTTACTATCTTTGGCGGCTTTCTCGGCAATCATGGCATTTCAAGTCCGTGCTCTCGGTATTTCTCGACCCTATGTTTGATTTCTTACCAATTCAATTACATGTGAGCCGATATTTCGGAAAGCTGCTTATCGCGAACCCTTGCCGCCAATCCCCGGATTGATCGCCAGTGTCGCCCCTGCGGCGGCGCCGGCATCGTAGGCGTCGGGTGAGACGAAGCGGCGGCCGGACCGGACGGTCCGAAGCTGCAGGTCGAGCTTTGCCAGTTCCACATCCACGACCGAGCGCTTGACCAGCACCAGATCGCGGCCGGTGCTGCGGTTGGCGTCGTCGCGCGCGGCCTTCATGGCCTGGAGCTTGTCCGCGATCGAGGCGACCATACCGAGCGCGAAGGAGCTGTTGGCCAGGTGCCGTTCCCTGTGGGCGAAGCGCTGGTAGGCCGCCGAGTTCTTGAAATTACCGAGCTCGGTGCGGACCGCGCTGTCGATCAGGTCGGTCAAGTAATGGGCGACCGCGACATCGGCCCGCAGCCCGAAGAACACGTAGCGGGCGGTGCCGGCGCCGTTCTTCTCGCGCCAGATCCGGCAATCGCAGAACTCGGCGACCGCGCCGACGCAGCCGTCGAGCGGGATGCGCTTCTTGCGCCCGGTCTCGAACGCCAGTTGCTCGCACGGCTCGGCGCGCAGCTCGACGTCGCTCAGCGACAGCTCGTGGCGGTCGAGCAGTTCGGCGACCTTGGCCGCCGCCGCCAGCGCTTCCGCCTCGGTGCAGCCATTATCGATGGTCTTGGCGCGGAGGCCCAGGATCCGGGCGTGGAGCTTGTCGAGGTCGGCGGCGGACATGGCGCGGACCATAAGGGATGGTGTCGCACCCCGCCATGGGGGAATGGCACTTGATGCGCTCGCGGCCGCCCTGCGAAACTGGGCATCCTCCCATCCGTTGCGCCGGGGCCGCGATGATCGACGTGCTGATTACCGAATTTCTCGACGGGGACGCGGTCGCCGCGCTCAAGGCCGACTATGCCGTGCACTATGATCCGAGCCTGTGCGAGAAGCCGGACGAGATCATCGCGTTGGCGCGTGGCGTGCCGGCGCTGATCGTGCGCAACCGGACCCAGGTGCGCGGGCCGGTGCTGGCCGCGTTCGATCGGCTGAAGGTGATCGGCCGCCTGGGCGTGGGGCTCGACAATATCGACGTGCCGGCGGCCGAGGCCATGGGCGTCAAGGTCTGCCCGGCCGTGGGCGCCAATGCCGCGTCGGTCGCCGAATATGTCGTGGCCGCCTGCCTGATCACGCTGCGCAGCATCTGGCAGGCGAACGAGGCGGTGCTGGCCGGCAAATGGCCGCGCAACCAGCTGATGTTCAACGAGGTCCAGGGCAAGCGGCTGGGCCTGATCGGCTTCGGCTCGATCGGCCGCGAGGTGGCGCGCCGTGCGTCGGCGCTCGGCATGGAGGTGGTCGCGACCGACCGGCCCGGCGCCGATCCGGCGCGCCTTGCCGCCGCCGGCGTCACGGCGGTCGATCGCGCAACCCTGCTCGCGACCAGTGACGTCGTCAGCCTGCATGCGCCCTCGACGCCGGAAACCTATCACCTGATCGACGAGGCGGCGCTTGCCGCCATGAAGCCCGGCGCGGTGCTGATCAACAGCGCACGCGGCGGCATGGTCGACGAGGCCGCGCTCGCCGCGGCATTGCGCTCGGGCCGGCTCGCCGCCGCCGTGCTCGACGTGTTCGAGGACGAACCGCTCAAGGCCGGCTCCCGACTGGTCGGCGTGCCCAACCTGTATCTGACGCCGCACGTCTCCGGCGTCACGGTCGAGGCCAATGCCCGCGTGTCGGATGTGACGATCTTGAACGTGCGCCGGGTGCTGGGCGCGCGCTGAGCCGCCGGCCGTGACGCGGGAAAGCCGCAGGTCCGGGTGGCTTTCATCCGAGGGGTTTCCCGGAAGCCCTTTGATTTGCTAGCCTTAGAGTTCTTTTTTGAGCGCGGTGGAGTTTCGATCATGTCGTTGGACGCATTGACCAGGACGGTCAAGGAGAAGGCCGCTCAGAACGTCTCGCTCGGCCACACCGTGCTGTTCGATCTGGGCGCCGACGGCGTGATCTTCTGGGATGGGACGCAGAACCCGGCGGTCATCTCCAACGAGAAGGCCGAGGCGGAAACGGTGCTCAAGCTGTCGGCGGCTTCGCTGCAGAAGATGCTCGATGGCGCGATGAATGCCACGCTCGCCTATATGACCGGTTCGCTGAAGATCAGCGGCTCGATGGGCGTCGCGCTCAAGATCAATTCCATGATGGAAGACTGACCGGCCGACCCTTCAGTGAATGGGTCCGCGTGGTGGCGACTGCGGGCGGGCCATGATCGGCGTCGCCTGATGATGGATCAGGCGCCACAGGCCGTGCTCGAGCACGAACAGGTTGCTGGCGGCGAGGCTGCCGCCGTCCAACTCCTCCTCGCAGGTGACGAGGGCCAGGCCGTCATAGACCGTGGCATCCTCCTCGTAGCAGAGGATCTGCGGCGGTCGCGGGCCCGTCAGGATGGCGCGCCAGCTCTCCAGCACCAGGCTGCGGCCGTGGATCACGGTCCAGCCCGGATGGATGCAGCAGACGGGTACCTCGCGCGCCCAGATCCGCTCCATGGCGGCGAGGTCGCGGGCGCCGATCGCGCGATAGAATTCCAGGTTTTGGCTGAGGGCGGCGTCGGTGTTCATCATCGGTCCTTTCCCTGGAAGCCTCGGACCGTTCTAGCAGATCCCACGCGCCGGGTATCCCCATCCGTCGGTTCGACGAGGGGCGCGGCGATCGGCGCCGAGCCCCTTGCCGTGCCGCTTGGCCCGGCCCAAGCTTGAAGCCGCTCGACGCGGAACCGGCCCATGCCCTACAGCACCGATCCCAGAGACTACCAGCGCGTACCGGTCAAGGTCGCGGCGATGGCCAAGAATTTCCCGCCGGGCCATGCGATCGCCGAGCACTCGCACGAGCGTGCGCAGCTGGTCTATGCCGTATCGGGGGTGATGCGGGTGACGACGCGCGACGGCACCTGGGTCGTGCCGACCCATCGCGCGGTCTGGGTCCCGCCGGGCGAGCCCCATTCGATCCGCATGTCCGGCGCGGTTGCCATGCGCACGCTCTATATCGCCAAGGACGCGACGGCGGCGCTGCCGACGCGCTGCGGCGTGATCGAGGTGGCACCGCTGCTGCGCGAGCTGATCCTGGCGGCGACCGACCATCCGCCCGATCGGCCCGATCCCACAGGCCGGGCGGCTTTGATCGCGGCCCTGGTGCTGGTCGAGCTCAAATCCGTGCCGGTCGTGCCGCTGCACGCGCCGCTGCCGCGCGACCCGCGGCTGCTCGCGATCTGCCGGGCGCTAATCGAGGATCCCGCGCGCGACGAGGTGCTGGAAGTCTGGGCGGAGCAGGTCGGCGCCTCGGCCCGCACGCTCGCCCGGCTGTTCCGGACCGAGACCGGCATGAGCTTCGGCGGCTGGCGCCAGCAGGTCCGCCTGATCGAGGCGCTGGCGCGCCTCGCCGAGGGCCAGTCGGTAACGCTTGTCGCTCAGGACCTGGGCTACGACAGCCCGAGTGCGTTCACGGCGATGTTCCGCAGGACGCTGGGGGCGACGCCCAGCCGCTATTTCGGCTGAGCGATCGCGTCAGGCAATCACGCGCGAGGATCTGCGGTCGATGCGGGCGATGCAGGTATCGTAGGTCGGCGGCAGCGGGCCGAAGGCCTGGCCGTAGTTCAGCGCCGCGACGCCTTCCGGAAAGCCGTTGGCCCGGAACCAGGAGATGGTCATCGCCCGGTCTGTGACCAGGGCCTGCACGAAGGCGCGATTGCCGAGGTTCATGTAATAGACCCAATGGTTAAGGAACGCGGCCGAGTGCAGGTCGCTGTCCTTGAAACCGGAGACCGCATACGACCGGCCGCCGGGCGCCTGCGCCAGCCACGTGGCCGCGGCGATGCTGTCGACCTGGATGTCGAGCCAGTTGCCGCCGGAGAACAGCCCTTCGCGCCCGATGACCAAGGCCACCGACGTGTTGTTGAACCGGTAGGGATGGCAGCCCATTTCCGCGCCGAGCGACAGGACCTTGTCCTCCCGGTTCGCGAGGTTGAACACCTCGAACGACCGGCCGCGCAGGTAGGTGCTGGCGTCGACGCAGAATTCCGCCCCACCCAGGAACACGATCCGCTTGATGGTCGTGTCGTCCGTGCCGGCCACGAGATGCCCGATCGACTGGCAGGTGAGGCGCGTGCCCAGGCTGTGGGCGAGGATGTCGATCTCGACGCCCTTCGAGCCGATGTATTTGAGGACCGTCGCCAGCGCCTTGCTGGCGAGCGGCACCGCGTCCAGTGCCGCATATTGATAGGCATTGCCCCAGCAGGCGTCGGCGAAGTCGGTGAAGCTGTCCTTCGAGACCCAGGCGAAGGCGAGGGCGAGATCGGCCAGCGGCTTGCCGGTATCGTCGGTTTCCCCGACGAGCGGCAGCCAGCTGTTGCGCACGTCGATCGGGCTGGGCGGCGTGCCGAAAAGCTGGCCTGGAATGCCGTAGACCAGGCCGAACGGATCGTCGGGCATGGCGCCCACCGTTTCGGTCGGGTCGAAATCATAGCCGTGCACCATGACCACGACGCGCGTCTTGCCGGCGAGCCACTGGTCGAGGGCCTGGCTGAGCGCCGCATTCGGCGGGGCGCCATAGGGGGTCGGCTTCGGGAAGTCCTGGAGCGCCGGCTGGGTCGGCGCATCCAGGTAGAGATGATCGGAGGCCGTCGCGTAATCGCCGCTATCCGGCGCGCCGGCGAAGGTCGGCGTCCAAACGAGCTTCAGCATGGCCTGGCTCCACCATCCGCTGCGATCGGGGCGGCGACGGTGTCGCCGGTCCCTTATCCTGCTACGGGCGGTTGCATTTTACCAGCGGGCCGAGCTTCTACGTCCGCTTCGACCAGCCCGGCACCGGGAACACCGGCTTCTCCTCCGCCGCTGCGGCCGGCAGGATCACCACCGGCTTCTGCCCGCGATTCTGGATCGCGGCCGAGCCGACGCCATTGTTCTGGCCCTTGGCGTCGAAGCTGATCGGCTGGCCCACCATCATGTGCTTCTCGATATGGGTCGTCCGGAGGGCGGCCAGCATGGCTGTCGGATCGGCCGAGCCCGCGCGCTTGAACGCGTCGGCGGCGATGAGGATCGCCTCGAAGGTGAAGCCGACGTTGAAGGCGTAGCCCTCGAACCGATCGTTCGGGAATTGCGCCTTGAATGCCGCCTCGACCTGGTGCGCCATCTCGCTCTTCGGGTCGTACCAGGGCACGGCGGTGATGGCGTAGTCGGCATATTTGCCGAGCACCTTGTAGAATTGCTCGTCGTACATGCCGGGGCTGCCAGGGCTGATCAGGCCCATCGGCTCCCAGCGCTGCTTGACCATCTCGCGCACCATCATGATCGCGTCCTTGGAGCGCGTCGTGACGAGCGCGATATCGGCGCCGGTCGCCTTGGCCTTCGACACCTCGACCGCCAGATCCTGGGCGTTCGGGTCGTAGGAGATGCTCTCGACCAGCTTGAACGGCATGTCGAGCCCCGGCAGCACCGCGTCGAGCGCCGCCTTGTTGGCCTGGCCGAACGTGTCGTTGGCATAGAGGAACACGGCGGTCTTGGGCGTGGTGCCGCTCGCCTGGAACAGGTCCTTCATCAGCGCGAGGCCGTTCTTCACCAGCGCGCCGCTGGTCGGGAAGTTGCGGAAGACGGTCTTGTAGCCCTGCTCGGTGATCGGCGGCGCGGCGGCGACATTGATGACCAGCGGCACGCCATGCTGCTCGCACACCTGCAGGGCGGCGATGGTCTGGCCGCTGTCGAAGGCGCCGACGACGACATTGGCGCCGTCCTGGATCAGCTTCTCGGCGCGCGCGCGGGCAACGTCGACGCTCGATTCCGTGTCGGCATTCATCAGCTCGATCTGGACGCCCATGTCGGCCAGCAGCTTGGGCGCGATGTCGGCGCCACGCTGGCAAGCCTGGCCGGCCTGCGCCAGCAGGCCCGAGCGCGGCAGCAGAACGCCGACCTTGAGCTTGGCCGCCTCGGCCCGGACGATGGCCGGAGCGGCCAGTTTCAGGGTGCCGAGCGCGCCCAGCGCCGCCACGCCGCCGTTGAACAGGCGGCGCGAGATCATCTTGTCAGTCATTATTTCACTACCTTGGCTGCTTCATCGACGAAGGTCTCGTCGTAAGTCTTGGAAAGATCGATCGTCGCCGCCTTGACCTTCTCGTCGAACACCTGCAGCACCTTCAGCGTGTTGGCGGCGGCGGTCGGATCGAGCTTGCCGTCGGGCGAATAGATCTCGAGCGATTTCTTGATCGCGGTCGTATAGAGCGTCTTGTTGCCGCCCTGATATTCCGCCGGCATCAGGTCGGCGATCTCCTCCGGCGAATGCTCATGGATCCAGTGCAGGCCGCGGACGAAGGCATTGACCAGCGCCTGGGTCGTCTTCGGGTTCGCCTTGACGAAGTCCGGCTTCATGTAGAGCACCGCCGCCGGCGAGGCGCCGCCGTAGACCTGGTTCGAGCCCGCGGCCGTGCGGCTGTCGGCGACGATCTGCACGTCGCCGGCGGTCTCGAGCTCGCTCATGACCGGGTCGGTGTTCGAGATCGCGTCCAACTGGCCATGGCGCATGGCGGCGACGGCCGAGGCGCCGCCGCCGACGCCGATGAAGCTCGCATCCTCGGGCTTCAGCCCGGCCTTGATCATCAGATAGCTGACCATGAAGTTGGTCGAGGAGCCGGGCGCGGTCACGCCGATCTTCAGGCCCCTCAGGTCCTTGAACGACTTGTATTCCGCGACCCGCGACTTGGCGATGCCGAGGGCGATGCCCGGATAGCGGCCGAGATCGACGACGGCGACCAGCGGCTTGCCCTGCGCCTGCATCTGGATCGTGTGCTCGTAGGAACCGGTCGTGATGTCGACGCTGCCGCCGATCTGCGCCTGCAGGCTCTGTGAGCCGCCGGCAAAGTCGGAGATCTCGACGTTGAGGCCGGCGTCCTTGAAATAGCCCAGGCGCTCGACGACGGTCAGCGGCAGGTAATAAAGCAGGGCCTTGCCGCCGACCGAGAGCTTCAGGTTGGGCTTTTCCACGTCCGCCGCGCGCGCGGTGCCGGCCGCCATCAGCGCCATGATTGCGAGTGCCACACCCGTCTTGATGCTCATCGACTTCCTCCCCAGAGAAGTTTCTTAAACTATGCCACGTCCGGGCGGCCGCCCGCGTCGGGGCGCCAGACCAGGAAGCGGGCCTCGATCAAACTGACCACCGCGTCGACCGCGATCACGAACAGGGTCAGGATCAGCATGCCCGAGAACACGCCGATCGTGTCGAATACGCCTTCGGCCTGATGGATGCGATAGCCGAGGCCGGCGGCCGAGCCCAGATATTCGCCGACGACCGCGCCGACCAGCGCGAAGCCCACCGCCATGTGCAGGCTGGAGAACACCCAGGACAGCGCCGAGGGCAGGTAGACGCTGGTGAGCAGCTGCCGGCGCGTGGCGCCCAGCATGCGCGCATTGGCGAGCACGACCGGGCTCACCTCCTTGATGCCCTGGTAGACGTTGAAGAACACGATGAAGAACACCAGGCTGAAGCCGAGCGCCACCTTCGACCAGATGCCGAGGCCGAGCCAGAGCGCGAAGATCGGGGCCAGCACGACCCGCGGCAGCGCGTTCGCGGCCTTGATGTAGGGATCGAGCACCAGCGAGGCGAGCGGCGATAGCCCCAGCCAAAACCCGACCGCGATGCCGCCGGCCGTGCCGATCGCGAAGGCGAGCAGGGTCTCGATCGTGGTCACCCAGAGATGGCGGTAGATGTCGGCGCTGCCGAGGTCGGTGAGCGTGCGCACGATCACATCTGTCGGCGTCGCGAAGAAGAAGGGATCGAGGAAGCCCCAGCTGCCGCCCAGATGCCAGATGGCGAGCAGGCCGACCAGAACGGCCGCGCGCAGGCCGAACAGCGCGAGGCGGCCCGGCGGCTGATGGCTATGGGCCTCAGCCACGGCGTGCCTGCTCGTAGGATTTCAGGACCTCGGCCTTGAGGTCGTTCCAGATGCGCCGGTGCAGATCGAGGAACGCCGGGGTCAGGCGGATCTCCGACACGTCGCGGGGCCGGGGCAGGTCGATCGGATATTCGCCGATGACGCGCGCAGCCGGCCCGGCCGACAGCAGCAGCACCCGGTCGCTCATCGCGATCGCCTCTTCCAGGTCGTGGGTGATGAACAGCACCGAGCGGCGCCGGGCGGCCCAAAGCTCCAGGAGCTCGTTCTCCATCATCTGCCGGGTCTGGATGTCGAGCGCCGAGAAAGGCTCGTCCATCAGCACGATCTCCGGATCCAGGATCAGGGTCTGGGCCAGCGCCACGCGCTTGCGCATGCCGCCCGACATCTGGTGCGGGTAATAGCCGCCGAAGCCTTTGAGGCCGGTGCGGACCAGCCAGTCCTCGCCCCGGGCATGGGCCTCGGCCGGATCGGCGCCGCGAAAACGCAGGCCGGCGGTGACGTTGTCGAGCGCGGTCGCCCAGGGGAACAGGGCGTCGGCCTGGAACAGGTAGCCCGCCTTGCGATTGAGGCCGTCGAGCGGTGCTCCGAATGCCGTGACGCGGCCTTCGGTCGGGTGCAGCAGGCCGGCGGCGAGGTTGAGCAGGGTCGACTTGCCGCAGCCGGTCGGGCCGACGATCGAGACGAACTCGCCCTCGCCGATGGCGAGGCTGATGTCGCTCAAGGCGACATAGGTCTCGCCGCGGCGCTGTCGTGCGGCGAAGCGGCAGGTGACGCGGTCGAAACTCACGGCGGCGGGGGCGCTTCCGGCGGCCAAGCGCGCCTCGGCGGTCAGCGGCGCGCCGCTCATGCCGACCGGTTCCGGCAAGCCGGTGTGCGCCCCACGTTCCCTCCCCAGGACGTTTTGTCTTATGATTCCATCATCCCCAGACCGCGCCGGGATGCAATGGGGTATTGGGCCCGCTGTCCGGCTTAGATCAGGATGATATCAAGCCGGGCCGGCTTGATATCTGAATCCTGATCTACACCATATGATTAGAGACCGATTCACCGATCAAACCGATGCGGTTTGATCGGATCGGGCTCTACGCCGGCACGCCCAGGACCTGTTCGCGGATCGCGGCCAGTGCCTCGGCACCCTCGCGTCGCAGAGCGGCGGCTGCGTCCTCGACGGCGGGACGGTCCTGGTTCTTGGCGGCGGCCTCGAGCTGGCGCGCCGCGCGCTCGACCCGGCGGGCGCCGAAATTGCCGGCGGTCGAGACCATGTCGTGGGCCTCGCGGAACAGGGCGGTGAAATCGTCGCTCCCGGCCAGCCGCTCGATCCGTGCCAGCCGGTCGGCGGCGCCATCGAGGAAGTCGCTGATCAGTTGGACGAATTCGCGGTGCGGCAGCACCTGGCGGATCGAGTCGAGATGGGCATCGTCGACCGTCGGCACCGCGTCCGGCTTTGCGGCGGCCTTCCGCTTCGGCTTCTGCGGGGGCAGGGACTCGGCGGAGGGCAGGCGGTCAACGCCGGCCAGCCGTTCGACCAGCTCTAGCATCCGCCCGGCGTTGACCGGCTTCGAAATATATTCGTCCATGCCCGCCGCCAGATATTCCTCGCGGGCTCCCTCCATGGCGTTGGCGGTCATGGCGATGATCGGCAGCCGGGCCTTGTCGTCGGCGCGGGCGCGGATATGGCGGGTTGCTTCGAGCCCGTCCATGACCGGCATCTGGATGTCCATCAGCACGATGTCGTAGGACGCGGCCTCGATCCGGGCCAGCGCGTCGGCACCCTGCGCCGCGACCTCGACCTGATGGCCGGCCCGCTCCAATAGCGCACGGGCAACCTTCTGATTGATGACATTGTCCTCGACCAGCAGCACGCGCCGGCCGGTGGCGGACCCGGAGCCGGTCGGGGCGGGGAGGGTGGCGGGACGCCCTGGCTGCTCGGCCGGCGCCTTGCCGGACAGCAGGTCCTGCAGGCAATCATGCAGTGCGCGCGCCTTGATCGGCTTCACCAGCGCCGCGTCGGCCAGGCGCCGCTCGCCATGGTTCTTCGCCTTGAGACCCGCGGAGGAGGCCAGGATGATATGGCCGTCGAACAGATCGGCGCGGTCGCGCACCCGCTCGGCCAGCTCTTCGCCCAGCATGCCGGGCATATGCTGGTCGGCGATCAGGAAATCGAACGAGACATGGGCCGCATGGGCGCGCTCGATCATGGCCAGCGCCGCGAACCCATCCTCCGCCTCCATCACGACGAGGCCCCAGCCTTCGAGCTGGCCGCGATAGATCCGGCGGTTCAAGGCCAGATCGTCGACCACGAGCGCGCGCCGGCCGTCGAGCGGCACCGCGGATGTCGGGCGCATGCCGACCGGGGCCTGGGCGCGGTCGAGCCGGACAGTGAACCAGAAGGTCGAGCCGTTCGGCCCACTGGTCATGTCGATGCTGCCGCCCATCAGCTCGATCAGCTGCTGCGAGATGGCGAGGCCCAGGCCGGTACCGCCGAACCGGCGGGTGATCGACGTGTCGGCCTGGCTGAACTTCTGGAAGAGGTGCGTCCGTGCCTCGTCGGAGATGCCGATGCCGGTGTCGCTGACCTCCAGCCGGATGGTGGCGGTATCGCCGTCGACCGCGATGGTCGCGGCCTCGATCGTGACGCTGCCGACCTCGGTGAACTTGACCGCATTGCCGACCAGATTGATCAGCACCTGGCGCAACCGGTTCGGATCGCCGCGGAAATCGCCCTTGGCGGTCGGATGGACCAGCGCGCCGATCTGCAGGCGCTTCTCGACCGCCTTGGGCGTCACGATCTCGACCACGCCCTCGACCAGGGACTCGAGGTTGAAGTCGACCATGTCGAGCTCGACCCGGCCGGCCTCGAGCTTCGAGATGTCGAGGATATCGTTGATGATCGCCAGCAGGTTCTCGCCCGAAGCCTGGATCGCTTCGGCGAAGGATTGCTGTTCGATGTCGAGCTCGCTCTGCAGCAGCAGGCTCGCCATGCCCAGCACCCCGTTCATCGGCGTGCGGATTTCGTGGCTCATGTTGGCGAGGAATTCCGACTTGGCCTGGTTGGCCGCCTCGGCATGCGCGCGCGCGGCTTCCGCCTCGGCCCGCGCCACGGTCAACTCGCCCGAGGCCGCGATCAGGTCGGCCGCCTGGCGCTCCAGCCGCTGCCGCGCCTCCTCGACCTCCATCTCGCGCTGCTTGCGTTCGCTGATGTCGCGCACGATCGCGACTTCACCGCCGTCCGGCATCGGATGGGCACGGACCTCGAGCCAGCGGCCATTGACCTGCTGCCGTTCGAAGCGGATCGGTTTGCCGGCGCGGATGCGGCTTTCCTCGCGCGTCATCAGCTTCTCGACGGCGGCCTCGCTCTGGTCACCCAGCTCCGCGATCGAGCGTCGCATCGCCCGGCTCGGATCGGGAGCACTCAGCACCTTGTCGCGATCGATCCCCAGCACGTCGAACACGACATTGTTCCAGGCGACCAGCTTCAGGTCCCGGTCCAAGACGCGGATGCCGTCGGGCAGGTTCTGCAGGATGGTGGTCAGGATCGCATTCTTTTCGAGCGTCGCAGCGGCGGCGTCGGCGGCCTCCCGCGTCGCGGCTTCCGACCGGCGATATTGCCGCCAAAGGGCGATGCCCAGCAGCAGGATCAGCAGGCCGACGACGCCGGCGATCTCCATGTTGCGCCGGGTATCCCGGCGCCAATCGGCCAGCACGCTCGCCATCGGTAGGGCCACGGCGATGACGAAGCGCCCATCTTCCGAGCGGTGATAGGTCAGCAGCCGCTCGATCTCGTCCGGTCCGCTGGCGCGGAACGTGTTGAGATCGACCGAGGCGACATGGGCGTGATAGTCCGGATCGTCGACATAGTGCGATCCGGTCGTGCCCGCTTCATATGGCTTTTCGGTCAGGATCGTGCCGTCGGCGCGCATCAGCGCGATGCGGCCGGCGGTGCCGACGTCGATGGTGTCGTAGAACAGCTTGAAATAGCTGAGATCGACATCGGCGACGACGACGCCGGCGAAGCTGCCGTCCGGGTTGTTGATTCGCCGACTGATCGCGAAGGTCCATTGTCCGTCGAGCCGGGAATGGGCCGGCGATCCGACGAAATAGTCGTTGATGACCGCGTCCTTGTGGATCTTGAAGAAATCGCGGTCGGCGACCGAGACGGCCGTGACGTTGTAGGCCTCGGAATCCGCCAGCAGATGGCCGTCGGCATCGGCGATGATCAGCGACTTGATCGCGAGCAGCCCGTCCGAGCGCTCCTGCAGGAACGCATGCAGCGTGTCTTCGGTGAAGGTCTTGAGGCCGGCTTGTTCCACGAGATCGACGCTTGTGCGCAGCACGATGTTGGTGCCCTCGATCGCGCGATCGGCATTCTGGGTCAGCGCGCGCGCCAGATTGCGCTCGGCGACGCCGGCGTTGGCCAGCGCGATGGTGCGGGATTCGAACGCGAACCAGCCGGACAGGACGATGACTGCAAGCGCGGACAATGCAACGGCACTGAGCGCGATGGTCGTCCGAGGCAGGCGCACCAGCATCATGCAGGCAAGGTCCTTTCCGCCTTGGCCCTTGCGCGGGCGGGGCGATGAGAGCGTAGCGCCCACCATCATGAGGCTGAAACGTAAAAGTAACGTTCGCGTTGGCAGGGTAGCAAAGGATTGCCCGGTAAGTGCATTGTACTCAAGCACTAGTGCACGCAACGTCAGGGAGAAGCGATGCCGCCGGTTGCCGAGCCGATCGAGAATGAGAATCCGCCGGTCGATCCGACGGCACTTCGGGCGGCTCAGCTCACGGCCTATTTCGAAACCTTGCCGTCCGTCCTCACCGGAAATCTCGTTGCGGCCGTGCTGGTGATCTGGTCGCTGGGCGGGCGCTTCGACCGAACGGCGATGATTGCATGGCTGGCGGCCCAGGTACTGGCGGTCGGCTTGCGTGTTCCGCTGATCCTGCGGTTCCGCCGCGGCAATCTCAGGGACGAGGCGGGGCGCTGGATCTGGGCCGCCGTGGCCGGCTCGTTCGTGTCGGGAGCGCTCTGGGGGCTGAGCGCCTTCCTGTTCTACGTGCCCGGCGACGTCGAGCCGCAGGCGATCCTGATCCTGGTCTTATGCGTGCTCAACACTGCCGGCGCCGGCGTGTTGTCGACCTTTCCTCCGGCCTATTTCGCCTCGCTGCTGCCGTGCCTGCCGCTGCTGTCGCTCCGGCTGTGGCTGGATGGCGGTAGGTTCCAGGAGGCCATGGCCGTGATGACCGGCGTGCTGGCGGCGGCGCTGATGCTGCAGGGCGCCAATATCGGCCGCGTCTACGCCCAGGCCTTCTCGCTCCGGCTGCGGAACGAGGGCTTTGCGGCCCGGCTCGCCCGGCAGGCCGACGACCTGCGGGCGGCGCTGGCCCAGGCCGACGAGGCGAATCGGGCGAGGTCGAACTTCCTGTCGACCATCAGCCACGAGCTTCGGACGCCCATCCACACGACGATCGGGGCCATCCGGCTGCTGTCGGATACGATGCTCGACCGGATGCAGCGGCGCTGCGTCGACATCATCGTGGTCGCGGGCCGGACGTTGCTGGTCACGATCAACGACATCCTGGATTTCGCCGGCGTCGATGCCGGACAGACCGAATCCGGCTCGACCCGGTTCCGACCGCGCCAGATTGTCGAGGACGTGGTGGCGCTGCTGATGCCGGACGCCAGCACCAAGGCGCTCGATCTGGTGGCGATGCTCGACGGCGCGCTGCCGGAGGTGCTGGTCGGCGATGAGAGCCGGCTCCGGCAGATCCTGCTCAACCTGATCGGCAACGCCGTGAAATTCACCGAGCGCGGCGGCATCGTCGTGCGCGGCGGCCTCAGGTCCAGCGGGGTGCCGGCGGGCGCTGCAGCCACGGATCCGGAGCGCCGGATGCTGCGGATCGAGGTCGTCGATACCGGCATCGGGCTCAGCGAGGAGCAGCAGCGGATCGTGTTCGAACCGTTCGTCCAGGCCGATGCCTCGATCCGGCGGCGGTTCGGCGGCACCGGCCTCGGCCTCGCGATCTGCCGGCGGCTCGCCCGCCTGTCCGGTGGCGACGTCGGCGTGATCAGCCGGCCGGGCGAGGGCAGCTGCTTCTGGCTGACCCTGCCGGTGACGTTCGATCAGGCGCCGGCGGTCGAGGCGCCGCCGGCGCTGGCGAGCGTTGCCGGCAAGCGGCTGCTGGTGGTCGACGATGAACCGGCCAATCGCTTTCTCCTGGGCGAACTGCTGCGCGCCCGCGGCGCGGTCGTGGTCGAGGCGGCGGGTGGCGAGGGCGCGCTCGACATCCTGAGCCGCATCACCGTCGACGCCGTGCTGATGGACATGCGCATGCCCGACCTCGACGGGCTCGAAACCACGCGCCGCCTGCGCCGCCGGGGGCGCGGAACGCGGGGGGTCCCGGTGTTGGGCGTCACCGCCAATGCGCGGCCCGAGGATATCGCCGCCTGCCACGAGGCAGGCATGGACGGCGTCGTGGTCAAGCCGATCGTCATCGAGAAATTGCTGCAGGCCCTGGTGCCCTTGCTGGGCTGTGCGGCCGAGCCGGGGCCCGCGGCCGAGCCGCCGAGCGCGCTTGGCAAGCTGGTCGACGATCTGGGGCCGG
This sequence comes from Aliidongia sp., assembly GCA_035310205.1. Lineage (GTDB taxonomy): Bacteria > Pseudomonadota > Alphaproteobacteria > ATCC43930 > CGMCC-115725 > Aliidongia. Next base: position 36,278 of record DATGEK010000042.1, read on the forward strand.
AGATCGCCGAGCGGTTGTTGCAGACGGCGCGCGCCTCGCTCGCCCAGTCGAACGAGGCGCTGCAGGGCGCGCTCGCCCGGGGCGAGGCGGCGCCGATCGCCGCCGCCGCCCATAAGCTGGCGGGTCTCGCCGCCTCGGCTCGGCTCGAAGCGTTGCGCGGCCTGGCCGAAAGACTCGAATCCACCGCGCGCGACGGGCTGAAGGACGATCTGGCCGTCCTCTGTGCCCATCTGCCCGAGGTCATCGCCGGCGTCGACGCGCTGCTGGCGCGGGCGCTCGCCGACATCGGCTCCGAGAGGCGACGGATAGGCTAAGCGGTCCCGAGCTCAGCCGACGCCGTCGGGCGACATTGCTTCGCTGACCGGCACCGCGAAGCGATAGCCGAAGCCCGGCACGGTCACGATCAACTGCGGCTTGCGCGGGTCGGTCTCGAGCTTGCGGCGCAGGCGGCTGACCAGCACGTCGATCGTCCGGTCGATCGGCGCGTCCTCTTTGCGGGCGATCGAATCGAGCAGCTTTTCGCGTGACAGCACGCGCAGCGGCGCCGAGGCGAGGGCGGCGAGCAGGTTGAACTCGGACGGGGTGAGCGCAATCTCGGCCTGGCCGGGCGAAACCAGGTCGCGGGTCGCGAAGCGCAGCTTCCAGCCTTCGAAGCGCAATTCCTTCAAGTCCTGGCTGCCGGCGTCCGACCGTTGCGAACCGCCTTCCGTCCGGCGCAGTACAACCTTGAGCCGCGCCGCCAGTTCCCGTGGATCGAACGGCTTGACCAGAAAATCGTCGGCGCCGGCTTCGAGCGCCGATAGCCGGTCCTCCAGTCGTTCCCGACTCGAAATGATCACCACGGGCACGGCGGACCGGGCGCGGATGCGCTTCAGCACTTCGATGCCGTCGAGATCGGGCAAGCCGAGATCGAGCAGGACCACGTCGATCTTGCCCGTATCGATCGCGGCAAGCCCCTGTTCGCCCGACCCTACGCCCGAGACGATGAAGCCGCCGGTCTCCAGATAGGCGGAGAGCAGAGACCGCGAAAAGTCCTCATCCTCGACTACCAACAAATGTCGCATGGACCTTTAGTCCCGCTTTGCAAGGATGAAGGGCCTCAGCAACTTTTGCCTGAGTCCCGCGATAAATAGACTTTTAACAGGAATTAACATAGCTCGGAAATGCGTTCAATACGATGGAGGTAGACTAGGAATCGGTTCGACCAGGGGCCGAAGCCATTGGGATGGCGCTAAATCGTGCAAATGCCGAAAAATTCGAACTTTCAAGAGGCTCTGCAACCGTCCGGGGGGCCGAGCTGTTACGAGATTCTCAGCCCGATCGGCACGCTGCTCGGTGTGATCGACCGACGTTTCGTGCGCGGAATCAGCACCGAAAATACCACCGTCTCGGTCGAGCTTGTCCAGAGCGCCGGCGCCAGGGCCGCCGGCGAGGTCAGGCCGGCGCAATTGCAGATCAGCGCCTGTGCCGGCCGAGAGGTCATCCGCGCGCGGCCCGACGAGGTCCGGCGACTGGTCGGCTTCGTCCCGCGCGAGCGGGTCGATCTCTGGGATCTGTTCCGCACCCGGCTCGCCGCGATTCGCCGGCCGATTGCGACCTTCTCGGAGGGCGCGCGCGATCTGGGCGTCCTGATCGACGATGTCCGGGCGCTGATGATCGAATGCGGCGATCTGTCGCCGGGGCGGGTGGCGCTCATCGAGCTCGCCTGGCAGCGCATGCACACGATTCATGATCCGGAGCTGGCCTGCGTCCGCCTGAGCGACGCGTTGCGGCCGGGGCCGGATATCGGCCGTCATCGCTGATCGCACGGCGAGGCGGGGCCCGGTGGCCGGCCGCTCACGCAACCTTGCGAGGTCCGCCGACGCCACGGGACAGTTCCGCGGCCTGCGCCTTGATCGTCTCGTAGCGGGTGACCAGTTCGACATCGTACTGGCCGGTGCGCCAGTCCATCATGGCGCGGATCCGCCGGCGCTGAAACAGTTCCTGCCGCCGCTCGACCTCGTTCTCGTCCCATTCGGTCTCGCCACGGGGAATGAGCGGCAGGACGCGCATGATCTGCGAGATCCCTTCGCGCTGAGCGATCCGGTTGCCCGGCTCGACCTCATCCCACATGGCGAGGATGTAGTCCCAGCCATCAAGCAACCAGGACAGCCGGTTGGCGGCGCGCTCGGCGAGCGGCACGTGCTTGTGCCATTGGCTGATCACGGCCGAAATGTCGCCGACCGCCTTGTCCAGGCTGGCGAAGGTGGCCGCGGCGACATTGACCGTCAGTTCCGCCACTTCGGCCGCGAAGGCGGCATAGGGCGACATTTCCGACTGGTCGTTCAGGCTCCAGTCGTGGAGCGAAGCCCGGAAATCGGACAGGGCCGTCATCAGCCGCCGCAGGCGTCCCTCCTGCCGCGACACGGAGAGACCGATCGGCGTCAGGATCCGGCCGAGCGCCCCGATCCGGTCATAGACCATGTTCGCATCGACGTTCAGGGTCTCGCCGGCCTTATGGAGCATGCCGCGGACGAGTTCCTCCCACTCCTCGCTGTCGGGCTTGAGCGTGAGCAGTGTGCGCGAACTCATGCCGAGCGAGCCGAGCAGGGACAGGATCAGCAGGAAATGGGTTTCGACATGCTGCGCTTCCTCGGCCTCGAGTGCCGCTTCGGCCGCCAAGGCGGTCTTCGGCCCGGCGAGGCCGGTTCGGGCGATCTTGAGCGCGGCGACACGCATCGCATCCGGCGTCACCGCGCGCGTTTCCAGCACCTCCTCATGCAAGGCGCGGTCATGGACCGACATGGTGATCACGTCGCCGACCGCGGCCCAAGGCACGACATAGGCACCGTCGGCGCCGCCCAGATTGGGCATCAGCAGGACCAGGCCATGACGCTCGTCGGGGCGAACTCGGCTGAGGGCGAGGGTCGGCGTGGTGAAGGGGGCTACGGTTCCCCGCTCTTCGAAAGTCGAAGGCAGGAACAGACTCTTCGGATTGCCGCGCATCTGAATATTCTATCCCGAAGCCCGTTATTGACCGCCCGGCGGACAGCTCAGTCGTCTGTTGGTGGCGACGATGGGAGGATTCTCGCAAGCCACGGCACGGATTCTATGAATGCAGGGAAATTCGGTAAAGAGAAAACTCGTCAAATACAGAATTTCTTCATGTTAAAAAGATATATAAAGAAGTAAATTTCTATCAGTCAGCCAAATGTGGTGAGCCAGCGCACCAGTTTCTTGGTGCGAGCACTGAGTAGCTTTGGGGTAAAGAACGAGCCGGCGGCGCGTTTCGAGGCCTCACCCAGGGTTGGATAGGGTGTTGCCAGATTGGCGAGCGCACCAATCTTCAATCTTTGCGCAATTGAGAGCTGCCAGACCTGTATCAGTTCTTCAGCACGCGGACCGACGATGCCAACGCCAAGAATTCTGCCATTCTTCCCGGCCACGACCTTGACCAGGCCGTGAGCCTGCCGTTCGGCCCGGGCGCGATCGATGTCGTGAAGCGGACAACGAAGGATTGTCACGAACTTGGACGTGGCCCGGGCCTGCCGTTCGGTCAGGCCGACGTGGGCCAGCGCGGGATCGGTCTGGACGACCCGCGGCAGGGTTGCCGGGTCGTACTGCGGCCGCTGCCGGAACAGAATTTGGCGCAGCACGATCCCGGCTTGGGCGGCCGCGTCCTGGGCGCGGTGGCACGGCGCGACCGCTTCCCCCAGGGCGTAGATCCGTCGGTTCGTGGTGCGAAGGCTCCGATCGACCACGATGCCGTCCGCGCTTGCGGTGACGCCGGCGGCGTCGAGCCCCAGCGCCGCGACGGCAGGGCGCCGGCCGGCCGCGATCAGCACATGGCTCGCTTCGATGGTCTCGGTCGTCTTCGCCGATCCGACGGTCAGCACGATGGTGCCCGCAGCCTGGGCGATCTCGCGAACCGGCGTGCCGGCCAGTAGCCGCACGCCCTCGGCCCGCAGTCGCAACAGCAGCAGGTCGACCAGCTCGGGATCCTCGTCGCCGAGCAGGTTGCCGGCATCGATCACGGTCACAGCGCTGCCGAGGCGGCGATAGGCCTGGGCCCATTCGAGCGCTTCGGCCCCGCTGCCGACGATGGCCAGATGGTCGGGCAGCCGGTTTAACGCCGCCAAGCCGGCGGTCGTCAGGAAAGGCACCTGGTCGAGGCCTGGGATCGCCGGCATCGCCATGCGTCCGCCGGTGGCAATGACGAAGCGGCGGGCGCGGATCGTCCGGGTGCCGGTGGTCTCGGTGGCGGTGGCCGCGACCGCGATCCGGTCGGGGCCGAGGAAGCGGGCGGATCCCTCGATCAGGGTGATGCCCAGCGCCCGCAGCCGCTCGGCACTGGCCGCCGGTGCCGCCGCCGCGACGGTGGCCGCGACATGGCGCCGGACCGCCGCCAGATCGATGTCGAGGGCGGCGCCACCCAGGCCGGGCGCGCGCCGGGCCGTTTCGATCTGAGCCGTCACCGCGAGCAGCGTCGCCGTCGCGAGATCCTCTGCCCCGTCCGCGCCCGGCGGACCGGCCTCGACCAGCGCGACCGGCACGCCCAGCAGCGCCGCGCCCGTCGCGACCGCCAGCCCGCCGGCCCCGCCACCGATCACGCAAATGTCGAAATGCTCGAGGCCGGTCATGGACCGCGCTTACTCGCCGATGGCGTCATCGACGATCTTGGCGAAGACCTGGTCCATCTCGGCGGCGATGCGGTCGAGCTCGGGCGTGTCGTAGAGCGCGAAGACCGAGCTCGGTGCGCGATAGATCACGGCCGAGGTCCGGTTGCCGGTGTCGGTGACATAGAACCGAACCGGCATCTCCATGCCGGCCAGCTGATTGGCCTTGAGGATGCGGCTCCAATAGTCGCTGCTCGACACCAGGATGACCGCGACGCTCGTCGGGCCGCGACCGCCCGAGGCGACGGTCTGGACCAGGGTCAGCCCGTTCGATCGCACCGCCTTCTCGAGCCGGCGGACGGCATCGCCGAGCGGATAGGCGGTCGACCAGGACACGGTGCCGGGGTAGGGGCCGACCGATTCGGGCTCGTCCTCCTCGGCGTAGGCACGCGTAGGCGCCAGCGCGGGCGCCAAAGTCGCCGCCGCGCCGGCCACGAGCATCAGCGCCAGCGCCAGACGCCGGCCGACCGCCTTCAGCCCCATGGTCCCCCGTGCCCCCGCGCCATAAAAGTTCGCCTCTTTCTCCTCTATACCGTCGCATCGCCGCGCGCGATCTGCGATGACGTATGTCACACGAAATTTCCGGACGGTGTGGCACGGTTCCACCGCTCCGGGCACTGGTCGTCGGCTGTCCGTCGAACCGGTCGGCCGATCCTTCGGAGCATCGATGCGGGCACTCGAAAGCATCATCCGGTACCTGGTCGACGAGCGGGCCCTGTCCCGCTCTGCCATGATTTACCGTCTCGTCGACGCATTCCTGGTCCTGGCCGGCATCAGTGCGGCCGTGGCGGCAACCCAGCCGGATCTCCCGGCGGCCACCGTCGACGGCTGCCTCGCCACCATCGCCACGGTCTGGGGCTGTTTCTTGGCCGATTATCTGGCGCGCGTCTGGGTGGCGCCGCGCGAGGTCGATCTCGCCGAACGGTCGGCCTGGCGGCAGCGGTTCGACTGGATGATGTCGCGCAGCGGTATGCTCGATATCGGCAGCGTGCTGCCGATGGCGATCGGCCTGGCGCTGGTCGACTGGGCGCCGGACGGGGCGCCGCTGCTGGCCGTGCTCTGGGTGTCGCGCTTCGCGCGCTACACGACCGGGCTCGACATGCTGTGGCGCGTGCTGGCACGCGAGCGCCAGGCGGTCCTGGGCGTGTTCCTGATCTTCGTGCTGGTCATGCTGGTTGCCGCCGTGTTCGCCTTCCTGGCCGAGCGCCACGCCCAGCCCGAGCATTTCGGCAGCCTGTCCATGGCGCTGTGGTGGGCGGTCACGACCCTGACGACGACCGGCTATGGCGACGTGGTGCCTTCGACACCGTTCGGCCGGGTGCTCGCCGGCCTCGTTATGGTCTGCGGCATCACGACGTTCGGGCTGCTGGCCGGTATCCTCGCGACCGGCTTTTCGAGCGAGCTGCGCCGCCGCGATTTCCTGCGCAACTGGGATCTGGTCGCCCAGGTGCCGTTCCTGCGCGACGTCGGGCCGGGCACGATCGCCGATCTCGCCAACATACTGCGCCCGCGCGAGGTGCCGCCGCGCACCGTCCTCGCCCGGCGCGGCCATCCCGGCGATTGCATGTATTTCATCGTGCAGGGCGAGGTCGAGGCGATGGTCCATCCGAAGCCCCAGATCTTGGGACCGGGCCAGTTCTTCGGCGAGATCGCGCTGCTGACCGGCGGCCCGCGCACCGCCACGGTCATGACGCTGAGCCAATGCCGGCTCCTGGTGCTCGATATCGCCGATTTCCGAGCGATCGCCGCGACCCGTCCCGAGCTGCTGTCGGTGATCAAGGACGAGGCCGACCGGCGCCTCGGTCTCATGCCCAAGCCGCAAAATACCGGAGGGAAATCATGACGGACGCGGTCCGGGATCTGCACGCCGACCAGATCGCCTATTGGAACGGCGCCGGCGGCGACCATTGGGTCCGGCGCCAGGAATTGACCGATCTGGTGCTGGCGCCCGTGGCCGAGATCGTGCTCGCCCGCGCCGCCGCCAAGCCCGGCGAACACGTGATCGACATCGGCTGCGGCTGCGGGGTCACGACCCTGGCGCTGGCCGATGCGGTCCAGCCGGGTGGCGCGCTGGTCGCCGCCGACGTCTCGGCGCCGATGCTGGCGCGGGCGCGCGAACGGACCGGCGATCGGCCCGGTCTCACCTATGTCTGCGCCGATGCGGCGTCACACCCCTTTGCGCCCGGCTGGGCCGACCTGCTGTTCTCGCGCTTCGGGGTCATGTTCTTCGGCGACCCGGCCGCCGCTTTCGCGAACATGCGCAAGGGGCTGAAGCCCGGCGGCCGGACCGTGTTCGCCTGCTGGCGCAAGCCGGCGGAAAATCCGTGGATGATGCTGCCGCTGCACGCGGCCTACGAGCATGTGCCGCCGCTGCCGAAGCCGGGGCCGGAGGATCCGGGGCCGTTCTCCTTCGGCGATCCGGACCGGGTGCGGCGGATCCTGGGCGAGGCCGGCTTCACCGGCGTGTCGCTCGAACCGGTCGACCTAATGCTCGACGCGGCCTCGGGCGGCGGGCTCGAGGCCGCCGTCGCCTACACGCTCGACATCGGCGCCACCAGCCGGGCGCTCGACGGTGTGTCCGACGAGCTCCGCGCCGCGGCGGCCGACTCGATCCGCGAGGCGTTCCGGCCGCATGTCGACGGCGCCCGCGTGCCGCTCGCCGGCGCCATCTGGATCGTGACCGCGACGGCGCCGTAAGGCGGCGACTTACCGGCGCCGCCGACGGAACACCGCCCGCGCGAGCACCAGCAGCGCCACCGCCACGGCGCCGATCGCCAGCCACGGCACGGCGCCGATTGCGAAGCGCAGCGCCGCCGCCGCGTTCTGGCCCAGGATGGTGCCGGCGTTGCGCCAAGCCTGGCCGATCGGCCCGCTCACGCTGTCGGCCGCGGCATCCGCCGACAGGTTGATGGTCAAGAGCTCGGTCGCGACCTGCTCGTTCAGGTGCTTCTGCTGGGCGGTGATCGCCTCGATCTGGCTCTGGGTGGTTGACAGTTCCTGCTCGACCTTGATCAGGTCCTCGACCTTGGCGTCGGCGCGCTTGGCGAGATCGGTCAGCCGGTCGCGATAGTCGGTCAATTGCGCCAGCCGCCGGTCGACATCCTGCAGCGCCGCCGTCAGGTCGTCGGCCGTGGTGTTGCGGGCGCGCAGTTGGGCGGCACCCGGAGCCTCGCCCGCGACCGGCTGCAGCAGCGCCTGCTCATAGTCGGCGACGCCGGCATGGGGCAGGCGGACGGTCAGGCTGGCATGGGGCGCCCGGCCGTTGCGCGCGTCGCCAGCGTCGATCGAGGCATTGACCAGGACGCAGCCCTGCGCCGCCTCGGCCAGGCACTTGTCGCGCGCCCGCTCATAGCGCGGCGCCACGCTCGGCGCCGGCATCTCGAATTCCAGCCAATGATGATAGGCGAGCTTCGGTCCATTGGGTGCGTCGGCGACCTTCGCCATCGGGGCCGCCGCCGCCATCATGCGCGGAGCGGCGCCACCGCCGCCGGTTTGCGATGCGGTCGGGTTCTGGTCGCAGCCGGCAACGGCCAGCATCAGCAGGATGGGGAGGGCAGGGCGCAAATGCATGATCGAACGGGGCTCCGAACGGCGAGGATTGCCGCCCCCGAACCCTATGCATGCAATCTGACGGGATTGTGGCGGATCGGTTAGGCTGCCGGACGAAGCAGCAACAACCGAGGCGACCGTCATGATCTTCAACCCACCGCCGGAACCCATCACGCCGATCGACGGGCTGGAAGACCTGGCGGTCGGCCAGCGCTTCCGGCTGGGCAGCGTCGTACTCGACCGCGACGACATCATCGGCTTTGCCAAGGATTTCGACCCGCAACCGTTTCACCTCGATGACGAGGCGGCGGCCCATTCGGTGTTCGGGCAGTTGGTCGCGAGCGGCATGCATACGATCTCGGCCATCATCGGCCTGTCGGTGCGTACGGGCGTGCTGGGCCGGTCGAATCTGGCGGGCAGCGGCATGACCGACGTCAAATGGCCGCGACCGGTCAAGCCCGGCGACGTCTTGAACCTGGAATGGACGATCCTCGGCATCGTGCCGTCGGAGCGTCGGCCGGACCGCGGCACGGTCCAGATCCGCTACGACGCGGCCGACCAGGATGGCCAGCGGGTGCTGAGTATGGTGCTGCACCACATCGTGGCGCGCCGCCCGGTCTGAACGGGGCGGCAGAAACGACGGGGGCCGGCGGACCGGCCCCCGGGATCCGGGATTGCGATTACGACTGTTTCATCGGCGTCTTGGCGGCGCGATGGGTCTTGTGCGCGGTCTTGTGGACCTTCGCCTTGTGCTTGGCGTGGGTCTTGTGGCTGACCTTGTGGGTATGGTGGGTCGGCGTGGCGGCGGCAGACGGATCGGCGCTCTGGGCCTGGGCGGCCAGCGGGGCGGCGACGGCAAGGGTCAGGGCGGCGACGGCAAGCGAAGTGAAGAAACGCATGTCGAGGGTCTTTCCAATGCAGCGATGGGGGGCAGTGCGATCCGGACTTGCTGCTCTGTGCCGGTCAACAACACAACGGGGCTGCTCCGGATTCTCTTTCACGCATGACAAAGATTTAACCTGACGCGAATTTTGCCGGGCCGGCCCTGGGACGAACACCCAGTCGCCGGCCCGGGATTGTGCCGTCCGGCGGGTGGCTGGACCGATCCCACGGGCACGACACGAGCCTCACGACTATGCATGTTCCCTATTTGTTCTGCAAGCAGGATTTTGGCGGCTTCCCTCACATCCTCCCCGTCCGTAAGGCGCGCGCCCAGTCGGGGCGGCCGTTGGCTTCGGCGGTGCGGGCGGCGGCTTCCCAGTCGTAGGTCACGCTGATCAGTTCGACCGCGATCTCGCCGGCCAGGTCGAGGATCGCGTAGCGCGCGAGCGGCGAGCCGTTTTCGATCCGGTGCGGCACCGGTTCCTCATCGCTGTAGGCCTGCAGGCCGACGCTGCCCGGATTGACGACCAGGCGGCCGTTGCCGGTCCTGGCCACCCTTGGCACGTGGGTGTGCCCGCACAGGATGAGCCGCGCCGGTGCGGTGCCGGCCCGCGCTTCGATCTCGTCCGCCGTCGCCGGGCGGACACCGGCACCGTCGACAGTCTCGAGGAAATAGGCGAGGTCGCTCGCCGGCGTGCCATGGACCAGCAGGATGTCCGCACCGATACGGCGCGTCTCGGGCAGGGAGGCCAACCATTCTTTCTCGTCGGCCGTCAGCCGGGCCGCGGCGAAGCGGTCGGAGGCGCCCATCCGGTCGGGGTCGAAGGTCAGCACCTGGCGCTCGTGGTTGCCCCGCACGGTCGGCAGGCCCAGGGGCATCAGCCGCTGGACCGTCTCGCGCGGGAACAGCGGTCCCGAGGCGATGTCGCCCAGATTGACCGTCAGATCGACACCGCGCGCGGTAATATCCGCCAGCACCGCGTCGAGCGCCGGCAAGTTGCCGTGGATGTCCGCAATCGCGGCGATCTTCATGGCGCGGCGGCCGGCGGCGCCACGGTCGCGTCGCCCTGGCCGCTCGCCGCCAGTTCCCGGGCGACGAAGCCAGAGGCTTTCATCGTCTCGACGAACTGCTTGAGGAAGCCGATGCCCGCGGCACGTGCCTTGGGCGTGCCCATGGCCTGCTGGATCTCCATGAAGCGGCCGGGCAGCACGCGCACCGCCGGATGGGACTTGGCATACTCGAGCAGCGGCTGCTTCACGCCGGCCAGCACCTCGACCTTGTCCTGCTCCAAGAGAGCGACGGCCGCGGCGGAATTGGCCGCCCGCACCAGCTCGGCATGCTTCAGCGTCCGGGTCAGGAACAGGTCGTAGGCGCTGCCCTGGGCGACGGCGATATGCACGCCGTCCCGGTCGACATCCTCGACCCGCTGCAGCGGCGATCCGGCCGGCACGGCGTAGGTGCCTTCGATCACGACATAGGCGGCAGTGAAGCCGATCTCGGCCGCGCGCACCGGATCGATCGCCAGAAACGAGATGTCCCAGGCGCCGTCCTTGAGCGCCGCGAACACCTGGCCGGCCTCGGTGAAGGTCACGAAATCGACCGGAACCCCCAGCTGCCGCCCGAGCTCACGCGCCAACGCCGCCGAGACGCCGCACGGCTCGCCGGTCGCCGGGTCTTTCTGGGCCAGCACCGGGTTGCCGAAATTGATCGCGGCGCGCAGCCGGCCGTTCGGCGCCAGATCCCTGACCGCATCGGTGGGGGCGGCGCCGGCTCCCGCGGCGGCGCTGGCCGCCAGCAGCGCGCCGGTCAACGGGGCGACGAACTTGTTCATGGTCGGGCGACTCCTCCGGGGCAAGGGCCGACCATTCAGCACCGGACCCGTGTCGCGAGTCCAGATGACGGCGCGCACCTCGATGCGATGCCTCCGCCGCCATCCTGGCGCCGAAAAAATGGAATGAGGCGGTCATCGGCGGCAGCCGGGACCGGACAGGCGATTCGCTTTTGGCGCCTTCGGCATCCATATCGACGCCTAGTACTGCTGGCTGCCGGTCTGTTCGTCCAGCGGCTGCCAAGCGAGCAGATGCTTTCGGAACACCAACATGGAGGGATCGAACAGATGCGGAGCCCATCCCCCCTTGCTCGCCAGGCGTTGCGCCATCTCGCGCTGATCGCGATCATGCTGTTCGCCACTTCGACCGCGCTGGCCGGTTGCGCCGACATTCACCCCGACAACACGCCGTTCAGCCCCCACGGACGGGGACGCTGAAAGCTGTCCGTAAGGCGGGGCGCCGTCGCCCTCGCGGCGCCGCCGGCATCCGCGGATCATTCCGACGGAGCGCTGCGGAAGCGTTGTTCCGGGATCTGATCCGCGCCGGTCACCCGCGCCATGGCGCGGAACAGGGTCGGCGGGTCGATCGGCTTGGTCACGTAGTCGTCCATGCCCTGGGCCAGATAGCGCTCCCGGTCGCCGGCCATGGCGTGCGCGCTCAGGGCGACGATCGGGATGCCGGCCTTGCCGCCGGGCAGGGTGCGAATGAGCCGCGCCGCGGTGGCGCCGTCCATCTCCGGCATCGAGATATCCATCAGCACCAGGTCGAACGAGCCAGTGCGGACCGCCTCGACGGCGGCGGCGCCGGTGCCGACGAAGCGGACCCTGTGGCCGGCGGCGGCCAGGATTTCGCCGATGACCATCTGGTTGATGTCATTGTCCTCGGCGACCAGCACCGACAGGCTGCGCAGCATCGGCGCCTCATCGTCGCCGAGATCGCTGCCGGCGCCGACCAGGCTGCGCTCGTCGGCCTTGGGCAGGTTGAGCCGGAGCCAGAAGGTGCTGCCGGCGCCGGGCACGCTCGATACGCCGATCTCGCCGCCCATCAGGTCGGCCAGCTGCTTGCTGATGGCGAGACCGAGGCCACTGCCGCCGTATTTGCGCGAGGTCGAGGCGTCGCCCTGGGTGAAGCGGTCGAACAGCCGCTCCCGGATCTCCGGTGGGATGCCGATGCCCTCGTCGCGCACCTGCAGAGTTAGCATCTGGCGGTTGTCCTTGACCGGGGCGGTCGAGACGATGATCGAGATCGTGCCGGCGTCGCTGAACTTGATCGCGTTCGACACCAGGTTCAGCAGGATCTGGCGGATCCGGGTCGGGTCGCCGATCAGCGCGCTGACGGGGCCGGTCGGGAACTCGACGGTGAGCTCCAGGCCCTTGGCGCGCGCGGCATTGCCCATCAGCGACAGCACCTGGTCGATCACCGCATCGGTCGCGAACGGAATGCCCTCGAGCGAAACCCGGCCGGCCTCCAGCTTCGAGTAATCCAGGATGTCGTTGATGATCGCCAGCAGTGCATCGGCCGACTGGGCGATCGCGCGGGTATAGCGCAACTGCTCCGGGTCGAGCCGCGTCTCCAGCAGGATCGAGGTCATGCCCATCACGCCGTTCATCGGCGTGCGGATCTCATGGCTCATGTTGGCGAGGAATTCGCTCTTGGCCCGGTTCGCCGCCTCGGCGGCGCGGCGGGCCTGTTCGAGCGCGTCGGCCGCGGCGATCTGCACGGAAATGTCGCGGGCACAGCCGCGGTATCCGAGGAAGTTGCCGTTCGGGCCGCGGAGCGCCTTGCCGCTCAGCGAGAGATTATACTGGGCGCCGGCGCGGCTGACCGTGACATGCCAGTCGTGGAACGTCTCGCCGCCGGCCAGGACGACCCGGCGTTCCTCGCTCTGGCGCAGATCGCCCTCGATGCCGAGCTGGTCGAGCGTGCCGAGATTGTCGGTCGAGATGCCGAGTGCCTCGGCCCTGTCCGAGACATAGGTGAAGCGGTGGGTGTCGTCGGTCTCCCAGAACCAGTCGGACGCGACCTCGGCGAAATCGCGAAAGCGCGTCTCGCTCTCGCTGAGCAGGCGGGCGCTTTCCTTCATCGGCGTGATGTCGCGCGAGACGCTGACGATGCCACCGTCGCCGGTCGGGCGCTCGGCAGTGTCGATCGTGCGCCCGTCCGGCAGTTCCTGCTGGAAGCGCTGCGGGGCGGAGCGGATCTTGTCCAGACGCCAGCGGATCCAGCGATCCCGCGCCTCCGGCGTCTCGACGCCACGCGCGTTGTGCGACGCCCGCTGCACCAGATCCTGAAAACGGACGCCCGGCCGCAACAGCGGCTTCAGATGCGGGAAGACCTGCTCGTAGTGGGCATTCCACAGTACGACCCGATCCTGGCTGTCGTAGAGGATCAGGCCGTCGGACATGTTGTCGATCGCCTGGCGCAGCCGCTGCTCGGTCGCCGTCTGACGCCTCAGCAGCAGGCGAATGGCGAAGGTGAAGCCGAAGATCATCAGCGAGCCGAAGATGCCGGCGCCGAGATAGATCCGGCGCTGGGCGTCGATCGCCCCGGCGATCTCGTCCTCCGCCAGACCGACGATCGCGACCAGGGGGGCGTGGGAGATGCGGTTCGCGACATAGATGCGGCGGACATGGTCGAGCGAACCGTCCATGACCTGGGCAGCGCCTTTCGAGTCGAGCGCGAACTGCAGCAGCGGCGAGCCGCCGATATCGGCCGAGGCCAGATCGGTCGCGATCGACCGTGCCCTGAGGCCGCCGTCCTCGCCGACCAACATGACGACGCCGTCCTTGCCGAGCGAAAGATCGCTGTAGAAGCGATGGAAATAGTCCGGATCGACCGAGGCGACGGCGATGCCGCCGAAGCTGCCGTCTGGGGCGTCGATCCGCCGGGTCATCTGGATCGACCATTTGCCCGAGGCCCGGCCGAAGACCGGGCGGCTGATGAACAGGCCGCTGACCTTGTGATCGAAATGAACGCGGAAATGCTCGCGGTCGGCGACGTTGACCGGCGGTGCGTCGCCGATGCTGCTCTGGAGCATCGTGCCGCTGGCGTCGGTGTACGACACCTGCAGCACCAGCTCGTTCACCAACAGGCCGCGCTCGACCAGGTCCGAAATTTTGAACCGGCTGCCGTCGCGCTCGACCAGATAGGCGAGCGTGCGCAACATCTGGTCGACGCTGTCGATGGCCCGGTCGGTCTGCTCGGCGACCGCGGTCGCGATGTTATGCGCGTCCTTCTCGGCATCGTCGCGGATCGAACGGGCCGTATCATGGATCAGGAACGCGATGCCCAGCCACAGCAGAGCGGCCAGAACTACACCGCCGAGAACCGTCCAACGCTCGTTGCGCTTCAGGCGATCGGGCGCGCCGGTCGCGCGTCGGCGGGGCGGCCGGATCTCCACTGGAGCGGGCTCCAGCTACCAGACGCCGACGTTCGGCATGGAGGTCCAGGGCTCGGCCGGCGGCAGGGCGGGACCGGCCTGCAGCAACTCGACCGAGATGCCGTCGGGCGAACGGACGAAGGCCATCCGGCCGTCGCGCGGCGGCCGGCTGATGGTGACGCCGCTGTCCTTCAGATGCTGGCAGGTCGCATAGATATCGTCGACCGCATAGGCTAGGTGGCCGAAATTCCGACCGCCGATATAGGCTTCCGGGTCCCAGTTGTAAGTCAGCTCGACCATCGCGCTCTCGTCGCCGGGCGCGGCCACGAACACCAGCGTGTAGCGACCCTGCTCGTTCGTCGTCCGGCGGATTTCCTTCAGGCCCAGCTTGTTGCAGTAGAAGTCGAGCGACTCCTCCAAATTGCTGACCCGAACCATGGTGTGAAGATATTTCATCGCGCTCTCGTCTCCGGTGCCGGCGCCCCGGGCGTGCCCGGGAGGGCCGGTGAAATTCCCGCGGCCAAGCGGCTGACCAATCTGGCTTTTTGAGCCGCACCTGAAGGTGGCGGGCCGGCGCCCCGCGGTGGTCCCACGGGCGAATATGGTGCGAGTTTGCCCTGCCACGTCGCCGACGGGAAGTCTCTATCGCTACCTCCGATGGCGAGTATGATGGTTGCGACCTTTTTCCCTTCGAGCGGACGAGCGTGCCATGCCATGGTCCGCCGCGAGAGGTCGTGGTCAGATCGAGGTTTCAAGTGGGCGGTAGTTACGGACGGGTATGCGGCGGCGTATTGGTGGCGGCGACGCTGGCGCTGGGGGCGCAGATGGTGCTTCCGGGCGCGGTCGGAACGGCTGCGGCCGAAACAGTGTTCCGCCGCGGCCACCAGGCCGAACCGGAGTCGCTCGATCCGCAGAAGGTCGACAGCGCCGAGGAAAGCAACATCCTGCTCGATCTGTTCGAAGGCCTGACCAGGATCAACGGCAAGGGCGAGATCGTCCCGGCGGTCGCCGCTTCCTGGGACGTGTCGTCGGACGGGCTCATCTGGACCTTCCATCTGCGACCCGAGGCGAAATGGTCCGACGGCACGCCGATCGTGGCCGATGATTTCGTCTATGGCTTCCGCCGTGCCGTCGATCCCGAGACCGCGGCGCCCTATGTCTCCATCCTCTACGAGATCGCCGGTGCGCGGATCATCAGCGACGGCAAGGAAAAGGATCTGACCAAGCTGGGCGTGACCGCGCCCGACCCCCATACGGTGCGGATTAAGCTCAACGAGCCGACGGCGTTCTTGCCGGGCGTGCTGGCGCTGCCCATCGGCTATCCGATGCCGAAGGCGGCGATCGAGGCGAACGGCGCGCAATGGACCCGGCCGGGCAAGATGGTCTCGAACGGTGCCTACAAGCTCGACTATTGGGATCCGCAGCAGGAGATCCGCATGACGCGCAATCCCAATTATTGGGATGCTGGCGCGGTCAAGATCGACGTCGCCCGCTGGCTGGTGGTCGAATCCGACGAGACGGCGTTCAAGCGCTTCCGGGCGGGCGAGCTCGACTTCTCGCGCATTCCGGTGACGGAAATGCCGTGGGCGCGCAAGAACATGGCCGACGAGCTGCACCCGGACGTCAACATGTGGACGGCCTATATCATCTGCAACACCGGCAAGGGGCCGCTCACGGACCCGCGGGTGCGCCAGGCGCTGGCCATGACGCTCGACCGCGACGCCCTCGCCGAAAAGATCGATCCCCATGGCGAGGTGCCGGCCTACGGCCTCATCCCGCCGGGCATGCCGGGCTACACCCAGCAGCCGCCCGACTGGGCGTCGCTCAGCCGCGCCGATCGGCTGGCCAAGGCCAAGGAACTCTATGCCGCGGCCGGCTATGGTCCGGACAAGCCGCTGAAGCTTGAGCTGATCTACCCGACCACCGAGGGCAGCCGGCGCTCGACGACGGCGATGGCCGGCATGTGGCGGCAGATGCTCGGCGCCGAAGTGACCATGAGCAACGAGGAAAACCAGATCGTCCTGTCCCAGACGAGGCACCGCGACTATGAGATGTCGCTCTACGGCTGGATCGCCGACTATCCGGATCCCTGGACCTTCCTGTCGAATTTCCAGTCGGACGCCGGCGACCTCAATACGTCCGACTACAAGAATCCCGAGTACGACCGGCTCCTGAGCCAGGCCAGGGAAACGCTCGACCCGGCGGCGCGGCTCAAGGTGCTCGAGGCGGCCGAACGGCTGCTCTCACGCGACATGCCGGTCATCCCGCTCTATTACGACGTCCGGCCCTATCTGGTTTCGACCAAGCTCGACGGCTACCACGCCAACCCGCTCGACGTGCACCCGACCCAGGACATGGCGCTCAAGGAATAGGCGCGCCGATCGTCGCGAGCGTCTTCCGATACTCGCCCTGCCAGTAATCGTCGAAGCTGGCGGCGAGCGGTGCCGCCTCGGCGAGGGCGGCGGCGCTGCCGGCCTCGTCGCCCAATGCCTTGAGCGCGCGGGCAAGGGCGAGGTGATGGAAGCAGCAGTCGACCGGTTCCGGCTCGTGGCTGGCGATCAACGCGAGGCCGTGGCGGGCGTGTTCTGCCGCCGCTGCCGGCTGCCCGGTCGCGTTCAGCATCAGCGCCATCAGGTAGTGGGCCCGCTCGTGATGGACCCAGCGACCGACCACGTGCCAGCAGCGGAAGCTGAGCCGCGCCACCCGTTCCATCACGCGTGCGGTCTCGCCCGCGGGCGCCGGTAGCCAATCCAGGATCGCGCTGGCGCTGTTGTTGCTCGAAATGGCGAGGAAGCGGACCAGGTCGGGCGGCCCGTCGATCGCCTCGGCCCGGGCGACGGCGGCGTCGAGCAGCGGCAGCCAGCCGGCGAGCTTCTCGCGAGTCATGTCCTGTTCGATCACCGCCAGGCGGACAACAGCGGCGCAATCGGCGGCCGGCGCGTTCAGCACGGCGGCCAGATCCGCCTCGGCCTGGGCCGCCGCAAGCGCGTCGCCGGCGAGCGTGGCGGATGTCGCCAGGCTGCGCAGCATGTCGGCCCGCGGCTGGCCGACTGCTGCGATCGACTGGCTGCAGATCAGCAGGGCTTCCGGCCAGCGTCGCAGCAAGCCGCCGAACACATGGACCGAGAGCCTGGCGAGTGTCGCCAGGTCGTCCGGCGCCTTGAGCTCCGACGCCAGCGGGATCATCAGGGCGCGCGCGGCCCATGGATCGTCGTCATGGATCCGGAAGGCTTCGGCCAGCCTGCCCTCGGGCGTGCGGTCGGTCATCGGAATCTCCCCCATCGGGTCAGAGTGGGTTGGACGCGGTTTGCGGCGGCTGCGCGAACACGATGCCGGCAACCGCGAAGCGCTCGATGATCTGCCGCATGGCCTGGCGCCGCAGGTAGGAGGGGCGCAGCGGGCGGGCAGTAAATTTGCACCGGATCATGATCGCGCCCTTGGTGACGTCGGCCACGCCCTGCATCTTCAACGGCTGGATGAAATCCCCACCGATCTCGGGATCTTCCAGCAGGGCCAGCCCAAGCTGCTTCACGGTCTTGCGCACCAATTCCAGGTCGCTCTCGGGCGCGATGTGCAGATTGAACTTGATGATCGCCCAGTCGCGGCTGCTGTTCGTCACCGCCTGGATCTGGCCGAACGGGATGGTATGGATCTGGCCGTTCTGATGGCGCAGGCGCAGCGAGCGGATAGAGATCGCCTCGACCGTGCCCTTGAGCCGGCCGGTATCGATGTACTCGCCGAGCCGGAACGCGTCGTCGATCAGGAAGAACAGGCCGGCGATGACGTCGCGCACCAGCGCCTGGGCACCGAAGCCGAGCGCGATGCCGACGACGCCGGCACCGGCGAGGAGCGGGCCGATGTTCACGCCCAGATCCCCGAGCGCGATCATCGCGCCCAACAGGAAGATAGTGATCGCCAGCGTGTTGCGGATGAGCGGCAGCAGGGTCGCCAGCCGGGTCATGCCGGCTTCGGCGTTCTCGTCGGCGTCCGCAGGTGCGCTCGGATGCGGCGCGCGCTCCCTGAGAAAGCCGCTGATCGTGCTCCAGATCAGCCAGGTGAGGGCCAGTGTTATCGTCGCGCGCAAGATCGGCCGGAGCACGGTGACGGCGATTCCCCTGGCACCGGGATCGAGCGGATCGTAGCCCCAGACGCCGGCCAGCCAGACGAAGCCGCCGATGAGCACGATCATGTCGATGGCACGATTGACCAGCGGCCGCCACCAATGGGCCGGCGTATGGCGCGCATGTTCTGCGATGAACCGCTGCTTCGCCGCCCAGGCCAGCGACACGGCCAGGATGAAGGCCTGCAATGCCACCGCGGCAGCGCTGGATCTAGCAGCGTGGTCGACGACATATTGGATCACCGCAAGCACGAAGACGGCGACAGCGAGCGCGATGAAGGCCCAGTGCCAGAAGGCGGCGGCAAACCGGCGCATCGGGCGCGGGTGCTCGCCGCCGCCGGCCAGGATGCCGCCGGCGATCGGTGCCCGCAGGCGAAAGAACATCACGATCTTATAGACCGTGGAGAGGAAGCCCAGCCCGACCGCCGTGTCGAGCTCCAGGTCGGCGTCGCCGATCCGCTCGACCAGCCAGATGCCGGGTATGAACGCCATCCAAAAGATCAGATAGCCGCCGACCCAGCGCGATACGCGCCGCGCACCGTCGTCGTCGAGAAGCAGCGGCCGTGCCGCCGGCAGGTCGGGCGCCACGAGCAGCGCCAGGAAGGCAGTGGCGATCCGCCATCGGATGGTGCTGTCGACGACCTGCATCGTGGTGGCCGTCAGCAATTGCGAATCCTGGCCGAGCAGGGCGCCGCCAAACCGCATCACGATAATGAACCCGACGAGGCCGGCGGCGAGGCTCACGAAATGCCGCACGAACGCCCGATGGAGCGGGATTCCGGCCTCGATCCGCAGCCGGTGGGGCAGGGCGGTGAGCCCCGCGCGGATCGCGAACTCGATCGCAAGCGCCACGGCCAGCACGCCGGCGAGCTTCAGCCAGAATCCGTCGCCGCTCCGGTGTTCGGCCTCGAGGGCGGCGTGCCAGCGATCGGGCAGGGTGGGTGCTTCGCGAATCCCCGGTGCCGCCTGCCGGATCCGGGTCAAGATCCGGCGGACCAGAGGCTCGTCCTCGGCCGGGGCCTCGGCCTGCTCCTGCAGCGCCGCGCCCTTCGCCTGCAAGCCGCCCACGAGCTGGCGCACCTCGTCGGCGGACATGCCCGGCGGCAGTTGCAGAACGATGGCGGGCTTGCTCTCTTCCGTCGCGGCGCGGGCGACGGGCAGGGGAAGCAGCAGCAGGATCGAAAGACACAGCGTCAACCGGCCAAGCAACGCATCATCCCCGTTCTTGTCCCGCCCTTTGCGGCGGCTCGGTATCAGCTTGCCCGATGTCCGGGCCCGTCGACAAATCCCATGTGCGCGCCGATCTGAAACCGTCAGGCGCGCGCCGCCGGTCTCATCCGGCCGCGGCTTCGGTGCGGGCGTTGCGCCGGATCGCCTGGGGCGGCTGGCCGAACGCGCGCAGGAAGGCACGACGCATGCGGTCACGGTCGGCGAAGCCGGTCTGCTGCGCCACCGCGTCGATCGGGTGCCGGCTCTGCTCCATCATCAGCCGCGCCGCCTCGAGGCGCAGGTTCTCGACCGCCTTGGCCGGCGACTGGCCGGTCTCGGCCTGGAAGGCACGGCTGAACTGGCGCGGGCTGAGGTGCGCGGCCTCGGCCAGCTGCGCCACCGACAGCGGTGTATGCAGATTGCGCCTGGCGTAGGCGAGCGCGCTCTGGATCCGGTCGGACTTCGGCTCAAGCTCGAGCAGGGCCGAGAATTGCGACTGGCCGCCGGCGCGGCGGTGATAGACCACCAGCTTGCGCGCGACCGACCGGGCATGCTCGGCGCCCAGGTCCTGCTCGACCAGCGCCAGCGCCAAGTCGACGCCCGCCGTGGCACCAGCCGAGGTCCAGACCGGGCCATCGTTGATGAAGATGCGGTCCTCCTCCATCTTCACCTTGGGGAATTGCGCCTGGAGATCGCGCGCGTGGAACCAGTGGGTCGTGGCCCGCCGGCCGTCCAGGACGCCCGCCTCGGCCAGGACGAAGGCCCCGGTGCAGGTCGCGGCGACCCGGCGGCAGCGCCCGAGCGCCTGCCGCACGAAGCGGATCAGGCCCGGGGTCGAGGGTTCGATCTCAGTGCCGCCGCCGACGATCAGCGTGTCATAGGCCGTGTCGTCGAATGGGTGGGTGTCGATGCTCATGCCAATCGAGGCGCGGACGGGGCCACCCGCTTCGGACAGCAGGCGCACCTCGTAGACCGGCTCGCCCGCCGTCATGTTCGCGAACTCGAATACCGAAATGACGGCCAATCCCATCACTTGATAGCCGGGAAACACGATGAAGCCGATGCGCTGCATGGCCGTCTCCGCATGATGTCCTAAAACGCCGGATATATGACATTTGAGACGAGCGGTCGCAAGCCTACCTCTCCGTCACGAGAGGCGCCGGCACTCCGCCGGCGTTCTGGGAGACGAGACATGAGCAACATCGCACACACCGGATCCAAGGGTACCGCCCTCATCACCGGCGCTTCGTCGGGCATTGGCGCCGTCTATGCCGACCGGCTGGCCAAGCGCGGTTACGACCTGATCCTGGTCGCGCGCAACCAGGACCGGGTGAACGCGCTGGCGGCGCGCCTCGCCGACGAGACCGGCCGCACGGTCGAGACGGTCGCGGCCGATCTCAACGACAAGGCGGATCTCGCCCGGGTCGAGGCCGTGCTCAAGACCGACGCGCGCATCACGCTGCTGGTCAACAACGCCGGCGTCGGCGCAGCAGCGCCGCTACTCGGCTCGGACGTCGACAAGATGGCGGACATGATCTCGCTCAACGTCACGGCGCTCACCCGCCTGACCTATGCGGCGGCCCCGGGTTTCGTCGCGCGCGGCAAGGGCACCTTCATCAACATCGCCTCGATTGTCGCGGTCTCGCCGGAAACGCTCAACGGCGTCTATGGCGGCACCAAGGCCTTCGTGCTCGCGTTCAGCCAATCGCTGCAGCATGAGTTGGCCGACAAGGGCATCCGGGTCCAGGCGGTGCTGCCGGGCGCGACCGCGACCGAGTTCTGGGATGTCGCCGGCCTGCCGGTTCATAACCTGCCCGCGGCGATCGTGATGACCGCGGCCAACATGGTCGATGCGGCACTCGCCGGCCTCGACCAGGGTGAGATCGTCACCATCCCGTCGCTGCCGGAACAGGGCGAATGGGACGCCTATGAGGCGGCGCGCCGCGCGATGTCGGGCCGGCTGTCGAGCGCCAAGCCCGCCCAGCGCTATGGGGTCGCCGCCGCCTGAGGTCCGCTCCCCGTGCCGTCCCGCCCGACTTGAGGGGCGGGACGGCACGCGCGGCAATCGCTTGATATGGCGGCAAACCTGCTCAATGGTCTTGCCCCATGAGCAGCGGAACTTCATCCGCTCGTCCCTTCACGGCGGCGGGCTTCCGGCGGGGCTTCGTCGCGGCCTTGCCCCTCATCATCAGCAACGGGGTCGGCGGCCTGGTGATGGGCGTGGCCTATCGCGGGCTGGGCCTCGGCTTCGGGCCGGCGGTGTTGTTCAGCCTGGTGGTCTATTCGGCGACGGCCCAGGCGGTGACGCTCGGACTCTGGACCCTGCCGCCGCCGGTTGCGGCCATGGTGGTCGCCTGCGTCGCGACCAATGCCCGCTACCTGGTGATGAGCGCGCACCTGCGCCAGCTATTTCCCGACATGCCGCGCCGGATGATGCTGCCGATCCTGTTCATCCTGGGCGATGCGTCCTGGCTGATGACCGTGGCCGAGGCCGAGCGTGGCCGGCGCGACGCAGGCTATCTGCTGGGCTGCAGCGTGCCGATGGCGATCGGCTGGATCGGCGGCACGGCGCTCGGCTATGCCACGCCCTTGGCGCCGCACGGGCCGCTGGCGGTTGCGGCCGCCTTCCTGCCCTTGGCCTTCATCGCGTCGCTGCTGCCGACCCAATGGCGCGGCACCCGCAGCCTGCTGCCCTGGACCGCATCGGCCGCAGTGGCGATCGCGGTCGCCGGCACGCTCGGCCAAAGCTGGGCGATGCTGATCGGCGGCGGTGTCGGCACGCTCATCAGTGCGCTCAGGGGTGACAATGCCTGAAGTCTGGACCTATGTGGCGATCCTCGCGGTCGGCATTGCGGCCTATGCCCTGCGCGCCGGCGGCTTCGCTGTGGTCGGGGCCCTGCCGCCGACCGGCCTGCTGCCGCGGCTGCTGCGCCTCGCCCCAGGCAACTTGTTCGTCGCCTTCGCCGCTGCCGGCATCCTGGACGGCGGCGTGCCCAGCCTGACCGGCTGCATCGCCGCTGCGGCGGCCATGGCGGTGACGAGAAAGGAATGGGCAGGGCTGGCAGCCGGATTCGCCGCCGCAGCGCTGGCCTCGGCGCTGCTCTGACGCCGGAAATGACGACGGCCCGGCGGGTTTCCCCGGCCGGGCCGTTTCGTTTCGAGGCAAATCCTGGCGGCAGGATCAGCGCGGCGACAACACCATGGTCATCTGCCGGCCTTCCATGCGCGGGAACTGCTCGACCTTGGCGATCTCGTCCAGGTCGTCGCGCACGCGCATGAGCACTCCCATGCCGATGTCCTGATGCGCCAGTTCGCGGCCGCGGAAGCGCATGGTGACCTTCACCTTGTCCCCTTCCTCGACGAACTTGACCATGCTGCGCATCTTGACGTCGTAGTCATGATCATCGATGCCGGGGCGGAGCTTGATCTCCTTGACCTCGATGACCTTCTGCTTCTTCTTGGCCTCGTTCTTCTTCTTCTGTTCCTCGTACTTGAACTTGCCGTAGTCGAGGATTTTGCAAACCGGTGGGTCCGCCGCCGCGGCGACTTCGACCAGGTCGAGGCCGGCATTGGCGGCCATCGCCATGGCCTCACTCTTCGACACGACCCCGACCATCTCGCCGTTCTCGTCGACCAGGCGGACTTTGGGGACGTTGATCTCCTCATTAATGCGCGGACCCTCGCGGGACGGCGTGAGGTTGAGGGGTGGTCTGGCTATGTACGGCCTCCTAATTGTGCAATGGACATGGGCGCCAGGCGTGATGGCATCACGCGGGCACCGGTCCGATCATTTCGATCGAGCCAGCAATCCCGTCCGCTCACGCGTGGGCGGACGGAACAGCGGCTTCTTCAGACAATCTAGTGATGGCGTCGCTAAGTGCAATCACTTCTTGATCCTTGCCGCCCAGACGGCGGATCGCGACGCTGCCGGTCTCGGCCTCGCGGCGGCCGACGACGAGCATCACCGGGATCTTGGCGAGCGAGTGTTCGCGCACCTTGTAGTTGATCTTATCGTTGGCAAGATCGACCTCGGCCCGAATGCCGGCCTTGGCCAGCGCCGCCTTGACCTCGAGCGCATAGGCGTCGGCGTCGGACGTGATGGTCGCGACCATGACCTGCACCGGCGCCAGCCACAGCGGCAGCTTGCCGGCATGCTGTTCGATCAGGATGCCGATAAAGCGCTCGAGCGAGCCCAGGATCGCGCGATGCAGCATGACCGGCCGATGCTTCTGGCCGTCCTCGCCGACATAGGACGCGTCGAGCCGTTCCGGCAGCACGAAATCGACCTGCAGCGTGCCGCACTGCCAGTCGCGGCCGATCGCGTCGCGCAGCACGAATTCCAGCTTCGGGCCGTAGAAGGCGCCTTCGCCCGGGTTCATCGTATAGGGCAGGCCGGCGGCCTCGATCGCGGTCCTGAGCGCGCCCTCGGCCCGATCCCAGGTCTCGTCCGTGCCGGCGCGCACGTCCGGCCGGTCGGAGAATTTGACCGACACTTCGGTGAAGCCGAAATCCTTGTAGATGCTCTGCAGCAGGTCGCAGAAGGCGACCGACTCGGCCGTGATCTGGTCCTCGGTGCAGAAGATGTGCGCGTCATCCTGGGTGAAGGCGCGCACGCGCATGATGCCGTGCAAGGCACCCGAGGCCTCGTTGCGGTGGCAGGCGCCGAACTCGGCCATCCTGAGCGGCAGGTCGCGGTAGCTCTTCAGGCCCTGGCGGAAGATCTGCACATGGCACGGGCAGTTCATCGGCTTCACGCCGAAATGGCGGGCGGGCTTGCCGTCCTCGCCATGCTCGGCATCGATCTTGAACATGTTGTCGCCATACATGTCCCAATGGCCCGACGCCACGAACAGCGACTTGTCGACGAGCTGCGGCGTCTTCACTTCCTGGTAGCCTGTGCGGTCGAGGCGCATGCGCACGTAATTCTCGATCGTGCGGTAGAGCGTCCAGCCCTTGGCATGCCAGAACACCTGGCCGGCGGCCTCTTCCTGCTGATGGAACAGGTCGAGTTCGCGGCCCAGTTTGCGATGATCGCGCTTCTCGGCTTCCTCGATCTGGAACAGGTACTGGGCCAGGTCCTTGTCGTTGGCCCAGGCCGTGCCGTAGATCCGCTGCAGCATCGGGTTGCGATGGTCGCCGCGCCAATAGGCGCCGGCCAGCTTCATCAGCTTGAAGGCGGTGCCGATCTTGCCGGTCGACGGCGCGTGCGGCCCGCGGCAGAGATCCAGGAACTCGCCCTGGCGATAGACTGAGATCTCCTCGCTCTCCGGCAGGTCGCGGATGAGCTCGGCCTTGTACTTCTCGCCGATCTTCTCGAAATAGGCGATCGCCTCGTCGCGCGGCCAGACCTCGCGGACGAATTTCTCGTCCTTGGCGACGATCTCGCGCATCTTTGCCTCGATCGCGACCAGATCGTCCGGCGTGAACGGCTTGTCGCGGGCGAAATCGTAATAGAAGCCGTTCTCGATCGACGGCCCGATCGTGACCTGAGCGTCGGGATAGAGCGCCTGCACTGCTTCGGCCATGATATGGGCCGTGTCGTGGCGGATGAGCTCGAGACCTTCCGGCTGCTTGGCCGTGATGATCGCGACCTGGGCGTCCTTGTCGATGGTCCGCGAGAGATCGAGCAGCTTGCCGTCGACCTTGATGGCGAGCGCCGCCTTGGCAAGGCCCGCGCCGATCGACGCCGCGATCTCGGTGCCGGTCACGGGCGTCTCGAAGGTGCGCGTGGCGCCATCGGGCAGCGTGACCGTGATCGGGGCGTGGGCAGCAGACTCAAGAGCCAAGGCTTGGGCTTCCTTGCTGAAAAAACCGGAAGAGTTGGATGTAACCCAGCTTGCCCGTGCCCGCAACCGTGCGGGCGGCAGGTCAGCTCAGCCGAGCACGCTCTCCAGGGGCGCCGTCGTCATGATCTCGGCATCCGGGAACAGGATCTCGGTGTAGACATCGAGCGTCGCCTGGCACATCAGCGCCGTGTCGAAATGGCTGATCATCAACGCGCGGGCGTTCGCCGCCAGCTCGGCCCGGGCCTCGGGCGTGAGCGCCAGCGCCTCGCCGATCGCCTTCGCCAGGGCGCCGCGGTCGCCGGGCGGAACGAGCCAGCCGGTGACGCCGGGCAGCACGGTCTCGCGCGAGCCGCCATGGTCGGTCGCGACCACCGGCCGGCCCATGGCCTGGGCCTCGACCGCGATGCGGCCGAAGCCCTCCGGCTCGGTCGAGGCCGACACGACCACGTCGGCCAGCATGAAGGCGGCGGCCATGTCGCGGCAGTCGCCGACCATCTGGACATGGCCCTGCAGGCCCAGCTGCTTGACCAGCCGGACGAGCTCGTCGCGGAATTTCGGCTTCTGCTCGTGATTGCCGACGAACACGACTTGGAAGTCCCGGTGGGGCAGCCGCTGCACCGCGCGCAGCAGTTCGGCATGGCCCTTCCAGCGGGTGACGCGGCCCGGCAACATGACGATCGGCACCCCGTCCTTGATCTGCCATTCCTTGGCCAGCTGCACCAGGCGCGACGGATGCACCGTCTCGGGATCGAACCGGATGAGGTCGACGCCGCGCGGGATGACGCGCAGCCGGTCCTCTTCGACGCCGTAGCTCTTGGTCGCGGCCCGGCCAACGAATTCCGAGATGGCGATCACCCGGACGCCGCGCGCCATGATCGAATTGTACCAGCGCTTGAAGCGACCCTTGCCGCCATAGACGTTGTGGAACGTGGTCATGAACGGGCGGCCAGTGCGCCTGGCCGCAAAGTAGGCGCTCCAGGCCGGCGCCCGGCTGCGGGCATGGACCAGGTCGATATTCTCGCGTTCGATCAGGGCGGCCAGGCGGCCGATGTTGCGGCGGATGCCGAGCGGGTTCTTGGTCTTCAGCGGCAGGGTGACGTGGGTGCCGCCGGCGCGCTCGATCTCGCGCGCCATGCCACCGCCGGCCGAGGCCACGACCGCGCGCCAGCCGGCCTTGACCAGTGCCTGGGTGATCTCGACCGTGCCGCGCTCGACCCCGCCCGTGACCAGCGCCGGCAGCACCTGCAGCACGGCCGGCGGCCGTCCGACCGCAGCCTCGGGCTTCGCGGCTGGGACGTCGGAAGAGGGGGTGCTAAGGTCGGCGCTCACGGGATCAGCCTGATGGAACGGGGTAGATGAAAGACGAACCGATGCCGGGAACCGCCGAGGAAACCGGCATCCTAACATGCGAGGACGGTGCATCAATCGCCTACGTCAGACTTTGCGGCAATGGAGATTCGGCGACGGCAGGGCTGCCCGGCGTCCTGTTCCTCGGCGGTTTCCGCTCCGATATGACCGGGATCAAGGCGACCCGTCTGGCCGAATTCGCCCGAGCGCGCGGCCAGGCGTTCGTCCGCTTCGACTATCGCGGCCATGGCGCCGATGCCGCCAATTTCCCCAACCACACGGTCGGCGACTGGATCGCCGACGCGACGGCCGTGCTCGACCGGCTGACCCGTGGGCCGCAGATCCTGGTCGGCTCCTCCATGGGCGGCTGGATCATGCAGCATCTGGCGCTCGCCCGGCCGGACCGGGTCGCGGGGCTGGTCGGCATCGCCAGCGCCAGCGATTTCACCGAGCGGCTGATGTGGCCGAAGATTCCCGAAGCCTCCCGCGCCCGGCTCGCGGCCGACGGGTTCATCACCGTGCCGTCGCTCTACGATCCCGCCGGCTACGTCATCACCGCGCGGCTGATCGAGGAGGGGCGGCGGCATCTGCTGCTGCCCGGGCCGATCCCGATCCACTGCCCGGTCCGGCTGCTGCACGGCACCGCTGACCCGGACGTGCCCTGGCAGCTCACGGTCGAACTGGCGGACGCGCTGGCGTCGCGCGATGTCGTCGTCAGCCTGATCAAGGATGGCGACCATCGCCTGTCGGAACCGGACCAACTCGCCCGGATCGAGGCGGCGGTCGCGGAGCTCAGTCGACGCTGACGGCAGGATGGGGCC
Source organism: Aliidongia sp. (assembly GCA_035310205.1). Taxonomy (GTDB): domain Bacteria; phylum Pseudomonadota; class Alphaproteobacteria; order ATCC43930; family CGMCC-115725; genus Aliidongia. Next base: position 63,856 of record DATGEK010000042.1, read on the forward strand.
AGAGCGACGCGGCAATCCGCCCCAGGTGCTTCCCCGGGAAGCCTCGCGTCGGCGGTGGTGAAGCACCGACTGCGACGGCGGCCGAGACTGGTAGGCAATTCAAAGAGTTGCGAAGGCCTATCCGCTCGGCGAATGCTGAACCGGCCCGCTCGATGCCCGTCAGCTCGCGGCGCTGCGGCGAGGCTGTAGAGAAATTAATCTTCGCGCAAGCCGTCGTTCATCTTCGCTCTCCAGGTGCTGTGACGGACCGACATCGATGTCGGTTGGCCAGTCAGAGGAGGAAGATATGCGTATCCTGATAGCAGCCTCGGCCGCCGCGGCCCTGGTGGTCTCGACCGCGGCTTTCGTCGCGACGGCAAGAATATCGTCGTTGATGCGCAGAAGCCCGGTGCCGCGTTCGAGCCCCTGACCGTCCTGCCGAACGGCACGATCCGGTCGGCGGGCACGTCGGCCTCCTGACCCGCCCCACCGACCCGAGCGGGCGGTGGTGCCATTCCGCGCCGCTGCCCGCCGCGGATTGACCCGTCCGGGCAGTTCGAGTCTCCGAAGGATTTCACGCGTTGTTCGTCTCGTTCTTTCCGCGTCCTCGGCTGTTCGGGGCTTCCGCGTTGATCTGGGCCGCGCTGGCGGTTCTGCTGTGGCATCTCGGCGCCAAGGATTGGGTCGGCTTCGTCGGCCTGCCGCCGGCACCACCGGGGCGTCCGCCGATCGGCGGCATCTCGCTGTTCTGGTCGGCGCCGTTCCTGTGGTTCTACCTCTATTATCTGGCGGCGGTCGGGCTGTTCGCGCTGTTCTGGACGCTCTATGAGCCGCATCCGTGGAGCCGCTGGTCGATCGGAGGCTCGGCCCTGATCCTGTTCGCGACATATCTCCAAGTCCAGGTCAGCGTCGCGATCAATGCCTGGTACGGGCCGTTCTATGACCTGATCCAAGCGGCTCTCGCGCACACGGGTCACGTGACCGCGACGCAGTTCTATCGCCAGTTGCTCACCTTTGCCGATATCGCCCTGGTCGCCGTCAGCGTCGGCGTCCTGACTCATTTCTTCGTCAGTCACTACATCTTCCGCTGGCGGACGGCGATGAACGAATATTACATCGCGCACTGGTCGAAGCTGCGGGCGATCGAAGGCGCTTCGCAGCGCGTCCAGGAAGATACGATGCGCTTCGCCAGCACGGTGGAAGCGCTCGGCGTGAGCCTCATCAACTCGATCATGACGCTGATCGCCTTCCTGCCGGTCCTGATGCGCCTGTCGACCGGCGTCACCGAGCTGCCGCTGTTCGGCGTCGTGCCCTATGCGCTGGTGGTGGTGGCCGTCGCCTGGTCCCTGTTCGGTACCACATTCCTCGCCACGATCGGCATTCGGCTTCCGGGGCTGGAATTCCGCAACCAGCTGGTAGAGGCGGCCTATCGCAAGGAACTGGTCTATGGCGAGGACGATCCCGCCCACGCCCGGCCGGCGACCGTGAAGGAGCTGTTCAGCGATATTCGGAAGAACTATTTCCGCCTCTATCTGCACTTCATGTATTTCAACATCGGCCGGATCTTTTATCTACAGGTCGACAACATCTTTCCGTACATCGTCCTGGCGCCGACCATCGTCTCGGGCAAGATTACCCTCGGCCTGCTTAACCAGATCCTGAGCGCGTTCGAGCAGGTGCGATCGTCGTTCCAGTATCTGGTCAATTCCTGGACGACGATCGTCGAGCTGCTGTCGATCTATAAGCGGCTGCGCGGCTTCGAGGCGGTCATCGTCGGCGAGGGGCTGCCGGCGGTGGAAGAGCGTGCCTCACGCTTCGGCTGAGATGAGTGCCTTGAGCCCGGTGCGGTAATCCGGATAAGCGAGCCGCACACCCAGCTCTTCCTTGATCAGCCGATTGGCGACGCGCTTGTTGTCGACATAGAAGCTGCGCGCCATGTTGCTGAGCTCGGCCTCGGCGAACGGCACTTCCGGTGGCGGGGCGACGCCGAGCAACTCGCAGGCATAGCCGATGACCTCGTCCGGCGGCGCCGGATTGTCGTCGCAGACGTTGTAGACCGCCCCGGGGCGCGGCCGGGCGATCGAGGCAGCCAGGACCTGGGCGATGTCGTCGACATGGACCCGGCTGAACACCTGGCCCGGCTTGACCACCCGCTGCGCCCGGCCCGCCCGCACGGTGTCGAGCGCGCTGCGGCCCGGGCCGTAGATGCCGGCCAGGCGGAACAGGTGGACCGGCACGCCCGGCAGCAGCGCCGACCAGCCGGCCTCGGCCTCGAGCCGCCGCTGGCCGCGCTCGCCGGTCGGCGCGAGTGGCGAGCTCTCGTCGACCCAGCCGCCGTCCCGGTCGCCATAGACCCCGGTGGTCGAAAGATATCCGGCCCAGGCGAACCCCGGATGCCGGGCGATCGCCGGGCCCCAGAGGGCGAGCGCCGGGTCGCCCATCGCGTCGGGGGGAATCGCGGCCAGCAGGTGGGTGGCGTCGGCGATAGGCCGGTCCGGATCGGCCGGCGGGTGCTCCCGGTCGGCGACGAATGCGTCGATGCCGTCGGCCCGCAGCGCCGCGGCCTTGTCCGGCTCGCGGCAGGTGCCGGCGACCTGCCAGCCCTCGGCCCTCAAGCGGCGGGCAAGCTCGAGTGCGGTATAGCCGAGACCGAGGCAGAACAAACGCGGCAAGGCCTCAGTCCTTCAGCGAGAGGAAGCGGCTCGGCGAATCCGCCTCGTTGTTGCGCCAGCCGGCGACGCGCGGCTTCACCATGTAGTTGTTGGCGTAGGAGAACAGCGGGATGTAGGGCGCGTCGTCCATGAACAGACGCTCGGCCTGCTCGGCGAGCGCGTTGCGCGTCGGCCAGTCGAGCGCCACCCGCGCCTCGCGGATCAGCGCGTCATAGCGCGGGTTGGCGTAGCCCGCTGAATTGAAGTCGCCGGCGTCGGTCGCATTGATCCGGAGGTATTGCACCGGGTCGTCGAAGTCGATCTGGAAGGCGAGCGAGGCGATCTCGTAGTTCTTCTGGCGCAGGTTGGTCAGCAGGACCTGGAATTCCTGGTTGTCGAGCACGGTCTCGACGCCCAGGCTGCTCTTCCACATGCCGGCGATCGCCGTCATCAGGTTACGCAGCTCCTCGTTCGTCGTGTAGCTGATCGTGACCTTGAGCGGATGGTCCGGGCCGTAGCCGGCCTCGGCCAGCAGGGCCTTGGCGCGCTTGATCCGCTCGGCCATCGGCTGGCCGGCGAAATCGAACTTCTGCGAGACGTAGCCGTGGCTGCCGATGACCTCGGGCGTGAAGCTGTAGGACGGCGTCTGGCCGCGCGGCAGGATCTTGGCCGTGATGGTCTCGCGGTCGATGGTCATGGCCAGCGCCTGGCGCAACCGAACGTCCGTGCCGAGCGGCGCGCGCTTCATGTCGATCGGCATGAAGTAAGTCGAGCGTGCGATGCCGGTCTTGAGCTCGTCCGGATAGTCCTTGCGCAGGGCCGGTAATTGCCGCGTCGGCGCGCGGGTGATGTCGAGATCGCCCGCGAGATAGCGCTTCAAGGCGGTGCCGTCGTCGTCGGAGACGACATGGTCGACCTCGTCGAGCCCGATCGCGGCCGTGTCGTAGTAGTTGGGATTCCTGACCACGACGACCTGGTCGTGCGGGACCCAGGACTTCAACATGAACGGGCCGTCGGTAACCGCGATGCCCGGCCGGGTCCAGTCCTGGGGGTGCGCCTCGATCGTCGCCCGGTGCACCGGATAGACGAAGCGTCCCGTCAGCAGTTCCGGCAAGACGAGGTTGGGTGCGGTCAGGTGGACGACGAAGGTGTAGGGATCCGGCGCCTCGACGCCGAGCCGGCTCGTATCCGTGACCCTGCCGGCGTTGATGGCCTCCGCGTTCACGATGTCGCGCACGGGATCGATGTCGCCGGCCGCGGTCTTGGGATCGACCAGGCGGCGGAAGCTGTAGAGGAAGTCGGCCGAGGTGAGCGGATCGCCGTTCGACCATTTCGTGCCGTGGCGCAGGTGGAACGTATAGGTCAGGCCGTCGGCCGAGACTTCCCAGCGCTCGGCGATGCCGGGCGCCGCGTGCTTGTTCACATCCCAGCGGGTCAGCCCCTCGTAGAGATCCTGCTCGACCTGGGCGTCCTGCTGTCCCGTCGATTTCTGCGGGTCGAGCGTCTCGGGCTCGGCCGCGTTCCAGCGGCGCAGGACATGCGGCTCCGCGGCACCGGCGGTGCCGTCGAGCGTCAGCGCCAGCAGCAGGCCGGCCACCGCGAATCCCCATCGCCCCAAGCTTGCCATCATTCCATGCCCGTTGTTTAAACCCGAGGGAGCAACCCGCCGGCCGGTTGGCCCGGCTCGTCGAATGAAAGTCACCTATGCCACGTTCGTGCCGGTTCCACCAATCACGCTCGCGTTCGTTCTGGACGAGGGCCAGGACGCTATTGTCGCACCTGGGGCTGGCCGCCGTCGCGGGCCTGGTTTCGGGGGCGGCACTGGCCGATGCCGATCTCAAGAATGACGCCGCGAGCTACGAGCGCTGCATGAACACGGCGCGCAAGGAGCCGGCCGACGGCTTCGAGATGGCATCGGTCTGGAAGGAGCATGGCGGCGGGCTGCCGGCCGAGCACTGTTCGGGTGTGGCGCTGATGGGCCTGAAGCAATACGCGCTGGCCGGCGACACGCTGGAGACGCTGGGCAAGGAGATGGTGCGCGAGGCGCCGAGCCTGCGGGCCCAGGTCCTGTCCCAGGCTGGCGAGGCCTGGCTGCAAGCCGGCGAGCCGGAAAAGGCGCGGGCGGACCTGACCGCGGCGATCGGGCTCGACCCGAAGGATTTCTCGCTGGTGGTCGACCGGGCGCGCGCCTATGCCGCGGCCAAGGATTACAAGGCCGCCAAGGAGGATCTGAACCGCGCGCTCACCGGCGGGGCGCCGCGCGGCGAGGTGCTGACCTATCGTGCCGCCGCCAACCGGTTGCTGGGCGATCTCGGCGCCGCGCGCCGCGACGCCGACGATGCAGTCGCCGCCGCCCCGGGTTCGGCCGACGCCTGGCTGGAACGCGCCAACATCCGGCGCCTGCAACATGACGACAAGGGCGCCAGGGCCGATTGGATCAAAGTGCTGCAACTGGCCCCGGACTCGCCGGCCGGTGACGCCGCGCGCGACAATCTCGCGACCATGGACGTCCATGTCGACGGCCCGCCGAAGCAGTAGGGGCGAGCATCCGCCTGATCCGATCGGGCCGACCGCCGCGTGGATCAGTCCCGCTCATCCGCCGGGTCGGTGGAATTGCTGCGATATCGCTGCCGGATACGCTCCAGCGCCCGGAGGATCGATTCCAGCCTGGCGGCGGTCCGCTGCGTTTGGCTTTCGCTAAGCTCGGCGGCCCTCAGACGGTGGCGTAGGCGAGCCTCGGCAAGGCTGGCGCCAACTTGGGCGCCCAAGCTTCCATGGGAATGTGCTTTCAAAGAAGCTTGCTCCTCTGGGGTGAGTCGATCCAGGACAACTCTATATAGCATTTATGACCCATTACACGCATCAGGGGAATATGCGACGCCCTGCACTGCATGGGTGTTCGATATCCGGCACCCGGGCGCGACCTAAGGGCCGATCGCGGCTATGCCGGACGGCGCGGCCTCATTCATCGGATTTGGGAGTGATCCGCGCCAGCTTTTGCCGATCCAGTATGTCGGCTGGGAAATAATCGTCATCGTGTCCGGTGAACGGTCTGCCCCGGTATTTTTCGAGGACCAGCGTCAGGGCGATGACCCGTTTCCAATATCGCTTCAAGCGGGGATGCTGAAGCTTCATGTCGACGATCTGCCGGTTGGCCCAGATGTTCGACAGGCGGTAGCCGTACAACTGATCCAAGGTTTCGCAGTCAACCTGCCCCGCCTGGTAGGCAATGAAAATGCGCTCGAACACGCCCAGGTAGGGTTCGACGAGATGCAATTCATCAGGTGTGGGATGGCCATGCCAACCATCACGCAGCTTGGCGGCGACATCCGCGTGCGTGGCGAGGACGGCATCGACGGCAAGCAGAACCTGGCTCGTGCTCAGCCGAATCGCATCCAGTCGCTGGGACCTGGCGATGAATAATTGCCAGCCGAGCAGCGGAAAGCCGATGACGGCCATCAGGGCACCGACGATCGCGGCGATGTAACTCCACTGTTCGAGCGACATATTGAGCTGGCTCTCCCCAATAGTCCGATCGACAGCCGGGGTCATGCCCCTCTGCGGCGGCCGTCCGCCGGCGTCGCCTAATCCGTCACCGACAGGTACCGGCTCTGCGGATAGACCACGTTGGCGCGCCAGCCGACGACGCGCTTGTGGACGAGCGTGTGCTGCAAGGTGTCGGTCAGCGGAATGACCGGCATGTCGGTCATCATCTGCCGTTCGGCCGCCTCGAATAGCTCGGCGCGTGCCGAGACCGTGATTGCGACCCGGCCTTCGTCGTACAGCTTGTCGAATTCGGCACTCTTGTAGCCGGGGTAGTTGTAGGACGCGTTGGTCGAAATATAGGGCTGGAAGGCGTCCTCCGGCTCGTTATACAGGCCGTATTCACCCATGATCCCGATATCGTAGTCCTTCTGCTGGACTTTGCTCAGGTAGACCTGCCACTCCATGTTGTCGATCTTGGTCTCGACGCCCAGGGGCTTCCACATGGCGGCGATGGCAAGCAGTAGTGTGCGCGTCTGCTCGGCGGTGGTGTAGACCACCGTCACCTTGAGCGGATGGTCCGGGCCGTAGCCTGCCTCCTTCATCAGCTCCTTGGCCTTGGCAATGCGCTCGGCCGGGCTCAGGCTCTTGAAAAACATCGGCTGCGAGACATAGTCGGGGACGACCGGCGGCATGAAGCCGTAGGCGGGGATGCTGCCGTTCGGGATGACCTTGGTCGTGATCGCCTCACGGTCAACCGCCATATTGAGCGCCTGGCGCAACCGCAGATCCTGGCTGAGCGGCCCGCGGGTCATGTTGATGGTCATGAAATTGTGCGAGTTGATCGGCGCCTCGAGCATCTCGGCGGCATAGGTCTCCTTGAGCCGCTTCAGGTCCTGGTAGGGTGGACGGTCGAACTCGTCGATCTCACCCGCCTCCCAGCGCTTCAGTCCCGCCTTCACATCCTCGGTGTTAAGGTAGTCGACCTCGTCGAGCTGCACCTTCGCCGCATCGTGATAGAGCGGGTTCTTGACGAGCGTGATCTGCGACTGCGGAACCCAGTCCTTGAGGATGAAGGCGCCGTTGCCGACGAAATGGCCTGGCTTGGGCCAATCCTGGCCCCATTTCTCGATCGAGGCGCGGTGCAGCGGCATCGCCGTGTTGTCGGTCATGCGCAGCGGGAAGATGATGCTGGGCGCCTGCAGCCGGACCCTGAGCGTGAGCGGGTCGACCGCCTCGACGCCGAGCTTGGTCACGTCCTTTTCCGTACCGGCGAGGATCGCCTCGGCATTGAGGATCGGGCGGAGCGCCGTCGGGTCGGAGGCACCAGTCTTGGGATCGACGCCGCGCCGGAAGGCATAGACGAAATCCTCCGCCGTCACCGGGTCGCCGTTCGACCATTTGCCGTCGGGCCTGAGGTGGAAGGTATAGGTCAGCCCGTCGGTCGACACGTCCCAGGAAAGCGCTGCGCCCGGCACCGGCTTCAGGTCCATGTCGAGCGCGGTCAGGCCTTCCATCAGCTCATGCTGGATGTCGACGTCGTAGAGCGCGATGCCCTTCTGCGGATCGAGTGATTCGACCTCGGAATCGAGCCCGCGCCGCAGCACCTTCGCGGCTTCGGCATCGGCCGCCTGGAACAGCAGCAGGGCGACGGCGGCAGAGGCGAGCGGACGGATCATGCGGGCTGTTCCTTGAGCGAGAGATATTGGCTCTGGATGTAGGGGTTGGTGTTGCGCCAGCCGCCGACCTTGGGCGACACCAGCATGTTGACTGTCGAGTAGTAGAGCGGGATCTCGGCATAGTCGGCGAGGATGATCGTCTCCGCCTGCTGCAGCAGGTCGGCCCGGCTCTTGAGGTCGGTCGCGACGGACGCCGCGGCCGTCAGCTTATCGTAAGCCGGATTTGAGTAACCGATCGCGTTCTGGTCGGTCGAGGTGCTGACGTACGGCTCCAGGAACTGCATGGGGTCGTCATAGGTCACGATGCCGCCCAACGGGCCCATGGCGTAGTTCTTCTGGCGCAGGGTCGCCTCATAGACCTGCCATTCCTGGTTCTGCAGGGTCACCTCGACGCCGAGCGGCTTCCACATGGCGGCGATGGCCAGCAGCATGGTGCGGCTCTGGTCGTTGGTCGTGTAGGTGATCTCGAACTTGAACGGATGGCCGGGTCCATAGCCTTCGTCGGACAGAAGCTGCCGGGCGCGGGCCAGCCGCTCGGCCATCGGCTTGTCCTTCCAGTCATATTGCGGCGGCGTGTAGTCGCTGATCGCCGTCGGCACGACCGAATAGGCGCTCTTCTGGCCCTCGGGCACGATCTTGGTCACGATCAGGTCGCGATCGATCGCCAGCGACAGCGCCTCGCGCAGCTTCGGATGACCGACGAACGGGCCGTTCTTCATGTCGAACAGCAGGGCGCTCTGGCCGAACACGTCGCCGGTATGGAGGGCTGCGCCCAGGTTCTCGGCCGTCCATTTGATCTGGGTGCGCGGCACGCGCGCGATGTCGAGTTCGCCGGCGCGAAAGCGCTTGAAGCCGGTGTCGAGATTGTCGGACATGACCCAGCGCACGCCGTCGAGCGTCACATGGGCCGCATCGTAATAGCCGGCGCTCTTTTTCAGCACGATCTCGGAATTGGGCGTCCAGCTTTCGAGCGTGAACGGGCCGTTGGTCACGATCTTGCCGGGCTGGGTCCAGTCGCTGCCGGCCTCGACCGCCTTGCGATTGAGCGGCACGACCTGGGAATCGGTCAGCAGCAGCGGCAGCATGATCTGCGGCTGCTTCAGGGTGATGACGACCGTATAGGAATCGGGTGCGGCGATGCCGAGCTTGGTCAGGTCCTTTTCCTTGCCGGCGATGATCTCCTCGGCATTGACCAGGTCGCGTACCTGCTCGGTTGCCGACGCCGCGGTCTTGGGATCGACCAGCCGGCGGAAACTGTAGAGGAAGTCGGCTGAGGTCAGCGGATCGCCGTTCGACCATTTCGCATCATGACGCAGATGGAAGGTCCAGACCTTCTTGTCGGCACTTGTCTCCCAACGCTCGGCGACGCCCGGCACGACTTTCATCTCCGGGTCGAGCGTCAAGAGGCCGATGAACAGGTCGCGCTCGATATTGGACTCATAGAGGCCGGTCGTCTTCTGCGGATCGAGCGATTCGGGCTCGGCCTCGTTCGCCCGGCGCAGCACGCTGTCGGCATGGGCGGCCGTCGTGGCGAGCAGGCCGGCGACCAAGGCGGCGAAGAGGGCGGGCTTCTGGCGCATGGGAGTTCCTCTCGCTTTTACGGCTTGAACGACAGGTAGCGCGACTGGTTATAGACGACCTTGGCGACATAGCCCTGGAGCTTCGGGTTGACCAGGACGTTCCGGACGTAGAATTCCAGCGGCACGATCGGATAGTCGTCGAGCATCAGCTTTTCGGCCTGTTCCATGAGCCTGCGGCGCTCCAGCGGATCGGTCGAGGTGCCGCCGCGGTGGAACAGGTCGTCGAACTTGGGATTGGCGTAGCCGTTGACGTTGTAGATGCCGGCGGTGCTGCGGAAATTGTCGAGGCCGTTCTCGTAATCGTCGTAGGTGCCGACGAGATTGACGAAGCCGATGTCGAAATTGCGCTGATTCTCGACGTCGAGGAACACCTGCCATTCCATGTTCTCGAGCTTCAGGTCGAAGCCGACCGGCTTCACCATGGCCGCGATCGCCAGCAGCAGCTGGCGGTTGCTCTCCTCCGTCGCGTAGCTGACCTTGAGCGCCAGCGGATGGTCCGGGCCATATCCCGCCGCCTGCATCAGGGCCTTGGCCTTTGCCAGGCGCTCCGCCATCGGCATGCCCTTGAACGCCATGCTCTGCGGCGTGTACTCGCTGGTCACCGGCGGCACCATGCCGTAGGCCGGCTGTTCGCCGCGCGGATCGACCTTGGTCACCAGGGTCTCGCGGTCGACCGCCAGGTTGAACGCCTCGCGCACGCCCGCATCCAGGTAATGCGGCCCCTTGACCATGTTGAAGAACAGAAAGCTGGTGCCGTTGACGTCGGCGGTCTGCAGCTGGTCCGCAGCGCTCTGCTTGGCCCACGGAATGTCGGTCTTGGTCAGCGGGATGAAATCCAGCTCGCCGGCACGGTAGCGCGTCACCCCGGCTTTCAGGTTCTCGGTGACCAACCAATCGACCTCGTCGAACTTGACCGACTTGGCGTCGAAGAAGGTCGGGCTCCGGGCCAGCACGATCTGGGCCTGGGGCACCCAGCTCTTCATCACGAACGGGCCGTTGCCGATGAGATGCTCGGGCTGGGTCCAGGCCGCACCCCATCTCTCGACCGTGGCCTTGTGCAGCGGGAACAGCGCCGGATCGGTCAGCAGGAACTTGAGTGCCAGCCGCGGGGCCGTCAGCCTGAGCTGCAGCGTGTAGGGATCGAGCGCCGTGACGCCGAGCTTGGTCAGATCCTTTTCCTTGCCCGAGACGATCGCCTCGTAATTCTCGAGCTGGGTCAGGTCGGACGGATCGGCGGCCGCAGTCTTGGGATCGACCAGGCGGCGGAAGCTGTAGACGAAATCATCCGCCGTCACCGGCTCGCCGGTCGACCATTTGTCGTCATGCCGCAGATGGAAGGTCCAGGTCTTGCCGTCGGGCGAGATCTCCCAGCTTTCGGCGGCGCCCGGCACGACATGTTCCTGAGGGTCGAGCGTCACCAGGCCCACGAACATGTCGCGATCGATCGCGAGCGAGCCCGAGGCCGAGCTCTTCTGCGGGTCGAGCGTCTCCGGCTCGGCCTCGGAAATCCGATGCAACACCTGATCGGCCCGGGCGAGGCCGGTCGAGGCGAGCAGCAGGCAGGCGAGGGCGGCGATCTTGATGTGCATGGGAATCGTTTCCTATGGGCACTCTGGCTTCGTCATTCCTTGATCGACAGATAGCGCGACTGGTTGTCGATCACTTCGGTCACGTAGCCGGCGATCTTCGGATTGACCAGCACATTGCGCTGGCCGAATTCGAGCGGGGCGATCGGGTAGTCGGCGAGCATCACCTGCTCCGCCTGCTGCATCAGCGCGCGCCGGGTTTCCATGTCCTTGGCCGTGCCGCCGCGGTGGAACAGGTCGTCGAACTTGGGATTGGCATAGCCCGACGGGTTGGCGAAGCCGGCGTCGGAGCGCCAATTATCGAGCCCGTTCTCGTAATCGTCGTAGGTGCCGAGCAACGAGAAGAACCCGATGTCGTAATTGCGCTGGTTCATGTTCGAGATGAAGACCTGCCACTCCGAGTTCTGGAGCTTGAGGTCGATGCCGATCGGCTTCAGCATCGCCGTCAGCGCCAGCAGGATCTGCCGGCTGTTCTCGTCGGTCGTGTACATGACTTCCAGGCTCAGGGGATGGGACGGGCCATAGCCCGCGGCCGCCATCAATTCCTTGGCTTGGCGGATCCGGTCGGCCATCGGCGTGCCCTTGAACGCCATGCTTTGGGCCGTGTAGTTGCTGATCGCCGGCGGGATCATGCCGTAGGCGGGCGGTTCGCCGCGCGGGTCGATCTTGGTGACCAGCACCTCGCGGTCGATCGCCAGGTTGAACGCCTCGCGCACCCGGACGTCCTGGGCCAGCGCACCCTTGACCATGTTGAAGAACAGGATCGTGGTCTGGTTGACCGGCGCCGAGCGCAGCTGGTCGGGCATGTTCTCCTTTGCCCAGGGCAGGTGGACGCGCGTCAGCGTCACGAAGTCCAGTTCGCCTGCCCGGTAGCGGGTCAGGCCCGCTTCCAGGTTCTCCGTCACCATCCAATGGACCTCGTCCAGCTTCACGTCCTTGGCGTCGAAGAAGCCGGGGTTCTTGGTCAGCACGATCTCGGACTGCGGCGTCCAGGCTTTCATGGTGAAGGGGCCGTTCGAGACGATATGGCCTGGCTGGGTCCATTGATCGCCCCATTTCTCGATCGAGGCCTGGTGCAGCGGCGCCAATTGCATATCGGTCAGGATGAAGGGCAGGGCGATGCGCGGTTCGGTCAGATGCAGGACCAGCGTGTAGGGATCGGGGGCCTCGACGCCGAGCTTGGTCAGGTCCTTTTCCTTGCCCGACACGATCGCGTCATAATTGACGAGCTGCTTCAGGTCCGACGGATCCTCGGACGCGGTTTTGGGATCGACGAGGCGGCGGAAGCTGTAGAGGAAGTCGGCCGAGGTCACCGGCTCGCCGGTCGACCATTTGTCGTCGTGCCGCAGAAAAAAGGTCCAGGTCTTGCCGTCGGGCGAGATGTCCCATCGCTCGGCAGCGCCCGGCACCGGCTGGCCATGGGCATCGAGTGTCGCCAGCCCGATGAACATCTCGCGGTCGATCGCGAGCGAGTCGGACGCATTGGTCTTCTGCGGATCGATCGTGTCCGGCTCGGCCGTGCTGATGCGATGCAGCACCTGGGCGGCCTGGGCCATGCCGGTGGTCGAGAGCAGGGCCGCGATCAGGCCGGCGGCGAGGCGAGGGAAGAGGCGCATCCTGGGACTCAATTCTTGAAGGAAAGCAGGCGGGTCTGGGGGTAGTACTCGGTTGCGACCGGACCTTGGAGCTTCGGGTTGATCACCCGGTTGATCACGCCGAACTCCAGCGGGATGGTCGCATAATCGTCGATGACGACGCGCTCGGCCTGCTGCATCAGGTCGCGCCGGATCTCCATGTCGCGGGCGATGCCGCCGCGATGGAACAGATCGTCGAACTTGGCGCTGGCATAGCCCGGCGCGTTGAACTGGCCGGCGTCGCTCCGGTAATTGTCGAGCGCGCTTTCATAATCGTTGTAGCTGCCGTATTCGCCCATCATGCCCAGCTCGTAATTCCGCTGGTTGATGTCGCTGATGTAGACTTGCCATTCCATGTTGTCGAGCTTGAGGTCGACCCCGATCGGCTTCCACATGGCGGCGATGCCGAGCAGCAGCTGGCGCGTCGATTCCTGGGTCGGATAGATCGCGGTCAGGGTCAGCGGATGGTCCGGCCCATAGCCCGCCGCCGCCATCAGTTCCTTCGCCTTCTTCAGCCGATCGGCCTGGCTCAGGCTCTTGAAGCCCATTTCCTGGGGCGTGTAGTCGCTGATGACCGGCGGCACGATGCTGTAGGCCGGCAGCTCGCCGCGCGGATCGAGCTTGCTGACCAGCACCTCGCGGTCGACCGCCAGATTGAGCGCCTCGCGCAGGCGGGCGTCGGTGGCGAGCGGGCCCTTCACCATGTTGATTGGCATGAAGGCGTGCTGGTTGGCAGGGGCACTGTGGAACTGGTCCGCCAGATTCTGCTTGGCCCAGCCGAGGTTGTTGCGGGTCAGGCCGACCCAATCCAGTTCACCGGCCCGATAGCGGCGCAGTGCCGCCTCCGGATCCTCGGCATTCAGCCAATGGACCTCGTCGATCTTGACCGAGGCGGCGTCGTAGAACAGCGGGTTCTTCTCGAGCACGAGATCGGTCTGCGGCGTCCAGCTCTTCAGCCTGTAGGCGCCGTTCGAGACGAGATGACCGGGCTGGGTCCAGTCCTTGCCCCATTTCTCGATGCTGGCGCGGTGCAGGGGAAACAGGCCCCAGTCGGTCAGCAGCAGCGGAAAGGCGATGCGCGGCTCGTTGAGCGTGATCGTGAGAGTATAGGGATCGGGCGCCTCGACGCCGAGCTTCGACAGGTCCTTTTCCTTGCCGGAGATGATCGCCTCGTAGCCGACGACCTGGTTGAGGTCCGACGGATCGGCCGCCGCCGTCGCCGGATCGACCAGGCGCCGGAAGCTGTAGAGAAAGTCGGCCGAGGTGACCGGATCGCCGTTCGACCATTTGCCGTCATGGCGCAGATGGAAGGTCCAGACCCGCTTGTCGGGCGACACGTCCCAGCTCTCCGCTGCGGCCGGCACCGGCTTCTCATGCTCGTCCAGCATGGCGAGGCCGGCGAACAGATCCCGGCCGATCGAGATCGGCACAGCGCTCGAGGTCTTCTGGGGATCGAGCGTGTCCGGCTCGGAATCGACCGGACGGCGCAGCACCTGGGCGGCGTCGGCCGAGGTGGCAGCAAGGGTCAGACCGATCGCGAGCAGGCCGGCGAGGGGGCGGGAGGACAGGCGCATGGCGGTACTCAGTCCTTGAACGAGAGATACCGCGTCTGCGGATAGGGCAGGCTGTCACGCCGGCCGATGAGACGCGGGTTGACCAGGTAATTGGCGACGCCGAACTGCAGCGGCACCAGGGCATAATCGGCGAGCACCGTGCGCTCGGCCGCCTCGAGCGCCTTGCGGCGGGCGCCCGTGTCGGTCGCGTGGGCCGCGCGGTCCATCAACGCGTCGAAATCGCGGTTCGAATAGCCGCAGTGATTATAGAGCCCGGCGTCGGTGCGGTAAGGGATCAGGAACTCGGTCGGGTCGTCGAATTCCGGAACCTCGCTCAGGATGCCGATCTCGTAATCCTTCTGCCTGAGCTTGGTCTGGTAGACCTGCCATTCCATGTTGTCGAGCGTGACGTCGACGCCGATCGGCTTCCACATGGCGGCGAGCGCCAGCAGATAGACGCGCGTGTCGTCGCTGGTCGTATAGCTGAGCGTCAGCTTCAGAGGATGGTCCGGGCCGTAGCCGGCATCCGCCATCAGCCGCTTCGCCCGCGCCAGCCGCTCGGTCTGGGGCAGCGCCTGCCAGTCATAGGGCTGCGGCGTGTAGTCCGGCATCAGCGACGAGATCATGGAATAGGCCGGCTTCTGGCCGCGCGGATCGATCTTGTCGACGATGGTCTGGCGGTCGAGCGCCAGGGACATCGCCTCGCGGATGTTCTTGTGCTCGGGTCCCGCGAGCGGCCCCTGCTGCATGTTGAAGAACAGGTACCAGAGGAACAGCACGTCGCCGCTGTGCAACTCGGCCGGCAGCTCCTTGCGCGCCCAGGTCAACTGGCTCTTGGGCAGGCCGGCCCAGTCCAGCTCGCCGGCGCGATATTGCTTCACGCCGCGGTTCAGATCGTCGACCGGATAATGCTCGGCCCGGTCGATCGCGACATGGGCGGCATCGTGGAACAGCGGGTTCTTGGTCAGCACGATCTTGTCGTGCGGGTTCCAGCTCTCGAGCACATAGGGGCCGTTCGAGACGATGTGGCCCGGTCGGGTCCATTGCGCGCCCCATTTCTCGATCGCCGCGCGCGGCACCGGGTCGGCGCCGACATCGGCGATCAGCAGCGGCAGGATCAGTTCCGGCTGGCTGAGGTCGAAGCGCAGGGTATTGCGGTCGACCGCGACGATGCCGAGCTTGGCCAAGTCCTTCTCGCGCCCGCTGGCAATCGCCTCGGCATTCACCACGCTGCGGATCTGGTCGAACTTCGCGGCCCCGGTCGCGGGATCGACCAGCCGGCGGAAGCTGTAGACCCAGTCCTCCGCCGTCATCGGCGTGCCGTCGGACCATTTGGCGTCAGGACGCAGATGGAAGGTCCAGGTCTTCTGGTCGGCCGTCACGTCCCAGCTCTGGGCGGCGCCCGGCACCGGATGGCGGTCGGCGTCGAGGGTGATCAGCGGCTCGAATAGGTCGCGTACCACATTAGCCTCGGACAGGCCGGTGATCTTCTGGGGATCGAGGGATTCAGGCTCGGCCGAGTTGCCTCGCCGCAGCACGTTGTCGGCGGCCACCGCCGGCAGCGTCGCGAGCGACAGGACGAGAAGGCTGGCCATCAGGCCGAACCGGCGCGCAAGAGTCATTCGGTCGAGCATCCCTGTTCAGTCGCGCCTCATTTGCGGGCGGGCGGCGGCGGATCCTGGCACAAGCCGCTGATGGCACCAAGCGGTAACAAATGCAACTAACGACCATGTCCGAAAACCGCGAGACGGGACCGTGGCGCCGGCTAGTATCGCGGCCATGACTCATCCTCGTTTTGCCCTGCCGGTCCATGAGCCGTTCGACTGGTCGCTGATCGCCGGCTTCCTGGCGCCCCGCTGCATCCCCGGGGTCGAGGCCGTCGACGGCCTTACCTATCGCCGCAGCATCGAGCTCGCCGGCCGCCACGGCGTGATCGAGCTCGGGCCGGATGCGGCCGGCGCGTTCGGCGTCACCATCCGCCATCCGGATCGCGCGGCCCCGGCCGCGATCGTGGCGCGGCTCGGGCGGCAGTTCGATCTGATGACCGATATTGCCGCGATCGCCGCCCAGTTCGGCCGCGACGTGCTGCTGGCGCCGATGGTGGCGTTGCGGCCCGGCCTGCGCGTGCCTGGGGCCTGGGATCCGTTCGAGCTGGCGGTGCGCGCCATCCTGGGCCAGCAGGTCAGCGTCGCTGCCGCGACCACGCTCGCCGGTCGGGTGGCGCTCGCCTATGGCGCGCCCTTGCGGCTCGAGGACGGCCTGCCGCTGCCGCCGGGCCTGACCCGGGTGTTTCCGGTGCCGGCGGCGCTCACCGGGGCCGAGCCCGGTGTGCTGCGCATTCCGACCAAGCGGGCGGAGACGATCGCCGGCCTCGCCCGCGCGGCGCTCGCCGAGCCGGCTTTGTTCGAGGGTGGTCTGCCGCTGGAGGAACTGGTCGCCCGGCTCGACGCGCTGCCGGGCATCGGCCCCTGGACCGCCCATTACATCGCCATGCGCGCGCTCCGGGAGCCCGACGCCTTTCCGTCGGGCGATCTGGGCCTGCGCAAGGCAATGGCGACGGCGGCCGGCCTGCCGAGCTTCAAGGAAATGGACGCGCGCGCCGAGGCCTGGCGTCCCTGGCGCGCCTATGCGGCGCTGCACCTGTGGATGAGCCTGGGCGGCGGAACGGGAGGATAAGATGACCGAACTCGAATTCGACCGCGTACCGAGCGTGATCGGCGAGATCCTGCTGGCGAGCGACGGCGCCAGCCTGGTGGCACTCGACTATGCCGACTACGAGGCGCGGATGCGCGCGCTGCTCGCCAAGCGCTACGGCCGGTTCCGTCTGGTCGAGCGCCCAGATCCGCTGGGCGCCTCGTCGCGTGTGCGGGCCTATCTCGCCGGCGATTTCACGGCGTTCGACGGCTTGCCGGTCACGACCGGCGGCACGGATTTCCAGGAGCAATGCTGGCACGCCCTGCGCCGGATCCCGGTCGGCACGGTCACGACCTATGGCACGCTCGCGGCCCAACTCGGCCGCCCGAAGGCGAGCCGGGCCGTGGGCTATGCCAATTCCCTGAACCCGGTCGCCATCATCCTCGCCTGTCACCGCGTCATCGGCCAGAACCGGGACCTGACCGGCTACGCCGGTGGCCTGGAGCGCAAGCGCTGGCTGCTGGCGCATGAGGGCGTGAAGACCTAGGGCGTCAGGGCGTGATGCTGCGTGCGTCCGCGAAGATCGCCTCGCCGGCGAGCCAGCGGGCTTCGGCATCGGGTTCGCGCCAAGCGGCGAGGAGGGCGGCGATCAGCTCGAGCGACAGGGTCGGCGCGCCCGCATCCTCGAGCGCGAAGCTGCGGGTCCGGTCGACCACGCTGGTGATCATGGGCGCCACGGTCGGCTGCTCGACCGGTTGCGGCGGATCGCGGTAATCGGCCTCGCATTTGGCGAGATCGACCGAGAGGTAGCCCTGGCAGGCATTCGGCCGCACCGGGTGCGCCAGGCAGGCGGCGGTTTCCGGATCCAGCACCGGGCAGAAGATACGCTGTCGATGCCGCTCGACATGCGGCAGCCCGTGCAAGGCCGCGTCAGCTGCCGCCGCGCGCGTCTTGACCTGGGCCAGCGCCGCCGGATCGAGCGTCGCCGCCAGGTGATCCGCAATGGCGAATGCCTCGTCCGGGGTCACGTCGACCGTATGGGTGCAGCAATAGGCGCAGCCCTTGCGGCAGGCGATCGAATTGCCTCCGCTCGCGATCAACTCGCCGACCGGCGCCAGCTCGGCCTCCAGCACTGCGACCCGCTCGGCCGCCAGCGCCGCCGACAGGCCGGGCGCCATGCCATGCCGCGCCATCGCCTCGCCGATGCGCGCGTTGGCCCGCTCATAGACCCCGTGCAGATATTCCTGAAACGCTGGCGGCAGGTCGGTGATGCTGGCCGGCTTCGCCATCGGCTACTCCTAACTTGGGGACACAATACCTAACTCGCCGTCATGCGGTCGCGGCGCCGATCTTTTCGGATATCTCGGCGGCGGCGGCGCGCAGCAGCGTGAGCGCCGCGGCCGGGTCCTTGTTCTGGTCGCGCTGCGGCAGGAACGGCAGGGTCAGCGCCGCCAGCACCTGGCCGGAATGGTCGAGCACCGGGCAGCTCATGTCGACGAGCCCATTCACCACCTCGCTCGGCGCCAGGTCGTAGCCGGCGGCGGCGATGGCATCGAGGCGCGGCCGGATCGCGTCGACGGTGAGGCCGCTGTGCCGAGCCAGCAGCGCCATCACCTCGTCGCGGCGCCGGCGCTGGAACGCGGCCAGCACCCGGGCCGACACGTAGGGCATCGCGAACGGGAACAGCGCGCCCAGCTTGACCGACCAGCCCATCGGCCGGTCGGACTCGGCCTGCGCCACGGTCAGGAAATGCTCGCCGCTCATCATGCTGAGATGGCACGACAGCCCGACCCGCGCGGCCAGTTCCTCCATTACCGGCAGGGCGGCCTGCTGCAGCCGGCGCGCCGGCGGGTGCTGGGTCGCGAGCTGGAACAGGCGCAGCGACAAGGCGTATTCGCCGGTCTTGGGATCGCGCGTGACATAGCCGCGCTGCTCCAGCACGCCCAGCATGCGGAAGATCTCGCCGACCGATCGGCCGACCCGTGCCGCCAGGTTCTTCTGCGAGATGCCGTTGGGCTCGGCCGCCAGCGCCTCCAGCAGATCCAGGCCCTTTTCGAGCGCCGGCGCGCCGGGGCGGCGCAGCGCATCTGCGGCATCCCCCTCAGCCGATAGAACTATTTCGTCGGCGTTGACATCAGGCTTCATTGGATTCCACACTTGAAATCGAAGCGACACAGAAGAAAGTTCGCCCCCTCGAAAAATATGATGCATTCCGGAGGAAAGCCCTATGAAAAAGCTGACGGCGGAGGCGGTCGAGCGTTACCGCACCGATGGCTTCCACGCCCCGATCCGTGCGATCTCGGCCGAGGAGGCCGCCACGCTCAGGCGGCAGCTCGAGGCGCATGAGGCGCAGCATGGCGTGCTCAAGGGGCCGCTCCGGCACAAGAGCCACCTGCTGTTCACCTGGCTCGACCGGCTGATCCGCCATCCCGGCATCCTCGACGCGGTCGAGGACATCCTGGGGCCCAACCTGCTGGTCTGGGGCTCGTCCTTCTTCACCAAGGAGGCGCACGACCCGGGCTTCGTCTCCTGGCACCAGGACTCGACCTATTGGGGCCTCGATCCGGCCGACATCGTCACCGCCTGGGTGGCGCTCAGCGACAGCACGGCCGAGAACGGCGCCATGCGCGTCATCCCGGGCAGCCACAAGCTGGACCAGATCGCCCATCGCGACACCTTCGCCGCGGGCAACCTTTTGTCGCGCGGCCAGGAGATCGCGGTCGAGGTCGACGAGGCCCAGGCGCGCATGCTGGTGCTCCAGCCCGGCGAGATGTCGCTGCATCACGTGCGCCTGATCCACGGCTCCGACCCGAACCCGTCGGGCCGGCGCCGCATCGGCTTCGCCATCCGCTACCTGCCGACCTACGTGCGCCAGGTCGTGGGATCCCACGACAGCGCCACCCTGGTGCGCGGCGTCGACGACTTTCGGCATTTCGAGCCCGAACAGCGGCCCGATGCCGACTTCTCGGAGGCCGCGCGCGCCTTCCACGCCCAGGTCACCGGCGCCCATCAGCAGATCCTGATGCGCGATACGGGACGGACCGCCGCCGCCTGAGGGCGGATGACGACGCCGAAATGATCGGCCATCAGGCCGGCACCGGGAGGGAACAGGCCATGTTCGCACGCCTGCGTTGGTTCATCATCGCGCTGCTGTTCATCGGCGGCGGCATCAGCTACCTCGACCGCGCCGCGCTGTCGATCGCGGCCCCCATGATCGCCAAGGACATGCAGCTCGACCCGGCCGAACTGGGCATCGTGTTCAGCAGCTTCTTCGTCGGCTACGCCTTGTTCTGCTTCGTCGGCGGCATGGCCTCCGACCGGATCGGACCGAAGAACGTGTTCACGCTCGCCATGACCGTCTGGTCGGTGTTCTGCGGCCTGACGGCGGCCACCGTGGGCCTCTTCTCGCTGCTGGTCGTGCGCGTCATCTTCGGCATGGGCGAGGGGCCGTTCAGCTCGACCGCCAACAAGCTGGTCAGCAACTGGTTTTCCCGGCGCGAGCAGGCGAGTGCCGTCGGCATGGCCAACGCCGGCCAGCCGATCGGCGCGGCGCTCGCCGGCCCGGTCGTGGGGCTGCTTGCCGTCTCGGCCGGCTGGCGCGTCTCCTTCGTCGTGATCGCGGCGGTCGGGCTTATCTGGACGCTCGCCTGGATGTGGCTCGCGACCGACCGGCCGCAGCAGCATCGCTGGCTCGCGGACGCGGATCGCACCGATCTCGCCCGGGCCGATGCGGCCAGGCCGACCGTGGCGGCGCTGCCGCTCGGGGCCTATCTCCGCCGCCCGGCGATCCTGGCGACCGCCTTCGCCTTCTTCGGCTATGCCTATATCCTGTACTTCTTCCTGTCCTGGTTCCCGACCTACCTGACCATGGCGCACCATCTGTCGATCCAGAAGATGGGCGTGGTCAACGCCATCCCCTGGCTGGTCGGCTTCATCGGCCTCGCCTCCGGCGGCTTCGTCTGCGACGCGATCTTCCGCCGGACCGGCAACGCGCTGTTCTCGCGCAAGCTGGTCCTGGTCGGCAGCCTGATCATCGCCGCGATCAGCGTGGTGCTGGGCGGCATGGTCAGCGGCGTGGTGCCCGCGGTGACGCTGATGGCGGTCACGGTGTTCTTCATGTATCTGACCGCCAGTACCTATTGGGCGATCATCCTCGATACGGTCGAGGAGGCGCGCATCGGCGGCGTCAGCGGCTTCGTCCACCTGATCGCCAACCTGGCCGGCATCGTCGCCCCGGCCGTGACCGGCTATCTGGTGCAATGGACTGGCACCTTCACCAGCGCCTTCGCGTTGACCGGCGCCATCGCCGTGCTGGGTGCCGTCTCGGTCGCGTTCCTGGTGAAGGAGCCGAGGGAGGAGGTCGAGGCGCAGGTGGCGGCGCTGGTCTGACAACGCAAGACCGGAGGCGGGGAGCCGCCTCCGGTTTACATTCTCGTCCGGTGGCGCTTGTCGTCGGGCGCCCTACGGTGACAGCGGCCTGCCCAGCGGATTGTTCTTCGGAAACGCGGCCGCACGGGTGGGGTCATCGATGAAGTAGCTCCTGGCACCGGTTCGCGTGTCGATATTGGCGTTGTTGGACCAAACCACATTGACGTTGGCGGCGCCCGAATGAGCGTCGACCACGGCCGTATTGTACCTGCGCCAGTCCGTCGGCGCCGTGACGCTGGTCGCCGCGGCTTGGTTGTTGGTCCAGGTGTTGTTGCTGGCGAAGCCGTTGTAGAGCTCGCCTCGCCAGCTCGCGACCATCGTTGCATCCTGGTCGTTGTTGAAAGCCTTGTTGCTGTCGATGGTTACGTGGTCGGTCTCGTAGAGATGAATGCCGCTGCCGCCGTTGGCATAGACGGTGTTGCTTTGGATCAGCGAGCGATAGGGATAGGGCGTGCCGGATGCCTGGCTATTCCGGAAGTCATCCAGGATGATGCCGTTGCCGTCGGTGTGCGCGGTTCTCACATACCGCTCGCTGTTGTTGTGCGAGACGTTGTTCTTGATGATGATGTGGTAGACGGCGCCGGTGTCGGCGCTCGTGGGCGTGAAGCTGACGGCGCGCGGCTCGAAGATCGCGATGCCCGATGTATGATACGGGCTGAAGAACGCGTTGTTGTAGGCCGTGTTGCCCACGACCCAGTACCAGTCCTTATAGCCCATGGCGATGCCGCTGCCGCCGCAATCATGGACAAGATTATTCACCGCCTGGAAGTGATGGCCGGTGGCGTAAAGGCCCGTGCCATTGGTGAAGGGGCTGCGCGACAGCCCGGCGTTGCCGCCGTTGATCTCGAAGCCGTCGATGATCACGTAGTTGCCCTGGATGTCGATGATGTCGCCCATGTTCTGGGCGGATGCGACGATCTTGGCACCCCGAGGTGTCGTCGATCGATAGACGATATAGCCGGTCGGCGAATTGGCGTTGCCGCTATGGCTGAGATAGGTCGCCACGGTGACGGGATAGGTCCCGGGTGCCACGTTCACGCAGTCGCCGGCGCGGAGCAGGCCGCTACTGTCGGCATGCTGCAGCGTCCGCCACGGCGTGGCGGTGCTCGAGCCGCCCGCCCGGTCGGAACCGTTCTGCGAGACGTACCAATTCCGTACACAGCTATAGCCGGTCGCAGTCTGGGCGTGGCTTGCCGGAATATTGCTGAGAGTTGCTATTGTTATAATGGCGGTTGAAATTGCTGGTATGCTTTTCGCAGCATTTTTTGTGAATCTCGAAGATTTCATTGAAGGTCTCCCCTGGATATGCTTGGCAACTATAAAAAGGACGCGGTCGGGGCTCCGTGTCATATTTGGGTTTCCAAGATGTCGTGAAAGAAATCGGATGAATGCCGTCGATCTCTTTTTCGCTCGAACATTAACTCTCGTCGCGGCATCTGCTGACGCCATCTCGCCGGGTGGGCATTGCAGCCTCGCACCCGCTTCGCTTGACCGGGTGCGCTCCGCTCGCGAAGCTGATGGGTACGCACCGCCGCGCCGTTCTGACGGAGCCTCTCCCTGCCTGCCGATCCGCTTGCCGCCGCCCCCGAACTTGCCGTCGCGCGCTCGGTGCTTCGCCACCGCGCCTTCGCCCTGTTCTGGGCCGGCCGGGTGTTCTCGACCGTGGCGTTCCAGATGCAAGCGGTTGCCATCGGCTGGCAGGTCTATGGCCTGACCGGCAGCGCCTTCGCGCTGGGGCTGGTCGGCCTTGCCCAGTTCGTGCCGGCGCTGCTGCTCGCCTTCGTCGTCGGGCCTGTGGCCGACCGGTTCGACCGGCGGGTGATCGTGCGCCTGTGCCAGGCGGTCGAGGGGCTCGCCATCACCGGGCTGGCGCTCGGCTGGTTTGGGGGCGTGCTCGACATCTGGCACATCTTCGTCGCGATCTTCGTCATCGGCTGTGCTCGCGCATTCGAGGCGCCGACCTTGCAGGCGCTGCTGCCCGGCCTGGTGCCGGCGAGCCTGCTGCCGCGGGCGCTCGCCTGGTCGTCGACGGCGAGCCAGACCGCGATCATCTGCGGCCCGGCGGCGGGCGGGCTGCTCTACGCGATCAGCCCGGGCACGGTCTATGCCGTGTCGGCCGGGCTGTTCCTGGTGTCGTGCGGCCTGATCGGCCTCATCCGGCTGGAGCGGGTGCCGCCGCGGCGCGAGCCGGTGACGCTTGCCTCGGTCTTCGCCGGCGTCGCCTTCATCCGCAGCCGGCCGGCGGTGCTGGGAGCCATCTCGCTCGACCTGTTCGCGGTGCTGCTCGGCGGTGCCACGGCGCTGCTGCCGATCTATGCCCGCGACATCCTGGCGATCGGGCCCTGGGGCCTCGGCCTGCTGCGCTCCGCCCCGGCGCTGGGCGCGCTCTCCATGTCGCTGCTGCTGGCCCAGGCGCCGCTCCGGGGCCGTGTCGGCCGCATCATGTTCGCGGCGGTCGCGGTGTTCGGGCTCGCCACCATCGTATTCGCGCTGTCGACCTCGTTCTGGCTGTCGCTCGCGGCCCTCGTGGTGCTGGGCGCGGCCGATTCGATCAGCGTCGTCATCCGCCTGTCGCTGGTGCAGCTCGACACGCCGGACGAGATGCGCGGGCGGGTCAGTGCGGTCAATTTCATCTTTATCGGCACCTCGAACCAGCTGGGCGAGTTCGAGTCCGGCCTGACCGCCGGCTGGTTCGGCGCGGTGCCGGCGGCGCTGATCGGCGGCATCGGCACGCTGCTGGTCGTGCTGATCTGGATGCGCGCCTTTCCCGAGCTGGTCCGGCGCGACCGGCTGGAGACGTCAACGCTTTAATAGTTCGCCCAGAGGCCCGGCGTCGCCAGTTCGATCAAGTGGCCGTCGGGATCGTCGAAATAGAGGCTGCGGCCACCCCGCGGCCAGGCCATTTCGCCGCGCAGCGCCACGGCATGGGCGGCGAGGCGCTCGCGCCAGGGCTCGTAGTCCTGGGCCTCGATCGCGAAGGCCATGTGGACCGGGCCCTGGCCGTCATGGCCGGGCACGGTGCCGCGCGGTCCCGGCATGTCCTCGACCGACCCGCCGGCAAGGAACAGCAGCAGCACCCCCTGGCGCCCGGCATCGAACGCGGTCAGCCGCTCGCCGGTCAGCATCGGCGCCAGGCCCAGCACGTCGGTGAAGAACGCCCGGGCGCGGGCCATGTCCTCGACATAGAGCGCGGTTTCGAGCAGGCCGGAGATCCGGGGCATGGCGGGCTCCTGTAGACCCTTATCGTCATTCCCGCGCAGGCGGGAATCCAGGGCACCCGCGAGGTGCCGACCGTCAGACAGCATTTACGGCCTCTCCGGATTCCCGCCTGCGCAGGAATGACGGAGAGGGGCCCCTAGAAATCCAGGTCCGTGTAATGTTCCGGCGGCGGGTTGCCGGGGATGTGGTCGGCCAGCAGCGGGCGGAAGCTCGGGCGCGACTTGATCCGGGCGTACCAATCCTTGGCCAACTCATGGCTGCCCCAGGGCACGTCGCCGACATAGTCGAGGGTCGAGAGATGGGCGGCCGCGGCGATGTCGGCCAGCGAGAAATGATCACCCGCGAGCCAGCGCCGCCGCTCGACCAGGAAGCCGATGTAATCCAGATGGTAATGGATGTTGGCATGGCCGGCGCGGATCGCGGCGGAGCTGGGCGTGCCGTAGCCCATCTGGCGCTTCAGCATCTTCTCGCCGACCAGGTTCTGCGTCACCTCGCGGTTCATCTTGAGGTCGAACCAGGCGATGAGCCTTCGGACTTCGGCCCGGTCGATCGGGTCGATGCCGAGCAGCAGCCGGTCGCGATAGACTTCCTCCAGATATTCGCAGATGACGCCGCTGTCGACGATCGGCGTGCCGTCGGCCTCGACCAGCACCGGCACTTCGGCGGCCGGGTTCATCTGCAGATATTCCGGACGCCGGTCCCAGACGCGCTCGTGCTGGAGCTCGAACTCCAGGTTCTTTTCCTTGAGGACGACGCGGACCTTGCGGGAAAACGGGCAGAGCGGCAGGTGGTAGAGGATACGCATGACGGGGGGCGACTTCCGGGACAGGTCTGTCTATCAACCTAGCGCCGGATGCCGCCCCAGTGCCAGTAGAGACTGGCGTCCGACGGCACGGGAAATGACGTCAGGCGCTGCGGACGTCGGCGAGGAAGGTGCCGACGCGCGCCCGGAGCTGCTCGGCCTGCTGGCCCAGCTCGTCCGACGCGCCCAGCACCTGGACCGAAGCCGCCCCGGTTTCCTCGACGATCTGGTTGAGGCCGGCGATGTTGCTCGACACTTCGGTGGTGCCGCGCGCGGCCTCCTGGACGTCGCTGGCGATCTCCTGGGTCGCTGCACCCTGCTGCTCCATGGCGGCGGCGATCGAGGTCGAGATCTCGTTCATCCGGCCGATGGTCTCGTCGATGCGCTCAATCGCGGCGACCGCGTCGCCGGTCGAGTTCTGCATGGCGGCGACCTGGGCTGAGATGTCCTCGGTCGCGCGCGCGGTCTGGGTCGCCAGGTTCTTGACCTCGCTGGCCACCACGGCGAAGCCCTTGCCGGCCTCACCCGCCCGCGCCGCCTCGATCGTGGCGTTCAGCGCCAGGAGGTTGGTCTGGCCGGCGATATCGTTGATCAGGCGCACGACCTCGCCGATCTTCTGCGCCGCGTCCGAGAGCGTGCGCATGGTGGCGCCGGTCGCCGCCGCTTCCTGGACCGCCTGGCCGGCGATGGTCGAGGATT
This sequence comes from Aliidongia sp., assembly GCA_035310205.1. GTDB lineage: Bacteria > Pseudomonadota > Alphaproteobacteria > ATCC43930 > CGMCC-115725 > Aliidongia. The sequence continues at coordinate 89,783 of DATGEK010000042.1, forward strand.
GCACGACCTGGCGCGAGATCTCCTGGATCGAGGACGACAGCTCTTCGGTCGCGGCGGCCACGGTCTGGACGTTGGTCGACGCTTCCTCGGCCGCCGCCGCGACGGCGCCGGCCTGCTTCGAGGCGAGGTCGGCATTATCCGACATGCCGCCGGCGGTCGCCCGGAGCTCGGTCGCCGCCGATGCCAGGTAATTGAGCGCCTCGCTCGCCTGCCGGTCGAAGCTGGTGTTGATCGTCTCGATCCGGCGCGCGCGCAGTTCCTTCTGCGCCTCGTCCTGGCGCCGTTCCTCGGCCAGCCGGTCGGTCGCGACCATGCTGTCTTTGAACACCTGGACGGCCGCGGCCATGGCACCGATCTCGTCCTTGCGACCGAGGCCCGGGATGTCGGTCGCAAGGTCGTGGCCGGCGAGCCGGCGCATCGTCTCGGTGATGCGCTGGATCGGGGTCGAGACGCCGGCGACCAGCAGCCAGCCGAGGATCGCACACAGCACGGCGGCGAAAGCCATCGCCAGGATCACGACCCATTTGGTCGAGTCATAGATCGCAGCACCCAGGTCGGCTGCCTTCTTGCCTTCCTTGACGTTGAAATCGGCATCGTCGTTCAGCGCCTTGATCGCGCGATCGAAGCTGTCGCGCGACTCGCCGTTGAAGATCGCGGTGGCGCCCTTGGCGTCATGATTCTTGGCCAGCACCAGCATCTTCGAGGTGATCGCGCCATAGGCCGCCCATTCCTGATCGAACTGCCGGATCAGGCGCTCGGTCTCGGAGCCTCGGACGACCAGCGCGCCATAGGCCTCGCGGGCCTTGGCGATCCGGTCGGTGCCGGCCGCGATGTCGGCCTGGGGCTTGTCGAGATCGCCGCCGTCGGCCGCGACCAGCAGGTAGCGGGCTTCCCGGAGCCGGAAGCTGTAGATCGAGGTCAGCAGCTTGCTCATCTGGCCGGTGCTGGGCAGCCAATTATCGCGCACATCCTCGGCGTTGGCATTGACCGCGCTCAACCGATCGATCGACAGCAGGCCCAGGACGACCACGATAGCGAGCACGACGGCGAAGCCGAGCGGGATCTTCGCCCGGATCGCCAGGTTGTTGAGCATGGTCATGTCGCTGCCCTCTCCATCCGCCCTTTGGGCGCCGTTTGCGCCCCGACATTCCGCGGTCCGGGTTAAGATTCGTTCAAGACCGCGGATGGCGACGGGGGAGGGTCGAAGGTCGTGCGGGACGCCTTCCCGGCACCCGCCTGCGGATCTCAGGCGGGTGCGGTGCGCTGATTTTTTTTGACAAGGGAAATGGTGGGTCGGGTGGGAGTCGAACCCACGAAGCGCTTGGCGCCCTGTTGCTCACCGGCCCACCTGATAAACTCACGCTGCGGCCCTAAAGTTCAATCGATCGTGCGATTTCGGGGGCCCCGCTCGAAGGGCCGGCGGGGGTGAGCGGAAGGCCCGCTCACCGCCTCGGATCACTCCGCCGCGACCGCCGAAATCGGCATCGCCAGCCGGTGCAGCATCTCCTTGGGCACGACATGCCAGAAATGGCCGAGCTCGCGCGCCCAATCGTTCAGGATCTGCTCGGCGAAGCGCGACTGGGTCTCGGTCACATGCTCGCGAACCAGGTTCTCCAGCACTTCCGACCAGTGGTCGGTCTCGATCCGATGCAGCCCGATCGTCTCGGGGTTGATCAGGGACTGCAGCCGGTTCTTCGGGTCATAGACGAAGGCCATGCCGCCGGTCATGCCGGCGCCGAAATTCTCGCCGACATTGCCCAGGATCACGGCGGTGCCGCCGGTCATGTATTCGCAGCCGTTCGAGCCGCAGCCCTCGACCACCACGTCCGCACCGGAGTTGCGCACGGCGAAGCGCTCGCCGGCCTGGCCGGCCGCGAACAGTCGGCCGGAGGTGGCACCATAGAGCACCGTATTGCCGATGATCGTGTTCTCGTTGGTCGCGAGCGGGCTCGACGTCATCGGCCGGATGACGATCGTGCCGCCGCTGAGGCCCTTGCCGACATAGTCGTTGGCGTCGCCCACCACCTCGAGCTTCAGGCCCTGGACCGCGAAGGCGCCCAGCGACTGGCCGGCCGAACCGCGCAGGCGGACCGTGATATGGCCCGGCTGCAGGCCAGTCTGGCCGAACTTGCGCGTGATCATCGACGACAGCCGCGTGCCGATGGCGCGCTGGGTGTTCCGGGTGTTGTAGGTGAGCTGCATCTTCTCACCCAGGTCGAACAGCGCCTTGGCGTCCTGCAGCATCTGCGCGTCGAGTGTGTCGGGGACCTCGTTGCGGCCCTCGAGCGTGCAATAGCGCGGATATTCGCCCGGGTCCGCCTGGGCCAAGATCGGGTTGAGGTCCAGGTCGTCGAGATGGGCCCAGCCGCGGTTGACCTGGGCCAAGAGGTCGGTGCGGCCGATCACCTCGTTCAGCGAGCGGGCGCCGAGCGAGGCCAGGATTTCGCGCACCTCCTCGGCGACGAAGCTGAACAGGTTCACGACCTTTTCCGGGCTGCCCTCGAACTTCTGGCGCAGCTCCGGGTCCTGGGTGCAGATGCCGACCGGGCAGGTGTTGGAATGGCACTGGCGCACCAGGATGCAGCCCATGGCGACGAGCGAGGCGGTGCCGAGGCCGAATTCCTCGGCGCCCAGGATCGCCGCGATGACCACGTCGCGGCCGGTCTTGATGCCGCCGTCGGTGCGGAGCCGCACGCGGTGCCGCAGCCGGTTCAGCACGAGCACCTGATGCGACTCGGCCAGGCCCATCTCCCAGGGGATGCCGGCGTGCTTGATCGAGGATTGCGGGCTCGCCCCGGTGCCGCCGGTATGGCCCGAGATCAGGATCACGTCGGCCTTGGCCTTGGCGACGCCGGCCGCGATCGTGCCGATGCCGGAGCGGGCGACCAGCTTGACCGTCACCTTGGCGTCCGGGTTGATCTGCTTCAGGTCGTAGATGAGCTGAGCCAGATCCTCGATCGAATAGATGTCATGGTGCGGCGGCGGCGAGATGAGCGCCACGCCCTCGGTCGCGTGGCGGAGCCGCGCGATCATCGAATCGACCTTGAAGCCCGGCAGCTGGCCACCTTCGCCGGGCTTGGCACCCTGGGCGATCTTGATCTCGAGCTCGCGGCAATTGTTGAGATACTCGGCCGTGACGCCGAACCGGGCCGAGGCAACCTGCTTGATCGCGGAGGCGGCGTTGTCGCCGTTGCGGCGCGGCTTATAGCGCGCCGGATCCTCGCCGCCCTCGCCGGAATCCGACTTGGCGCCGATCCGGTTCATGGCGATCGACAGGGTCTCGTGCGCCTCGGGCCCGAGTGCGCCCAGCGAAATACCAGGAGAGACCAAACGCTTCCTGATCTCGGTGATCGATTCGACCTCGACGAGCGAGACCGAAGGCTGCTTGTAATTGAAGTCGAGCAGGTCGCGCAGGTTGATCGGCGGCTGCTTGCGAATCGCCTCGCTGTACTTCTTGAAGGTCGCATAGGAATCCTTGGCGACCGCTGTCTGCAGCAGATGGATCATGTTGCCTTCGAAGGCATGCTTCTCGCCGCCGCGCCGGTAGCGGTAGAAGCCGCCGACCGGCAGCGCGATGAAATCGTCGGCATGGGCGCGCGCATGCGCCTCCAAGGTCTTCAGCTGGATGCCCTGCAGGCCGATGCCCGAGATCTTCGAGGTCATGCCCGGGAAGAATTCGGCGACGAGCGAGCGCGACAGGCCGACCGCCTCGAAATTATAGGCGCCGCGATAGGACGAGATCACCGCGATGCCCATCTTGGACATGATCTTCAAGAGGCCGTCATCGACCGCCTTCTTGTAGCGGGTGAGCGCGTCTTCCAGACGGATGTTGGGCAGCAGGCCGCGGCGATGCCGGTCGGCGATGGTCTCCTGCGCCAGGTAGGCGTTGACCGTGGTCGCGCCGACGCCGATCAGCACCGCGAAGTAATGCACGTCCAGGCACTCGGCCGAGCGCACGGTGAGCGAGGTGAAGGTGCGCAGTTGCTGGCGCACCAGATGGCTGTGCACGCCGCCGGTCGCGAGGATCATCGGGATCGCGGCCCGGCTGGCCGAGGTCGCCTTGTCCGACAGGATGACGTGATTGCAGCCGCCGCGCACCGCATCCTCCGCTTCGCGCGCGATCCGGTCGAGCGCCTCGCGCAGCACCTTCTCGTGCGAGGCGGCACCGTCGGCCGGCACGTCGAACGTGCAGTCGATCTCGGTCGCCGACGCGCCCATGTAGTCGCGCATCGCCTGAAATTCGGCGTTGGTCAGGACCGGCGAGGCGAGCTGCAGCAGCCGGCATTGGGTCGCGTCCTCGTCGAGGATGTTGCCGAGATTGCCGAGCCGCGTGATCAGCGTCATGACCCGCCGCTCGCGCAAGGAGTCGATCGGCGGATTGGTGACCTGGCTGAAATTCTGCCGGAAGAAATGGTGCAGGCCGCGATAGACGTCGGACAGCACGGCCAACGGCGTGTCGTCGCCCATCGAGCCGACCGCCTCCTTGCCCTCTTCGGTCATGGGCTGCAGGATCAGCTCGAGATCCTCCATCGACCAGCCCATGGCGACCTGGCGCCGGCGCAGCTCGTCCCGATCGAACTCGGCGGCCTCGGTGCCGCCCTGCTTGATCAGGCTGTCGAGCACGGTGATGTTCTTCACCCACTCCGAGAACGGCCGCTCGCGGCACATCAGGTCCTTGAGCTGGTCGTCGCGGTAGAGCTGGCCATGGCGCAGGTCGACGCCCAGCATCTGGCCGGGGCCGAGCCGGCCCTTCTCGACGATGTTCGACTCCTCGACGCGGACCATGCCGGTCTCGGAACCGGTGATCAGCAGCCCGTCGTTGGTGATGCAATAGCGCATGGGCCGGAGACCGTTGCGGTCGGTCGCCCCCAGCACCCAGCGCCCGTCGGTCATGGCGAGCGCCGCCGGGCCGTCCCACGGCTCCATCACCGAGTTGCAGTAGGAATAGAGGTCGCGATGCGCCTTCGGCATCTGTTCGCGCGAGGAATAGGCCTCGGGCACCATCAGCGCCTTGACCATCGGCAGCGGCCGGCCGGAGCGCGACAGCAGCTCGAACACGTTGTCGAGGGCGGCGGAGTCGGAGCCGGCGGCCTGGACGACCGGCTTCACGTCCTCGATATAGCCCTCGAACGCCGGGCTCGCCATGCGGGTCTCGTGGCTCTTCATCCAGTTGACGTTGCCGCGCAGCGTGTTGATCTCGCCGTTATGGGCGAGCATGCGGAACGGCTGGGCGAGCGGCCAGGTCGGGAAGGTGTTGGTCGAATAGCGCTGGTGATAGATCGCAAAGGCGGATTCGAAGCGCGGGTCGAGCAAGTCCGGATAGAAGGCCGTGACCTGCTCCGCCAGGAACATGCCCTTGTAGATGATCGAGTTGGCGCTGAGCGAGCAGATATAGAAGTCGCGCAGCTGGTCGGCGATGACGCGCTTCTCGATGCGCCGACGCAGGATATAGAGGTCGCGCTCGAACTGTTCGGCGCTGGTGCCCTTCGGGTTCGCGATGATGATCTGCTCGATCTCGGGCCGGGTGGCGTTGGCCTTTTCGCCGATCACGTCGATGTTCACCGGCACCTGGCGCCAGCCGTAGATGGCATAGCCGAACGACAGGATCTCGGTCTCGACGATCGAGCGGGCGCGCTCCTGGCCGTCGAGGTCGGTGCGCGGCAGGAACACCATGCCGACCGCGAGCGGCAGGTCGCGCGCCTCGGTCGAGCCGGAGCGGGCGACATGGGCGCGGAAGAACGCATCGGGGATCTGGACATGGATGCCGGCGCCGTCGCCGGTCTTGCCGTCGGCGTCGACGGCGCCGCGATGCCAGATCGCCTTCAGCGCCTGGATCGCGGCCTCGACCACGGCGCGGCGCGGCTTGCCGTCGATCGAGGCGACCAGGCCGACGCCGCAGGCGTCATGTTCGTCCGCCGGGTCGTAGAGGCCGCCGGCCGCCAGCTTGGCCGCGTTCGTCCGATAGTTCAGCGCGAAGGCTTCGCCGCTCTCGATGCCGTTTTCGATTTCCTGGGACATGGGGCTGGCTTCCTTCACTCGGCTGCGGCCGTGGCCGCGCCCTGGCGTTCGATGACGTAGCGGGCGATGGATTCGGCGGCGTCGCGGCCGTCGCGGATGGCCCAGACGACGAGCGACGCGCCGCGCACGATGTCGCCGGCGGCGAACACGCCGTCGATGCTGGTCATCAGGCTGCGGTGATCGACCCGGATGGTGCCCCAGCGGCTGACCGCCAGTTCCGGCGCCTTGAACAGGGTCGGCACGTCCTCCGGATCGAAGCCCAGCGCCTTGATCACGAGATCGCTGTTGATCGTGACCGTGCTGCCCTCGACCGTCTGCGGGGTCTGGCGGCCGGAGGAATCGGCGACGCCCAGGTGGATCGAATGGGCGCGCACGCCTGTGACCTCGCCGTCGCCCAGGAAGGCCTCGGGCGCGGTCAGCCAGATGAATTCGACGCCTTCCTCTTCCGCGTGGCTCACCTCGCGCTGGGAGCCCGGCATGTTCCGGCGGTCGCGGCGATAGAGGCATTTCACCGATCTGGCACCCTGGCGGACCGCAGTGCGCACGCAATCCATCGCCGTGTCGCCGCCGCCGATGACGACCACGTCCTTGTCGGCGGCATCGAGCGACGCGTCGTCGACCGGGTCGCCCAGGCCGCGCCGGTTGCTTGCGGTCAGGAAATCGAGGGCGGCGATGATGCCGTCCTGGCCGGCGCCGGGCGCCATCATGTCACGGGGCTTGTAGACGCCGGTCGCGATCAGGATCGCCGAGTGCTGGGTGCGCAGCTCGGCGAGTGTCGCGTCGCGGCCGACCTCGAAATTCAGGTGGAAGGTGATGCCCGCCGCCTCGAGCAACTGATGGCGGCGGAAGACGACGGCCTTGTCGAGCTTGAAGTTCGGGATGCCGTAGACCATCAGGCCGCCGACCCGGTCGTAGCGGTCGTAGACATGGACCGCGAAGCCCTTGCGGCGCAGCTCCATGGCGGCGGCGAGGCCGCCGGGCCCGGCGCCGATGATGCCGACCGAATGGCCGAGCTCGCGCTTAGGCACCGGCGGCTTGACCCAGCCGCGCTCCCAGGCGGTGTCGGTGATGAATTTCTCGACCGAGCCGATGGTGACGGAATCGAACCCCTTCTCGATGACGCAATTGCCCTCGCACAGGCGGTCCTGTGGGCAGATGCGGCCGCAGATCTCCGGGAAATTGTTGGTCGCGGACGAGATCTCGTAGGCCTCTTCCAGCCGGCCCTCGGCCGTCAGCATCAACCAGTCGGGGATGTTGTTATGGAGCGGGCAATGCACCTGGCAGAACGGCACGCCGCATTGCGAGCAGCGCGAGGCCTGGGTGCGGGCGGCGTCCGGCTCGAAGGCGGCATAGATCTCGTCGAAATCATGGCGTCGCTCCTCGGCCGTCCGCTTGTCCGGATTGGCCTGGTCGATCTTGGTGAACTGCAAAAGCTTCTGCGCCATGAGGCCGCTCCGATACGCGGTCGAGGGGTGCCCGGCAACGGACCGGGCACCCATCGCTATACGGGAGCAAACCGGCGGCCTCAAAGGGAAAATGGGCATATAAGACCGAATCGGAACAAAATTTCTGCAATGCGGCAAGCGAATGGCGCGACCGAACGCGTCAAAAGCGTGAAATGATCTTTCATTGAGGCCGATTCGGTTATGATGGCATGATCGGTTGTAAACGGGCTTAAGGAAGAAATTTTTGGCCGGAATTGATGCGGTCTGAGTTCAAAAATGCCTTTACTTGCAATTGAAAAGAAACCGCCGCGCGTGGGCCCGAGCCAAATAAAAAAGGCCGGCGATTGCCGGCCTTCGCGCTTCATCTGATGCCTGCCTTTATTGGGTGGCGGCCTGCTTGGGCGGTGTGGCGATGGTGTAGTAGATCGCATTCTCGCTGTAGGAGATGGCCAGATGCAGTTGCTTCAGCAGGCTCATGCCGATGAGCACGTCGGGGTCCTGGTCGCTCGCCGCCTTGATGTGACTGCCGAGCTTGTTGGTGTGGGCGCCGGAATTGATCGGAATGATCTCCATCCGGCTATTGTGCAGGGTGATGTCGCCGAAAGTCATCGACGAGAACGTATGTTCGTACCGCTCCAGGTTGCGGCCTTCGACGCCGTTCGTGTCGCCGAGTTGCTTCATGCCGGCGGAACCTGGCGAGAGATCGAACCGGCCGGTCGCCGTTGCCAGCCGCATCACGGTCGTGGGGCTGCCCGTATCGAGCAGAGCGCGCAGCCTCTTCCCCTCGACCTCGATATCGAGCATCGGCCTATGGATGGGTGTGTCGCCCGCATAATAGATGCCGGTCTTGAAAAACTCCGACGCCCAATGGACCAGTTGGCCGGGGCAATGGTCGTGGTTGAATAGATTGACCTTTCCACCGGCGATATCGATCTCGACGTCGTAGTTCTGCAGATAGTCGCTGCCGAACAGGCCGACCGGCTCGCCATCGGTGCCGTCGCCGAGGATCGGCATCAGCAGGAATTGGGCGTTGGCGCTGGTCAAGCTGCCGAGGCGGAGTGTCCGGACCCGCGTCACCTGATCGAGGGCGAGCCCGCTTAATCCGTAAAAGACGCCGGCCGAATTCTCGACCGGCATGCCGAGCCGGGTCGCGAACTTCTTGCTGAGCGCCGAGATCGAAGCGCCCGTGTCGAGCTCGATGCCCGTAGGCACGTCATTGATCGTGGCGTCGAACACCAGTCGGTTGTCGGCGGTCAGCCTCGCGGGAATGGAGGCGACCTGCTGAAGTTCGCACCCCCCCGGCGAGGGCTGCCTCAGAAACGAAGGCGGACGCGAGAGAGGCAAGGAAAGCCAGGGCAAGGTGCGGGCGGTGCAGCGGCATGATCTCACGCAAAAGACGACTCAACTTATAAGTTTCTATCATTGGACGAGCGCGGCCGCTAGCAGTCCGTTGCGAATAGGGCCGGGGGCCGGGCATTTCAAAATTGGAAGGGCCGGTTCCGCTCTCTCCCCTTCAAGTGCCAGCCGCTTCGGGCATAATTGGCGCGTTCCTCCCCAGCTGTGGTCGCGAAAATTGAAAGACGTCTCGCCCGATTGGAACGATATCCGGCTGTTCCTGGCGGTTGCCCAGGCCGGCAGCCTGTCGGCGGCGGCGCGGCAGGAGCGGCTGGGCGTCGCCACGGTCGGGCGGCGCATCCATGCGCTGGAGCAGGCGCTGGGTCTCCGGCTGTTCGACCGGCTGCCCGAGGGTTATGCGCTGACGGCGGAGGGGCGCGATTTCGTGCCGCTTGCGGACGAGATGCGCAGTGCGGCCGAGGCGATCGGCCGGCGCTCAGAGACGGCGGCGGCGACGGGCGGCACGGTGCGCATCATCGCCAACGACTGGGACGCGAAGTTTCTCGCGACTCACTGGCGCCGGCTCGCGGCGGCGTTGCCGGGCATCACGCTCGAGCTGGGCCAGTCCCACCTGCCGACCAATCTTGCGCGCCGGGATGCCGATCTGGCGATCGTCGCGGCGCTGCCGGCGACCGGTGAACTGGTCGCGCGCAAGCTGAAGCCGATGGGCCACGCGGTCTATGGTGCGCATCCCTTTCTCGACGCGCGGCCGCAAGCGCGGCTCATGCCGGCCGATCCGTCGCTCTGGGTCGGGCTCGATGGACCGCACCAGTATTTCCCGGCCGCCCGCTGGCTGGCGCGCTATCTCCCGGCGCCGGCCGCAGCCGGCCGGACCAACAACCAGACGCTCGTACAGGATCTGGTTGCCGGCGGCGGCGGCCTGGGCGTGCTCGCCTGTTTCGCGGGCGACGCGGATTCGCGGCTCGAGCGGCTGGGGGCCCCGATCGCCGAGCTGGTTGAGGACCGGTGGCTTCTGGTCCATGCCGACCTGAAGCGGGTGCCGCGCCTGCGGCGGACGATCGACGCGCTCGCCCGCCTGTTCGACGAGGAGGTGCGCGGCCTCGCCGGGTTAATCGATTAGGCAGGCTTGCGCGGGGCGAAGCGGCCGCCGGCGCGGAACCGCTCCAGATAGTTTTGCAGGATCACCTCCGGCGCGGTCGGCGCGATGCCGAGGTCGGCGAAGGTCTTGGCGCCGGGTGCGACGACATTGTCGCGCTTCAGCATCAGGACCTGGTCCCGCGTCAGCAACTGTCCCGGCAGGTGCTCGAGGATGGCGGCCTGGAGCGAGGCGAGCGGGAAGGGGATGGAGACGAGCCGGAAGCCGGGCCGGTCGATCTCGCGCAGCATAAGGTGCATCAGTTCGGCGAAGGTGTAGACGCGCGGGCCGCCCAGTTCGAAGGTCTGGCCGGCGGCCTCCGGCCGGTCGAGCGTCGCGATGGCCGCGTCGGCGACATCGCCGACATAGACCGGCTGGAACCGCGTCCCGCCGCCGCCGATCAGCGGCAGGAACGGCGAGAATCGCGTCATTTCTGCGAATCGGTTGAAAAACTGGTCTTCCGGCCCGAACACGATCGACGGGCGCAGGATGATCGCGGCCGGGAAGGCCGCCCGCACCGCCGCCTCGCCCTCGGCCTTGGAGCGGCCGTAGCCCGACGGGGATGCGGCGTCGGCGCCGATCGCCGAGAAATGCAGGAACTGACCGACGCCGGCGGCAGCGGCCTGGCGGGCAAGGTTGCCGGCGCCCTGATGCTGGATGGCATCAAAGCGCTGCCGGCCGCTTTCGGCCAGGATGCCGACCAGATTGACCACCAGGTCGGCGCCCTCGACCACGGAGGCGACGAAGGCTTCGTCGCCGATGTTGCCGTTTATCGGCACGATCTGCCCGACGTCGCCCATCGGCTGCAGATAATTGCCGCGTCCGGCATGGCGGCCAACGATCGTCAGGATGACGCCGCGCTGGGCCAAGCGCTTCACGATGTAGCGGCCGATGAAGCCGGTGCCTCCGAAGACCGTCGCGCGGCGAATGGGAGCCATGTTCTGACCTCTTCCGATTGTGCCGATGGATGGAAACACTAACACGGGAAAAGGCTTGGCAGTCCTTGGTTCGCAGCAATCTTTTGCCGGGGAGGGCGGAATGAGGGTGGTCGATGAGGTCGCAAAATTCTTGTGAAAAGTCTGGTTGACACGACGAACGGCCTCCCTTATCAACCCGGTCCTCACCTGAGCCCAGGTGGCGGAATTGGTAGACGCGCTGGTTTCAGGTACCAGTGGGGGAAACCTCGTGGAAGTTCGAGTCTTCTCCTGGGCACCAAAGTGATCCTCCCGCCCGCCGGTCTTTTTTAATAGAAAGACCGGCGGGCGGGGAGGGACCTCTCCCGCAGGATGCGCCCCCGTGACCGTTACTTATCACCGCGGCGATCTGCCCGCGGGCCTCTCCTTCGGAAATTCAGTCGCCATCGACACGGAAACCATGGGTCTCAACCCGTGGCGTGATCGTTTGTGCGTCGTGCAGCTGTCGGCCGGCGACGGCACGGCCCATGTCGTCCAACTGCCGCTCGGCGAGTATGACGCGCCCAACCTCAAGGCGCTCCTCGTCGACCCGACGGTTACCAAGCTCTTCCATTTCGGCCGTTTCGACATTGCGGTGCTGAAGCAGTACCTCGGCGTCGTGACCGCCCCGGTCTATTGCACCAAGATCGCCTCCAAGCTCGTGCGTACCTTCACCGATCGCCACGGCCTGAAGGACCTGTGCCGGGAGCTGATCGGCGTCGAGCTGTCGAAGCAGCAGCAATCGTCCGATTGGGGTGCCGATACGCTCAATGACGAGCAGCTGAAATACGCCGCCTCCGACGTGCTCTATCTTCACCAGATGAAGGAGAAGCTCGACGAGATGCTGGCGCGCGAGGGGCGGACCGAGCTTGCCAAGGCGTGCTTCGAGTTCCTGCCGGCCCGTGCGCTGCTGGATCTGGCCGGCTGGCCGGAGATCGACATCTTCGCCCATTGAGGCGAAGACGGCCGGACTGAAAGGCGCCGAGCCCTGCGCTCCGGTGCCGGAAGGTCTGTGCGTTTGCCGCGCCGCGGTGAATTGACTTACGTTGGGCGCTCCTCTATAGACGGGCGCTCGAATTTTGATGCCTAAGCGTTTGGAGTTTTCGTCGTGAAGCGCACCTATCAGCCCAGCAAGATCGTCCGCAAGCGGCGTCATGGCTTCCGCGCCCGCCTCGCCACGGTCGGTGGCCGCAAGGTGCTGGCCGCCCGTCGTAGCCGCGGCCGCAAGCGCCTGTCGGCCTAACGGCCGCTTAGGCGGCCCCCATGCCCCGCACTCTCGGCCGGATGACTGAGCGCAAGGATTTCCTGCGCGTCGCCGGCGGGAGGCGCAAATGGGTGGCCCCCGGCCTGATCCTTCAGGTGGCGCCGAGCGACGCGCCTGAAGCGGCCGGGCCCCACGCCGAGGGGCGCCGCATCGGCTTTACCGCATCGAAGAAAGTCGGCAACGCCGTCGCCCGCAACCGCGCCAAGCGCCGTCTGCGCGCGGCGGCGCGTGCTTTGGTCGCGGGTCACGGCCTGCCGGAACATGATTTCGTACTGATCGCCCGCCAGGAAACCGGCGGCGTGCGCTATGCGCAGCTGCTGGCGGAGCTTGAAAAGGCCTTGCGGCGACTCAAAGTCTGGCGCGATGGTCCGGACGGTTCCGGTTCGGATGCTTCTGCGGCGTCGGCCGGTTAGCGAGGCGTCATGGCTCATGTTCTGCGCGGGCTGATCTGGCTCTACCGGATGTTCATTTCGCCGCTCCTGGGCCCGAAATGCCGATTCGAGCCGAGCTGTTCGGCCTATGCCATGGAGGCGATCGCCCGCCATGGCGCCTGGACCGGCAGCCTCTTGTCGCTGCGCCGGCTCGGCCGCTGCCACCCCTGGGGCGGCAGTGGCTACGATCCGGTTCCTGATATTGTCGCACCCGCGCCGAGCCAAGATCGCGCGCACCATATTGGCTGTCGGCACGCCCGTTAGCGCGGCGCGCCCTGAGAGGACCCATGCAGGGAATGGAGCAACGTAATCTCGTCATCTTTATCGCGCTCGCTATCGCGATTCTGCTTGGCTCCCAGTATCTGCTCCCGCATCCGCAGCGGCCGGTGCAAACCGCGCAGCAGGCGGCTCAGAACAACGCCAGCAACGTTTCGCCGGCCGGGCCGACCGCGCCCGCCGGCACGCAGCTGCCGAACGCCGCCGCCGTGGCCGCCGCGACCGAGACGCGTGACCAGGTGCTGGGCGAGACCCAGCGCGTCGCCATCGACACGCCGAACCTGAAAGGCTCGATCAACCTCAAGGGCGCGCGCTTCGACGATCTGACGCTGACGCGCTATCGCGAGACGATCGATCCCAAGAGCCCGGCCATCGTGCTGCTGTCGCCGTCCGGTGCGCCCGATGCGTATCGCGCCTCGCAGGGCTGGATCGCCAAGGACCCGTCGACCAAGCTGCCGGATGACGATACGGTCTGGCAGTCGTCGGGCGGTACGCTCACGCCCAGGACGCCGGTCACGCTTACCTGGGACAATGGCGCCGGCCTGACCTTCAAGCGCGAAATCTCGGTCGACGAGAATTTCCTGTTCACGATCAAGGACGCGGTGACGAATGGCGGTGCGGCTCCGGTCGCCCTCTATCCCTATGCCTCGGTCGCCCGCACGGGCGAGCCGGCCGCGTCGTCGACCTGGGTCTCCTATGAGGGCCCGATTGCCGGCTATACGACCGGCGCCCAGGAGATCAGCTACAAGGATGTCACCGCCGGCAAGGCCGAGCCGAAGGAGACGGTCGGCGGCTGGCTCGGCTTCTCGGATAAATATTGGCTGGCCGCCGTGGCGCCGGACCAGAAGACCGCGATCACAGCGCGCTTCACCCATTCGGGCACGGGGGCGACCCAGACCTTCCAGGCCGACTACCTGGGCGCCGAAACCGACGCGGCACCCGGCGCCACGATCGAGAATTCCGGTGTGGTGTTCGCCGGCGCCAAGGAAGTGAAGCTGCTCGACCACTATACCAAGAGCGCCGGCCTGCCGAACTTCGACCGGGCCGTCGACTTCGGCTGGTTCTACTTCCTGACCAAGCCGATCTTCTATCTGCTCGACTGGCTCTATGGCGTGGTCGGCAATTTCGGCATCGCTATCCTGATGCTGACGGTCGTCATCAAGGGCCTGTTCTTCCCGTTGGCCAACAAGGCCTTCAAGAGCATGGACAAGATGAAGCAGCTGCAGCCGGAAATGGCGAAGCTGAAAGAGCAGTGCGGCGACGACAAGGTCAAGCTGCAGCAGGAGACCATGGCGCTCTACAAGCGCATGGGCGTGAACCCGGTCGCGGGCTGCCTGCCGATGCTGCTGCAGATCCCGGTGTTCTTCTCGCTCTACAAGGTGCTCTACGTCACCATCGAGATGCGGCATGCGCCGTTCTTCGGCTGGATCCAGGATCTGTCGGCGCCCGATCCGACGACGCTGTTCAACCTGTTCGGCGTCATTCCCTGGACGCCGCCGGAGTTCCTGATGATCGGCGTCTGGCCGGTGATCTATTGCATCACCATGCTGCTGCAGCAGCGCATGCAGCCGACGCCGCCGGACCCGACCCAGGCGCGCATGATGCAGTTCATGCCGTTCATCTTCACCTTCATGCTCGGCAAGTTCCCGGCCGGCCTGATGATCTACTACTCATGGAACAACATCCTGACGGTCGGCCAGCAGCTGCTGATCCGCCGCCGGAGCGCCGCCGCGGCCGCCGCCCGCGCCAGGGCCTGACATGGACGATGAACTGACGCCGTCGCCCGAGGCGATCGACCTCGGGCGACGGCTGTTCGCCGCCGAATGCGGTTTCACCAACGGCTCGACGAAACTCGATACGATTCCGCCGACCGGCCTGCCGGAGGTAGCGTTCGCCGGCCGCTCCAACGTCGGCAAATCGAGCCTGATCAACGCGCTGACCGGGCGCAACACGCTGGCGCGCACGTCGAACACGCCGGGCCGGACCCAGCAGCTCAATTTCTTCGACCTGGGCCAGCGCCTGGTCCTGGTCGACATGCCGGGCTATGGCTATGCCAAGGCGCCGAAGACGCAGATCGCCGCCTGGAACGCGCTCGTGAACAAATTCCTGCGCGGCCGGTCGACGCTGCGGCGCGTCTGCGTGCTGATCGATGCGCGCCACGGCCTCAAGGACGTCGACGAGCCGATCATGAAGATGCTCGACGAGGCGGCGGTCTCCTACCAGATCGTGCTGACCAAGGCCGACAAGGTCCGGCCGAACGAGCTGGCCGCGCGCATGCGCGAGATCGGCGCCGTGCTCGCGACCCATACCGCGGCGCATCCGGTCATCCATGCGACCAGTTCCGAGGACGGCACCGGCATCCCGGTGCTGCGCGCGGCGCTCACTGCGCTTGCAGCCGTAACCTCAGTCGGCTAATGGCGTGCTGAAGGACCATTAGCCGTGCGAGAGGGTCGCCCGATGATTAGTGAAGAAGAGATCGCGCTGAAGGCGGGCATCCTGTCCGAGGCGCTGCCCTTCATGAAGCGCTATGCCGGCAAGACCGTCGTGGTGAAGTACGGCGGCCACGCCATGGGTGACACGGTGCTGGGCGCCCGCTTCGCCCGCGACGTGGTGCTGCTGAAGCAGATCGGCGTCAATGTCGTGGTCGTCCACGGCGGTGGCCCGCAGATCGGCCAGATGCTCGAGCGCTTGAAGATCAAGTCGTCCTTCGTCGATGGCCTGCGCGTCACCGACAAGGAGACGGTCGAGATCGTCGAGATGGTCCTCGCCGGCTCGATCAACAAGGAAATCGTCGGCCTGATCAACGCCGCCGGCGGCACGGCCATCGGCCTGTCGGGCAAGGACGGCGGCCTGATCCGCGCCAAGAAGCTGACCCGGACCAAGCGCGACCCGGAAAGCAACATCGAGCAGGTGCTGGACCTGGGCTTCGTCGGCGAGCCGACCGAGGTCAATGCCAGCGTGCTCGAGCTGCTGACCCGCTCCGACATCATCCCGGTCGTGGCGCCGACCGGCCTCGGCGACGCGGGCGAGACCTATAACATCAACGCCGACACCTCGGCTGGCGCGGTCGCGGCGGCGCTGAAGGCCTCGCGCCTGCTGATGCTGACTGACACCGCCGGCGTGCTCGACCAGGACAAGAAGGTCATGCCGGAGATCTCGGTCGACCAGGCGCGCGCGATGATCGCCGACGGCACGATCTACGGCGGCATGATCCCGAAGATCGAGACCTGCCTGCAGGCGGTCGAGAACGGCGTCGAGGCCTCGGTCATTCTCGACGGCCGCAAGGCGCATGCGATCCTGGTCGAGCTGTTCATCAGCTCGGGCGCCGGCACGCTCATTCGCAAGCAGTAGCGCCGGCGGCAGGCCGGCGGGCGCTTCGCATGCACCAGCTCGGCGCGACCATGCGCGTCATCCGTCCGGCCCCGTCCGTCATCGGCTTCTATGACGGGCGGGTCGCCGGCGTGCGCGCCCATTCGGATGCGTCGAACTGGCTCGATGATGGCGCCTTCGTGCTCGGCATCTGCTCCTACGCCATCATCGACGGCGACGAGGCGCTGGTCTTCGACACCCATATCTCGCGCGCCCATGCCGAAATCATCCGGCGGACGCTCCATGAGCTCGGCATCGGCCGGATCCGCGTCGCCCTCAGCCATTGGCATGCCGATCATGTGGCTGGCAACGAGGTATTCGCCGACTGCGAGATCATCGCCAACCGGCTGACGGCCGCGGCGCTCGAGGCGAACCGGACCCGGCTCGAAGCGCGCGATCCGCCGATCCGGCCGCTGATCATGCCCAATCGGCTGTTCGAGGATGCGCTCGACCTAGCTGTCGGCAGCATCAGGGTCGAACTCAGGCAGGTCGACATTCACAGTCGCGACGGCACAGTGCTGTTCCTGCCCGAGACCGGGCTCCTTGTCGCCGGAGACGCGCTCGAGGACCCGGTGACCTATGTGGCCGAGCCGGATCGGCTCGAGCATCACCTGTCCGACCTGCAGCGTCTGGCGGGCTGGCCGATCGCGCGCATCCTGCCGAGCCATGGTGTGCTCGAGACCATTGCCGCCGGCGGGTACGACAAGCGCTTCATCGAAGCCAGCCGCCGCTATGTCGAGAAGCTCGTGCGCTGCCGCACCGCGCCCGAACTGGCCGATCCGGACCTCAGGAGCTTCGCCGCCGATGCATTCGCGGCCGGTGCCATCAGCTATTTCGCGCCTTATGAGGCGGTCCATCGCGACAATCTCGCCGCCGTGACCGGCTGACGGCGCGCGGACGTCTCACACCGCGAATTGCACGCTCGCGATCGGTGGCAGGTGGGCGCTCATGTGGTGCCAGCGTTCGCCGCCGTCGCTGCTCGTCCACAGGCTGCCGGTGGTCGAGCCCATGGCGAGCGAGCGGCCGTCGGGCGCCACCGCCAGCCCATGGCGATAGACCAGGTCGAAGGCCGGCGGCGACGGCAGGCCATCGTCCAGCAGTTCGAAGCTGCGGCCGCCATCGCGCGTGCGCGTCACGCCGAACCGGCCGTCGCGCGGGATCCGCTTCTCGTCGCTCTCGGCCGGAATAAACCAGGCCGTATCGGGATCGTTCGGATGGACCGCGACGGCAAAGCCGAAGTCGGACAGCGGCAGGCCTTGGATCTTGATCCAGTTGCGTCCGCCGTCGTCCGAGCGGAACACGCCGCAGTGGTGCTGCATCCAGAGGCGGTCCGGCGCTGCGGGGCAGCGCACGACGCGATGCGGGTCCTGAGCCGTCGGCTCCTCTTCGCGCCCCTCCGGCATATAGGTCGCACGCAGGCCGGCGCCGCCGACGGTCCAATGGTCACCGGCATCGGGGCTGAGCCACACGCCGCCGGACGATACACCGATGACCAGGCGGCCTCGATCGCGCGGGTCGGGCAGGATGGAATGGATGCCCGGCCCATCATAGCCGCCGCCGGCCCACTGCCGCCGCCGCTCCTCGTTCCACAGGCTCTCGACCAGTTGCCAGCTGGCGCCGCGGTCCGTCGAATGGAACAGGGCGCCCGGAATCGTGCCGGCCCAGAGTTCGTGCGGTTCGGCGCCCGGTTCGAGCGACCAGAGCAGGTCGACCGACGGCGCCGGCTCGTCCGCCTCGTCCGGCGGGAAGCCGGCCGGGAAGGCGGGCGCCGGCAGCTCGACCCAAGTAGCGCCGAGGTCGTCGGAGCGGTGCAGCTTGACGCCGAAATGGCCGTGGGCGAGGCCGGCATAAAGGGTCTGGTCGCGCGCATCGAGCGCCGTGATCGAGACCGGGACGCCGGCAAAGGCGTGATGGCGGATGGTCCATCGGTCGTCCGCGTCGGCTTCGAGCACGAACAGTCCCTTGCGGGTGCCGACGAGCAGGGGCGGGGTCATGGGCACGTCTCCGTTCAACCGCCGGACAGGGCTTGCAGGACGGCGATCTTGGCATTCGGTCCGACCGGATCGGCAAGCCGCGCCCGCTCGCCGTCGACGAACAGGGCGATGTGCCGGCGCAGTCGCCGCTGATCGTCGAGGATATAGGTTTCAAGCAAGGGATGCTGCGCGAAGACCGACGCGAGCGCGTCGGCGACCGTGCCGCCGGCGACTTCGACCGGGGCGGGAGGTGCGAGGCGCCTCAGATGCGCGGTGAAAAGAACCTGCGGCATGGAGCCGAGCCTACGCCCGGTCGCGTGCGCTGTCGAGGCAGCCACCGGCCCAAAACCACCGGCTTGGGAAATGTCGGCCGAGGCGAACTCAGGGTAGAATTCGCTCGAACCCGGCGCCCGGCTGCCGGCCGACCTGTCAATCGGAGGTCCCTATGGCTGATGAAATGGACAAGGTGCCCGAAAATATCGAAGCAATCCTCGAGACGCTGGACCGCATCCGGTCCCGCCAGCGGGGCATTTCCGCGCGCTCCTTCGTGCCGATCCTGACGAGCGCGCTTTCCATATTCATCGCCATCGTGACCTACCAGAACAACGCGAAGGTCGAAGACCTGAAGAACGATCTGGATGGCAGAAGGACCGTGCTGGCCGAGCAGCAGGCCGATGCCAATCTCATGATTTCCGTGTTGCATGAGACCTTGCCCGCGATCGGCTCCAATGATCTCCATAAGACCAAGGTGTTGCAGGCCCTGCTGCTTTCGCTCGAGGGCAGCTATCGGGGGCGGGAGCAGCAGAAGATCGTCGATAATTTCTTCATCAGCCTGGAAGCGGCCGTGGTGAACGGCAGCGACGATTCCTCCGTGAAAAGCTTCGGTGCCTTCGCCCTGGAAGAGGCGGACGTCCCGGACCATGCCCGGGCCACCGTCGCGAGTGCGCAGGCGTCCTCGGCGTCTGCGACTCCGGCACCGGTGGCGGCCAGTGCGCCTCCGCCTCCGCCCGCGCCGGTGCGGAGCCCCACCGGCACGCCCGAGGCGCCGGCGAGGCTCGACCTGTCGAAGACCATCGTCCGCATGGGCAGCGACAAGGGGTGGGACTATGACGTCTTCTGGTGCGAGGGGGCTGACGACAAGCTCAAGGACGTGGCGAGGAGCGTCTTCCAGACGCTCGCCGACCGGCAGCAGGCTGACGGCCTGGGACGCCTGCGCCTGCGCATGCTGCCCCAGTCGGTCAATGCCGTCGCCGGCTATCAGGTCACAGGCCTGCAGCTCCGGCGCAACCCTGACAAGGTGGACGAGGCCAACCGCCTGAAGGGCTGGATCGATCCCGTGGCGAAGGCTGTGGCACCCGGCGGCTTCCAGTTCGAGACCAGCGGCCAGAAGCTGCCCTGTTATCTGAGCATCTTCGTGTGCCCCGGCGCCACCTGAGGCGGCGCCGGGTTCCGGCGGGGTTACCGGATCGATCGTGCCGGCACCCGTCCGGCGACGATATAGAACAGGCCGCCGCCCGCCGCGTGATAGCGCCGCGCGGCAATCGCCCTGCCGTCCGCCGCGACGCCGTCGAGCAGATTCTGCCAGGCTCGCGCGATCGCCGTGTCGTCGGCGCCGCCGGCGCGCAGGTCGGCGGAGAAGTCCGCCCGATCGTAAGGGCCGGAGCCCTCTGCCTGCCACCGCTCCATTGCCGCCAGCTGGGCCTGCTGCTCAGGTGCCCCATAGGGCGGCACGAATGGGAGCGCCCGGTCGGACAGCCACACGCGGATGTCTTCGAGGCCGGCGGCGGCGAACAGGCCGGGCAGGAGATCGCCCAGATATTCGCAGCCGAGGCCGCGCCGCCGCCGCCCTTCGACTAGGCGCAGCGCGATCGCCGCCTCTTCGATCCGCCGGTCGATCGGTGTTTCCGGGGTCCGCGACGAGACGGCCATGCGGTTGAACAGATTGTTCGGTTCGACGGCCACGACCTGGCCGCCCGGCCGCGTCACCCGGATCATTTCGGCGATCGCCCGCTCCGGCTCGTCGAGATGGATCAGCAGGGTCTGGCAGGTGGCGAGATCGGCCGTTGCGTCGCCGAGCGGCAAGGCAAGCGCGTCGCCCTCGACGAAGCGGGCCGGTCGGTCCGGCCAGAGGCGGGTGAAGCGGTCGCGGGCACCGGCCACGTTCGCGGCCTCCCGGTCGATACCAAGGATGTCGGCGCCGGGCACCAGATAGCGGGCCAGCAGGCCGCTCCAATGGCCGATGCCGCAGCCGATGTCGGCCAGCGTGCCGACCCGGTCCAGCGCCAGGCGTCGGGCTAGCAGGTCGAGGTAATCCTCATTCCACCAATAGTCCCGCTCTTCGCCGAAATAGGCTGAAGAGTGCGGGCGCGAGTCGAAGTTGCTCATTTCCCAATTCCTTGAAGGCATGCACAGGCATCCGCCTGAATGCGGACGCGAGGAAATCGAAGGAGGGGGAACGGCTTACATGGCGACGAGTATAGCGGCTCGGCGCTCGTCCGCAAGTTTAGGGATCAGGTGCCCGCCGGCACCAGGGTGCGGAAGAACTCGATCTGCCATTCCAGCTCGGCGGCGCTCAGGGGGAAGGTGCCGCCGCCGCCGGCAAGGAGGCGCGCCTTGGGCGGCAGATGGGCGACGCGCAGCTGCAGCTGGCTGGCGAGCCGCATGGTGAAGCCGGCCTTCCAAGTGAGCGCCGTCAGTCCCTTGGCACTGTGCGAGGCAAGGATCTTCGCCACGACGGCTGGCGGCAGCTTGGAACGGAGCGACAGCGCGGCAATGAGGAAGTCCCGGTCGCCGTCGAGTGCGTCCACCAGCGCGTCCTCGTTCAGCAGCCCGCTTGCGAACAGGCGCCGGGCGCGCGTCACGGGATGATTGTCGTCGATGCCGGCGGTCACCACCGTCGTCGGCATCGTGCCCGGCACCACGTCGCGCTCGTGGATGATGATCTCGATCGCGGCATTGGTTTCCGGATCCAGGTCGGGCCGGCTTTGCAGCACCTGCAGCAGCTTGTCGGCGACGAAGCTCGCAAGCCGGACGGCGGCGCCATCGGTTAATTGCGGCCTGCCGATCAGGGGCTCGTGCCAGGCCTCGACCGGGGCCGCACGATCGACGATCCGATCGATCGTCTCGGGCGCCAGGTCGGCTTGCTGATTGGCGAGCAGGATGGCGACCGAGGGCGTGCCGCCGTGTTCGACGACGGCCTCGGCGACAGTGGGGCCGATCGCCGGCCGCCGTGCGACCGCGCCGATCACCGCCTCGTCCGGGGCCTGTTCGACGATCTCGACCAGATCGGCGTCGGCGATCGGACCGACGAAGCCCAGGGCGGGCACGGCAACGGCGCTCGTCCGGTCGCGCCCCAGCTCGGTCATCAGGTGCGACGGCACGGCGGCGATGCCGCGCGCGGTCTCGGCGACGAGCTGGCGCACCCGGGGCAGGTCGTCCCGAGCCAGCGCTTCCAGCACCTGCACCGTCAGTTGCCAGAGCTGTGCCGCGTCATGGGAGCTCAGCTCCTGGGCTTGGGCAGCGATCTTTTCGGCGACCAAGGTGCGGATTTCCGGCTGCTCGTCGAGCGCCAGCAGCAGGTCGGCCTGGCGCGGCGTCCGCCGGTGGCCCGCGACCGCCGCGCGCACCTCCGGCGAGCGGTCGCGGGCCAGGAAGAACAGCAGCTCCGGCGCGGCCTCCGGATCGGCGGCGACCGAACGCCGGGCGGCCGGGTCGCCATGACGGGCCAGGGCCTTCGCCTTGTCGAACGGGATCGATGCCGCACGGCCGCCGCCGATTCGTCCGAAAAGCCGCGTGATGGCGTCGCGCAGCACGCCACACTCCCTCTCATCGTTTCCGGGGCCTTGGGCAACCGCGGCCGCCCGATCATCGCCCCTGCTTAGCGTGCCCGCGGTTAAGCGCCTGTTAAGCGACCGGGCCGGCCCGGCGCCGACGGCTCTCGACATTCCGGCTGAAACCGGGAAGAACGCTCCTGTCGCCCAGGCGCGGGCTGATAACATCCGGGGTACCCTTGTCCGCTGAATTCCCTTCGATGACTGACCGGCCGGTCGTGGACCATGGTGGCGCGCTCGATCGGGCGATTGCCCGGTTTGGCGGTGACAGGCGCCAATGGCTCGACCTGTCGACCGGCATCAACCCCTGGCCCTATCCGGTGCCGGTCATCCCGGCCGATGCCTGGACACGGCTGCCGGACGAGGTGGCGCTGCGTGACCTGACCGCCGCGGCACGCGCCTTCTACGGCGCGCCGGCCGATGTCCCCGTGGCCGTGGCCCCCGGTTCCCAGGCACTGATCCAACTGCTGCCGCGTCTGGTTCCCCCGACCGACGTGGCCGTCGTCGGGCCGACCTATGCCGAACATGCGCGCTGCTGGGCGCTCGCGGGGCACGCGGTCCAGGCGATCGGCGGCGCCGAGGTCGGCGGTTCGAGCGCGCGGATCCTCGTCCTGGTCAATCCGAACAATCCGGACGGGCGGTCGTGGGCGCCCACCGAACTCTCCGCGCTCGCCGCGCGGCAGGCCGCGCGGGGCAGCTTGCTGGTCGTCGACGAGGCCTTCGCCGAGGTGATGCCGGAAAGCAGCATGGCCGCGCGCGCGGGTGCGCCGGGCCTCGTCCTGCTGCGCTCGTTCGGCAAGTTCTTCGGGCTGGCCGGGCTCAGGCTCGGCTTCGCGTTCGGCCCGACCGGACTGATTGGCCGGGTGAACGCGGCGCTCGGCCCCTGGGCCGTCGCCGGGCCCGCGCTGGAGATCGGCCGCGCGGCCCTGTCTGATCGGGCGTGGGCCGCGGCGATGCGGGCCAGGCTCGCGGCGGCGGCCCGATCGCTCGACGGCATCCTGTCGGCGGCCGGGCTCGAGCCGGTCGGCGGCACCGACCTCTATCGGCTGGTGCGGATCGCCGACGCGGCACGGCTCGCCGATCGGCTGGGCGGCCACCATATTCTGGTGCGGCGTTTCGCCGACCGGCCGGACTGGCTGCGCTTCGGCCTGCCGCCGGACGAGGCGGCCGCGCTGCGGCTCAGAACCGCGCTTGCCAACAAGGGATGATCGATCGAGATGTCTTTGCCACCGCATGAAGTCGAAGCCTGGATCTTCGATCTCGACAATACGCTCTATCCGGCCGGGTCGAACCTGTTCGCCCAGATTTCGGCGCGCATGGGCGAGTTCATCATGCGCCTGCTCGATGTCGACGCCGACGCGGCGCGGGTCGTGCAGAAGCGGCTGTTCACGACCTATGGCACGACCATGCGCGGGCTGATGACCGAGCACGCGATCGATCCGCACGCGTTCATGGCCCATGTCCATGACATCGATCTCTCTCCGATCGAGCCGGCGCCAGCCCTCGACGCGGCGCTCGACGGCCTCTCCGGCCGCAAGCTCGTCTTCACCAACGGTTCGGTCCGCCACGCCGAACGGGTGCTGGAACGGCTCGGGATCTCCCGGCATTTCGAGGTGCTGTTCGATATCGCCGCAGCCGAATTCATGCCGAAGCCCGATCCGACCGGCTACCGCAAGCTGGTCGAGCATCACGGCGTCGTTCCGGCCCGCTCGGCGATGGTCGAGGACATGGCGCGCAACCTGGAGCCGGCGGCGGCGCTCGGCATGCTGACGCTGTGGGTGCGCTCGCCGCTCGACTGGCAGCGGGAGGGGGCCGAGCAGCCGTATGTGCATTATCAGACCGACGACCTGATCCAATGGCTTGCCACGCACGGCCGCCGGCAGGATCGGGGCGGGGCTGCATCGCAGCCGGGTTGACAGGTTTGCCGAGCCGCCGCCATGGTTCGAGCGCTCCCCGAAAACAGCCAAGATTGCTCGCCATGACCACGCTTTCGCTCGCTGCCGCCATCGATGCCGCCTGGGACGCCCGGGACACGATTTCGCCCGCCACGACCGGCGACGTGGCCGAGACGATCCGCAAGGCGCTCGACCTGCTCGACAGCGGTGCCGCACGCGTCGCCGAGCCGGTCGACGGCGGCTGGAAGGTCAATCAATGGCTGAAGAAGGCGGTGCTGCTGTCGTTCCGCCTGCAGGCCAACGTGATCATGACCGGCGGCGCCAGCGACCCGACCCTGGGCGAGGGCGTCTGGTGGGACAAGGTACCGTCGAAATTCGCCGGCTGGACCGCCGAGCGGTTCCAGGCCGCGGGCTTCCGCTGTGTGCCCGGCTCGGTCGTGCGCCAATCGGCCTACATCGCGCCGAACGTCATCCTGATGCCGAGCTTCGTCAATGTCGGCGCCTATGTCGGCAGCGGCACCATGGTCGACACCTGGGCGACCGTCGGCTCCTGCGCCCAGGTCGGCCGCAACTGCCATCTGTCCGGCGGCGTCGGCCTGGGCGGTGTGCTGGAGCCGCTGCAGGCGGATCCGGTGATCATCGAGGATGACTGCTTCATCGGCGCGCGCAGCGAGGTGGTCGAGGGCGTGCGGGTCGAGCAGGGCTCGGTCCTGTCCATGGGCGTGTTCATCAGCGCCTCGACCAAGATCATCGACCGGACGACCGGTGAAGTGTTCATGGGCCGGGTGCCGGCCTATTCGGTCGTGGTCCCGGGCTCCATCCCCGGCAAGGCGCTGCCCGACGGCTCGCCCGGCCCGAACCTCAGCTGCGCGGTGATCGTCAAGCGGGTCGATGCCCAGACCCGTTCCAAGACCTCGATCAACGACCTGTTGCGGGCATGATTGCGGCGCTCGATCCGGTCGGCCTCGCTGCCGACCTGATCCGCCGGCCAAGCGTTACCCCGGCCGACGCGGGCGCGCTCGACGTCCTGGCCGACGCGCTGGCCAGTGTCGGCTTTACCTGCACCAGACTGCCGTTCAGCGAAGCCGGCACGCCCGACATCGCAAACCTGTTCGCCAAGATCGGCTCCAGCGGCCGGCATTTCTGCTTCGCCGGCCATACCGACGTGGTGCCGGCCGGCGATGCGGCATCCTGGAGCGTCGACCCGTTCGGCGGCGTGGTGCGCGACGGCTGGCTGCTCGGCCGGGGTGCCGCCGACATGAAGGGGGCGATCGCCTGCTTCGCCGCCGCCGCCGCCCGGTTCGTGGCCGAGCGCGGACCCGATTTCGGCGGCACGATCAGCCTGCTCATCACCGGCGACGAGGAAGGGCCGGCGATCAACGGGACGGTCAAGATGCTGGACTGGCTCGCAGCCCGCGGCGAGAAGCTCGACGCCTGCGTGGTCGGAGAGCCGACCAACGCACGTGAGCTGGGCGACATGATCAAGGTTGGCCGGCGCGGCAGCATGACCGGCCATCTGACGGTGCATGGTGTCGGCGGCCATACCGCCTATCCGCATCTGGCCGACAATGCCGCCCACCGCCTGGTCGCGATGCTGTCGGCCTTGACCGCGACGCCGCTCGACGCGGGGACCGAGCATTTCCAGGCGTCGACCCTGCAGATCTCAACCATCGACATCGGCAATCCGGCGACCAACGTCATCCCGGCGACCGCGCGCGCCAGCTTCAACATCCGCTTCAACGACGGCTGGACGGGTGCGGCACTCGACCAATGGCTGCGGCGGACCCTGGACGCGGTCGGCGGACGCTACGAGCTCGATGTCCGGATCAGCGGCGAATCCTTCCTGACGCCGCCGGGTGCGATTGCGGCACTGATCGCGGATGCGGCCGAGGCGGTGACCGGCCGGCGGCCGGAATACAGCACGACCGGCGGCACGTCGGATGCCCGGTTCATCAACCGCTTCTGCCCCGTCGCCGAGTTCGGCCTCGTCGGCCTGACCATGCACAAGGCCGACGAGGCGGTGCCGACGGCCGATATCGAGGCGCTGACGAAGATCTATCACGGCGTGCTCGACCGCTTCTTCGCCGTATGAACAATCCGGAAGCCATGCCGGTCATGTCGGAGACGGTCCGCTCGATCGGCGGCGCCCTGCGCTTCTGCAAGCTCGACCCGACGGCGGTCACGGCCTTCGATCCCGGCATCGGGGCGGCGAAGCGCTCCTTCATGGCGGCGCTCTATGGCGCGCCGTTCTATGCCGCCTTGCTGGCGCTCGACGTCTGGCAGGCGGCCCAGAAGCCGGCCGATCTCTGGATCTATGCCCTGGTGCAGGCGATCGCCTACATCGTCCACACGGCCGGATTTCCGCTGGCCGTGCTCGGCCTGGTACGCATCCTGGGCCATGTCGAGCGCTGGCCGCTGTTCGTCACCGCGCAGAACTGGTTCGGCCTGCCGCAGGTCGTGGCCCTGCTGGTTGCGGTCGTGCTCGACCGGTCCGGCATCCTGGGGCCGCTCGGCACCCTCTTGCTGGTGATCGTCCAATTCTACTCGCTTGCGGTCGAGGCCTATGTCGCCCGGCTGACGCTGGGGGTGACCGCGCTTGCGAGTCTCGCGGTCGTGCTACTCGACCTCGTCCTCGGGGTCGCTATCGACCAGTTCGCCGCCACCCTGTTCTAGCATCGCCTCGGCCGGGTAGCGGACCTTGGTCAGATAGAGCCCGGTCGGCGGCGCGGTCGGGCCGGCCGCCGATCGATCGCGCGCGTCGAGTGCCCGTTTGACGTCGTCCGGCTGCCATTGCCCGGCCCCGACCAACTTCAAGGTGCCGACGATGTTGCGCACCTGGTGATGCAGGAACGAGCGGGCCTCCGGCACCACATGGATTTCCTCGCCGACCCGGGTGACCGCCAGACGGTCGAGCGTCTTCACCGGCGAGTGCGCCTGGCATTCGGCCGCGCGGAAGCTGGTGAAGTCGTGATGGCCGACGAGATGGGCGGCGCCGGCGATCATGGCGTCGAGGTCGAGCGCCACCGGCACGTGCCAGACATGGTTCCGTTCGAGCGCCGGCGGGGCGCGACGGTTCAGGATGCGATAGATGTAGGCGCGGTGGTTGGCCGACAGACGGGCGTGAAAGCTGTCGGGCACCCGTTCGACCGCCAGCACGGCGATGGCCGCCGGCTTCACATGATGATTGAGCGCGCCCTGGACGACATACGGGCGATAGTCCTGGTCCAGGTCGACATGGGCGACCTGGCCGGTCGCGTGCACGCCGGCATCGGTCCGGCCGGCGCCCTGCACCAGGCTGAACTTGCCAGTGAAGCGCTCGACCGCGGTTTCCAGGATCTCCTGCACCGACGGGCCCATCGGCTGGCGCTGCCAGCCGAGCAGGCCGGTGCCGTCGTACTCGATGGTCAGTTTGTAGCGGGGCACGGCAGGATGACGCCTGGATCGATCTTGGTGCCGTTGAGGAAGGCGCGGCGCTCGACCGGCGCGCGGCCCGGCCGCTGCAGCAGGAGAGGCCGCAGTACGCCCGCGCCGCAGGCGATGCCCAGATCGCCGTCGATGATCGTGCCCGGCGCGCCAGATCCGGCCTCCGGCCGTGCCGCCAGCAGCTTGATCCGTTCGCCCTGATAGTCGAACCAGACGCCGGGCCAGGGGTTGAGTGCGCGGATCTTCCGGTCGAGCGTGTCGGCATCCTCGCGGAAGTCGAGCGCGCCTTCCTCGCGGATCAGCTTGGCGGCATAGGTGACGCCGGCCTCGGGCTGCGACACGGGCGCGAGCGTGCCGGCGGCGACGCCGTCGAGGGCCAGCAGGATTAATTCGGCACCCATCGCGGCGAGCGCATCGTGCAGGCTCTGGGCCGTCGCCTCGGGACCGATCGGCACCACCCCTTTGAACAGCATGGCGCCGGTGTCGAGCCCGGCATCCATCTGCATGATGGTGATGCCGGTCTCCACATCGCCCGCCATCAGCGCGCGCTGGATCGGCGCGGCGCCGCGCCAGCGCGGCAGCAGCGAGCCGTGGACGTTGAGGCAGCCAAGCCGCGGGGCGTCGAGGATCGCGCGCGGCAGGATCAGCCCGTAGGCGGCGACCACGGCGGCATCGAGGTCCAGTGCCGCAAAGGCGGCCTTCTCCTCTTCCGGCTTCAACGATACCGGGTGGCGGACCGGCAGGCCGAGTGCTTCGGCCCGCGCCTGGACCGGCGACGGCTGGGTCTTGTGGCCCCGGCCGGTCGGCCGCGGCGGCTGGCTATAGACCGCAGCGATCTCATGGCCGGCCGCCGCGAGGGCGTCGAGCACCGGCACGGCGAAATCCGGCGTGCCCATGAAGGCAAGGCGGAGCCGCGTTCGGGAGGCGGTCATCTGAGTACCGGCCTACTCGCCGTCTTCGGCGCGCTGCTTCTTCAGCTTCAACAGCTTCTTCATGATCATGTTGCGCTTCAGCGCCGACAAATGATCGACGAACAGCACGCCGTCGAGATGGTCGATCTCATGCTGGATGCAGGTGGCGAGCAGCCCGTCGGCCTCGATTTCCTGCTGCTTGTTGTCGCGATCGAGATAGCGGACGCGCACCGCCGCCGGACGGGTGATGTCGGCATATTGCTCGGGCAGGGACAGGCAGCCCTCGTTATAGACCGATTGCTCCGGCGAGGCCCAGACGACCTCGGGATTGGCCATGCCCATGGGCTTCGGCGCGTCGCCCTCGCGCGCGACGTCGAGCACGAGGACGCGCTTCAGGACGCCGACCTGGTTGGCCGCAAGGCCGATGCCGGGGGCCGCGTACATCGTCTCCAGCATGTCGTCCATCAGGCGCCGGATCGAGTCGTCGACCGCCGCGATCGACTTGGCCTTCGCCTTGAGGACGGGATCGGGAGCAAGGACGATGGGCAGCTTGGCCATGACTCTATGGACTCGTTGGGAATGCTGGGGTTCTGACCGCAGAGGTATGGCTTTCCGCCCGACCGGTCAAGCCGCGGCTGTCGCGACGACCCGCACGGCTGCTATCGTCGGCCCTCAGAACGGTTGGAGTGAAGCGACGTGACGATGGATGTGCTGACGGTTGCGATCGCGGCCATTGCCGGCCTTGCCCTGGGCTTGCTCGCCGCGCAGCTGCGGGCAGGCCGCCAGCGCGCCGGGCTGGAGGCGGCGGTCGGCGAGGCGCGGGCCGCGGCCGAGATCGCGGAGAGCCGACGGCTCGACATGCAGGCCGCCCTCGATCTCGCGCGCCAGGCGGAAGCAGCGGTGCGGGCGGAGGCGGCGTCCGCCCGGACCGAGGCGGCGCTTGCGCGCCAGCAGGCCGAGGCGGTGCGGCAGCAGATGGCGGATTGGGAGAAGACCAAAGCCGAGTTCCTGGAGACGACCAAGGCTGGCGTGTTCCAGACCGCGCAGCATATCTCCAGCAAGCTGCTGGAGGACCATAAGCGCGAGACGGCCGAATCGAAGCTCGCCGCCCAGAAGCAACTGGCCGAGACGACGGCGGCGCTCCGGCTCGAAGTGCAGGTGCTGAACGACGGCGTATCGCAGCTGAAGGGGCAGGTGACCGAGAAGGCGCAGATGATCGACACGATCCAGCGCGCGCTCTCCAGCCCCGGCGGCGCCGGCTATTTCGCCGAGATCGGCCTTGCCAATACGCTGAAGTCCTTCGGGCTGGAGCAGGGCCGCGACTTCGTGCTGCAGCAGACGGTCTACGGCGCCGAGGCCGAGCGCAAGCTCAGGCCGGACGCGATCGTGTTCCTGCCCGGTGATGCGGTGCTGGTGATCGATTCCAAGGCCTCGAAGCATCTGCTCGATCTGGCCGAGGCGGAAGGAACGGCGGGGGAGGCACTGGCCTACCAGAGCCTGGCGCGGACCATGAACCAGCATCTGAAGGATCTGGCCGACAAGGATTACCGCGGCGCCGTGCAGTCGGGCTTCCGCAAGTCCGGCCGCGAGGGCGAGGTCAGCCGCGTGCTGTCGGTCATGTATCTGCCGAACGAGGCGGCGATCGAGAAGCTGGGCCGGGCCGATGCCGATTTCGCGCGCAAGGCCGCCGACGTACAGATCATCCCGGCCGGACCGGCGGGGCTCGCCTGCATCATCGGCTTCGCTGCGGTTGAGATCAGCCTGATGCGCCAGATCGAGAACCAGGCGCGCATCGTCGGCGCCGCCGAGAAGCTCCTGGAAAGCCTGTCGGTCGCGGTCGGCCATGCCGCTTCGGTCGGGCGCGGTATCAAGCAGGCGGCGGAGGGTTTCGCGAAGCTGACCGGCACCGTCAACGGCCGTCTGCTGCCCCGCGCGCGCCAGATGCAGCAGTTGGGACTGCGGCCTGGCAAGCCGGTGCCGGGCAATCTCGGCGCCTACCAGGTGATCGACGCTACCGCCGACAGCCTGATCGAGGGCGAGGCGCTGGAGCCGATCGAGGACACGGCACCGATCGGGCTGCCCGGGAGGCCGGCGTGACCGGGCCGAAGCATTTCACCCCGTCCGACCCGGCCTATGCCGCACGGGTCGAGGCGAGCTTCGCCCGCCAGGGCATCATGGGCCTGCTCGGCGCCCGGCTGACCCGGATCGAGCCGGGCCTGTGCGAGATCCAGCTGCCCTATCGCCCGGACCTCGGCCAGCAGCACGGCTATTTCCATGCCGGCGTCACCAGCACGATCGCCGATTCTGCCGGCGGCTATGCCGGCTTCACCCTGTTTCCGGCCGACAGCTCGGTGCTGACGGTCGAATTCAAGGTCAACCTGCTGGCGCCGGCCGACGGCGACCTGCTGATCGCGACCGGCCGGGTCATTCGCAGCGGGCGTACGCTGACCGTCTGCGAGTTGGAGGTCGAGGTGGAAAAGGCGGGACGGCGTACCGCCTGCGCCCATGGCCTGCAGACGCTGATCGCTCTGGTCGGCCGGCCTGACGGCCCCGAGGTTGCGCAGTGAATTGATTCAATGCGTCTCGTATTTGGTGGATGTTGATTCGATAAAATCTTTGCTTGTCCTTCCGGGATATCGGACATTGCCTGGCGTACTTTTTCTTTCGAGTTTGCTCTGCAAGCATCGGAGTCGGATTTTGTCGAATTTTAGCGAAATATCGGGTTCTTTACTTGCTCGCGATCAAGTGTCGCGGACGCTCGGTTCTTTCGCGCGCTTTGCCGGCGGAGGATATCGATGAAATCCTCTGAGCTGCTGCAGGCGATCTCCGAACACCGGCTCTATCTCGACGGCAAGCCGGGCGGCCGGATCCTCAATCTCAAGGGCGCGGCACTCGCCGGGTCGGACCTGTCCAAGCAGCGGCTGCAATTTTCGCGGCTGGGCGGCGTCGATCTCAGCCACGCGGTCCTGGCACGCTCGAGCTTCGACAACGCCGATCTGTTCGGCGCCAACCTGGCCGGCGCCAACCTGTCCCATGCCTCGCTCGTCGGCGCGGATCTGCGCGGCGCCAACCTGCGCAAGGCCAATCTGGAGGGCGCCGATTTCGAGCGGGCCGACCTCCGCCCGGGGCAGGGCGTGGTGTTCGTCAGCGGCGAGCGGCGCGTGCGCGAGACGCCGGCCGACCTGACCGGCGCCAACCTCAAGGGCGCCAAGCTCGTCCGCGCCCGCGCCAACAGCGCCGATTTCAGCTACGCCAACCTGATGGGTGCCGATCTTTCCGGCGCCGAGCTCAACGGCGCCAACCTGTCCGGCAGCGACCTGATGCGCGCCGATTTCACCGGTGCCTCGCTCAGGGCGGCGCTGTTGAACAACGCGCGGGTCGAGGAAGCCTGCTTCGACGGTGCCGATCTTCGGCGCGCCGAGCTGCGGAACGTCGACCTGAGCAAGGCGTCCTGCCAGGACGTCGTGCTGCACGAGACCGATCCGGCCCTCGATGACGAGGCCTTCAAGCTGCGCCTGGGCCAGCATGTCGACTGGATCGTCTCGAACGGGGCCCGCGGCCGGCGGCTCGACATGAGCGGCGCCTCGCTCGCCGGGTTCAATCTGGCGAAGGCCGACCTTTCCGGCGCCAAGCTGACCGACTGCGATCTCACGGGTGCCGATCTGCGCGGCGCCAAACTGTGCCTGGCGCAGCTCGACAAGGCGCGCCTGCGCGGCTGCAAGCTGGCGGGGGCCGACCTGTCCGGAGCGTCGCTCGCGCGCGCCGATCTCGCCGGCGCGCAGCTCAGCGGCGCCAAGCTCGGGCCGATGGCGATCCGCGCGGCCGACGGCCGCCCGAGCGGCCGCGACTGGCCGACCGATCTTCGTGGTGCCAGCCTGGTCCAGGCCGACCTGAGCGGTGCGGACCTGCGCAGCGCCCGGCTCGAAGGGACGGACCTCACCTCGGCCGATCTCACGACCGCCGATCTCCGGGGCAGCGACTATGTGAACGCGATTCTGGGCGGGGCGAAGTTGACCGGGGCCAGCTACGACACCTGACGGCTCCGGTGGTGTTCGTCGCCCGGGGCCGTGACCGCTAGCGTTGGCTGACCTCAATCGAGGCGGTACCCATGGTTTCGGCTGATCTGCTGGCGGCGCTGGCCGCACATAAGCAATTCCTCGAAGGACGGCCGAACGGCCAGCGCCTGGCGCTGCGTGGCGTCATGCTGACGGGCACGAACCTGGAGCGGCAGCGTCTCTGCATGGCGATGCTTGCCGGTGCCGATCTCAGCCGCGCGCGCCTCGGCCGCAGCTTTCTCGACGGGGCGGACCTGTTTGGCGCCAATCTCACCGGCGCTGACCTGACCGAGGCGATCCTGATCGGGTCCGACCTGCGGGGTGCCAACATGGCCAAGGCGCGCCTGCGGGGCGCCAACCTGGAGCGCGCGGACCTGCGGGCCGGCCAACTGGTCGTCTGGATCGCGACCCGCCAGGTCTCGCGCAGCCAGTCTGCCGATCTCTCCGGGGCCGACATGCGCAATGCCAAGCTGGGCGAGGCCGATCTCTCGTTCGCGAACCTGAGCGGCGCCAATCTCAAGAGCGCCGATTTCCACAGCGCCACGCTCTTCGCCGCCAATCTGGGCGGCGCCGATCTGAGCGGTGCCAATTTCGGCCGGGCCCGCCTCAAGGGCGCCCTGCTCAACAATTGCCAAGTCGACGGCGCGGATTTCCGCGGCGCCGATCTGCGCCAAGCCGAACTGCGCAATGTCGATCTCTCATCCGCGCGGCTCGACGGCGCCCAATTGCCGGACCAGGAGGGCGGAGGCCTGCGCGAGCCGCTGCCGATGGCACTCCGCGAGCTCCTGTCGCTCCATGCCGACTGGATCCGGACGAGTGGCGTCGCCGGCAGCCGGCTCGACCAGGCCAAGATGGTGCTGCACGGGATCGATCTGGCGGGGCTCGATCTGTCGGGCGCTTGCTTCTCGCAGGGCGATCTGACGCTGGGTGACCTGGCCGATGCCAAACTGTGTCTCGCCCAGTTCGATGGTGCGCGGCTCGGCCGCGTCCGCCTCAGCGGTGCCGACCTGTCGGGCGCCAATCTCTCGGGCGCGGTGCTCGACATGGCGAACCTGGCGGCGGCCAGGCTCGGCCCGATGGCGCTGCTGACACCGGAAGGAAAGCGGACCGGACGCGACTGGCCGGTCGACCTGCGCGGCGCCTCGCTCAGGGGCGCCGATCTGCGCAGCGCCGATCTCAGGCAGGCCCGGCTCGAGGGGGCGAATTTCGAGGGCGCCAATCTGGCCGGCGCCGACCTGCGCGGCGTCGATTTGAGCAAGGTCGAGGCCAAGGGTGCGTCGCTGACCGGGGCCCTGCTTGACCCGGCCTGACCGGCTCTACGGAGAAAGACTCAATCTTTTGTTGCCGCGGACAACCAGCGGACACGCGCCGCATTGATGCGTATCGACGGGCGCGCTTGTATTTAACGACCGAATGGTCCAAATATAGGGCATGGCACAGCAAACCACACCGCGGATGCCCCGCGGCCGGCCCCGGGAGTTCAACACGGACGCCGCTGTCGAGCGCGCCATGGGCGTCTTCTGGTCGTGCGGCTATCACGGTACATCACTTCCCGATCTGCTTGAGGCGACGAGCCTCTCGCGCGGCAGCCTCTATGCAGCCTTTGGCGACAAGCACGGGCTCTTTCTGCGCGCGCTCGATCGCTATATCGACGATGCTTTGGCGCGGCTCGAAACCGAGCTCGATCCACGGAAAAATGCCTTGGCCGGTCTACGAACCTGTTTGGCTGGTTATGTCGACCGCACGAGCGGCATCCCTGGCAAGCGCGGATGCCTGGTGGTGGCGACCGCCATGGAAATGGCCGCCCACGACACCGAGGTGGAGCAGCGCATCCGGCGGTTCTTCAAGACGATGGAGACACACCTGGCAGAGGCGCTGGCGCGCGCGCAGGCAGCGGGCGAGTTGGCCGATGGCGTCGAGCCCGCGACCGCCGCCCGCCTGCTGCTCTGCCTGCTCGAAGGCATGCGCGTCGTCGGCAAGACAGGTTCGGACCGGGCCATGTCGGAAGCCGTGGCCCATACCCTCATCGACCGCTTCGTAAGGTAGAGCATCCCATGGCCAGACCCATCGTTCAGGCAGGTCTATATATGGACCATTCGGTCGTGAAAGAGATTCCCATGTCCACGACCCAGATCGCTTGCGCTGTGCTCGTGCCCCTGTTTTGGGGCTTGCAATTCGTCGTCATCAAGGTTGGCCTGGCGGAGTTTCCTCCGTTGTTCTTCGTCGGTCTCCGCTTTGCTGCCGTCGCGGCGATTCTGCTGCCGTTCGTCGGGCGACCGACCCGGCGCGAACTCGGACCGATGATTGCGATATCGGTCTTCTTCGGCGGTCTGAACTTCGCGCTGTTTTTCGTCGGGCTCGGGCAAGGGCTCGCGAGCGTGTCGGCCGTCGCCAACCAGCTCTCAACACCCTTTACGGTTCTCCTCGCTTGGCCATTTCTCGGTGAGCGGCCTTCGACGCGCATCATCATCGGCGTTGCTCTGGCGTTCGCAGGCGTGGCGCTGACCGTGGTGGAGCCGAGCGCCTCGGTGAAGATCGTGCCGACCCTGCTGGTCATCGCCGCCGGCTTCGCCTGGGCGGTCGGGAGCGTGCTCACGAAACGGTATGGTCCATTCGAGCCGCTGAAACTGATGGCCTGGATGTCGCTGTTCACCGTTCCGCAGGTCATCGCGGCCTCGCTCGTGACCGAGCACGGCCAACTCGCATCGCTCCACACGGCCAGCTCGACGGCTTGGTTGGCTTTCGCCTACACGGTCCTGTTCGGCGCGGTCGCCGGCTGGGGCCTGTGGTTCTGGCTGATCGCCCGATGCTCGATGACGCGTGTGGCGCCCTTCGCGCTGCTGCAAACCGTCTTCGCTGTCGCCGCAGGGGTTGTCTTCCTCCACGATCCCCTGACGCCAGCGCTCGTTGCAGGCGCCGTCATTTGCATTGTCGGCGTGGCCATCACCCAGAGCCGGCGTTGACGCTCATCTCGAACCTGGCTTCGATGCCGCTCCAGAGCCTGCGCGCATTCGCCCCGCGTGCCGCAATGGTGTCTGCCGACGGCCAGGTATACACACAAATGGGTCGCTTCCTATTTCCGAGGTCAACTCGCCGGAAGGAACGCCCATGCGCACGATCAGCCACTTCATCAACGGCCAGCACTTCTCGCGCGCCGGCGCGGTCACCAGCCCGGTTTACGATCCGAACACCGGGCGGGTGCAGGCCCAACTGGAGCACGGTGACGCCGCAGTCCTGGCGGAGGCTGTCGCCATCGCCAAGTCGGCGCAACTCGCCTGGGCGGCACTCACCCCCCAGCGCCGGGCCGGGGTGATGTTCAAGTTCAAGGCATTGATCGAAGAGCATAAGCAGGAACTCGCCCAGCTGATGTCCTCCGAGCATGGCAAATTGCTGGACGATTCCCTCGGCGAGCTGCAGCGCGGCCTGGACGTGGTCGATTTCGTCTGCGGCGTCCCGCACTTGCAGAAGGGCGAGTTCACCCAGGGCACCGCCCCGGGCACCAATGTCTATTCGATCCGCGAACCCCTGGGGGTCGTCGCTGGCATTCCGCCCTTCAACTTCCCCGCCATGATCCCGCTCTGGATGCTGGCCCCGGCCATCGCCGTCGGCAACGCCTTCATCCTGAAACCGTCGGCACGCACCCCTTCGCCGAGCGTTCGGCTCGCGGAACTGGCCCTCGAAGCCGGTGTGCCGCCGGGGATCTTCAACGTCGTCCATGGTGGCCCGGAGGTCGGCCAGGCAATCACCGATCATCCGGACATCAAGGCCGTGAGCTTCGTCGGCTCGACGGCCGTGGCCAAGTCGGTCTACGCGCGCGGTGCCGCCAGCGGCAAGCGCATGCAATGCATGGGCGGAGCGAAGAACCACGGCATCATCCTGCCCGACGCGGCTCTTGACCAGGTCGTCGCGGATGCCCTCGCCGGGGCCTTCGGCTCTGCCGGCCAGCGGTGCATGGCCATGCCGGTACTCGTGCCCGTCGGGCAGAAGACGGCCGAGGCGGTTCGCGAGCGCCTGTTGCGGGAGATTCCCAAGCTGCGGATCGGCGTCGCCTCGGATCCCGGTGCGCAAATGGGTCCGGTCGTCACCGCCGAACACAAGAAGAGGATCGAGAGCTACATCCAGATGGCTGTCGATGAGGGCGCCGAGCTGGTCATCGACGGGCGGGGCCGGAGTTTGCCGGGCCATGAGGACGGGTTCTTCCTATGGCCGACCCTGATCGATCACGCGACGTCTTCGATGAAGAGCTACCAGGACGAGATCTTCGGCCCCGTGCTGCAGATCGTTCGTGCCGAGACATTCGAGGAGGCGCTGAGCTATCCGAGTGATCATCACCAAGGCAACGCGGTTTCGGTCTTCACGCGCAATGGAGAGGCGGCGCAGCGTTTCGTCGGCGAGGTCGCGGTCGGTATGGTCGGCGTCAATGTCCCGATGCCGGTGCCGGTCAGCTACCACAGCTTCGGCGGCTGGAAGGACTCGGCGTTCGGCGATCTTAACCAATACGGCGAAGACAGCATCCGCTTCTTCACGCGGACTAAGCTCGTGACGCAGCGCTGGCCGCATGGCGGGCTGTGACCGAATAAGCTTGGATTGAGCGGCTGGCCGCTCGGCGTCCGATCCGGCTCTAGAACGGCCGACGCGCCTTGAGCGCAGCGGCGAGAGTGCCTTCGTCCAGATAGTCGAGCTCGCCGCCGATCGGCACGCCATGGGCGAGGCGCGAGACCTTGACCCCGGTCGGGGCCAGCCGGTCGGTCAGGTAATGGGCGGTGCTCTGGCCCTCGACGGTCGCGTTCATGGCCAGGATGACCTCGCGCACGTCGCCGGCCGCGGCGCGCTCGATCAGGCGGGGGATGTTGAGATCTTCCGGCCGCACGCCGTCGAGCGCCGACAGGATGCCGCCCAGCACATGGTATTTGCCGGTGTAGGAGGAGGTGCGTTCGATCGCCCAGAGATCGGCGACGTCCTCGATGACACAGACGAGCCCGCCGTCACGACCGGCATCGGCGCAGATCGGGCAGGGGTCGGTCGTATCGAGGTTGCCGCAGATGCGGCAGGGCAGGATCGCATCCGCCACCTCGCCGATGGCGGCGCCGAGCGGCAGCATGAACGCATCCCGCCGCTTCAGCATATAAAGCACCGCGCGCCGGGCCGAGCGCGGCCCCAGCCCCGGCAGCTTGGCCAGAAGCTGGATCAGCCGGTCGATCTCGGCGCCGGACAAGCGGGATTCCTTAGAACGGCAGCTTCATGCCCGGCGGCAGCTGCAACCCGCCGGTGATCTTCTGCATCTCGGCCGCGGCATGGGTCTCGACCTTCTGCTTGGCGTCGTTGAACGCGGCCAGCAGCAGGTCTTCCAGGACCTCGACTTCTTCCGGGTCGACCAGCGCCTTGTCGATCGAGATCTTCTTGACCTCGTTCTTGCCGGACAGCACGACCTTGACCGTGCCGCCGCCGGACTGACCCGTCATCTCGACCTGTTCGAGCTGGACCTGCATCTCTTGCATGCGCGCCTGGAACTGCTGCGCCTGCTTCATCATGTTGCCGAGATTCTTCATCTCAAGCGTCTCCATCTTCTTCGTCGGGATCGAGGATCGGGGCCATGAACGGTCCCGGATCATCTTCTTCATAAAGTCCTGCGGCCGGCGCGTCATCGAACACCGCGATGTCGGCCGGCTCGGCCGAGGGCTCCGGCTCCAGCGGCAGCTCGGCCGGCAGGGCCGGCTGCGGCGGCGGCTCAAGGTCGATGATCTTGTCGATGGTCGTGCCGGGGAAAGCAAGCAGCAAGGCCTTCATCAGCGGCGTGGCGCTGACCTCGGCCCGGCGCTTCGCCTCGGCTGCCAGCATCTGTTCCCGGTGGGTCGGCTGACCCGGCTCGCGCGAGACCGTGATCATCCAGCGCTGGCCGGTCTTCTCGTTCAGGAACTGGCCCATGCGGGTCGCGAGGTCGCGCGGCGCCTCGGGCTCGGGCCGGAGCTCGATATGGCCCGATTCGAAGCGCACCAGATGCACGAAGGCGGCGATGTGGTTGTAGAGGATCGCCTCGCGCTGGTTGGCGATCAGCTCCATCACCTCGTAGAAGCTGGTCGGGCGGGGCAGGGCCGCCTCCGCGGTCGGCTCCAGCACCGCTGCCGCGACCGGCTCCGGCTGGCGCGCGGCCATCGCCTGGCCGCCCTGGATCGCCATCGGACGCGGCGGGGCCTCGGCGCGCGGGGCAGCACCATTGCCGCCGGGCGCGCCTTTGCCGCCGGACGTGCCCTGGCCGGCGCCGGCATTCTGCAGCGCCCTGATGAGGTCGGCCGGCGGCGGCAGGTCGGTGACATAGACCAGGCGGACCAGCACCATCTCTGCCGCCTTCAGCGGATGCGGCGCCATCTGCACCTCGGGCAGGCCCTTCAGGAGCAGCTGCCAGGTGCGGGCGAGGGCGGCGAGGCCGAGCCTGGCCGCCAGCGCCCGGCCGCGTTCCAGGTCCTGGCCGTCGGCGAGCGGCTGGGCGGATGCCGCCGGGTCGGTTGCCCGCTCGAGCTTCAGGCGCGTGACGAAATGGGTCACGTCCAAGAGGTCCTGCAGCACCATCGCCGGATCGGTGCCGCCGTTGTAGAGCACTTCGAGCCCGGCCAGCGCCGCCGGCGCATCGCCGGCCATCACGCTTTCGAACAGGTCGAAGGTCAGGCCGCGGTCGGCCACGCCCAGCATCTCGCGGACGGCGGCCTCGGTGATGAGGCCGCCGAAGCCGAGCGCGATCGCCTGATCGAGGATCGACAGCCCGTCACGCACCGAGCCGTCGGCGGCGCGCGCGACCAGTGCCAGGGCGCCTGGCTCGATCTCGACCTTTTCCTTGACCGCGATCTCGCCGTAGTAGGCCGCGAGCGTATCGAGCGGGATGCGTGGCAACGTATAGCGCTGGCAGCGCGACAGCACCGTCACCGGCACCTTGTTGATCTCGGTCGTCGCGAACACGAACTTGATGTCCGGCGGCGGCTCCTCGAGCGTCTTCAGCAGCGCGTTGAACGCTGCCTTCGACAGCATGTGCACTTCGTCGATGATGTAGATCTTGTAGCGGGCCGACACCGGGCGGTAGCGCACGCTCTCGATCAGCTCGCGGATATCGTCCACGCCGGTGCGCGACGCCGCGTCCATCTCGATGACGTCGGGGTGGCGATCCTCGGCGATCGACCGGCACGCGTCGCACACGCCGCAGGGCTGCATGGTCGGGCCGCCGGTGCCGTCGGGCCCGACGCAGTTGAGCGCCCGGGCGATGATGCGGGCCGTCGTCGTCTTGCCCACGCCACGCACGCCGGTCAGCATGAACGCATGCGCGATGCGGCCGCTGTTGAACGCGTTCGAGAGCGTGCGCACGAGCGTATCGTGCCCGATCAGCTGCTCGAAGCTCGACGGCCGGTATTTCCGGGCGAGGACTCGGTATTCGACTTGATTGCTCATGGGATGGGGCGGGAGGCCGGGGGCATCGCCGGGCGGGCAGGACGATCGGTCGCGGTCGACACTGTCAAGAAGGGGGCCCGCCGCCAGAGGTCGATTGGACGAGAAAGGGTGGAAGACCGGCGACGACCCAAGTCGGAAACTCGTTGCGGCTGCTTCCTTCCGGACCTGACCGGGTTGGCGAGGGACCTGCCCATCACCAGCCTTCCAAGGGCATATATCGACTGTCCGGCGCCAAGGTGCAAGCCTGTTCGACCGATGGCATGGATGGGCTGCGGGAAATGGCCGGGAAAGCGGCCTGCGACGGCCCATCGCTTGCCGGTCGGTTCCTGCCATGCCATGGTCTCGCCCTATGAAGCGACCGAATTTCTATGCGGCGGGGGGACTCGATCGGGTCGGTCCGCTGCGCAAGGATCCCGACTGGCTCAAGACGCGGCTGACTGCGGACACGAGCCGTTTCGTCCCGGTCTGGCGTTCCCAGCATCTCGTCCGCGACTCGGGTGCCGGCCCCGAACCGGTCCTGCTCGATCTGCCGACGGTGACGCCGTTCATCGTCGGCGGTGCCGAGCCTATGCTGCTCGGCCTCGACGGCGATATTGCGCATTTCGCGCTCGACATCTCGTCGGAGGAGGTGCCGCTGGAGCGACTCGGCTTCGGTGCGGCGCCGTCGGACGAGGGACCGAAATTCCAGGACCTGCGGGCATTCGGCCCGCTGTTGCCGCAACGGACCGGCTCGCTGCTCGCCTATGCCCGCGGCCTGTCCTACTGGCATAGCCGCCACCGGTTCTGCGGCATCTGCGGCAGCCCGACGATCGGCGCCGAGGCCGGCCATGTCCGCATCTGCATCTCGCCCGAGTGCAAGACCCACCATTTCCCGCGCACCGATCCGGCCGTGATCATGCTGGTGACCGACGGCGACAAGATGCTGCTCGGCCGGCAGGCGGTCTGGATGAAGGGCATGTATTCGACGCTCGCCGGCTTCGTCGAACCGGGCGAGAGCCTGGAGGAAGCCGTCGCGCGCGAGGTCAAGGAGGAAGCCGGGATCGAGGTCGAGGACGTGATCTATCACTCCTCGCAGCCCTGGCCGTTCCCGTCGTCGATCATGCTGGGCTTTCATGCGACAGCGAAGAGCCGCGAGATCGACCTCAACGACAAGGAACTGGAGGACGCCCGCTGGTTCTCGCGCGACTGGGTGCTGGCCCATGAGGACGACGAATTCTTCCGCCTGCCGCGCAAGGATTCGATCTCGCGGCGCCTGATCGAGGATTGGCTGGGACGCGGCCGC
The DNA here is from genome assembly GCA_035310205.1 of Aliidongia sp. Taxonomy (GTDB): domain Bacteria; phylum Pseudomonadota; class Alphaproteobacteria; order ATCC43930; family CGMCC-115725; genus Aliidongia. The sequence goes on from DATGEK010000042.1 coordinate 130,833, forward strand.
TGATGGGATCGGCTTTCGCCGCTGTCGGCGCGGCGCTGGCCGAGATCGCCGGCTGCTACGCGGTCTGGGCCTGGTTGCGGCTCGGCCGCTCGCCGTTGTGGCTGGTCCCGGGCGCCGTGTCGCTGGGCCTGTTCGCTTTCCTCTTGACCCGTATCGACGCATCCGCCGCGGGCCGCGCCTATGCCGCCTATGGCGGGGTCTATGTCGCGATCTCGCTCTTGTGGCTGCTCGCCGTCGAGCGGGTCCGGCCCGATCGCTGGGACCTGGCCGGCGCCGCCCTCTGCCTGTTCGGCGCCGGCGTAATCCTGTTCGCGCCCAGGGGTTAGTGGCTTAGACGGTCAGTGGCAGCAATCGCCGCTCGCGATGCTTTCGATGATCGGACAGTCCGGCCGGTTGTCGCCGTGGCAGCGTTCCGCCAGGTGTTCCAGGGTCGCCTTCATCGCCGTCATGGCGGCGATCCGTTGCTCCAGCTCGTCGATATGCTTCACGGCCAGCGCCTTGACGTCGGCGCTGGCGCGGCCGCGGTCCTGCCACAGCGCCAGCAGCCGGCCGATCTCGTCCATCGAAAAGCCCAGATGACGCGCGCGGGCCACGAAGCGGAGCGTCTCGACCGCCTTGCCGTCATAGGTCCGGTAGTTGGATTCGGTCCGGGTTGCCGGCCGGATCAGCCCGACGCTCTCGTAATAGCGGATCATCTTGGCCGACACGCCGGAAGCGGCCGACGCCTCGCCGATGGTCAGGATCTCGGCCGTGCGGATGGCCATCTCTCGCTCCCTGGAAGGTGACCGGCATCACATGGGATTGCCACCATGGGAAGGTCAAGGCGGTGGGGTGCGAGGCTGGCAATCGGTCCCTCACTTTATCGTCATCCCCGGTTTGGCCCGGGGATGACGAAATGTGAGAAGCGTCCGCGCGCTTACTTCCCCGACGCGAGCTTGCTGCGTGAAGGATGGGCCGGATAGGTGCCGAGCATCGTCAGTTCCTCGGTGAAGAACTTGAGTTCGTCGAGCGCCAGTTGCAGGCGGCGTTCGGACGGGTGCGCCTCGACGTCGGCATAGAACTCCGTCGCGGCGAAGGTGCCGCCGCTCATGTAGCTTTCGAGCTTGGTCATGTTGACGCCATTGGTGGCGAAGCCGCCCAGCGCCTTGTAGAGCGCCGCGGGCACGTTGCGCACACGGAACAGGAAGGTCGTGACCATCGGGCTGCCGTCGAACTTCGGCACTTCCGGTTCGCGTGCCAGGACGACGAAGCGCGTCGTGTTATGGGCGGCGTCCTCGATCCCGGCCTTGAGCGACACCAGCCCGTAGATCCGGCCGGCCAGTTCGGACGCGATCGCACCGACGGACGGATCGCCCAGCCGTGCGATCTCGGCCGCGGCGCCGGCCGTGTCGGCGGCGACCACCGGGGTCAGCTTCAAGTCGCGGATGACGTCGCGGCATTGCGACAGCGCATGCACATGGCTGCGGACGGTCTTCAGCGTCTCGATCGAGGCGCCGGGGACGGCCAGTAAATGATGATGCACCGGCGCGAAATGCTCGCCGATGATCGCAAGGCCGGAGCGCGGCAGCAGGTGGTGCACGTCCGCGACGCGGCCGGCGACCGAATTCTCGATCGGGATCATGGCGAGATCGGCCTCGCCGCTCGCCAGCGCCGCCAGCGCGTCCTCGAAGGTTCGGCACGGCAGCGTGCGCCGGTCCGGTCGCACCTCCTGGCAGGCGAGGTCGGAATAGGCCCCGGGCGAGCCTTGGAAGGCGATCGGGCCGGTCGTGGCGGAGGATGGGGCGGGCATTGGCTTCTTCGTTCCGGTCTGGCTTGGGTTCGGTCGGGAAATCCGGGTCGCTAACCCTTCAGCATCTCTCGCGCGCGCTCAAGATCTTCCGGCGTGTCGAGGTTCAGCGGAATGGTCGAAATCTCGACGGCGTCGATTCGCATGCCGGCTTCTAGCGCCCGCAATTGTTCGAGCTTTTCGCGCTGCTCCAGCGGCGCCGGGGGCAGGCTGACGAAGCGCTCGAGTGCCGCCCGGCGATAGGCGTAAAGCCCAAGGTGGTGATAGAGCGGCCCTGGGCCGGTCGGCACCGTGGCGCGGCTGAAATAGAGCGCGCGGCCGATCCCGCCCTGGGGCTGCCACGCGACCACGGCCTTGACCACGCTCGGGCGCTCGCGCTCGCCAGGGTCCGCGATTTCGCAGACCAGCGTTGTGATATCGACGGCCGGATCCGCGAGCGGATCGAGCGCGCGCCGGATGAAGGCGCCGTCGAGGGTCGGCATATCGCCCTGCACATTGACGATGATGTCGTGGCGCCCGTCCGGGTCGATCTTCTGCACCGCCTCCCAAACCCGGTCGGAGCCCGAAGGATGGTCGGGATTGGTCATCACGGCCGTGCCGCCGGCGGCCTCGATCGCGTCCAGAATCGCCCGGTCGCCGCACGCGACCACGACCGGCCCGATATCGGCTTCGATCGCGCGGCGCCAGACATGGACGACCATCGGCGTGCCGTGAATGTCGGCGAGCGGCTTGTTCGGCAGGCGCGTGGCGGCGAGCCGCGAGGGGATGACAACCAGGGCGCTCGGTGATTTCGCCTGAGATTCTGCGGGGTAAGCCATCGTTTTTCCTTGATTTTGCGGCGCTATGACGCAGGATTTCGCGTCATTCGCCGCCGCATCCCGGGGTATGGTTCCGGCGCGGGGCAGGGTGTTTTTGCGAGACGAGCACTCGACATTTGTCGCGCGTCATGATGAAACCTCCCGTCCGTATCATCCTGGTGGGAAATGGTTGTCCCCGAGTGCCGCACGAGAATTCATCGAAGCCGTCGCGCGCACCCGATCATTTCCGACCCGACCACCAAACTGCGTAAACCGTCAAGGGCTGCACCATGTCTTCGTTTGAGTTCAACAAGCTCGCGGCGTCGCTGCTCGTCGCATTGATCGTCGCGATGGTCACCGGCCTCGTCGCCGAGGGACTGGTTCATCCCAAGAAACTCGAGACGGCCGCCTATCCGATCGCCGGCGGCGAATCGGCCGCGACCGAGACCGCGGCCGCCGCTCCCGAGAAGCCGGCACCGATTCCGGCCGAGATCTGGGCCAAGGCCGATCCGGCCAAGGGCGCCGACATCGCGAAGAAGTGCGCCGCCTGCCACAGCTTCGACAAGGGTGGCGCCAACAAGGTCGGCCCGAACCTCTATGGCGCGCTCGGCGGCCCGCGTGCGCATGAGGCGAGCTTCCAGTATTCCGACGCGATGAAGAAGCTGGGCGGCACCTGGGCCCCGCAGGAAGTCGCGGCCTTCATTTTCAATCCGAAGGCCTATCTGGCGGGCACGAAGATGGGCTTCGCCGGTCTGCCGAAGCCGGAGGATCGCGCCGACGTCATCGCGTTCCTGAACAAGCAGAGCGACAGCCCGGTCGATCTCACCAAGGAATAACCGGCCCATGACCAGCGCCTCGCCCGCCGTCCTCGACGCGGCCGCCCTCCTCGCGGCCGAACTCGCCGATGCGGCGGGCGAGGTGGTTCGTCGTTACTTCCGTCAGTCGGTGGAGATCATCGACAAGGACGACGCCTCGCCGGTCACCATCGCCGACCGCGAGGCCGAGTCCGCCATGCGCGGGCTCATCGCCCGGCGCTTCCCCGACCATGGGGTGCTCGGCGAGGAACACGGTCCGGACCGGACCGATGCCGAATGGGTCTGGGTGCTGGATCCGATCGACGGCACCAAATCATTCATCTCGGGCGTGCCGCTGTTCGGCACGCTGGTGGCGCTGCTGTACCAGGGCCGCCCTGTGCTGGGCGTGCTCGACCAGCCGATCTCGCGCGAGCGCTGGATCGGCGGCGAGGGCCGGCCGACGACATTCAACGGCCGGCCGGTCCGGACCCGGGCCTGCGCCGAGCTGGCGCGCGCCGCGATCTTCTCGACCACGCCGGCGATGTTCGACGCGGTCGACCGTCCGCGCTTCGACGCCGTCGCCGATCAGGCCAAGCTGGTGCGCTTCGGCGCCGATTGCTACGCCTATGGCTTGGTCGCGAGCGGCTTCGTCGATGCCGTCGTCGAGGCCAGCCTCAAGCCCTACGACTATTGCGCCCATGTGCCGATCATCGAGGGGGCCGGCGGCATCGTGACCGACTGGCAGGGCAGGGCGCCGGGCCTCGCCAGCGACGGCCGCATCATCGCGGCCGGTGACCGCGCGCTGCACGCGCGGCTGATCGAGCGGCTGAACTGATGGCGCGGCTGACGCTGGCGTTCAGCTCGCCGGGCGACCATGTCGAGAAATGGCGCGCGGCGCTCGCCGCCCTGCTGCCCGATCTCACCTTCCTGCCCTGGCAGGACGTGACCGACCCGGCGGCCGTCGATGCGGCGCTGTGCTGGCTGCCGCCCGAGGGCTGGCTCGCCTCGCTGCCCAACCTCAAGCTGGTCCATTCGCTCGGCGCCGGTATCGATCACATTCTGCGCGACAAGCTCTACCCGACGCAGGTGCCGCTCGTGCGGCTGGTCGATCCGTATATGACCAGGGCGATGACCGAATATGTGACGCTCCAGGTGCTGCGCCTGCACCTCAAGGAACCGGCCTACCGCCGGCAGCAGCAGGCCGGCGTGTGGAAGCCGCTGTCGCAGCCGCGGGCGTCGGAGCGGCGGGTCGGCATCCTGGGCCTCGGCGAACTGGGCGCGGCCGCCGCGACGGCGCTCCATGCCCTGGGATTCGACGTGGCCGGCTGGAGCCGGACGGCGAAGACGCTGGCCGGCATCACCTGCTTTGCCGGTGACGAGGGGTTGGCGGCCTTTCTCGCCCGGACCGACATCCTGGTCTGCCTGCTGCCGCTGACACCGGCGACCGAGGGCATCCTGTCGGCCTCGAATTTCGCGCAGATGCCCAAGGGTGCCGCGATCATCAACGTCGGCCGCGGCCGCCATCTGCTCGAGGCGGATTTGCTGGCGGCGCTCGAGAGCGGCCAACTGTCCGAGGCCGTGCTCGACGTCTTCGCTGAGGAGCCGCTGCCGGCGGTCCATCCGTTTTGGGCGCATGACCGGATCACGGTGACGCCCCATGTCGCGGCCCTGACGAACCCGAATACGGCCTCGCTGGTGGTCGCGGAGAATCTGCGCCGGCTGATCCGGGGCGAGCCTTGGCCCGACCGGGTCGATCTCGCCGCGGGCTATTAGCCCCTATTTCGCCTGCTTGGCCGAGGTCAGCATGACCTCCGAGAATTCGCTGAGGAAGACCGAGCCCTTCACCGTGCGCTGAACCAGCACATTGCGCTTGTCGGCATCGTCCCGCTTGCGCCGTGCCAGGCCCAGCATGCCCAGGCGATCGAGCGCACGGGTCACGGCCGGTTTGGAAATGTTCAGAAGCTCCGCCAAACCGCGCACCGTGTGGGGCGGCGGCGTCAGATAGACGGTCAGCAGGATCGCCATCTGGCGGGCCGAAAGGTCGGGGCCGGATCTTCGAACGCTCTCGCATAGCGTGCGACGCCACAGGTCGAGCCCTTCCGGCCCCTTGAACTCGATCGCCATATGCCGACCTGCCGCGCCAGTTTCATCGGTTCGTTTCGCTAACGTACCGAAGGATGCGCGACAGGTCTTTCGCAAACATTAAACCGGACGTTTCAGCCGAATCGCTTCTGGATCAGATGGAAGAGCGCGCGCAATGCCAGGCCCTCGCCGCCCTCCGGGCGTCCGGCGCGGGTCGAGTGGTTCCAGGCGAAGGTGTCGATATGGACCCATGGCACCTCGGTGCCGACGAACTCCTGCAGGTAGAGTGCCGCGGTGATCGCGCCCGCAAAGCCCGAGTCCGAGGCGTTGTTGATGTCGGCGACCTTGCTGTCGAGATACTTGCGGTAGGACTTCCACAGGGGCAGTCGCCACAGCGGATCGGCCTCGACCGTGCCGGCCTCCAGCAGTTCGGCGGCAACCGCCTCGTTGTTGGAGAACAGCACCGGCAATTCCGGGCCGAGCGCCACGCGCGCCGCCCCGGTCAGGGTCGCCATGTCGATCAGCAGTGCCGGCTCCTCGGTCACCGCCTCGGCCAGCGCGTCGCACAGGATGAGACGGCCTTCGGCATCGGTATTGCCGATCTCGACGGTCAGGCCCTTGCGGGTCTTGAAGATGTCCATCGGCCGGAACGCGTTGCCCGAGATCGAATTCTCGACCGCCGGCACCAGCACGCGCAGGCGGACCTTGAGGCCGGAGGCCATGATCGCGTGGGCCAGGCCGAGCACGGTCGCGGCACCGCCCATGTCTTTCTTCATCATCTTCATGCCGCCGGCCGACTTGATGTCGAGGCCGCCGGAATCGAAGCAGACGCCCTTGCCGACCAGGGTCAGCTTCGGCGCCGCCGCGTCGCCCCAGGTGAGGTCGATGAGGCGGGGCGCCCGGTCGCTGCCGCGGCCGACCGCGTGGATCGTCGGATAGTTCTGGGCCAGCAGATCGTCGCCGACGATCAGCTTGATCTCGGCGCCGTGCCGCTCGGCGAGCGTGCGCGCGGCGGCGGCCAGCTCAACGGGGCCCATGTCCTCGGCCGGCGTGTTGATCAGGTCGCGCGCGAGCTTCAATCCGTCGGCGAGGGCCGCGACCGCTTCGCGATCGGCGCTCTCCGGCCAGGCCAGCTGCGCGAACTTGCGCTTCGGCGCCTTGTAGCGGCTGAAGACGTAGGAGCCGAGCGCCCAGCCGAGCGCCAGGCGAGTGCCGGCGCCCTTGCCGAACAGGCTCTCGCTATCGAAGCCCAGGCGGTAGGTCCCTTCGGGCAGGCTGTCGGGCAGGCCTGCGAGCGCCCAGAGCGCATCGTCGGTCGAGACACCCTGCACCACCATCGAGAGCTGGCCGTCGGGCCCGGGCACCAGCGCCGTCTTGCCCGGTTCGCCGGTGAAGCCGGTTGCCGAAAGCCAAGCGCCGACGGCGCCGGGATGCCCCGCCTTCCAGTCGCCGAAACTGTCCGTCGTCACGGCCACGATCGGAATGCCGCCCACGCCGTCGATCAGCGCTTCAACCATCTTGTTCCTACTCCTCGGGAATTTCGTTCGTTCGGCGATCTTGGTGCCGATAGGTGACGCGCATCCTGCTCCCGAGCGATGTCGGTTGGGAAGCCATCGATTTGGAATGGGGTGGTATCCCTGCCCGGTACCACGGTCGATGGTTGCATGGGCTCCTCGAACTGGTCAAAACTGGCGACCGCTCATCTGTGGGAAGGACGTGATCTCATGGCCGACTTCACGATCTATCTCGGCAATAAGAACTATTCGAGCTGGTCGCTCCGCCCTTGGCTGGTGCTGAAGGCGACCGGATTCGATTTCGACGAGGTGGTGATCCCGCTCGACCAGCCGACGACCAAGGCCGAGATCCTGCGCTATTCGCCGAGCGGGCGGCTGCCGGTCCTGCATCATCTCGACCGGATCATCTGGGACGGTCTCGCCATCGCGGAGTATCTGGCGGAGCTCGCGCCGGAACGGCTGCTCTGGCCGTCGGATCCGGTGGCGCGCGCGCTCGCACGCTCGATCTCGGCCGAGATGCACGCGGGCTTCCAGGCGCTGCGCGCGCATTGTCCCATGAACATCCGCTCGTCGTTCCCGAACCGCGGCGTCACGCCCGAGGTCCAGGCCGACATCAACCGCATCGCCACGATCTGGCGGGACTGCCGCAAGCGGTTCGGCGAGGGCGCGGTCGGGCCGTTCCTGTTCGGCGGCTTCACGATCGCCGACGCCATGTTCGCGCCTGTGGTCAGCCGCTTCCGGACCTATCGGCTCGATCTCGACGAGACTTGCCAGGCCTATGCCGACGCGGTGTGGTCGCTGCCGTCCTTCCAGGAATGGCAGGCGGCCGCCGGGCGCGAGCCGATGATCGTCGAGGATGCGGAATTCTGAGGACCGATCGGTCTTCGCGCGCAATCCAGGGTACAGACCAAGAAACGCCGATAGGGGAATGGAAATGAGCAAGATGGTTTTGCCGGCCGGTGTGGAACTCCGCGCCCCGGCGGCGCCCGGCCAGGACGCGATCCTGACACCGGCGGCGCTCGCCTTCATCGTCGGGCTGGAGCGCAAGTTCACCGCCGAGCGCCATCGCCTGCTGGCGAAGCGCGACGAGGTCCAGGCCTGGCTGGACGCCGGCAACAAGCCGGTGTTCCCGCCGGAGACCCAGGAGATCCGCGACAGTGAATGGACGGTGGCGCCCCTGCCGGCCGACATCCTCGATCGTCGCGTCGAGATCACCGGGCCGGTCGACCGCAAGATGATCATCAACGCGCTCAATTCCGGCGCCCATGTGTTCATGGCGGATTTCGAGGATTCGAGCACGCCGACCTGGGCCAACCTGATCGAGGGCCAGGTCAATCTCAAGGACGCCATCGCCGGCACGATCGACTACACCGACCCGACCAGCGGCAAGGCCTACAAGCTGGCGGAAAAGACCGCGGTCCTGTTCGTCCGTCCGCGCGGCTGGCACCTGCCCGAGGCCCATCTGGTTGTCGACGGCCAGCCGATGAGCGGCTCGCTGTTCGATTTCGGCCTCTATTTCTTCCATAACGCCAAGGCGCTTCTGGCCAAGGGCTCGGGCCCATACTTCTATCTGCCGAAGATGGAGTCGCGCTTCGAAGCGCGCCTATGGAACGAGGTGTTCCTGCATGCCCAGGCCGAGCTCGGCATTCCCGCCGGCTCGATCAAGGCGACCGTGCTGATCGAGACGATTCTCGCCAGCTTCGAGATGGACGAGATCCTGTGGGAGCTGAAGCAGCATTCCGCCGGCCTTAATTGCGGTCGCTGGGACTACATCTTCAGCTTCATCAAGAAATTCGCGAATGATCCCGCGGCCGTGCTGCCCGACCGCAGCCAGGTCACGATGACGACTCACTTCCTGCGCTCCTACAGCCAGCGGGTCATCCAGGTCTGCCACCGCCGGAACGTCCATGCCATGGGCGGCATGGCGGCGCAGATCCCGATCAAGAACGACCCGGCGGCGAACGAGGCGGCCATGGCCAAGGTCAAGGCGGACAAGGAGCGCGAGGCCGGCGACGGCCATGACGGCACCTGGGTCGCCCATCCCGGCCTGGTGCCGATCGCCCGCGAGGTGTTCGACCGGCTGATGCCGGGCGCCAACCAGATCGACAAGAAGCGCACGGACGTCAAGGTCGGCCCAGCCGATCTGGTCGTGATCCCGGAAGGGACCAAGACCGAGGCGGGCCTGCGCCAGAACATCGCGGTCGGCATCGGCTATATCGAGGCCTGGCTGCGCGGCATCGGCTGCGTGCCGCTGTTCAATCTGATGGAGGATGCGGCGACGGCCGAGATCAGCCGGGCGCAGGTCTGGCAATGGCAGCGGCACGGCGCCACGCTCGAGGACGGGCGCAAGGTCGACGCCGCGCTGATCCGCAGCGTGCTCGATGATGAGCTGCGCAAGATCGACAAGGGCCTGGCACCGGAGGCGATCGCCCAGCATTGCTATGCCGAGGCGGCGGCCCTGTTCCTCGAACTGGTCGAGACCGATCGGTTCGAGCCGTTCCTGACGCTGCCGGCCTACAAGATGGTCGCCAGCGCCCACTGAGAAAACGGCGGGGCACTAACCATATGGTTTAGATCAGGATTCAGATATCAAGCCGGCTTGGCTTGATATCATCCTGATCTGGTCCCGCCGACGCCTCACTTGCAGGCGAATTCGGCGACCTGGCTGCCGTTCATCGTCACCACGTCCTTCAGCTGCGCGCCCTTCTTGTAGGGCGCGCAGACCGTCGCGGCGTCGGCCTGGGCCTTGGTCATGTCCGCCGCCGGCAGGCGCAGCAGAATGTCGGTCTGCGCCTTCTCGGCATCGTCCCCGAACAACAGCGAGCAGCCCGCGGCTGCGGCCAGCAACGGAAGGATCAGGACAAGGCGCAGGCGCATCGGCGTTTTACTCCGGTTCGTGAAGGTTGCTTTGTAGGCCATGGCCGAGCGTCACGGCCAGTGCCTTGTCGGCCCAGGCGGGCAATTCATCGGGATCGTCGAGCACGGTGCCCGGGACCTCGTGATAGCGCGTGGCGGTCTCGCGCCCGTCGGGGCGGCGGATGGAGAAGGGCGGCATGCCGTCATAATCGGCGAGATTGCCGGGCCCGGTCTTGAAGTAGACCCGCTCGCGCATCACCAGCCCGAAGATCGTGCCGTCGCGGTAGAGCGCGAAGCCGCTGAACAGCCGCTTGACCTGGATCGGCCCCCAGGCGGCGAGGCGGATTTCGAGCGCATCGACGATCGGCGGCCGTGGTTTCCTGGTCTTTGCCATCAGTTTGCCCACCCCAATACAATCCGGTCGTCTTCGGCGTAGATGACGCAATCGAGCCGGCCGGAGCGGCATTGCGACAGCGCATCGCGCCGGGCGTCCTCGATCGTGGCGCCGTGGCCGACGCCGATTTCCTCATGGCCGGGGCTGAGCGCCAGCGCCTTTGGCGTCTCTGCGGCCAGATAGCGTTCGATCTGCGGCCGCTGGTCGTCGCGGATGAACGGCACAGTCTCGATCGTCAGGCGGCCCGCCCGCATGAGCCGCGGCGGGTGGAAAGGCGGCAGGCCCGACGGCAGCAGGGCGACCGGCCGCTCGTCGCGGGCATAGAGGATGCAGGCGCCGCCGGTCAGCCATTCGCAGCGCTCGAGCGCCAGGCGTGCGACATCCGCCTCGGTCCGGCGCCCGTCGCGATCACGGGATACGGGGACCAGCAGTCCCTGCGCAGTCATGGCGAGCGCCTTCGGTTCGGCCGCTGCGGCGTAATGGGTCAGCTCGTCGCGCAGGCGCAGCCGTTCCGTCGCGGGCAGCGGGACCAGGGCCGGATCGAACAGGCCGGCATCGGGGACGAAGCGGATTGTCGGCGGATCCGCCTCGGCAGGGCCGCTCGCCGTCGGCGGCGCCACGCCCGTCATCTCGGTGCCGAACGATGCGGTCGGTTCCGACGGCAAGGCGCCGATCTGGCGCTCGCGCTGGGCGACGCAGGTGACTGTGCGATCGAACACTTGCTGCCAGCTGGCGGCTTCGCCCAGGGCGCCCAGCAGACACTCGTCGAAATAGGTGAAGCGGAAGCTGGCGCCGCAGCCGAACGAGGTCCGGCTGTCGCTGGCGGCGGTCAGGATGATGCGGCGTGCATGGGGCATCGGCGGCAGGGTGAACTGGCCGGCGAAGCAGGCCGACATGATCACGACCGTCGGAGCTTCGCCGCAGCCGAGCTCGAGCACCCTGTCGAGCTGGGTCGGCATCAGCGTGTTGTCCGAGGCGGCGAGATAGAGGCCGTGCTCATAGGCGCCGTGCGAGGTCATATAGACGAGGCAACTGCCGCCGCGCGGCACTTCGATCTTCTGCAGGCGGCTGAGCACGGCATCCGATGTCGCCGGCTCGGCCATCGGTGCCCGGCGTCGCGAGGCGTTCAGGCGATGGATCTGCGCGGGCGGGACGCCGGCCGCGGCCAGATCGTCGGCCATGTAGGCGGTCGCATTGTCGAAGGCGGCCGGCGACTCGTCGCCGGCGACCAGAACCGCGACCAGATGCCGCGCATCCATCGGGCCGGCTTCGATCGGCGCGCGGGGCGCGGGTGGCGCGCTCGCGCAGCCGGCAAGGCACAGGAACAGCATTCCGACCCAGGATCGGCGCCCTGACAGAAGCCGGATCCATCCGGTTCGCGTCGCCGCTCGCCCCCGCATCGAACGATCTTCCCATCCCATTCGTGCAACAGGTTGTTACGCTAGCGCGCTTTCCGTTCGGATGGAATTACCCGAGCGCCAAGAACTCGCGCCAGATCAATAACATCTGAGCATTCTCCGACTACAAGTAATCCGAGAATTCTCTAACAAAACGCCGCGTCTTGTCCGTGGCCGTGCCGCCGAAATCAGGGTTGCGTGGCGAGCACGATGCGATCGCCCTCGGCATAGGCCACGCAGTCGTTTGCCCCTTGCGCCTTACAGCGTGCCAGGGCGGCGGCGGTCGAGGCGCCGGTGCCGATGATTTCCGTGCTCGGCGACAGGGCCAGCGCCTTGGTGCCGGCCTCGGCCAGATAGGCCGCGATCTGGCCGCGCTGGGCGTCACGGATGAAGGGCGTCGTTTCGGCCGTGAGGCGGCCGCTGCGGACGAGCAGGGGCGGCTGCAGCGCCGGCAGGCCGGAGCCGGAGGCGGCAGTCAGGTTGAGGTTGCGCGCATAGAGCACGCAGGCGCCGCCGGACTCGTATTCGCAGCGCTGCACCGCGATGCGGGCCACATCGTCGGGGCTCTCGTTCTGGGACGCGCCGACCCAGGCGACGGTGCCGGCATAGGTGAGTGCCAGCGCCTTGGGCGAGGGCGCGTGGAGGTAGTCGACGGCGGCCGGTCCGTTCTTGGATTGCAAGGTCGGGAAATAGGGCAGGGCGTCGGCGGTGAAGCGGCCGATGCCCTGCAGGAAATTGACCTGCGTCGCGGGGCCGCGCCGCGTCGCATCGGCCCAGGGGGTGGCGAGCGTCGCGACGGCGCTGCCGATGAAGCTCTGCGGGGCCACGGTCGGCTGTCTGACCAGATGTTCGCGCCGGACGACGCAGGCGCGGGTGCGGTCGAACACGGTGCTCCAGGCGGTACTGCCGCTGAGCGCGCCCAGGAAGCATTCGTCGAAGGTGGTGAAGCCGACGTTGGGGCCGCAGCCGAAGCCGGTGGCCCCGGTGGCCGACGCGGTCAGGATCAGCCGGTTCGGCCGCGCCATCTCGCCCGTTGCGAAGGCGCCGGCGTCGCAGGCCGAAACCACGACGACGGTCGGCGACGTGCCGCAGCCGCCGATGAGCGCGCGATCCAGGATTTCCGGTGTCAGATCCTTGCTGTCTGACAGCTTGAGGCCGTCGCCGGCGGGCGTGCTGACCAGATAGGCAAGGCAGGCCTGGCCCGGGGCCGTCGCCTGAAGATCCAGGATCCGGTGCGCCAGCAGGGCGAGGGTCGGGGGCTCGATCGCGCCCGGCAGCACGCCGACCTTATCGCCCATGCTCTGCTGGCCGCCGCGGCGGACGATCTCCCGTTCGTAGACGTCGGCACCCAGGGTCTGCTGGTCGGCGCTCATGGTTCGGACGCGGTCGATGCCCAGCCCGACGTCGCCCAGGCTGTCCCGCATCTGCAGCACAGCGTTCGTGTAGACATGGCGGGTGGCGTCCCCGGCCATGAGCAGCGTGTGAAATTCAGGATGCGCCAGCGTCGCCGCATCGATCGGCACCGTCGGCTGGGTTGCCGGCGCCGTGGGAAGGTCCGGCATCGGCAGATGGTTGGGCCGGGTGCCGCAGGCGGCCAACAGCATCATCAGGGCCGCAGGCAGCACGCGGCGAACAGGCTTCAACGCACACAAAGATCCGAACACTTGAACGCACCTCGAGCGACCGCGAGACGTCGAGCTTTATAGGATGAAGCCCTGCCCCAAGCGCAACGGTTTCAGTGCGTCGCCGTAGTGTAGCCGCGCCTGATCTAGGAAAGCGTCACGAGGCCCAGGGCAGGATTTTCTTCATGCGGGCCGAGAAGCGATGGCGCGCCTGCTCGTGCCGCACCACGTCCTCGCCGGTTACCCAATTCAACTGGATCACCCGCCGCGGGCCGACGAACGGCTGATGGCCGTGCCAGGAATTGGGCGTCACCAGGAAGGCGAGCAGGGTGCCTTCGTCGGGCGGCACTTCGGCGATCACATCGTCCAGGCTGTCGGCCGAGCGCAGCAGCCGCAGCCGGCCGCCGGGCGCCTCCCATTGGCCATTCATATAGAGCAGGACAGTGATGACCTTGGTCTTGCTGTCGGTGTGGATGCGGCCGTCCTTGGCCCGAGCCTGGCCGCGCACCGTCACCATGGTCGGCAGGTCGGTCAGGTCGATGTCGAACTTCTGGGCGAAGGCCGCGCGGATCTCGGAGCCTTCCAGCTCCTCCAGCATCGCCTTGAACTGCCCGCCGCAGGAGACCTCGCTGGTCGGGAAGCTGCCGGGCTTGGCGATCTCCGGGTAGTCCTTGGCGACGCCGGCACGGACGTCTGCCTTCAGGAAACCAGGGACGATCAGATAGGGAAACGGATCGGTGACGAGCGGCGTGGCGGCGAAGCGGTCGAGATCGAAATAGGTCATGATCGGACGGATCATCCTGCTGCAGCGGCACGCATCGGGCCCGATGGTCCCGGTCGCGCGATTGTCCCAGTAGATGGTTCTTCATAGCGCACGGAAATGATCTTGGGGAGCGGATGCGCCGCGACCCAGCCTTCCGGTCTCGTCGGGGAGGGCGGCAAGAGACCGCGTTGTCGTCGAAAAATCGCCGCGGCGGACGCATGGCTCGGGCTTCGTTGCATGCGTCGGACGAGGGGCTGCCCGTGGCTTGGTGCGCTTGCGACGGGCCCTTGCCGATGCGAGATAGGGGAACGGCAGCATTCGAAACATTCGAATGCCCGGCCGATTGGATTTTTGCGTTGCAAGAGGGCGCGGAGTCAGCTTCTTTCGCGCTGCCCTGCCGCTCGCCAGAACGTCGATGCGTCTTTTTTCAGAACCACCACCGGACACACTCCCCCCCACCGCCACGCTGGAGACCCATCCGGGTCCGATGCCGGCCTACCGCGCGAAGCGCGCCGCGGGCCAGCTGAAGCCGGATCCGATGCAGGAACTGGCGGTCGAGAAGCTGCAGGCGCTACATCGCGCGCTGCTCTCCTATCGACCGGAGCCGCCGGCGGCGCCGGGCAAGGGCTGGCGCGCGTTCCTCGGGCTCAACCCGCATCGGGATGCGCCGAAGCCGCCGCGCGGCATGTACATCTACGGCGGCGTCGGTCGCGGCAAGTCCATGCTGATGGACCTGTTCTTCGAGACCAGTTCCGTCCCGGCGCGGCGCCGGGTGCATTTCCATGCGTTCATGCAGGAGATGCACGACCGGCTCTACAAGCACCGGACCGAGAAGATTACCGATCCGCTGGTCGTGCTCGCCGCCGAGATCGCCCGCGAGGCGACATTGCTCTGCTTCGACGAGTTCCAGGTGACAGATATCGCCGACGCGATGATCCTCGGACGCTTGTTCGAGGCCCTGTTCGCGGCGGGCGTGGTCGTGGTCGCGACCTCGAACCGGCAGCCGGACGATCTCTACAAGGATGGGCTGCAGCGCGAGCGCTTCCTGCCGTTCATCGCCATGATCAAGGAAGAGCTCGACGTGCTCGAGCTGGACAATGGCCGCGACTATCGCCTGATGCGGCTGATCGGCCGCCCGGTCTATTACTCGCCGCTCGATGCCGCCTCGGCCCAGGCGCTCGAGGAGACCTTCGCCGAGCTGACCGACGACACCAAGCCGACACCGGCGGTGATCGAGGTCAAGAAGCGCCAGGTGCGCGTGCCGCGACAGGCGATGAGCGTCGCCTGGTTCGATTTCGCAGATTTGTGCGGGCAGCCGTTGGGGGCGGCGGACTATCTGGCCATCGCCGAGCAGTTCGAGAGCATTGTCATCGCGAACGTGCCGAAGCTCGGGCCGGAGAACCGCGATCAGGCTAAGCGCTTTAATACGCTGATCGATGCCTTATACGAAGCGAAGGTCCATGTCGTGATCTCCGCCGCGGCGCTGCCGGGCGAACTCTACACCGCCGGCGACGGCGCCTTCGAGTTCGAACGCACGGTTTCGCGCCTGATGGAGATGCAGTCGATCGACTATATTTCGAGCCGCCGGAGCCAGCCTCATGCATCGCGGGATACCAGGGATGCCCAGCATTCCGAGTTGCTTGCTGGCCCCGGCGTTTCGCGCTAAGACCGCCGCTCTGGCAGGGCAACCTGTCCGGCGGAGATTCCAACAGGCGCCGCGATCCGCGCGGGGTCTGCTCCATGCCGCCCGCTCCCAGGGCAACCGAAGGGAAGAATTCCATGGCACGTAACAAGATCGCATTGGTCGGCGCCGGTCAGATCGGCGGCACGCTTGCTCTCCTCGCTGGCCTCAAGGACCTGGGCGACGTCACCCTGGTCGACATCGTCGACGGCGTGCCGCAAGGCAAGGCGCTTGATCTCGCCGAGGCCTCGCCGGTCGAGCGCTTCGACGCGGTCATGACCGGCTCGAGCGACTTCGCAGCGGTCGCCGGCGCCGACGTCATCATCGTTACCGCCGGCATTCCCCGGAAGCCGGGCATGAGCCGCGACGACCTGATCGGCGTCAACACCAAGGTGATGCGCCAGGTCGGCGCCGCCATCAAGCAGCATGCGCCGAACGCCTTCGTGATCGTCATCACCAACCCGCTCGACGTCATGGTCTCGGTCATGCAGGAGGCCTCGGGCCTGCCGCACGCGAAGGTCGTCGGCATGGCCGGCGTGCTCGACAGCGCGCGCTTCCGCTATTTCCTGGCCGACGAGTTCAAGGTCTCGGTCGAGGACGTGACCGCCTTCGTGCTGGGCGGCCACGGCGACACGATGGTGCCGCTGCTGCGCTACTCGACCGTCGCCGGCATTCCGGTGCCCGACCTGGTCAAGATGGGTTGGACCACCCAGGAGAAGCTGGACAAGATCGTCCAGCGCACCCGCGATGGCGGTGCCGAGATCGTGGCGCTCTTGAAGACCGGCTCGGCGTTCTACGCGCCGGCCTCGTCGGCGATCGCCATGGCCGAGTCCTATCTCAAGGACAAGAAGCGGGTGTTGCCCTGTGCGGCGCATCTGACTGGCCAGTATGGCGTCAACGGCCTCTATGTCGGCGTGCCGGTGGTGATCGGCGCCAAGGGTGTCGAGCGGATCGTCGAGATCGCTCTTTCGGCTGAAGAGAAGGCCGGCTTCGACAAGTCTGTCGATGCCGTCAAGACGCTCTGCGAAGTCGCCAAGAACGTCCAGGCCTAAGCGTCTGGTTGGTCCGGCCGTGCGGGCCCGAGCGCCCCGCGGCCGGACTCCAGCAATTCCAAGGGGCGCGCATCAATGAATATTCATGAGTATCAGGCGAAGGCTTTGCTGAAGGGGTTCGGTGTCGCCGTGCCGCGCGGCGGCGTCGCTTACACGCCGGACGAGGCGAAGAAGGTGGCGGCCGATCTGGGCGGCCCGGTCTGGGTCGTCAAGTCGCAGATCCATGCGGGCGGCCGCGGTGCCGGCCATTTCGCCGACAATCCGTCGGGTAAGGGCGGTGTGCGCGTCGTGAAGTCGATCGACGACGTGGCGACCAGCACGGCCGCGATGCTGGGCCATGTGCTCGTCACCAAGCAGACGGGCCCGGCCGGCAAGGAAGTGAAGCGCGTCTATATCGAGGAAGGCTGCGACATCAAGCGCGAGCTCTACCTCGGCATGCTGGTCGACCGCGCCACCGGCCGCGTCACCATCATGGCCTCGACCGAAGGCGGCATGGAGATCGAAGAGGTCGCCCATAACACGCCCGAGAAGATCATCAAGGTCGCGATCGACCCGGCGACCGGCGTGCAGGCGTTCCACGCCCGCCAGATCGCCTTCGCCCTCGGGCTCGAGGGCAAGCAGATCTCGACCGCGACCAAGTTCATCCTGGCGCTGTCCAAGGCTTTCCATGAGCTCGACGCGTCGATCGTCGAAATCAACCCGCTGGTCGTGACCGGCGCCGGCGACGTCATCTGCCTCGACGCCAAGGTCAATTTCGACGACAACGCGCTGTTCCGTCACAAGGACGTCGAAGAGCTGCGCGATGCCGACGAAGAGGATCCGTCCGAGCTCGAGGCGACCAAGCACGGGCTCAACTACGTCAAGCTCGACGGCAACATCGGCTGCATGGTCAACGGCGCCGGCCTGGCGATGGCGACCATGGACATCATCAAGCTCTACGGCGGCGAGCCGGCGAACTTCCTCGATGTCGGCGGCGGCGCCACCAAGGAGCGCGTAACGACGGCGTTCAAGCTGATCCTCAGCGATCCGAACGTCGAAGGCATCCTGGTCAACATCTTCGGCGGCATCATGCGCTGCGACGTGATCGCCGAGGGCGTCATCGCCGCGGCGCGCGAAGTCAGCCTGGATGTGCCGCTGGTCGTGCGCCTCGAAGGCACCAATGTCGAGCTCGGCAAGAAGATCCTTGCTGAATCGGGTCTTCCCATCCTTTCCGGCGACAATCTGGCGGATGCCGCCCAGAAGGTCGTCAAAGCCGTGAAGGAGGCCAAGTAAATGGCCGTTCTGGTCAATTCCAATACTAAGGTCATCTGCCAGGGCTTCACCGGCGCGCAAGGGACCTTCCATTCCGAGCAGGCGCTGGCTTACGGCACCAAGATGGTCGGCGGTGTCACGCCCGGTAAGGGCGGCACCAAGCATCTCGACCTGCCGGTGTTCAACACCGTCGCCGAGGCCGCGCACGCGACTAAGGCCGATGCCAGTGTGATCTACGTGCCGCCGCCGTTCGCGGCCGACGCGATCCTCGAGGCGATCGACGCTGAGATCCCGCTCATCGTCTGCATCACCGAGGGCATTCCCGTCCTCGACATGGTGACGGTGAAGCGTGCGCTCGCCGGCTCCAAGTCGCGGCTCATCGGGCCGAACTGCCCTGGCGTGATCACGCCGGGCGAATGCAAGATCGGCATCATGCCGGGCCATATTCATCGGCGCGGCAAGGTCGGCATCGTCAGCCGCTCGGGCACGCTCACCTATGAGGCGGTCGCCCAGACCTCGGCCGTCGGCCTCGGCCAGTCGACCTGCATCGGCATCGGCGGCGACCCGGTCAACGGCACGAACTTCATCGATAGCCTGAAGCTGTTCCTCGACGATCCCGAGACCGAAGGCATCATCATGATCGGTGAGATCGGCGGCTCGGCCGAGGAAGAAGCGGCCGAGTTCATCCTGGAATCCAAGACCAAGAAGCCGGTCGTCGGCTTCATCGCCGGTGCGACGGCTCCTCCGGGCCGCCGCATGGGCCATGCCGGCGCCATCATCTCGGGCGGCAAGGGCACTGCCGCCGACAAGTTCGAGGCGATGCGCAAGGCCGGCTTCCACGTGGCCGACAGCCCGGCGTCGCTCGGGTCGACGATGCTCGCTGCCTTCAAGGGCTAAGGCGGGATCGCCGAGCCAACCTGACCACCCCAAACAGAGAGAGCGGCCGCGTCAAGCGGCCGCTCGAACGAAATGGCGCAGACCAGCGAAGCCTCTTTCCTCTACGGCAGCAATTCGGCCTTCATCGCCGAGCTCTATGAGCATTATCTGATCGATCCTAACGGTGTCGACCAGAGCTGGCGGAGCTTCTTCGAAGAATTGAAGGACGATGCCGTCTCGGTTCAGACCGAGGTCAAGGGACCCAGCTGGCAGAAAACTGCCAAGCGGATCATCGGCAGCGATACCCCTCCGGCGCCGGCCAAGAAGGCGAACGGCGCGGCGGCGATCTCGGAAGAGACGGTGAAGCAGGCGGCCGGAGATTCGATCCGTGCGCTGCAGCTCATCCGCTCCTATCGGGTGCGCGGCCATCTCGAGGCCAGCCTCGATCCGCTCGGACTGCAGAAGCCGGAGCCGCATCCGGAGCTGCATCCTGAGCATTATGGCTTCACGGCCAACGACTATGACCGTCCCATCTACATCGCCGGCGTGCTCGGGCTGCAGAATGCCACGCTGCGCGAGATCTACGCTATGCTGCGCGAGACCTATTGCGGCAGCGTCGGCGTCGAATACATGCATATTCAGGATCCGGACCAGAAGGCCTGGATCCAGGAGCGCGTCGAAGGCGTACGCAACCAGACCACCTTCTCGGTCACGGACAAGACCGCGCTGCTGGAGCGCCTGACCGCGGCCGAAAGCTTCGAGCGCTTCCTCGACAAGCGCTTCACCGGCACCAAGCGGTTCGGCCTCGAAGGCGGCGAGACCATGATCCCGGCGCTCGAGGAGATCATCCGCACCGCCGGTCGGCTGGGCGTCAAGGAGATCGTGCTCGGCATGGCCCACCGCGGCCGCTTGAACACGCTCGCCAACGTCATGGGCAAGCGCTTTGCCGCGATCTTCTCGGAATTCCAGGGCAACCCGGCCAACCCGGCCGACGTCCAGGGCTCCGGCGACGTCAAATACCATCTCGGCACCTCGTCCGACCGCGAGTTCGACGGCAACACCGTTCATCTGTCGCTGACCGCGAACCCGTCCCATCTCGAGGCGGTCAACCCGCTCGTGCTCGGCAAGGTGCGCGCCAAGCAGCGCCAGCGCGGCGACGTCGAGCGCAACGAGGTCGTCGGCCTGCTGATCCACGGCGACGCGGCCTTCGCCGGCCAGGGCCTGGTCGCCGAATCGCTCGACCTGTCGGAGCTCAAGGGCTACCGCGTCGGCGGCACGATCCATTTCATCATCAACAACCAGATCGGCTTCACCACGGCGCCGGCCTATGCGCGCTCGGGCCCCTATTGCTCGGATGTAGCCAAGTCGATCCAGGCGCCGATCTTCCACGTCAACGGCGACAATCCGGAAGCGGTGCTGCACGTCTGCCGCATCGCCACCGAGTTCCGCCAGGTCTTCAAGAAGGACGTGGTGGTGGACATGTTCTGCTACCGCCGCCATGGCCATAACGAGACCGACGAGCCGGCCTTCACCCAGCCGCTGATGTACCGCAAGATCGCGACTCAGCCGACGACCCGGCAGATCTATGCCGATCGCCTGGTGAACGAGGGCAGCCTTTCACAGGACAAGGCCGACCAGATCGTCACGGACTTCCTGGCGAAGATGGAGACCGAATTCGAGGCGGCCAAGAGTTACAAGCCGAACAAGGCTGACTGGTTCGAGGGCGCCTGGGCCGGCTTCGGCCTGGCGCCCGACGACGATCGCCGCGGCACCACGGCGGTGCCGCTCGAGACCCTGAAGCAGATCGGCCAGTCGCTGACCAAGGTGCCGGAGGGTTTCAATCTCAACCGCAAGCTCGTCCGTCTCCTCCAGGAGAAGGCGAAGATGTTCGAGACGGGCGAGGGCTTCGACTGGGGCACGGCCGAGGCGCTGGCCTTCGGTTCGATTGCCGCCGACGGCATGGTCGTCCGCCTGTCCGGCCAGGACGTCGGCCGCGGCACCTTCTCGCACCGCCATGCAGTGCTGGTCGATCAGGAGACCGAGCAGACCTATCTGCCGCTGAACAATATCCGCGAGGGGCAGGCCCAGGTCGAGATCATCGACAGCTTCCTGTCCGAAGCGGCGGTGCTGGGCTTCGACTATGGTTACTCCATGGCCGAGCCCCGGGCGCTGGTGCTGTGGGAAGGCCAGTTCGGCGATTTCGCCAACGGTGCGCAGGTCATCATCGACCAGTTCATTACCTCGGCGGAATCCAAGTGGCTGCGCATGTCGGGCATCGTCATGCTGCTGCCGCACGGCTACGAAGGGCAGGGGCCGGAACATTCCTCGGCCCGGCTCGAGCGCTATCTGCAGATGTGCGGCGAGGACAATATCCAGGTCTGCAACATCTCGACCCCCGCCAACTACTTCCATGCGCTGCGCCGGCAGGTCTGCCGTAACTTCCGCAAGCCGCTCATCATCATGTCGCCGAAGTCGATGCTGCGCGCGAAGCTGTCGACCCTCGCCGACATGGCGGAGGGCACGACCTTCCACCGCGTCTATGGCGAGACCGAGACGCTGGTCGCCGACGACCAGGTGAAGCGCGTGGTCCTGGTCAGCGGCAAGCTCTATCACGAGCTCCTGGCGGCCCGGACCGAGCGCAAGATTGACGATGTAGCCCTGGTCCGCGTCGAGCAGCTCTATCCGTTCCCGTTCAACGCGCTCGGCAAGGAGCTGAAGCGCTACACGAACGCCGAGGTCGTCTGGTGCCAGGAAGAGCATCAGAACATGGGCGCCTGGACCTTCGTCGACCGGCGCATCGAGACTCTGCTCGCGGGCCTCGATATCAAGGCGAAGCGTCCGACCTACATCGGTCGCGCGGAATCTGCTGCGACTGCGACCGGCTCTAACAAGAAGCATATCGCCCAGCAGCAGAAGGTGATCGACGACGCGCTCACCCTCGGCTGACGCACAAACCCGATCAATCGTTGGAAACCGGCGGGCGCTGACCGACGGGGACGGACCCCGCAGCGCCGCCAGACCCAGAACCTGAACCAAGGACCGAAAATGGCAACCGAAATCAAGGTGCCCCCTCTGGGCGAATCGGTGACCGAAGGCACCGTGGCACGCTGGCTGAAGAAGGTCGGCGACAGCGTCAAGATCGACGAGACGCTGATCGAGTTCGAGACCGACAAGGTTACGGTCGACGTGCCATCGCCGGCGAACGGCGTGCTGAGCGAGATATCGGCGCCGGAAGGCACCAACGTCGCGGTCGGCGGCCTCCTGGGTGTGATCGCCGAGGGTGCTGCCGGTGCCGCGGCCGCGCCCGCCGCAGCGGCGCCGGCCGCCAAGGTCGAGGCCCCGAAGCCGGCCGCCGCCGCGCCGGCCCCGGCAGCACCCGCTGCCGCCGCGTCTGATCTCGACCGCTCGGGCCCCGCCGCCCGCAAGCTGGTTGCCGAAAACCAGCTCGATCCCGCCAGCATTGCGGCGACCGGCAAGGACGGGCGCCTGACCAAGGGCGACGTGCTGGCCGCGATCGAGAAGGGTCCCGCCGCGCCTGCGGCTCCGGCCGTTCCGGCGCCGGTGCGCGCCGCCGGCCCGCGCGAGCAGCGCGTGCGGATGACGCGCCTGCGTCAGCGCATCGCCCAGCGGCTCAAGGAAGCCCAGAACACCGCCGCCATGCTGACCACCTTCAACGAGGTGGACATGACCGCGATCCTGGCGATCCGCGAGCAGTACAAGGACGCGTTCGAGAAGAAGCACGGCGTGAAGCTCGGCTTCATGTCCTTCTTCGTGAAGGCCTGCATCGCCGCCCTGAAGGAACTGCCGGCGGTCAATGCCGAGATCTCGGGCGACGAGCTGGTCTACAAGAACTACTACGACATCGGTGTTGCGGTCGGCACCGAGAGCGGCCTCGTGGTGCCGGTCGTGCGCGATGCGGACCTGATGAGCTTCTCCGACATCGAGAAGCAGATCGGCGTCTATGGCAAGAAGGCGCGCGACGGCAAGCTGTCGATGGAAGAACTGACCGGCGGCACCTTCACCATCTCGAACGGCGGCGTCTACGGCTCGCTCATGTCGACCCCGAT
The DNA here is from genome assembly GCA_035310205.1 of Aliidongia sp. GTDB lineage: Bacteria > Pseudomonadota > Alphaproteobacteria > ATCC43930 > CGMCC-115725 > Aliidongia. The sequence goes on from DATGEK010000042.1 coordinate 153,765, forward strand.
CCTGAACCCGCCGCAGTCGGGCATCCTGGGCATGCACAAGACCCAGAAGCGCCCGGTCGCGATCGGCGACAAGATCGAGATCCGTCCGATGATGTATCTGGCGCTCAGCTACGACCACCGGGTGATCGACGGCCGCGAGGCCGTGACCTTCCTGGTCCGCGTCAAGGAAAGCCTGGAAGATCCGCAGCGCCTGCTGCTGGACATGTAAAGAGGGCGAAGGACGGCGCCCCGCCACCCTGGGCTCCCGCCTCCGCGGGAGCGACGGATCTCTCTCCGTCATGCCCGCGACGGCGGGCATCCAGGGCTGGTGACGGATGCCTCCGCCGCTGAACCCGCGGCCGCGAGCGCTCCGCCCGGCGGCCCCGCGACCAGAACGGAAAGAAGATCATGACCGACAGCTACGATCTCGTCGTCATCGGCAGCGGCCCCGGCGGCTACATCGCCGCGATCCGCGCCGCCCAGCTGGGCATGAAGGTCGCCTGCGTCGAGAAGTACACGCGCCTCGGTGGCACCTGCCTCAACGTCGGCTGCATCCCCTCGAAGGCGCTGCTGCAATCGTCCGAGAAGTTCGAAGAGGTGAGCCACAGCTTCGCAGCCCACGGCATCAAGGTTTCGGGCGTGGCGCTCGACCTCGACACGATGCTGGCGCGCAAGGACAAGGTCGTCTCCGACATCACCAAGGGCGTCGAGTTCCTGTTCCGCAAGAACAAGATCACCTGGGTCCAGGGCACCGGCAAGATCCTGGGTGCAGGCAAGGTCGAGGTTGCCTTGACCGCCGGCGGCACCCAGGCGATCGACACCAAGAACATCCTGATCGCGACCGGCTCGGAAGTCATGCCGCTGCCCGGCGTCGAGGTCGACGAGCAGCAGATCGTGTCTTCGACCGGCGCCATCGCCATCCCGGCGGTGCCGAAGCGTCTCGTGGTCATCGGCGGCGGCTATATCGGCCTCGAACTGGGCTCGGTCTGGCGGCGCCTCGGATCGGAAGTGACCGTGGTCGAATTCCTCGACCGCATCACGCCGGGCCTCGATCTCGAGGTCGGCAAGCAGTTGAACCGGGCGCTCGCCAAGCAGGGCATCCAGTTCAAGCTGTCGACCAAGGTCACCGGCGCCAAGAAGACCAAGACCGGCGTCACGCTGACGCTCGAGCCCGCCGCCGGCGGCGCCAAGGAAGAGCTCGAGGCCGACGTGGTGCTGGTCTCGATCGGCCGGCGCCCCTACACCGAGGGCCTGGGCCTGACGGAGGCCGGGGTCGCGCTCGACGGCCAGAAGCGCGTCAAGGTCGACGGCCATTTCCAGTCCAACGTGCCCGGCATCTACGCGATCGGCGACGTGATCGCCGGGCCGATGCTGGCGCACAAGGCCGAGGAGGAGGGCGTCGTGTTCGCCGAGATCCTGGCCGGCCAGAAGCCGCATCTGAACTACGATGCCATTCCGGCGGTCGTCTATACCTGGCCGGAAGTGGCGTCGGTCGGCAAGACCGAGGAAGAGGTCAAGGCCGCGGGCACCGAATACAAGGTCGGCAAGTTCCCGTTTACGGCCAACGGCCGCGCCAAGGCGAACGGCGACACCGAGGGCTTCGTGAAATTCATCGCGGATGCCAAGACCGACCAGGTTCTAGGCGTACATATCATCGGCCCGGACGCCGGCACGATGATCGCCGAATGCGCGCTGGCCATGGAATATGGCGCGTCGTCCGAGGATATCGGCCGGACCTGCCATGCCCATCCGACCCTGAACGAGGCGGTCAAGGAAGCCGCCCTCGCGGTGTCGGGCCAGGCGCTCAACATGTAACGACGGACGATCCGTCGAGACGAAAGGATCCGCCGGTCCGCAGGGGCCGGCGGATTTTCTTTTGTGCCAGGGCGGGGCTTCCCGCCGTGCGGGCAAGATCCATCTTCATTCCGTGGTAACGCCGGCGCGAGTAGGCTCGTGCGATCATGCTGGCATCCCAGAAGGCGCCCCGGTCCGATTTCCAGGCTTTGCTCAGTGGCACGCCGCTCGCGGATTGCTTCGAGTTCTGGCGCTCGCGCCGGACGGGGGCGGCGGTGCCGCCCAAGGCCGCGATCGATCCGGTCGTGATGCCGCGCCACATCCTGCCGTTCCTGTTTCTCTACGAGCGCACGATCGACGGGCGGTTCCGCTGTCGGCTGGCCGGGACCTCGGTCTGCGCTGCGTTCCAGAACGACCCGACCGGCCGCTATCTCGACGACCTGATCCTGCCGACGGTGCGGGCGAGCCGGATCCGGCTGTTCGAAGGCGTGGTCGAGCGGGCACGGCCGGTCGTCTACGGCGGCAATGTCGCCGAGCCGGGGCGGACCTGGATCAAGTTCCGCCGGGTGATGATGCCGATCGCGATCCGCGGCGCGGCAGCGGACGGCATCTTCGGCATGGTCATCTTCCCGGATTTCGAGCTGCGCAAATCCAGCCCCCGGCTGGTCGACGACGGCCTGCCCGAGGTCGAGGCCTGGGCCACGCCGGAGCATCTGACTGTTTAGCCCGGGGCGCTATCCCCCGGCGCGGGGATGGGCGCGGGCGTAGACGTCCATCAGCTTGGCCGTGTCGACCGCCGTATAGCGCTGGGTCGTCGAGAGCGAGGCGTGGCCCAGCAGCTCCTGGATGGCGCGCAGATCCGCACCGCCGGCCAGAAGGTGGGTCGCGAAGCTGTGGCGCAGCGCATGGGGCGTCGCCGTATCGGGCAGGCCCAGGCGGATGCGCAGCTGTTCCATCAGCCGCTGAACCAGGCGGGGATTGAGCGGGCCGCCGCGCACGCCCACGAACAGATCGTCATCCGGCCCGATCGGATGGGGGCAATGGGCCAGATAGTCCGCCACCGCCGCCGTCACGACCGGCAGCAGCGGCACGATGCGGGTCTTGCCGCCCTTGCCGGTGACCCGCAGGCTGGTCATGCCGGCCGTGGGGGCCTGCCGGCGCGTGAGGTCGAGCGCCTCCGACAGGCGCAGGCCGCAGCCATAGAGCAGGGTCACGAGCGCCGTATCGCGGGCGGCGATCCAGGGCTCCGACCCGACCGTCTGTACCGTGTCGGCGGCATCGACCGCGGCCCGGGCGTCGCCTTCGCTGAGTGGCTTCGGCACGGCGCGCGACAGGCGTGGGCCCCGCAGCGCACTTAGCGCCGGATTGGTGACGAGCCCGCGCCGTTCGAGGAAGCGGAAGAAGCCGCGCAGCACCGAGAGTGCACGGGCCTGCGACGTCTTCGCCAGGTCCTGCGCCGCGCGGGATGCCAGGAACGCGCGGAAATCGGCCGGCTTCAGTTGCCTCAACAGATCGAGCGACGGCTGCTCGCCGTGATGGTCGCGGGTGAAATCGAGGAAGAAGGCGAGGTCGCGGCCATAGGCGGCCAGTGTATGGGGCGAGGCGCGGCGCTCGGACTTGAGCTGCTGCTGCCAGCCATCGATCGCGGCGACAAGATCGGCGGTCGCGGCAAAGCGGGCGAGGGACGGCGGGTCGGGGCGACGCGCGGGCACGGTTCTAGGATCAGCCCTCGAGGTCGAGCCACTGGAAGATGGTGATTTCAAGCGCCTGGGCGAGGAAGCACAGCAATTCCGTGCCCTGGCCGGCCTTGAACTTATGCGGCTTGCGCGAGCCGAGCGCCAGGATGCCCGCCGGCGCATGGCTGCCGATCGACAGGCGCAGCAACGCCTCGGAATGCACCAGTCCCGCGCCCGAGCCGAACAAGGCGGGATCGCCGCGCACTTGGTCTTCCAGCAAGGCGTCCTTGTCCGCGCCCAGCAGGCGGTCGACCTCGCCCGACGGCAGCAGCTGGACGCCGGGGAGCGGCGGTCGGGGCAACGGACCCGTATCAGATTCCACGCACAGCGTCACGACGTCGACGTCGAGCAGCACTGCCAGATCCGTCGTCACAGTCTGGATCAGCTGTTCGAAGCTGGTGGCGCCGACCAGCGCCAGCACCGCCGCATGGATGCGCGTCTGGCTGTTGAGGTTGGACCGGCTGGTCGAGATCAGCGCGCGCTGCTGGCTCTTCAGCCGGGCCAGCTCCGATTGCAACCGCTGCAGCATGAACTGCTGCATGTCGACGACCCCGACACCGTGCTGGGGCGCCGGCGGCGTCAGCAGGTCGAAGAGTTCGGGATTGTCGGCCAGGAAGCCCGGATGCCGGGTCAGATAGGCCAGAACCTCGTCCGCCGTCGCCACACGGGGTGCAACCTCGGCGGTGATGCGGGATTCGCTCTGGCCTGTCTGCTCCATGATCCCGAGCTGCCTAGAGGATCGACTGGCCGGTCTTGGCCCAGTCGGCGACGAAGGCCGCGAGGCCCTTGTCGGTCAGCGGATGACCGAACATCTGCCGCAGCACGCTCGGCGGCAGCGTGGCGACGTCGGCGCCCATCTTGGCGGCGGCAATCACATGCTGCGGCCCACGCACCGAGGCGACGAGCACCTGGGTCGCGATCTCGGGATAGCTGGCATAGATCTCGATGATGTCGCCGATCAGGCCCATGCCGTCCTCGCCGATATCGTCCAGGCGGCCGACGAAGGGCGAAATGTAGGTGGCGCCGGCCTTGGCGGCCAGGATCGCCTGCGCGGCAGAGAAGCACAGCGTGACGTTGACCGGGGTGCCCTCGTCGGTGAGCGCCTTGCACGCCTTGAGGCCGGCCGGGGTCAGCGGCACCTTGACCGCGACGTTGGACGCGATCTTCGCCAGTTTCCGCCCTTCCTTCAGCATGGTATCGAAGTCGGTGGAGGCGACCTCGGCGCTGACGTGGCCGGGAACGACCTCGCAGATTTCCGCGATCGTCTCGAGGAAATTGCGACCGGTCTTCGCGACCAGCGACGGATTGGTGGTGACGCCATCGACGAGCCCGGTGGCGGCAAGCTCCCGGATTTCGGCGATGTCGGCAGTATCGATGAAGAACTTCATGACGAACCTGGGGGATATGCTGTTGTCGAGAGAGGGTGGAGCATCAAGACGGCGGGCCGCCGATGCAGCCACCCAACGGACCGGACTCTAGCCCATGGTGGGGTCGAGCACCAGTTTCGCGGCGGCGAAGGCACCGCAGGTCTCCAATCCGCGAGGTTCGGGGCGGGTTGCAGTGCTGCTGCCCCTGCCGCTCGCCGGGGCCTACGACTATCGCGTGGCCGAGGGGATGGCGCCGGCGAGCGGCGATTCCGTCACCGTTCCGCTCGGCCGGCGCATGGTCACCGGCGTCGTCTGGGACCGGTCCGAATCGGGCGAAGATCTGTCCGACGAGCGCCTGAAGCCGATTGCGGTAGTCCATGACGCCATCCCGATCCGCGATCCGGTCCGGCGCCTGGTCGACTGGATCGCCGCCTATACCTTGAGCCCGCCCGGCGCCGTGCTGCGCATGGCGATGGGACCGTCCGACGCGCTGGAGCCGGAGGAGGGGCGCATCGGCTTCGCCGTCGCCCCCGACCGGCCGCCGCCGGAAGCGAAGGATCGTCGTCTGACCGCGGCCCGGCGGCGCGTGCTTGCAGTGTTCTCGGGCGCGGAGGCGCTGCCTGCCGCGCTCTTGGCCCAGGAGGCGGGGTGCACGGCCGGCGTGATCAAGGCGATGGCGGACGCCGGCCTGCTGGTCCCGACGCGCCTGCCGGCCCGGCCGCCCCGGCCGGTTCCCGACTGGCGGCTGCCGTTCCCGCCCTTTTCCCATGACCAGCAGGAGGCGGCCGACGTGATCGTCGAGGCGGTCCGGGCTCGGCGCTACGAAACCATCCTGCTCGACGGCGTCACCGGTTCGGGCAAGACCGAGGTCTATTTCAAGGCGATCGCGGCGGCGCTCGAAGCCGGCCGGCAGGTGCTGGTCCTGCTGCCGGAGATCGCGCTCGGTGCCCAATGGCACCGCCGGTTCGAGCGCCAGTTCGGAGCACCCGCCGCGGCCTGGCATTCCGACCTTCGGCCCGCCGAACGGCGCGCGGTCTGGCGCGATGTCGGCGAGGGCCGGGCCAAGGTGGTGGTCGGCGCCCGCTCGGCCCTGTTCCTGCCCTTCACCGACCTCGGCCTGATCGTGGTCGACGAGGAGCACGACGCCTCGTTCAAGCAGGAGGAGGGCGTGGTCTATCACGCCCGCGACATGGCCGTGGTCCGCGCCTCGCTCGAAGCCATACCGATCGTGCTGGCCTCGGCCACGCCGTCGCTCGAAAGCCTGGTGAATGCCGAGCGCGGGCGCTACCGCCGCATCGTGCTGCCCGACCGCCATGGCGGGGCGGAACTGCCCAAGGTGACGCTGGTCGACCTGCGCGACGACAAGCCGGAGCGGCAGCGCTTCGTGGCGCCGAGCCTGATCGAGGCGCTGAAGGAGACCTTGGCCGCCGGCGAGCAGGCGATGCTGTTCCTCAATCGCCGCGGCTATGCGCCGCTGACCCTGTGCCGGACCTGCGGGCATCGCATGCAATGCCCGAACTGCACGGCCTGGCTGGTCGAGCATCGCTTCATGGGCCGGCTCGTCTGCCATCATTGCGGCCATGCCGAACGGCCGCCCGAGATCTGCCCGTCCTGCGAGGACAAGCATTCCTTCGCGCCCTGCGGCCCTGGCGTCGAGCGGCTGGCCGAGGAGATCACCGAGCGCTTCCCGGATGCGCGGATTGCCGTCATGGCGTCCGACACGCTGACCGGACCCCAGGCCGTCGCCGATCTGGTCGCGCGCGTCCACGAGCATGAGGTCGATCTGCTGATCGGCACCCAGATCATGGCCAAGGGCCATCATTTTCCGATGCTGACGCTGGTCGGCGTCATCGACGGCGACCTGGGGCTGGCCGGCGGCGACCTGCGCGCCGGAGAACGCACCTTCCAGATGCTGCATCAGGTGGCGGGCCGAGCGGGGCGTGCGGAGCGGCCGGGACGGGTGCTGCTGCAAACCTTCGATCCGGGCCATCCGGTGATGCAGGCGCTGGCGGCCCATGACCGCGACCGGTTCCTGGCGCTCGAGGCGGCGGAACGCCGCAGCCGGCACATGCCGCCGTTCGGCCGCCTGGCAGCGCTCATCGTGTCGGCGCCCGACGCCGATCAGGCGGATCAGACGGCCGCGGCGCTGGCGCGCGCGGCGCCGCACCTGAAGGGTGTCGACGTGCTGGGACCGGCCCCGGCGCCGCTCGCGGTGCTGCGCGGCCGGCACCGGCGGCGCTTTCTGGTGAAAACGGATCGACAGGTGAACCTGCAGGCTGTGCTAAGACAGTGGCTGGCGGGCGTACGCGCGCCGACCGCGGTTCGCATCCAGGTCGATGTCGATCCCTACAGTTTTCTCTGATAGCGCGGGAGTGCGGAATGCCGAGCGGATTGCCCCGAGGACATATCCTGCTCGACCGCGCCGTTCTGGTGGTGACCGCCGGATTCGCCATCGTGGCGCTGGTTCTGCTGACCTGGCGCGGGATTGCGACCACGCCCAGGGCAGCGGTTGCCGGCATCGTCTATGGCCTGACGCTCGCGGCCTCGGCGATCGCCTCGCTGGTCTACAACATGGGCTTTAAGACCAACAAGACCAGCCTCTGGCGTTTCGCCGACCATATCTGCATCTTCCTGCTGATCGCCGGCACCTACACGCCGTTGTCGCTGTTGGCGCCCCAGGACAGCATCGGCTTCCTGCTCGGGCCGATCTGGATCATGGCGGTGGTGGGAATCGGGCTGAAGCTTTGGCTGCGCCTGCGCCACGACCGCTGGTTCATCCTGTTCTACCTGGCGATGGGCTGGATGGTGGTGTTCGGGCTGAACCAGCTGGTCGCCAGCTTCTCGACCACGGTGCTGGTGCTGGTCGCCGCAGGCGGGCTGGCGTTCAGTGCGGGCGTGGTCTTCTACGCGCTCGACGCGCGCTGGCGGTGGGGCGGTGCGGCCTGGCACGGCGCCGTGCTCGTAGGAAGCGCGACACACTTCGTAGCGATTTTCAGCTTTGTTCTTCCAGTGGGTTGACTTAGTGCACCCAGGTCGGCCAAAGGAAGCCCGGACGACTTCTCGGCGCGGGTTTTTTCCGCTACGGTGCCGCCGGCTTTCGGCTGACACCGTTGCAAAGCTTGCGACCGCGTGTCACATGGGCCGACCTGGAGGGCGCGATACCTTGCGCGCCGCGGGGCCGGTCCATGTTGCCGTTTCGATCCCCAAGAGGTAGCTGATGGCGGAAACGACGAATATTCCTGGGACTGGTCACCATGGGGACGGCCAGACGCGCCGGGACTTCCTGGTTCTGACGGCCTCCGCGCTGAGCGCCGTCGGCGCCGCGTCGGTCGTGTGGCCGTTCATCAACAGCATGAACCCGGCCGCCGATACGCTGGCGCTGTCGTCGACCGAGGTCGACCTGACGCCGGTCGCGGTCGGGCAGAGCATCACGGTGGTCTGGCAGGGCAAGCCGATCTTCATCCGTCACCGCACGGAGAAGGAGATCAAGGAGGCCGCGGACGTCAACGTCAGCGAACTGCGCGATCCCCAGACCGACGCCGTGCGCGTGAAGAAGGCCGAGTGGCTTATCGTCATCGGCATCTGCACCCATCTCGGCTGCATTCCGCTCGGCCAGAAGCCGTCCGATCCGCGCGGCGAGTATGACGGCTGGTTCTGCCCCTGCCACGGCTCGCAGTACGACAGCTCGGGCCGCATCCGGAAGGGACCCGCGCCGCTCAATCTGGCGCTGCCGCCCTACGCATTCAAAACCGACACTTCGATCAAGATCGGCTAGGGGCATCAGCAATGACCGCACACGCCTCGCAGGCCAGCGTCTCGCAGAACAAGCTGGTTCGCTGGATTGACCATCGCCTGCCCGTATTCACCTTCCTCAAAGCCGAGCTCGAGGAATACCCGACGCCGCGCAACCTGAACTACTTCTGGAACTTCGGGTCGCTCGCCGGCATCGTTCTCGTGATCATGATCGCGAGCGGCATCTTCCTCGCGATGAACTACACGCCGAACGCCGACCTCGCGTTCAGCAGCGTCGAGCGCATCGTGCGCGACGTGAATTATGGATGGCTCCTGCGCTACATCCATATGAACGGCGCCTCGATGTTCTTCATCGTCGTCTACATCCACATCTTCCGCGGCCTCTACTACGGTTCCTACAAGGCGCCGCGCGAGCTGCTGTGGATGCTGGGCGTGGTCATCCTGCTGCTGATGATGGCGACCGCCTTCATGGGCTACGTGCTGCCGTGGGGCCAGATGAGCTTCTGGGGCGCCACCGTCATCACCAACCTGTTCTCGGCCTTTCCGGTCATCGGCGAGCATATCGTCACCTGGCTGTGGGGCGGCTTCGCGGTCGACAACCCGACCCTGAACCGGTTCTTCTCGCTGCATTACCTGCTGCCGTTCGTGATTGTCGCCGTCGTGGTGCTCCACCTGGTGGCGCTGCATCAGCACGGCTCGAACAACCCGCTCGGCATCGACAAGAAGGGCCCGCAGGACTGGATCCCGTTCCACCCGTACTACACGGTCAAGGACGCGTTCGGCCTGGCGGTGTTCCTGCTGATCTACTGCGCGATCATCTTCTTCGATCCGAACTTCTTCGGCTCGCCGGACAACTACATCCCCGCCAACCCGCTCGCGACGCCGGCCTCGATCGAGCCCGAATGGTACTTCCTGCCGTTCTACGCGATCCTGCGCTCGCTGCCGGACAAGCTCGCCGGTGTGCTGGCGATGTTCGGCGCCATCGCCGTGCTGTTCGTGCTGCCCTGGCTCGACACGTCGCCGGTCCGCAGCGGCAAGTTCCGCCCGGTGTTCCGCCTGTTCTTCTGGCTGCTGCTGGCCGACGCCATCCTGCTGGGTGTGGTCGGTGCGCATAAGCCCGAGGGCTGGTGGGTGCTGATCGGCCGCCTGTCGACCGCCTGGTATTTCTTCCATTTCATCATCATCCTGCCGATCCTCGGCAAGCTCGAGCGGCCGCTGCCGCTGCCCACGAGCATTGCCCAGGCGGTTCTGAAGGGTGGCGCGCGCTCCGTCGCCGCCGGCGCCCGGATGGAGAAGCCTTAATGATCCGTCGGTTCCTTTTCGGCGCGGCGATCGCCGTCACGGCCGCCGTCGCCCAGCCGCTCGTTGCTCCCGTCGCTCATGCGCAGGAAGCGGCGGAGCCCGCACTGTTGAAGGGCGATTGGTCGTTCAACGGCATCTTCGGCACCATCGACAAAGCGTCGGCGCAACGTGGCCTGCAGATCTACAAAGAGGTCTGCTCCAACTGCCATGGCCTCTATGAGATGAGCTACCGCAACATCGCGGCGCTCGGCTACAGCGAGGACCAGGTCAAGAACTTCGCCGCCCAGTATCAAGTCAGTGACCTGAACGACGAAGGGGCGGTGATCCAGCGTCCGGCCAAGCCGTCCGACAAGTTCGTGCGGCCGTTCCCGAACGAGAGGGCGGCGCGCGCCGCCAACAACGGCGCCTATCCGCCGGACCTGGCCCTGATCACGAAGGCCCGCGAGGGCGGGGTGGACTATGTCTACTCGCTGCTGCAGGGCTACAAGGAAGCGCCCGCCGACGTGAAGCTGGCCGATGGCCAGTACTACAACATCTACTTCACCGCGGGCGGCCAGAAGATCGGCATGCCCCAGCCGTTGACCGACGGTGCGGTGACGTTCGAGGGCGGCGCTCCGAACGACCTCAAGAGCGAGGCGCACGACATCGCGACCTTCCTCGCCTGGGCGGCCGAGCCGGAACAGGATGCGCGCAAGCGCCTTGGCGTTCGCGTCATGCTGTTCCTGATCGTGCTGACCGGCGCGCTCTACTACTCCAAGCGTAAGATCTGGGCCGACGTGCACTGACCGTCACCCAGGGTTCCCGGTAAGGAAAGGCCGTTCCCCGCGAGGGGAGCGGCCTTTTCGCTTTCAGATGGTCAATCGGGATTGGTCTTGCCGGCCGTGCTGCCGTCGTCGCCGCTGGGGACATTGGGATGGCCCGGTACGACATAGGGCCGAATCGTGCCGTCCGGCTGCAAGCCCTTGCTCTTGCCCGTCGCCGCCGGATAGCCGTTGGGGCTCGTCGGGGCGGTCGAACCGGTCGCTTTGCTGGAATCCATGCCTGGCGTCATGCTCGATCCGCTTTCGGCCTGGCCCGGTTGGGAGCTGGTCGGCGCGGTGGACGCCGGTGCCCCCGTCTGGGCGAAGGCGGCGCCCGCGAACGCCATGGCGGCAGCGATGGCGATGACCTGGGTCTTCATAGGGACCTCCTCGGTTGGTCGGGATCTGTCCAGACAATCCGTATTGCCGATCGGAGGTTCCCGGGACGGGTCCGGCGCCTGCGACGTATCAACCGGCTTTTTCCACGCGACCGCGCGGTTTTTGATGGCTAAGATCCGGCCGTTTCCGGCGCGCCGGCTCCGGCCCCGGGTGAATTCAGACGAAGGAAGACAGTATGGCGCGGCCGCGGATCGGCATTATCGGGGGCAGTGGGCTCTATCAGATCGACGGGCTGACCGACGTGGAATGGCGCAAGGTCGAAAGCCCGTTCGGCACGCCGTCCGACGAGCTCTGCTTCGGACGCCTGGCCGGCGTCGACGTGGTGTTCCTGCCGCGCCATGGCCGCGGACATCGCATCTCGCCGACCGAGATCAACTACCGCGCCAACATCGACGCGCTGAAGCGTTCCGGCGTCACCGATATCCTGAGCCTGTCCGCGGTCGGCGGGTTGCAGGAGCGCTACGCCCCGGGCACTTTCGTGATCGTCGACCAGTTCATCGACCGCACCTTCGCGCGCGAGAAGAGCTTCTTCGGCACCGGCTGCGTCGGCCATGTCTCGGTCGCGCGCCCGGTCTGCTCGCGCCTGGGCGACGCCCTGATGACGGCCAGCGACGGGCTCGGCATCGATATCCTGCGCGGTGGTACCTACATGGTGATGGAGGGCCCGCAATTCTCGAGCCTGGCGGAGAGCGAGCTCTATCGCAGCTGGGGCTGCAGCGTCATCGGCATGACCAATATGCCCGAGGCCAAGTTGGCGCGCGAGGCGGAGATCTGCTACGCGAGCGTCGCCATGGTGACCGATTACGACTGCTGGCATCAGGGCCATGACGACGTCTCGGTCGAGATGGTCGTGCGCGTGCTCCTGGGCAATGCCGAGAAGGCGAAGAGCCTGGTGAAGTCGGTGCTGCCCCATCTGGGCGATCATGAGGGGCCGTGCCATGCCGGCTGCCAGACGGCGCTGGAACACGCGATCATGACGGCGCCGGACGCACGCGATCCGGCCGTGCTGGCCAAGCTCGATGCCGTCGCCGGCCGCGTGCTGAATCGGCAGGAGTAGGCAGAGAGATGCGCGTCGACGGCACCCCCATGCGGACCATCTGGCCGGTCGACGGCCGGCGGGTCGGCATCATCGACCAGACCCGTCTGCCCCATGAGTTCGTGACGCTCGAGCTCGCGACCCTCGATGAGGCGGCTCACGCGATCCGGGCCATGCTGGTGCGCGGCGCGCCGCTGATCGGGGCGACGGCCGCCTATGCCGTGGCGCTGGCGCTCACCGCCGATCCGTCGGACGCGGCACTCGCCCAGGCGATCACGGTGCTGGCTGCTACCCGGCCGACCGCGATCAACCTGCGCTGGGCGCTCGACCGGGCGCGTCGCCATCTGGCGGAGATCGCGCCGGCCGATCGCGCCGCCGCCGCCTGGGCCTTCGCGGCCGAGGTCGCTGACGAGGACGTCGGCATCAATGCCGCGATCGGCCGCCACGGGCTCGATCTGGTCAAGCGGGCGCGCAAGGGCGACGGACCGGTCAATATCCTGACCCATTGCAACGCCGGCTGGCTCGCCACCGTCGATATCGGCACGGCGACGGCGCCGATCTATGCCGCGCATGACGCCGGCATCCCGGTCCATGTCTGGGTCGACGAAACCCGGCCGCGCAACCAGGGCGCCGGGCTCACGGCCTGGGAGCTGGGCCGGCACGGCGTGCCGCACACCGTCATCGTCGACAATGTCGGCGGCCACCTGATGCAGCACGGCCTGGTCGACCTGTGCATCGTCGGCACCGACCGGACCACGGCGTCGGGCGATGTCGCCAACAAGATCGGCACCTACCTGAAGGCGCTCGCCGCCCACGACAATGGCGTGCCGTTCTATGTGGCGCTGCCGTCGCCGACCATCGACTGGACGCTCGACGACGGGGTGAAGGAGATCCCGATCGAGCAGCGCGACGGGACCGAGGTCTCGCTCGTGCCCGGACGGCTGGCCGACGGCACGATCGCCAGCGTGCGGGTGACACCAGAGACGAGCCCGGTCGCCAATTATGCGTTCGACGTGACGCCGGCGCGCCTGGTCACGGCGCTGATCACCGAGCGTGGCGTGGCGGCAGCGTCGCGCGAAGGGCTGCTGGAACTGTTCCCGGAGCGGCGCGGTGCTTGAGGATACGCCGGAGCTTCGCCAGGCCCTGATTGCCCACGCGCGCCGGCTCACCAGTTCGGGCCTGACGCGCAACACGTCCGGCAACTTGAGCCACCGGGTGACCGGCGGCTTCCTGGTGACGCCGTCGGGCATGGATTACGACCGGTTGGAGCCCGACGATATCGTGTTCGTCGATTTTGCGGGCCAAGCGAGGGGGCGGCGCCTGCCATCCTCGGAATGGCATTTCCATCGCGAGATCCTGGCGAAACGCGCCGACGTCTCCGTCGTGCTCCATGCCCATTCGCCGTTCGCGACCAGCCTTGCCTGCCTGCGCGAGGGCATTCCGGCGTTCCATTACATGGTCGCGGTCGCCGGCGGCGCCGACATCCGCTGCGCGCCCTATGCGACCTTCGGCACGGAGGAATTGTCCCATCACGCGGTCGCAGCACTCGACGGCCGCAAGGCCTGCCTGCTGGCCAATCACGGCCTGATCGCGCTCGGCAGCGATTTCGCTACGGCGCACAAGCTCGCGGTCGAGGTCGAGACCCTGGCCGAAATGTACTGGCGCGCGCGCCAGATCGGCCAGCCGATCATCCTCGACGCGGCCGAGATGGCGGTCGTGCTGGAGAAATTTCGCAGCTACGGCAAGCAGCCGCCGCTGCCGGCGGCGTAGGGCCGCCCCTCAATTCGTCATGGCCGGGCTTGACCCGGCCATCCACGTGGCAACGCAGCGCGATATCGCCATTGAGAGAGTTGGTGGCGGCGCGTGGATCCCCGGGTCAAGCCCGGGGATGACATAGAAAGGTGTATAGCGAATGGCGCACGGCATTCTCGGCATCGATCACACGCTCGTCGGCGTGGCGGACCTCGACCAGGCGGCGATGGCCTGGACCCGGCTCGGCTTCACGCTCAGCCCGCGCGGCCGGCATATCGGCTGGGGCACGGCGAATTACTGTGTGATGTTCGAGCGCAACTATATCGAGCTGCTGGGCATTCTCGACCCCAAGCAGTTCGTGAACGGGCTCGACCTGTTCCTGGCCAAGCAGGGCGAGGGGCTGTTGGGCTTCGCCTATGCCAGCGCCGACGCGGCCGCGACGCGCGCCTCGCTCGCCGCCGCCGGTCTCGATCCGAGCGATGCCAAGGACCTGGCCCGCCAGCTCGAGCTGCCCGAGGGCACGGCGCTGCCGCGGTTCAAGCTGGTGTTCCTGCCGGCGGAATCGGCGCCCGGCGTCTCCAGCTTCGTGACGGAGCATCTGACGCCGGCCCTGCTGCGCCGGCCGGAGTGGCTGAAGCATGCGAATGGCGCGGTCGGCCTGAAGGGCGTCACTGTCGCGATCGACGATCCGGTGGCGTTGGTGCCGGCCTATGAGCGGCTGTTCGGGCCGCAGGCGGTCAACCGGACCGACGATATCGTGACGCTCCATGTCGGCCGCCACACGATCCTGTTCGCCAACCGCTGGGACCTGGAGGCGCTGCATCCGGAGTTGGAACTGCCGGACGGTGATCTGGTCGAGCCGCGTATCGTCATGATGACGCTGGCCTCGGCCGATCTGGAACGGACCATCGACCATCTGACCTTCGGCCAGATCGAATTCGAGCAGCGCCGCGGCCATGCCCTGTTCGTGCCCGCCTTGATGGCAACCGGCGCCGCGCTCGAATTCCTGCCGGCATGAGCGAGCAGTTTCGATGGCGGACGTTCGAGACGCTGAGCACCACCGAGCTCTATGCACTGCTGCGTCTCCGGTCCGACGTCTTCGTGGTCGAGCAGAACTGTGTGTTCGGCGATATCGACGGCAAGGACCAGCAGGCGCTGCATCTGCTGGCGCTGGTCGATGACGTGCTCGGCGGCTACCTCCGCGTGTTCCCGCCGGCCGAAGAAAGGGCCGCGCGAATCGGCCGGGTCGTGGTGGCGCCGACATGCCGTGCGACCGGGCTCGGCCGGCGCCTGATGGCGGAAGCACTGGACGAGATCGCGCGGCGCTTGGGTCCGGTGCCGGTCGAGCTGTCCGCCCAGGCCCATCTCGAGCGCTTCTACGGCGGCTTCGGCTTCGTCCGGGTCTCGGACGATTATCTTGAGGATGGCATCCTTCATTGCGACATGCGGCGCGCGGCCGCCGCCTAACTCTTTCTTGCCACTTCAACGTGTAACATTAGCGTTACATGTGGCATGTCCCTTGCGATACTCCCCACACCGGCTTACCGCCGGCGACTTAAGAGCGACCATAAGAGTCGTCAGGGAGAGGTTTGCACACTATGGGGCATCATGCCATTTGGGTAGGCGTATTGGCCGCGGTCGCGGCCGGATCGATCAACACGGTAAACGCGCAAACCGCACCGGCCAGCGACGGGACCACGGTCACCACCAAGACATCCGGACAGCTCGAAGAAATCACCGTTACCGCTGAGAAGCGGACCGAGGATGTGCGGAAGGTGCCGCTCAGCGTTTCGGTGCTGAGCGGCAACGATATCGAGACCCAGCATATCGAGGATTTCGGCGATCTGACCCGGTCGGTGCCGAACCTGTCCTTCTCGGGAGCGAGCGGCTCGGGGCCGGGCCTCAACAACATCGAAATCCGCGGCATCAGTTCGGCGGCCGGGCAATCGACCGTCGGCATCTATCTCGACGACGTCTCGCTGACCACGCGCAACCTCTATAGCCAGGGCGCGCCGGAGCCGAAATTCTTCGACATCGATCGGATCGAGGTGCTGCGCGGCCCCCAGGGCACGCTCTATGGCGCGAGCTCGATGGGCGGCACGATCAAGGTTGTGACCAACCAGCCGAACACCGAGGAATACGGCGGCAGCGTCTATTCCGAGCTGTCGGGCACCGACGGCGGCGGCATCAATTATGTCGAGACCGGCGTGCTCAATGCGCCGCTGATCAAGGGCAAGCTCGGCATGCGCATCGGCGTGCAGACCTCGACCGACGACGGCTATATCGACCTCGTCTCGCCGACCGACGGGCACGTGATCAAATCCGGCATCAATGTCGAGCACGACCTGGTCGGGCGCCTGGCCTTCAAGCTGACGCCAAACGACAATCTGACCATCACGCCCTCAGTCTTCTACCAGCGGGTCGCGACCGACGATATCGACGCCTCCTATCTGGACCTGCCGAAGAACCAGACCAGCAAGCTGGTGCAGGAACCAGGCGCCGATCGCCTGGTCGTGCCGAGCCTGACTGTCGGCTATAACCTGGGCTTCGCCGACCTGACCTCGGTCTCGAGCTACTTCTATCGCGATTTCAAACGCACCCAGGACGGTACCACCATCAACAGCCCGTTCCTCGGCACCCAGGTCACCGATCCGGCCCTGGGCGCCATCATCGCGGGATTGCCGTCGGCGGTGAATCTCGACAACAAGATCGGCCAGGTCTCCGAGGAAATCCGGCTCGCATCCAAGCCCTATGCCGGGGTCGGCCTGCCGGTCACCTGGTTGGGCGGCCTGTTCTATTCGGATGAGCACACCAAGGTCTTTGACAATGAGCCGATCTTCGGCCTGAACGCGGCCTTTGCCGCGGCGGGGCAGGATCCCACCAATCCGGCCGATCTCGCCGGCGCGTTTCCGAACGACTTCGTCAACGACAGCAGCTATTTCAGCGAGCGCCGCTACGACACCCGGCAATATGCCGTGTTCGGCGAAGCGAGCTATTACATCACACCGGCGATCAAGGCCACGGCCGGCGCCCGCTACCTGTTCGCCCGCGACGGGCTCGATCGCGTCGGAGACTTCTACTATGCCGGCGGTCCTGTTTCCTCGGCGGTCACCGGCCGTTCCTACGCGCTGACGCCGAAATTCGCGCTGAGCTGGGACGTGAACGACGAGAACACGGTCTATGCCAATGCAACCAAGGGCTTCCGGCTCGGCAGCGAGAATCGGCCGGTGCCGATCACCGCGGCGACGTCGGAGGATCTGGCCAACCTGGGGCTCACCAGCGCGCCCGCGGCCTATCAGCCGGACAAGCTGTGGAACTACGAGCTTGGCAGCAAGTCGCGCTTCTTCGGCAACCGCCTGTCGGTCAATGCCGCGCTGTTCTACATCGACTGGACCAGCATCCAGCAGGACGTATTCCTGCCGATCAGCGGCTTCGACTTCGAAACCAACCTCGGCAATGCCGAGAGCTACGGTGCGGAACTGGAGATCAAGGGCAAGGTCACGCCGGAGATCATCCTGGGCGCCTCGGGCAGCTATACCCATGCGACCCTGACCACGGCCGAGCCGTCGCTCGGCATTCCCGCCGGCCAGAAGATCGAAGGCGTGCCGGATTGGAATGCGACCTTCACCGGGGAATACGATTTCGTCGTCGCCGGTCGTTACGACGCGTTCGTGCGCGGCGGTTGGAACTGGGTCGGCGCCAGCCACGGCACGCTGGTCTCCACCGATCCGGACTACAAGCGGCCGCTTTATGACACGATCGATGCCAGCGTCGGCTTCGATCTCGACGCCTGGGAAATCTCGCTATTCGGCAAGAACCTGACCAACAACGACAAGGTCATCCAGCGTCCGAACGTCCAGGGCGTGAACGAGGGCTTCCGCCTGCGGCCCATGACGATCGGCCTCGCCGTTTCCGGCAAGTTCTGATCGATCGACCGAAAGGCCCGGCAGGATGGGTTCCCGCTGGGCCTTTTGCCCATCAGCGCGTGCGGGTCGGCGCCTTGACCAGCGCCTCGCCCTCGATGACGACCAGGTCGCCGACCGAGCAGACCGTGCTGAGCACCACGCGGCTGCGCTCGGCGATGATCTGCTGGACCGTCACGCGCGCCTCGACCATGTCGCCGATTCGCACCGGCGCCTTGAACGACAGGTTCTGGCTGAGATAGATCGAACCCGGGCCGGGCAACTGCAGTGCAATAGCCGCTGAAATCAGGCTGGCCGACAGAAAGCCGTGCACGATCCGGCCGTTGAACGGCGTCATTGCGGCATAGCGTTCGTCCAGATGGACCGGGTTCGTGTCGCCCGATAATTGGGAAAAGCAAATGACATCGGCATCGGTGATTGCTCTACTGAAGAATGCAGTCATTCCGACTTTCAACTCTTCGATGTAGTAACCTCGATGCTCCGGCTCCGAATAGAGAGCGGTCATCTGTCGTTCCTCCTACTCGATTCTATTGCTTCGCTTATTCGAGCAGGACGCGTGGAAACGACCTGCCAAATCACTAACATTTGACAGTTATGTTGCGTTGCAAAAAATAATATTTGCAACAAATTTATGCAGAAAACGCAAATTTAAGGCAGGCTGCCGTTGCTCATGAGCAACGGCAGCTCCAGATCAGCCGTGGTGCCGGCCGAAAAAGTCCAGCGTGCGCTGCAGTGCCAGCTCGGCGCTTGCCTTGTCGTAGCTGGCGCGCTGGTCGCAGTTGAAGCCGTGGCCGGCATCGTAGAGATGGACCGGAATCTCCGGATAGCGCGCGCGGATCTTGTCGACGTCGGTCAGCGGGATGCCCTGATCCTGCTTGCCGAAATGCAGCAGGGTCGGAATCTTGGGCGCGCTATCGAGGAACTGCACGATCTGTCCGCCGTAATAGCCGACCGCTGCCGAGAGGCCGGTCACCTTGGCCGCGGCCAGGAAGGCGAGCGAGCCGCCCCAGCAATAGCCGACGATGCCGACCTTGCCGGCGCTGCCCACCGCATCGACAGCAGCCTGAAGGTCGGCCAGCGTGCCCTCGATCGGGATGGCGGCGCGCGCCTTCAGTCCCGCGTCGATGCCCGCCTGGTTATAGTCGAGCTCGATCCCCGGTTCCGCCCGGTCGAAGATGCCCGGCGCGATCGCGACATAGCCGGCGGCGGCATAGCCGTCGGCGACATCGCGGATATGGCTGTTCACGCCGAAGATTTCCTGGACCACGACGATGGCGCCGTTGGGCGTACCGCTCGGGTCGGCCCGGTAGGCGTCGAAGGTGAAGCCGTCGGCGGCGGTCAGTTTGAGCATCTGGCCCATCAGCATCTCCGGGTATGACAAGGGAAGGGCTGCGGAGAACCCGCGCCCGCCCCCGAAGATGGGGGCGGCGAGGGCACGCGCCAAGCCCAAAGGGTGCGGCTATCGGTCATCGTTGCGGTCGCCGCCGAACAGGCCGGCGGCGAGCCCGCCCAGCACGCCGAAGGCGGCGCTGGCGACGTTGGCCGCGGTATTGCTGTCGGAACGGTCGCGCGCGTCGGCCCCGGCGCTCATCAAGAGGGGCGAGGCAGACTGCAGCCCGATCCGACCCGGCCCGGTGAAGCGGTTGAGCGTGATGCTGTTGCCGGCAAGGAAGCCCGTCGACAGGCCCGTGAGGTTCGTCTCGAGCGTGACCGAGGGATCCTTGTAGAGCCAGCCGCCGGGCTCGACATCGATCTGCTCGCCGGGCGCCAGTTCCTTCTCGAACACGTTGCCATGGCCGTGCAGCCAGACGATGCCCTCGGCGCCAACGGCGTGGAAGCGGTCGATGAAGAAGCCGGTGCCGCCGAACAGCATGTTGGCGATGCCGGAGACTCGCTCCCAGGTGTAATCGATGGTGCTGGTGCCGGCGAGGAACTGGTGCTCGCGCACATGCAGCTCCTGGCCGGGTGCCAGCAGGACCGGGAAGATCTGGCCGACGCCGTCGCGCGACACGGCGATCTGTCCGGGACCGCGCGCCTCGGTCACCAGCACCTGCATGCCGGCGATCATCCGCTTCAGCATGCCGGCCAGCGGCCGCACGCTGATTTGGACCGCGGGCTCCTTCCACAGCAGGATGTGGTGTTCGAAGAAGATCGTCTGGCCGGGCGCCAGTTCGACCGTCAGCACGGGCACCAGCTCGCCCGACAGGTGAAAGGTGTAGCCGGCGGCGTTGGCGTCCGCGAGCTGCGTCGGCAGCGGCGTCGGGCGGCGGTTCAGAAAGGCCATGATCGGAGCAACTCCCGCAGGATGGACCCAGCGGCACCGATCATGGCCCAAACGTCGGGCGTTATGAAGGAGGGGTGCTCAGACGTTGAAGCGGAAGTGGAAGATATCACCGTCGCGAACGAGATATTCCGAGCCTTCCAGCCGCATCTTGCCGGCTTCCTTGGCGCCCGCCTCGCCGTTGCAGGCGATGAAGTCGTCGCAGGCGATGGTCTCGGCGCGGATGAAGCCCTTCTCGAAGTCCGTATGGATGGCGCCGGCAGCCTGCGGCGCCTTGGCACCCTGCTCGACGGTCCAGGCGCGCGCTTCCTTCGGGCCGATCGTGAAGAAGGTGAGGAGGCCCAGCAGCCCGTAGCCGGCGCGGATGACGCGGGCGAGGCCGGTTTCCTCCAGGCCCAGGGTCTCCAGGAACTCGGTCTTCTCGGCCTCGTCGGCGAGCTGGGAGACCTCGGCCTCGATCGCGGCGGAGATGACGACCGAGACGGCCCCCTGCGCCTTGGCGAACTCGGCGACCTTGGCCGAAAATTCGTTGCCGGTCGCGGCCGAGCCTTCATCGACGTTGCAGACATAGACCACGGGCTTCGCCGTGATCAGGTCGAGCTGCTTCAGGATCTTCTGATGGTCGGCATCGAGCTTGACCGTGCGCGCTGGCTTGCCGTCGCGGAGCACCGCCAGCACCGGCTCCATGACCTCGAGCTGGGCCTTCGCCTCCTTGTCGTTGGCGCGCAGCTTCTTCTGTGCGGCGGCGACCCGTCGTTCCAGGCTTTCGAGGTCGGCCAGCATCAGCTCCGTCTCGACCGTCTCGGCGTCGCGCACCGGATCGACCGAGCCCTCGACATGGGTGACGTTGCCATCCTCGAAGCAGCGCAGCACATGGGCGATGGCGTCGGTCTGGCGGATATTGGCCAGGAACTGGTTGCCCAGGCCCTCGCCCTTGGACGCGCCGCGGACCAGGCCGGCGATGTCGACGAATTCGAGCTGGGTCGGGATGATCTTAGCCGACTTCGCGATCTCGGCCAGCTTGGTGAGGCGCGGGTCGGGCACGGCGACGCGGCCGACGTTCGGCTCGATCGTGCAGAACGGGTAGTTCGCCGCCTCGGCGGCCGCCGTCGCGGTCAGCGCGTTGAACAGGGTCGATTTGCCGACGTTCGGCAGGCCGACGATGCCGCAATTAAAGCCCATGGTGCCCTACTTCTCGCCTGATCGTTTCAATATACCGTCATCCCCGCGCAGGCGGGGATCCAGCCCTTACGCGCGGCTGCGCGGAAACAGAGTTTTGTCGCCGCGGACGCGGCTCTTGCTGGATCCCCGCCTGCGCGGGGATGACAAGATAATCCTATTTCGCGGTTTTGGCGGCGCGCGCCGCTTCGGCTTCGCGCTCTTCCTTGAGGGTACGTTGCGGCGGATCGATCAGCAGCGCCACCTTGCTCATGAAGGCGGAATCCTGGCCGGCCAGCAACAGCGGCAGCGCCTCGGCGATCGCCGGCAGTTGCTTGTCGATCCACACGGTCTCGTCGGGCAGGAAATTCTGCAGCACGTAATGCAGCACCAGGTCCTTGCGGCCGGGGTGGCCGATGCCGAGCCGCATGCGCCAGTAATCCTGCCCCAGATGGGCATCGATCGAGCGCAGGCCGTTGTGGCCGGCGGCCCCGCCGCCACGCTTCACGCGCAGCTTGGCCGGTGTCAGATCGAGCTCGTCATGGATGACGATGATGTCCTGGGGCTCAATCTTGAAGAAGCGCGCCGCGGGGGCGACGCTCTCGCCGGAATTGTTCATGAAGGTCATCGGCTTCAGCGCGATGACGCGCTCGCCGCCGATGTCGCCCTCGTAGAGCTCGCCGTTGAACTTCTCGCGCGGGCTGCGGAATCCATGGCGGCGGACGATCGCGTCCACCGCCATGAAGCCGATATTGTGCCGGGTCCGTTCGTATTTCGGACCCGGATTGCCCAGGCCAACGACCAGTTTCATGGGACTAAGGCCTTCAGCACTGGGTGAGCGGGATCAGGCGGCTGCGCCGCCTTCTTCCGTGGCTGCTGCCTCTTCGAGCCTGACGTTCGGCGCGACGATGGTCGCGACGGTGAAGTCGCGGTCGCCAATCGCCGACAGGGCGCCCGCCGGCAGCTTGATCGCGCTGATATGCACGGAATCGCCGATGTCGAGACCGGTCAGGTCGACGTCGATCCGCTCGGGGATGCTGTCGGCTGCAACGACCAGTTCGATGTCATGGCGCACGATGTTCAGCACGCCGCCGCGCTTCAGGCCCGGGGAGGCCGCCTGGTTCTCGAAATGCACCGGCACGTTGACGTGGGTCTTCGTGTGGGCCGACACGCGCACGAAATCGACATGGAGCGGCTCGTCCGTGACCGGATGCAGTTGCACGTCGCGCGGCAGGGTGCGGTGCTTGGTGCCGTCGATGCTGATGTCGAACAGATGGCTGAAGAAGCCGGCGCGATGCAGCTGGCGGCCGAATTCCTTCGGGTCCAGGCTGATCATCACGGGTTCCTTCTTGTCGCCATAAATCACGGCGGGAATCCGGCCGGCGCGGCGCGTGGCCCGGGCGGCCCCCTTTCCAGCCCGGTCCCGAGCCTCGGCCTCGAGGATCACGATCTCGGTCATCTCTCACTCCTCAGTAGTACGGGGCCCGACCCGATGTCCGGCCTCCGCGACGCCGACGGCCTCCAGGGGTGCCGCTCGACGCTGCCGTCCCAGCTTGCTTCAAGCATGGGCGGCGGAACCTTGAAACCAAAATACGGCCAGCGCCGCCCCGAACCGGAGCGGCGCTGGCCGCGAATTCCTTGCCTCGGGGCCGGATCGTTAGTCGAACAGGCTCGACACCGACCGTTCTTCCGAGATCCGCCGCATGGCCTCGCCGATCAGCGGCGCGACCGTCAGCTGACGGATGTTGTGCGACACGCGCACCGCCTCGGTCGCCTGGATCGTGTCCGTCGCGACCAGGGTCTGGATCGGCGACGAGCTGACGCGGGCCACGGCGCCGCCGGACAGCACGCCATGCGTGATATAGGCCGACGCGCTGACGGCGCCGGCATCGATCAGGGCGGCGGCGGCGTTGCACAGCGTGCCGGCGCTGTCGACGATGTCATCGACCAGCACGCAGCGCCGGCCCTTGACGTCGCCGATGATGTTCATGACTTCCGAGACGCCGGCGCGTTCGCGGCGCTTATCGACGATGGCGAGGTCGGCGTCAAGCCGGCGGGCGATCGAGCGGGCGCGCACCACGCCGCCGACGTCGGGTGACACGATGACCAGGTCGTTGCCGGCGAACTTTTCCTTGATGTCGTTCACGAACACCGGGGCCGCGACCAGATTGTCGACCGGAATGTCGAAGAAGCCCTGGATCTGGCCGGCATGGAGATCCATGGTCAGCACCCGGTCGGCGCCGGCGGCGGTGATCATGTTGGCAACCAGCTTGGCCGAGATCGGCGTACGCGGACCCGACTTCCGGTCCTGGCGGGCATAACCGAAATAGGGCAGCACGGCGGTGATGCGGCGCGCGGATCCGCGGCGCAACGCATCGAGCGTGACCAGCAGCTCCATCAGATTGTCGTTGGCCGGGTAGGACGTCGATTGCACCACGAACACGTCCTCGCCGCGGACGTTCTCATGGATTTCGACGAACACCTCCATGTCGGCGAACCGGCGGACGCTCGCCTTGGTCAGCGGCAGATTGAGGTATGCCGCAATGGCTTCCGCGATCGGCCGATTGCTGTTGCCGGTGATGATCTTCATGGAAGGCTCTGTCCAGGGCGACGGGTCGGGATGCCGTGCGGCGCCAAGCGGCGCACCCTCCCGAAATGGCACGGACTTGTAACAAACCGTGTGCCCGCAAGCAACCCGTCAGCCATGCATGGACGGGATGCGGACGGCGTCCGGAATAGGGCGCGGGCGCAATCGGTTCAATCGCGTCACTATGGGTTTCCAGGCTCGATTTTGCTGGAAGGAGCGGAGCGATGGCAAGGCAGATCGTCGAGGTGCCGGTGTTGTCGGCGGCGGTGCGCGCCATGGGCGTGCCGCTGTCGCTGGTGACCAGGGGCGGCGGGCTGGTGTTCGTCTCGGGCATGCCGCCGCTCGACACGGCGACGGGCAAGCTGGTGAAGGGCGACATCGAGACGCAGGCCGAGGCCTCGCTGGTCGCGCTGAAGCATTGTCTCGAGGCCGCGGGTACCTCGCCCGATAACGTGCTGATGGTGCGCATCTATGCCGCCAACGCCGGCCACTACGGCGCGATCAACCGGGTCTATGCGAAGCATTTCCCCGTGGTTCCGCCGGCGCGGACGTTCGTGCCGGTGGCGTCCTGGCCGATGGAATTCGATATCGAGATCGAATGCACGGCGCTGACCTAGTTCACGATGGGGTTCTTCAGCGGGATCGTCTTCACCACGCCCATGATCTGATCGACCCCGGCGGTGGCCACCGCCATGCCGATGTCGCCCCAGGAGCCGTCGAGCGAGCCGTTCGGCACGTCGTTCTCCTGGGACACTTGGCCGGCCTCGGTGCCGTCGGGCCGGTAGATGTGCCAGACGATCCGGACATGCTGCTTGCCGGAGCCGCTCGTGCTGAGATCGACGATCGGGGCGACGGTCACTGCATCGACCGTCTGGCTGTCCGGCGTCACCTTGACGCCGGCCCGGGTCAGCAGGAAGGCGAGCGAGCGGGGCAGGGCGGCCCGGCCGTCGCCGGGGGCGCCTTCGGTCGGGCGGATGAAGATCTGGCGCTCGGGATTGCGCTCGACCGGCGGGGCTTCCTGGATCATCGCGGCGATGCGCGGTGCCTCGGCCTTGGCGAGGGGGGCGAGCATCTCCGCCGTCCCCTGGGTCCAGTCGGTCGCGGCGATGGTCGTGCGCTGCACGTCGCTGCCGACCGGCTGGCCCTTGGCATTGGCAAGCGTCCATTGGATCTCGACCATGGCGGCGCCGGCCGCGACCCGGGATTGGCTGGCATCGCCGGTCAGGCGAAAGCTCTGCCGGTTCGCGGCGCGGGTATCGGCGGGGATTTCCCGGTCCTGCAACGCCTTGGCCATGGCGTCGGCCAGCTGCGAATCTGCTGGGGCATGGGCGACCGGCTCGACCAGGATACCGACCGTGTCGGCGACCTGCAGGATCGGCGCATCCGGCGGCAGCTGCGAGTCGGCGAACGGATGCGGCAGCGGCTGGCAACCGGCCAGTGCCAGGCCGATCGGGGCTGCCGCCAAGCCAAGGATGCGTGCGGGGCGGAACATCGGGGCGAGGGCTTTCAGAACACGCAGCTCGCCAGCAGGCCGAGCAGCAGGATGCAGACGAAGATGATCAGATGCGGCAAGCCGGACTCACTTGACCACGAGATCGAGCGCCGCGGCGGACAAGGTTTCGGCCTTGCGCGCGCCCACGACCGAGCTGCGGCCGAGACTCATGGCAAGGCCGGTGTCGGCGTCGAACAGGATGATGTGGATGAAGAACACCATACCGGGCTCGGCCTCGACCGGGTTGCCCGTATAGAACATCGGCCAGTCCATCCAATTAGGCGCGAAGGTCGTGCCGAGCCCGTAGCCGCAGGCATTGAGCCGTGCATGGCGATAGCCGCGCGCGTCGAGCGTGCGGGCATGGGCGTCGAACACCTGGCCGATCGGATCGCCGGGCTTGAGCGCCGCCTCGGCGGCGAACAGCGCGTCCTGCGCCGCCGAATGCATGTCCCTGAGCCGGGGATCGACCTTGCCGATGCCGATCGTGCGCATCAGGCAGGCGTGGTAGTGGCGGTAGGTGCCGGCGAACTCGAGCGTCAGCTGGTCCTCGGCCGACAGGTGGCGGCGCCCGGTCTTGTAGCGGCACAGAAGCGCGTCGGCGCCGGAGCCGATGATGAACTCGTTGGCCGGATCGTCGCCGCCGCCACGGAACACGGCGCCATGCATCGCCGCGAGAATGTCGCCCTCGAACGCGTTCGGCCGGATTTCCGCATGGGCGGCGTCGAGCGCCGCATCGGCGAGCTTCGCAGCCTCGCGGACATAGGCAAGCTCGGCCGGGCTCTTGACCGCGCGCAGCCGGGTGACGAGGGTCGACGCGTCGACCAGTTCGGCGAAGCCGTCGAAGGCGGCCGACAGGCGCTGGCCGTTGCGGGCGGTCAGGCCGTAGCTGTCCCACTCGACGCCGAGCTTCTTGCCGGCGAGGCCGAAGCCGGCGAGCAGCGCCTTCAGCTCCTGCGCCGGCTCGGCGGCCGGGCCGTCGACCCAGATGCGGATGTCTTCGATCACCGACGTATGTTCGGCCTGCAGCAGATCGGGCGCCCGGGTCAGCAGCACCATCCGGTCGTCGCTGCCGAGATAGAGGCACTGGAAGTACACATAGCCGAACGTGTCGTAGCCGGAGAGGTAATACATGCTCTCCTGGCGGAACATCAGCAGCCCGTCCAGGCCGCGCCGTCCCATCTCTGCGATCGCGGCGGCGCGGCGCTGGGCGAGTTCTTCCGGCGTGAAATGGATGGCCATCTAACTGTTCCTCTGGACGTGTCAGGGCAGGCGGTCAGTCGACGAGGGCGATCGCCGACAGGCCACGACCATAATCGGGCTCGCCTCGTAATGTGGCGCGGCGATAGCTGAAGAACAGCTCCGCCTCGGCCGCGGTGTCGTGCGGGCTACGCTCGACCGAGCCCAGGCCGAGGGCCAGGAGATGCTCTTCGACCAGGCCGGGCAGGTCGAACATGAAATGGCCGGGCCGGACCGACGGCACGAAGAACCGGTCGGTCGCGGGATCGAAATCCGTGAACCGTTCCGGAAACTCCGGGCCGACTTCGTAGGATTTCTGCTGGATGGCGGGCCCGATCGCGGCGTGGATGCGGTGGCGCCGGGCGCCCAGGCGCTCCATCGCCGCGACGGTCGCCTCCGACACGCCGTCGCGCGTGCCCTTCCAGCCGGAATGCGCGGCACCGATCACCCGCACCTCGGCATCGGCGAACAGGATCGGCACGCAGTCGGCGGTCAGGATGCCGAGCGCCACGCCGGGCTGGTTGGTGACCAGTGCGTCGGCCTTCGGGTTCTGGGCGCGCGGCCAGGGGCGTTTCACCACCGCCACATCCGGCGAATGGATCTGGTGGACCGTGACCAGTGCCTCGGCCGGCAGATCCATCAGCGCCATGGCATGAGCGCGGTTGGCCTCGACCACCGCGGGCGGCTCGTCCGAACCGAAGCCGCAATTGAGCGATGCGTAGAGGCCGCTGCCGTTGCCACCGCGCCGGGTGAAGAACGCGTGGCGCAGGCCCGGGGCGCAGGCCAGGGCGGGAAGGGTGACGATCGCTTGGATCGAGGTCGGCGCTTGGGTCAGGGCGGGCTCCGTTCGGGAGAGGTGGCCGCGAGGACCTTGAACAGCCTGCCCATTTCCATCGGATCGAGCAAGCGGCGCACGGCGGCCTTGAGCGTCAGGGCCGCACTCTCGTCCTTGCCGCGCAGCAGCGCGGCCAGCCTGACTTCGGCGCCATTCTCGATCAGGAAACGGCCTTGCTGGGCCAGGCCTGCGACATTTGCGCCGGCGGCAGCGAGCGCCTGGCCCAGCGCCTGGAAATCGACATGGGCGGTCAGGTCCGCCTCGCCGGGATCGGCCAGGACCGGGGCATAGGCGTGGGCCTTCAGCGCCTGCAGCGTGTCGCCGGCGGCGGTCCGGCCATGGCCGTAATCGATGAGCACGGCGGCGCCCGGGGCCGCCGCGAGCCGGCGGCCGATCTCGCCGGCGATGGCGAGGCCGGGTTCGCAGGTTTCGAACAGCGCGCCATCGGCGGCGTCGGCCGGTGGCGTCACCGGCGGCGTGCCGGCCGGGCCGGGGACGAAGCAGAGGCCGCCGGACGCCTCGAGCCCGACCAGCCGCTCGCGCCACCCGGCGCCGTCGCGCTGCCATTGGCGGATCGGCAGGGCGTCGAAGAATTCATTGGCGACGAGCAGCATCGGACCGGGTGGGACCTCCGCCAGGGTCTCGTGCCACCGTGGTTGCAGATCCGGATGGGACCGCTGCAAGGTCTCGGCCTGCCGCGCCCGCAGTGCCGGGCTGGTCTCGACCAGATGGACCTCGACCGCCTGCCTGAGCGCCGGCAGCACCTTGAGTGCGCGCAGCATGTCGGCCATCAGGGTTCCGCGCCCCGGGCCGAGCTCGACCAGATGCACGGGCAAGGGGCCGCCCAGGCGCTGCCATTGGTCGGCGGCCCACAGGCCCAGGATCTCGCCGAACACCTGGCTGATCTCGGGCGAGGTGGTGAAGTCGCCGGTAGCCCCCAGCGGATCGCGCGAGCCGTAATAATGGCCGAGCGCCGCCGCCATGAACCGGTCGATGCCGATCGGGCCCGACGCCCGGATTTCGTCGGCGAGGCGGCGCTCGAGCGGGTTCATCGCGTCAGACGGTGACCGTCGTCGTCACCGGCTTGGCGCGCAGGATCAGCCAGATACCGCCGATCAGCAGGGGAATGGACAGGAGCTGGCCCATGGTCGTGCCGAAGATCAGGAAGCCCAGCTGCTTGTCGGGCTCCCGGAACAGCTCGCTGATGCTGCGCGCGGCGGCGTAGCCGATCAGGAACGCGCCGGTGATGATGCCGGGCCTGAGGCGCGCCTTGAACAGACGGTCGAGCAGCAGGGAGATGACGAACAGGCCGAGCCCTTCGAGACCGGCCTCATAGAGCTGGCTCGGGTGGCGCGGCTCCGGGCCGCCGTTCGGGAACACCATGGCC
>DATGEK010000043.1:0-37191 GCA_035310205.1 Aliidongia sp.
CGCGCTCGCGCACGTCGCGGTAGGCGGCGATGCGCGGATCGCCTGGGTCGTCGACCGGGATGAAATCAGGCATTTGCCGCGACTCTAGCCGGCCCACCGGCCGGCGCGCGGGTTATTTCGGGGCTTGGATCGGACCGGCCAGAAGGGCGATCGCTTCCTTGCTGAGATCGATCTGATCCTTGATCGCGCGCTGGCCGATGGAGGTGTGGAGCAGCGCATTCTGCGTTCCGGCGGCGGCCGTCGCCGACAGCGGCGAGGCGAGCAGGGACGAAACCGGCGAGATGGACATCTGGGCACCTTTAAGGGTGACGGGGCGCGGCACTTGGTGCCGCCCGTTCGACAGGCCGGCACTATGGCACAGGCATCCCGGCCGAACGAGCGGAGAATCCACGACATTTTAGAAGAGCCCCATGACGCGAGCCCGCTTGACCGGGGAGTTCCTGGACATCAAGCGCGACCTCGGCCTCACCTGGACCGGCATCGCCGAAACGCTCCGTTCACTAATTCTACCGTCATCACCGGGCTTGACCCGGTGATCCAGGCGCAAGCAACCGCTTGCGCCCACGTGGCAGTGGCAGAGCCGTGACCGCTCCCGACAGCCGGCGCGGCGGACACGCGTGGATGCCCGGATCAAGTCCGGGCATGACGGAGAGTGTTGCGATGCCTACGCGCGAGGAAGTACGCCTTGCCGCCCCCCTCAGCGGTAGCGGAACGAGCCCTGGCCCATGGCGAGGAGCGCGCCGGCCTCGTCGCGGACCTCGGCGCGGGCGAAGAAGATCTTGCGGCCGCCGCCGGTGACGGTCGCGACCGTGGTCAGCCGCCCGGCGATCGCCGGCGCCACGAAGCTGGTCGTGAGATCGAGCGTCACGCACAGGCGCGCGCCGTCGGCCGCCTCGGTCCAGGTGCCGGCATAGCCGCAGGCGACGTCGATCAGGGTCATCAGCACGCCGCCATGGACGACGCCGCTGCGGTTCAGATGATCGCCGGTGATGTCGAGCTCGACCGTCGCCCGGCCCTCGGTCCAGTCGGCGAGGCGCAGGCCGACCGACTGGTTGAACGCCGACGGCCGCGCCGCGATGGCGCCGCGCGCTCCCGACGAGCCGGTTTTCTCATTCTCACCGGCCATACCGGATGCCCTCACCTGCTTGTCCCAAACCTGCCTCCATACCAAAATTGCTGCAGCGCATTCTGGCCCGGCCGCCCGCGCGGAAGCAAACAGGATCGGCGCCGGCGGATTTGCGCTAGATTCCCGGGCCGGCACCCGCGCAGGCGCGGCGGCCATGAGAATGAGGGAAACCATGTCGATCGAACGGTTCGAGTTTCCGAGCGCGGCCGGCCATCCGCTGGCGGCGCGCCTCGACCTGCCGGACGGGCCGGTCAGGGCCTACGCGCTGTTCGCCCATTGCTTCACCTGCGGCAAGGACATCCATGTCGCGGCCCGCATCGCCGCGGCGCTGGCCTCGCGCGGCATCGCCACCGTCCGCTTCGACTTCACCGGGCTCGGCGGCAGCGGCGGCGATTTCGCCAACAGCGACTTCAGCTCCAACATCGCCGACCTGAAGGCCGCCCTCGCCCACATGCGCAACGGCGGGCGGGCGGCGAGCCTGCTGATCGGCCATAGCCTGGGCGGTGCCGCCGTACTGGCGGTCGCGGGCGAGGCGCCGGAGGTGCGCGCGGTCGCCACCATCGCGGCGCCGTTCGATGTCGCCCATATCGTCGGCCTGTTCCGCGACAAGCTCGGCGAGATCGAGACCACGGGCGAGGCCAGGGTCAATCTCGCCGGCCGCCCCTTCACCATCCGCCGCAGCTTCATCGAGGATGCCCGCGCCCAGGACCAGCAGCAGCGCATCGCCCATCTCGGCCGCCCGCTGCTGGTGCTGCATTCGCCGGTCGACCAGATCGTCGACGTCGACAATGCGCGCGAGATCTTCACCGCGGCGCGTCATCCGAAGAGCTTCGTCTCGCTCGACGATGCCGACCATCTGCTGACCCGCCCGGCCGATGCCGAATATGCCGCCTCGCTCATCGCCGACTGGTCGGCACGCTACCTGCCGCAGGCGGCGACGGCGCCGGCAACTGATCAGGAACCGGCCGAACCCGGCCTGGTCGTGGTCGAGGAAACCGGCCAGGGCGCGCTCGAACAGATCGTGACGGCCGGCAACCATCGCTATCTCGCCGACGAGCCGGTCGCGGTCGGCGGCGGCGATACCGGTCCCGGCCCTTATGATTTCCTGCTGTCGGCGCTCGGCGCCTGCACCTCCATGACGCTCCGGCTCTATGCCCGGCGCAAGCAACTGCCGCTCGAGCGGGTGCGGGTGACGCTGCGCCATCGCCGCGTCCATGCCGAGGATTGCGTCGGTTGCGAGGCCCAGGACATGCGGCTCGAGGTCATCGACCGCGAGATCACGCTCACTGGCGACCTGGACGCGGCCACCCGGGCGCGGCTGATGGAGATCGCCGACAAGTGCCCGGTGCACCGGACCTTGACCGGCAAGCTCGAGATCCGGACGGTCGAGGCCGAGTGAGCCTCTCCGGGGCAATCACCCGGGCGCGATGAGGCCCCAGAACCGGGCGATATGGGCAGTGGCCGGCACGCCGGCATCGAGCACCCAGGGGCCCGGCCGGCCACCGCCCGGGGTCTTGGCGTCGACCGGGAAGCCGTGCCCCATCCGGGCGATCGTCCAGAGCTCGACCGACAAGCGGCGCCCCTTGCCCCACAGGCGATGGCGCACGCCCGGCATCGGATGCAGATCGGCGATCGGCGCAGAATCGAGGCCGTTCACGGCGCTCCATTGCGCGGCCAGGATGTCCGCATGGGCCGGCGCGACCGTCCGGTCCTGCTAGCCCTGCCAGATCGACAGGCGCGGCCAGACCCGGTCACGGCTCGCGGGCGCCGCGGCACGCACCGCCTCGACCAGCGCCGCGCGGCTGCGCGTCGGGTCCACCCGCCGCAGGCGCGCCAGCGCCTGGAGCGGGCTGCTCGCCGTGCCGACCGCCACACTCGCCACGACAGCACCGGCGGCAAACACCGCGGGATAGGCCGCAAGCAGCGCCACGGCCATGGCGCCGCCGGCCGACAGGCCGACGACAAAGATGCGCCGCCGATCGGAATCGAACAGACCGGTTGCGGTCCGCACCATCTGGCGGATCGACATCGCCTCGCCGCTGCCGCGCTTCGTGTCCTGCGGCCGGTACCAGTTGAAACAGCGGCCGCGATTGTTCTCGGTCCCCTGCTGCGGCAGCACCAGGGCCGCCCCGATCGACCGCGCCAGCGCCAGCCAGCCGGCATTCTCGGCAAAGCCGGCGGCATCCTGGCCGCAGCCGTGCAGCACCACGATCAGCGGCGCGCCGGGCGCCAGCCCTCCCGGCGGGGTATAGACGAACATGCGCAGACCGCCGGGGTTGGAGCCGAATTTTGCGATTTCGCTGATGCGTCCGGGCGGCCCCGTGAGTGCCACTGCCATCTGGCTCGGCGCCCAGGCGAGCGAGAACAGCGTCGAGGTCGCCTTCGCGGCGAGACGCCATGCGCCCGAGGGCCGCGCGCGGCGAGCCCGCTTCATGACCGACAGACGATGCCGTCGCGGTGGATTTCCGGTGTCACCCGCGCGGGCCGCGCTCGACCCGGCGCGTAACCACCGGCAGTCCCTTGCTTCTGTCGCCCGCCGGCATCACCGCCCTCCCACGCTTTCGATCCACCCCTCTAAAAGCGCCGGAGGCGGCCCGCGGTTCCTTGCCGCTCCCCTGCCACCGCCCGCTAATGCCGGTCGCCTTACGGGAATTCCGTCGATACACTCGCGCCATCCGGAACGCTCGAGCATCTTTCCATGGCTTCATCACCGCGCGTCATCACCACCGAAGATCTTTGGGCGCTGAAGCGCATCGGCGCCGCCACCGTTTCCCCCGATGGACGTTGGGCCTGCGCCGCCGTCACCCGCTTCGACATGACGGAGAACGAGGGGACGAGCCAACTCTGGCTGCTTTCGACCGACGGCAAGACCCAGCGGCAACTGACGCGCGGCAAGCGGGACAGCGAGCCGCAATGGTCGCCCGACGGCAAATGGATCGCCTTCGTCTCCAAGCGCGGCGAGGGCAAGGAAGCCGACGAAATCGGCCAGATCTATCTGATCGCGCCCGACGGCGGCGAGGCCCGGCGCCTCACGAACCTCGCGACCGGCGCCGCCGGCCTGCGCTGGTTCCCCGACGGCAGCCGTATCGCCTTCCTGTCGTGGGTATGGCCGGAGCTCAAGACCGAGAAGGCCCAGGCCAAGCGCCTGAAGCAGGACAAGGACGACAAGGTCAAGGCGACCGTCGTCGAGCAGAACAACTACCGCTTCTGGGACCATTGGTTTCCGCGCGGCCGCAAGCCGCATCTGCATGTGGCGGATCTGGAGACCGGCAAGACGCATGACCTGTTCGCCGGCACCCGCTTCCACCTGCAGATGGAGGATCCCGGCCCCGGCCAGTTCGACATCAGCCCGGACGGCCGGGAAATCGCCTTCGCCTATGATTTCGAACCGGATCCGCGCATCGGCGTACCCGACATCGTGGCGATGGAGGTGAAGAGCGGCGCCTGGACCAACCTCACCGCCGACAGCGGCCGCGAGGGCGACCGCGCCGACAATGCCCCGCGCTATTCACCCGACGGCAAATGGATCGCCTTCGTGTCGAGCGACATCGGCAAGCGCTACAACGAGCAGGACCGCGCCTGGCTGATCGAGCGCGCCAGCGGCAAGGTCACCGGCCTGACGACCGGCTGGGATCGCGGCGTCAATGGCCCGGTCGTCTGGTCGCCCGACAGCCGGGCGGTCTATTTCACCGCCGAGACCGAGGTCGCCCAGCCGATCTGGCGGATGGGCCTGCAGGACCTGATGCCGACCGAGCTGCTGCGCGGCCCGGGTGAAGGCGGCACGGCCGGCGATCTGCGCCTCAGTGCCGACGGCAAGACCCTGGCCTATGCCCGGTCGGCGCTGGCCCATCCGCCGACGCTGCTCGCCGCCGCGGTCGACGGCAGCGGCGAACGCCAGATCGAGCGCTTCAATGCCAAGCTGCTGGGCCAGTTGAAGTTCGGCCAGGCCCGGTCGGTCACGATCCAGGGCTTCGGCGGCGATCCGGTGCAGATGTGGGTGATGACGCCGCCGGATTTCGACGCGGCCAAGCCGGCCAAGGCCAAATGGCCGCTGATGCAGGTGATCCACGGCGGCCCGCACACCTGTGCCAACGATACCTGGCACTGGCGCTGGAACATGCAGCTGTTCGCGGCCGGCGGCTATGTCGTGGCATCGGTCAATTATCACGGCTCGACCGGCTGGGGGCAGGCGTTCGTCTCCTCGATCAACGGGGATCTCGGCCGGCGCGAGATGGCCGACATCGAGGCCGGCACCAACCATCTGCTGGCAACCGGCCATATCGACCCGAACCGGGTGGTCGCGACCGGCGGCAGCTACGGCGGCTACATGGTCGCCTATATGAACGGCAATGTCGGCGAGGGCCGCTACAAGGCCTATGTCTGCCACGCCGGCTGCTTCGACTGGGTCTCGATGATGGGCTCGGACGGCTATTTCTGGGTCGGGCCGGAACTGGGCGGCTTCGCCTGGGAGAACGAGGCGACGGTGCTGAAGCAGTCGCCCCACCACTATGCCGCCAATTTCGCGACGCCGACCCTGGTGATCCATGGCGAGCTGGATTACCGGGTGCCCTACTACCAGGGCCTGGCCTATTACAACACGCTCCGCGCCAAGCAGGTGCCGTCGCGCTTGGTGTTCTTCCCCGACGAAAATCACTGGATCTTGAAGCCGCAGAATTCCGTGCTCTGGTACAAGGAATTCATCGGCTGGTGCGATCGCCATACGCCCGCCGGGAAGAAGAAGGCGAAACACAAGTAGGGGCGCCCCATGCAGCTCGACCTGGACGGCGGACCCGTCAGCCTGCGCCGGATCGCCGCCCTCGCATCCGATCCGATCGACATCCGCCTGTCCGCGGGCGTCCGGGCGCGCCTCGCCGCGGCGCGCGCCGTGGTCGAGCGTTATCTCGCCGACGGCACGGTCCCGATCTATGGGCTCAACACCGGGCTCGGCGGCAATCTGGGCTATCGCCTGAAGCCGGAAGAGATCCTGGCGTTCCAGGAGCAGCTCGTCGTCGGGCGCTGCATCGGCATGGGGCCGCCGCTCGCCGAACCGCTGTGCCGGGCGACGCTGCTCTGCCGCGTCGTCGGCCTAGCGCAGGGCGGCTCCGGCATTTCGCCGGCGGTGCTCGACCTGCTGATCCAAATGCTCAAGGCCGGCGTCACGCCGGTGATCCCGCGGCACGGCTCGATCGGCGCGGGCGATCTCGGGCTCGATGCCCATATGGCCGCGGTCGTGATCGGCCGGGGCGAGGCCTGGCTCGGCGGCACGGTCATGCCCGGCGCGGCGGCGCTGGCCGCGGCCGGCCTGCACCCGGCCAGGCTCGGCGCCAAGGATGGGCTCGCGCTCTTGAACGCCAGCCCGCTCACCACCGCCCACGGCGCCCTGACGCTCGCGGCGCTCGAGGAGTTGCTGCTGCAGGCCGCCGCAACCGCGGCACTGTCGATGGAAGGCTTCGCCGGCAATCCCGCGATTTTCGACGCAAGGCTCGCCGCCGCCCGGCCGGCCGCGGGCCAGGTCGCGGCGACCGCACTGTTCCGGGCGCTGCTGGCCGGCAGTCCGCTCCATGAGCCGAGCACCGTGCATGCTATCCAGAACGCGCTGTCGTTCCGCACGCTCGGGCCGATGTTCGGCGTGGCCTTCGACGCCCTGCACAAGGCGGCGCGCGAGATCGAGATCGAGCTGAACGGCGCGGTCGACAATCCGCTGGTGCTGACCGACGACGACCTGATCCTGTCGACGGCGAATTTCCACACGCCGGCGATCGCGCTCGCCTTCGATACGCTGGCGATCGCGCTGACCTCGCTCGCCTATGCCGGCGTGCAGCGCATCCAGAAGCTGATGATGCCGGCCTTCAGCCAATTGCCGAAATACCTGTCGCCGGTCGGCGGGGCCAGCAACGGCTTCAACAGCCTGCAGAAGACCGCGTCGTCGCTCTATGGCGAGATCCGGCTCAAGGCAGGAGCCGCCAGCCTCGATACGGTGCCGGTCTCGGAGATCGTCGAGGACCACGCGCCGCAGACGCCGCTCGCCATCGCCAAGCTGGCCGAGCAGATGGCGCTGTTGCGCATGCTGGTCGCGATCGAGGCCATGGTCGCGGCCCAGGCCGCCGACCTGCGCGGCTTCGCGTCCCTCGGCGCGGGCTCCGGCCTGATCCATCAGGCGGTGCGCGCCGCGGTGCCACGGCTCAAGACGGACCGTGAGACCGGCCCGGACGCGATGCGCGTGCTGGCGGCGCTGACGCCGGGCCTGGCGGACCGGCTGCGGCCGCTGGCCGGGCCGACGGGGTGTTTGTTTTAGCCGGTCGGCTTTTTCGCCGCCCGACCATCTTTTGCATCATCCCCGGGCAGGCACCGGGACTATGTGCATCTCTGCTTAGTCTATTGAAATCGGTTGGTTATGTTTCGAAAACTGTCATCCCCGGGCTTGACCCGGGGATCCACGCGGCTCCGCCGGAGCGCTCTTGGGACCGTATGCGCCAAGTCATACCGCGTGGATGGCCGGGTCAAGCCCGGCCATGACGGAAAAGTTACATAACGCACTGATTTATATAGACCAATATGGACGCGTCACCAAAAAAACGCCATCCCCAGGCTTGACCCGGGGATCCACGCGGCTCCGTCGGAGCACTCTTGGGATCGTATGCGCCAAGCCATACCGCGTCGGCGCGAGCGCTTGCTTGCGCCTGGATGACCGGGTCAGCCCGGTCATGACGCAGGAATGGGTCCTCACCCCCTACCCCGCCAGCGGCTTGTGGCAGCGAACGGTGCGGCCGTCCGCCAGCACCTGCGGCGGCGGCTCGACCGCACGGCAATGGTCGTCGGCGAAGGGGCAGCGGGTCTGGAAGCGGCAGCCCGTCGGCAGCTGAGCGGGATTGGGGATCTCGCCCATGAGCGGCGCCGGGGCGTGCCGCCGGTCGGGGTCGAGCCGGGGCGTCGCGGCGATGAGCGCGCGCGTATAGGGATGGGCTGGGGCCGCGAAGATCTGCCGCGCCGGTCCGGTTTCGATCAACTGGCCCAGATACATGACCGCGAACCGGTCGGCCATGGCCCGCACCACGTTCAGATTATGCGAGACCAGCAGATAGGTCAGGCCGAAGTCCCGCTGCAGCTCGGTCATCAGGTTGACCAGGTCGCCCTGCACCGAGACGTCGAGCCCGGCGGTCGGCTCGTCGGCCACGACCAGGCGCGGGCGCAGCACCAGCGCGCGGGCGATGCCGACCCGGCGCGCCTGGCCGCCGCTGACCTGATGGGGATATTTGCCGAGGATCGTCTCGGGCAGGCCGACCCGCCGCAACAGCTCCAGCACTCCCGGCCAGGCCTTCGCCCGATCGAGGCCGTGGATCGCGAGCGGCTCCGCCAGCAGCCGGCCGATGGTCAGGCGCGGCGACAGCGAGGCGACCGGATCCTGGAAGATCATCTGCGCATCGCGCCGGAAGGCACGGCGCGCGGACCGGCCGAGCGTCGCGAGATCCCGGCCGTCGAACCGGACCCGGCCGTCGCTCGGCCGCACCAGATCGACCAGCATGCGCGCGAGCGAGCTCTTGCCCGACCCACTCTCGCCGATCAGTCCGACGGTCTCACCGGCGCGGATCGACAGCGAGACCGCGTCGACGGCCCGGACCGGGCCATAGGCGACCGTCGCCTTGTCGATATCGATCAAATTCTGATGCATGCCGCCCTCCGCCCGGGCCCGAACGGGCGCAGTTCCGGCACCGCTTCGCGGCAGGCCGGCACCGCGTCGGGGCAGCGGCCGGCGAAGATGCAGCCGGCCGGCACGCGCGTCACATCTGGCACCTCGCCCGGGATCGACGCCAGCCGGTCGCCGCGCGCGACATCCTCCGCAATCTCGCAGGCGATCAGCGCGCGGGTATAGGGGTGCAGCGGCTGGCGGAAGACCTCGCTCATCGGCCCGCTCTCGACCACCGTGCCGGCATAGAGCACGACAACGTCGTCACACAGCTCGGAAATGAGCCCCAGGCTGTGGGAGATCAGCAGCAGGGTGCCGCCGATCTCGTCATGCAGGCCGCGCATCAGGGCCACGATCTGCGCCTCGATCGTCGGATCGAGCGCCGTGGTCGGCTCGTCGGCGATCAGCAGGTCGGCATCAGTCAGTAGCGCCGCCGCGATCATCACCCGCTGGCGCATGCCGCCGGAGAATTCATGGGGATATTGCGTGAGCCGCCGCGGCGCATCGGCGATGCCGACCCGGGTGAGCATGGCGGTGGCGCGCTCGAGCAGCTCGGCCCTGGACGCCGCCGGCCGCTTGGCGCGCTGCAGATCGACCAGCTGGTTGCCGATGGTGAAGACCGGATTGAGCGCGGTCATCGGGTCCTGGAAGATCATGGCGAAGCGGGTGCCGCGCAGTGCCTCGGTCTCGGCCGGCGGCAGGGCCAGCAGGTTGCGCCCGTCGAGCTCGATCGTGCCGTCGAGCCGGGCGAGGTTCGGCGGCAGCAGGCGCAGCAGCGTCGCGGCTAGAGTCGACTTGCCCGACCCGCTCTCGCCGACCAGGCCGACCGCCCGGCCGCGGCCCAAGTCGAGCGAGACATGGCGCAGCACCTCGGCCGTGCCATGGCCGGTCCGGAAATGCACCGAGAGATCGCGGATGCGGATAAGTGGCTCGCTCATGGCGTCGCCCGGAGCTTGGGATCGATCGCGTCGCGCAACGCCTCGCCGAACAGCGTGAAGCCCAGGGTCGCGAGTGTCAGCATCAGGCCGGCGAACGTCACCGGCCAGGGCGATTGCGTCAGGCTGGTATAGCCGTCGTGCAGCAGTCCGCCCCAGCTCGCGCGCGGCGGCGGCACGCCGATGCCGAGGAAGCTTAGGCCCGCCTCGAGCGTGATCACGACCGGGATGTCCATGCTGGCCAGCACAACGAGCGGGCCGAGGATGTTCGGCACGACATGCAGCAGCACCAGGCGCGCCGGCGAGGCACCGAGCACGCGCGTCGCATCGAGGAACGGGGCGTGTTTCAACGACAGGGTTTGCGCCCGCGCGATCCGGCCGAAATGCGGCACCAGGGTGACCGCGATGATCAGGATGACCTTGTCGAGCCCGGGCCCGAGCAGCGCCACGATCGCCAGCGCGAAGATCAGGGTCGGAAAGGCGCTGAGCACGTCGAACAGGATCAGGATGACCCGCTCGACCTGGGTCGGGGCATAGGCAGCCGAAATGCCGAGCAGCAGGCCGCCCGCGAGCGAGATCGCGATGGTGCTGAGCGCCACACCGAGCGCGATCTGCCCGCCCACCGCCACGCGTGCGGCGAGGTCGCGGCCGAGATTGTCGGTGCCCATCCAATGGATGGGGGTCGGGCCCGAGAAGCGGTGCAGCACGTCGAGCTGGTTGGGGGCATGGGGGATGACGAAGGGCCCGGCAAGGCTGAACAGCAGCACCGCCACGACCAGGACCAGCCCGATCCGGCCGGTCGGGCTGCGCCAGACGGCGACCAGCGCCGCCCTCACCGGCCCTCTCCCAGCCGGCGCCCGAGCCGCGGGTCGAGCCAGAGGTAGCTGAGGTCGGTCAGGAGATTGGTCAGCGTGAACACGCCGACCACGACCAGCACGGCCGCCTGCACGACCGGATAATTGCGCACGGCGATCGCGTCGTAGACCAGCGTGCCGAGGCCGGGCCGGGCGAACACGATCTCTGCGAAGATGGCGCCGCCCAGCAGCCTGCCGACGCCCAGGCCCAGGATCGCCACGGTCGGGATCGCCGCCAGCTTCAAGGCATTGCGATAGATGATGCGCCGTTCCGGCACGCCATAGGCGCGCGCCGTGCGGATATGCGCCTCGCCCAGCACCTCGAGCAGCGAGGCCCGCAACAGGCGCGCGATATAGCCGATCCAGCTCAAGGCCAAGGACAGGGCCGGCAGGACGAGCCTGAGCGCGGCATCGCCCCAGCCGCCATCGCGCCCGACACCCAGCACCGGCAGCCAATGGAGCCAGACCGAGAAGATCAGCACCAGGAAGACCGCGACGACGAAGTTCGGCATGGCGATGAAGGCGACGCTGGCGACGGCACCCAACTGGTCGAGCGCGCTGCCCGGATGGGTCGCGGCATAGCAGCCGAGCGGCACGCCCAGCACCACCGCGATCCCGATCGCGGCGAAGGTCAGGGTCAGCGTATAGGGAAAGACCTCCAGCACCAGGTCCAGCACCGGCCGGCCGCTGATCACGTCCTGGCCGAGATCGCCCTTGAGCACATTGCCGAGGAAGATCGCCAGCCGTTCGAGCAGCGGCCGGTCGAGCCCCATGGCATGGCTGTAGGCCTGGACCGCCTCGGGCGTGGCGCGCGGCCCGAGCAGCACGTCGGCCGGGTTGCCGGGGATGAGGAGCGTGAGCGAGAACAGCAGGATCGTCGCGCACAAGAGCACGAGGATCGTGGTGACGACCCTGCTCGCGACATAGCCCAGTTTCGGCGACAGGATCATCGGCCTCGGGTCAGGCGGTGGTGAAGCGGTCGTAGAGCATGTCGTCGCCGTTGGGCAGCACGGCAGGCTTCAGCCAGGGCCGGAAGGCGAAGATGTTCGCCTCATGGGTCAGCCAGATGAAGGCGCCCGACTGCTCCATGCGTTTCTGCGCCTCGATGTAGAGCCGGCTGCGCTCGGCCTTGTCGTTCGTGCTGGCGCCCTTGGCCGAGAAATCGTCGAACTGGGGGTCGTTCCAGCGCTGCCAGTTCCAGGTGCCGATCTGCGAGGCGACGAACCACTGGGTCTGGAACGCCGGGTCCGCCTTGCCGCCGAAGCGCTGCAGCGCCATGTCGAGATTCTTGCCGCTGTCGCCCTTGCCGACGGCGTAATAGGCGCCGGCGTCAAGCACCTGCAGGTCGACCTGCACCCCGACCTCGCCCAGCAACGCCTGGACGATCTGGCCGATCGCCTGGTAGGTCGGCTTGCTCATCAGGGTGAGCGTGCATTTGAAGCCGTTGGGATGGCCGGCCTCGGCCAGGAGCTTCTTGGCCGCCGCCGGGTCGGGCTTCGGCTTCGGCGCATCGGCCCAATAGCCCAAGAGCCCCGGGGCCATCAGCGCATAGGCGGGCTTCACCGTGCCGTTATAGGCGCCGGCCAGCACCTGCTCGACGTCGATCGCCAGGTGCAGCGCCTGGCGGACCTTCGGATTGTCGAACGGCGGCTTCTCGACGTTGAGGCCGATCCAGACGTAATTGATCGAATCCTGCCGAAGCAGGGTCGTATCCTTCTCCTTCTGGATCTCGGCGGCGTCGGCCGGCTCGACCGGCGTGAATTGCAGCTCGTTCGCGCGCAATGCCAGTTCCGCGGTCTTGGGATCGCGCACCGGCTGCAGCACGACCTCGGGGAATCCGGGCTTCGCGCCCTTCCAATCCGGATTGGTCTTGAGCACGACGCGCTGGTTCGGGACCCATTCGGCCAGCGTGTAGGCGCCGGTGCCGATCAGCTTGATCGGCTGCTGATCCGAGCGGTAGCAGCCGGCCTCCCACGCCTTCTTGGAGATGATCAGGCCGGAATTGTCCGGCAGCACGACCAGCCAGAGCTGCGGCGACGGCGCCTTCAGCATGATGCGGCCGGTATATTTGCCGGTGACCTCGACATGGTCGAGCGAGGCCCAGTCCTTGGCATAGTCCGCCGGCTTGCCGTCGGGCCGGTCCTTTGCGAACAGCTCGAACGAGAATTTGACGTCCTCGGCGGTCATCTCGCCATAGCCGCCATGGAACATGAGGCCGGGATTGAGCTCGAACTCGATCGCCGTGTCGCCGGCCGGCTCCAGCTTCTTCGCCGCCGACAGTTCCCAGTCGAACGTACCCGGCTTGAAACGGATCAGGCCCTGGCACACGCAACGCATGACGTTGCCCTCGACGGCGCCGACCCGGTAGGGCGGCGCCAACAGGCCCTGGATGTCGCGGCTGATCGCGAGCGTGACGCTGCTGCGTCCCTGCTGCGCCAGGACCGGGAAAGGCAGGCCTGCCGCCGACAGAATGGCCGTCGTGGCGGCGGCGCCCAGGATCTGGCGCCGGCTGAAATCCGTCATGCGTCACGTCCCCTTCTCTGTCCCGCCCGATCGGGCCCTGTTCGGCGATTATTAATCTGGCACGGGGCTTTAGCTACTTACATCATAATCTCGTAACCGGCCGCCCGCGCGGCTGCCGCCCAGTCGAGGGTCAGCGAATAATCCGCGGCCTCCGGCCGGGCGAAGCCGGCAAGCGCCAAGTCGGCCAGGATCGGGCGCGCCGCGGCGTCCGCGCCGGCGGCACACAGCAGCATTCCCAGGGCCTCGGCATCCGCCGCGTCGCCGCCGAGGCTGCCGACCAGCAGCGGCATCGGCGCCCATTCGGTACTGGCCAGCACGCGCACGCCGGCCATCAGCGCGGGCTCGTGCCTGCACAGCAGGTCATAGGCATAGGAATCGAGCGGCCCGACCTCGGCAGCGCCGGCCAGAATAGTCTCGACCACCCGGCGCGGCGTCACCAGGGGACCGACGCGCTCGGCATAGAGCGTCGGACGCGCGGCCGTGCGATAGGCCAGGAGATGATGGCGCGGCGCGTTGTAGCCGGAATGCGAGCTGTCGACCGTATAGGCGAGTCGGCCGCCGAACGTATCGTCGAGCCGCTCGAAGGCGCTATCGGCCCGGACGATGAAATGGCTGCGGTAGACCGGCCGGCCCGGGCCGGCGAGCGGGATCGGTGCCGCCACGATCGGGCGCACGGCGCCCTCGCGCGCGAACGGCCAGCCGCACATGAAGGCGCAGGCGAGATCGTCCCGCGCCCAGAGCGCCTCCAGCGGGGCCGGATAGGCATGATCGACGATATCGAGCGGGCGCCCTGCCGCCTCCGCCAGCCAGCCGAACAGCGTCCGCCAGGCCGCCGCGGCGCCGGGCGCCACCGAGTACATGCGGGCATTGGCGACCAGCGCCGCCGGCATCAGGCGAAACGCAACCGCTGGCCGAGGCCGAGGCGGGCGGCCTTTTCCAGCATGGCATGGCCGAGGGCGATATCGCTCAGGGACAGGCCGCGGTGCCAAAACAGGATGGTCTCGTCCGGGCGCTCGCGGCCCGGCTTGTGACCGGCAATGATCTGGCCCAGTTCGGCATGGAGGTTCTCCTGGGTCAGCCGGTCGCTGTCGACATGGGCGCGGAGCGCTCCGAACGGCAGGCCCTTGCGGCATTGGCCCCAGTCGTCGACCACCATCTTGTCCATGATGTCGGTCAGGCTCAGCTCGACGGCACTCATGGTGCCGTAGGGCACGACCAGCGCGCCGCGCTTGATCCATTCGGTCTTGAGCATCGGCGTCGGTTCGGGCAGGCGCGACGCCTCGACCACGATGTCGGCGCCGCGCACGCAGCTTTCCCAATCCTCGGTCGCGACCACCTTCTTGCCGAGGTCGCGCGTGAGCCGCTCGGCGAAGCCCTCGCGGCTTTCCGGCCGGCGCGAATGGACGCGGATCTCGTCGAAATCGAAGAAATGGTCGAGCAGCCGGACGTTCCAATAGGCCGTGCCGCGCGCACCGATATGGCCCAGCACCTTAGCGCCCTTGGGGCCTAAGAACTTGCCGCCGAGCGCGGTCATGGCACCGGTGCGCATGTCGGTGATCGAGGTCGCGTCCAAGAGCGCCTTCAGCACCCCGGTCTCCGGGTCGAACAGGTTGAGGATCGCCAGTTCCGACGGCAGGTCCCGCTTGTAATTGTCGACGAAGTCGCCGACGACCTTCACGCCGGCAAGGCCGAGCGGCTTCACATAGCCGCGCAGCACATTGAAATGGCCCTTGGCCGAACTCTCCGGGATCAGGTGGACGCGCGGCTCGATCACCGTCTGGCCGTTGCCCTGCGCCTTCAGCCCGGCCTCGACCGCCGCCAGGATCTCGGCATCGGTGAGCGCCAGCTTCTCGACATCGAGAGCGTTCAGATAGGTGAAATGGATTTCCTGCACGAACCGCGCCCCCGACTGCTTGAGCCCGCTGCAAGCCTAGGCCGGAGCCGTGTGCCCTCGCACCCGGAATCTGCGCGGTCGCACATAATCGTGAGGATCGATTGCAGGCAAGCGGCAGATCCCGGTCGCGGAATCGGTAGCGACACTCAGCAGCG
Organism: Aliidongia sp.; assembly: GCA_035310205.1. Lineage (GTDB taxonomy): Bacteria > Pseudomonadota > Alphaproteobacteria > ATCC43930 > CGMCC-115725 > Aliidongia. Next base: position 15,172 of record DATGEK010000043.1, read on the forward strand.
GGGGCGCGGATCCTGGGGCCGATGGGGCCGCCCCACGAGCAGCAGATGGGTCGCGCGTTCCATCAGCCCGGGGGTGTGGGAATAAGCGTCTTCCAGCCGTGCGAGATGGTCGAGGCACCGGGGATCGTTGGGCAGCGACGCGGGATTCCACCGGGGGTCGGGGGAAAACCGGCTGTGGAACAGGTCGAGGCCGCGCAGATCCTCGATCGCGAAGCGATCGACGAAGCAGTTCCGCAGCTCGCCCGCAGTGAATAGGTGGAACCGCAGCGTAAAGCGGCGGCCGTCATGCAGTTCGATCTTGCACTGATCGCGGACGTGGTCGTGCTGGAAATGCCGCGCCTTCTCGATCGAATCGACGAAGATCGACGGCGTGCTGCCGACCGACCGTACGGTGGTGATGAAATGCCCTCGGGTGACGCGCGCGATCTCCGCAGCAGTCTTGGGCAGGCTCGCCAGCGGCAGATGGCTGAGGACGCTATAGAGGCACAGGGTGAGATCGACCGAGGCGTCGGCCTCCGGCAGGGGGTCGGTCAGATCGGCGACATCGAAGCTGAGATCGACGCCCGGAAGTTCGGCGATGTCGCGGGACATGCGCCGAGCGGCCTGGATCTGCGTGTCGGCGACATCGAAGCCCCGCGCGACGATGCTGGTGAAGCCGAGCGTCTTGGCGCGCGAGACGAGGCGGCGCAGCCACGTGCCGGGGCCGCAGCCGGCATCGAGCACGCGGATCGAAGCGGTGCCTTGGGCGCGCAAATCCATCAGCTTCGTTTCGAGAATGGACCAGAGATACCGATCCGCGTAGGCGTGCGGGCCCTCGAAAGAGAACAAGCAGTGCGGATCACCGTCGGCATAGGCGACGTAGGAACCGCCTGCGCGGTTGTAGACCGTCGCGACGGTCTCGGCCGTCCGATCGTCGGCCGGCAGATCATAGTGACGGTTCTCGAGTAGCGAATGCATGCTTCAACCCTATGCGGTGAAAGGATCTGAATTCCCGGTGCGGCCGCCGATGCCGCCGGCAAGCGTGCTTGCGAAGCCGGGCAAGCAGGTTGCGCACCGATCGCGCCTCCATCTCCGGCCGCGCCATGGCGCTACGCAACCGATACGAGAGACCATCCTCCACAGCACGATATAAATTCAAGGCGACAAGCAATCGAACAGCATAAAAAATTAATAAATAAGCTTGTCGTTCTCATAAAAAATTCGCCACGATCAACGATATTTATTCAAACATGATTGTCATATATTTTGACATCGGAGAATATATGCGAAATTCGTGGCGCGTGGCTCGCCCGAACGCTTGGCGTGGCCGGCGGCGCGAAGGGATTACGAAGGATTGACACATGAAACCAGAACACGGCCCGCGCCGGACGATCATCCGGGAATGGATGTCGCTGCCGCGGGAAAAGCGACAGACAGTAGGCCAGGCGACCGCCTTTGCCGCCAAGGCGATCGAAGCCCACGCGCTCCCCTGCAGCGGCGACCCGCACCAGCGGGTCCTGGCGTGGCTGCTGCCCCGCACGGGCAAGGCTTGAGGTAAGGATCCGTCCGGGAGCGAGCGCTTCGTCTCGGCTCCCGGACGCCCATGCGATGCCCCCGCTCCCGCATCGTGTTGCCGCCCAGCGGCTTTGATGGGACCGCTCGAAAACTCACATCGAATTTTGATCCCGTTCCGGTCCAGTCTCGCGCCCGGTCGGCGGATCCGCCCTGAAAGGGCGGCGCCGTGGCCGATGCGCCCACCGTTTTCGAGCACTGTTCCGACCATGAAATCTGTTCGCCAGGCCCGTGAAGGCGTCGTCGGCCGATGACCGAGCTGCTCCGTCCGGCGACCGTGGACCGGATCATCGCCGATCTGCGCGTGCGCACGAAACCGGACGCGTTCCGCCTGCTGGCGCGCCGAGCCGCGGAGCGCGTCGGATTGCCCGAGGATCCGATCTTCGAAGCGTTGACGTACCGCGAGACTCTCGGCACCACGGCGGTCGGACGCGGAATTGCGATCCCGCACGCCGTCATCCCCGAACTGCGGGAGACGTTCAAGCTGTTCGCGCGACTGGTGCCGCCGGTACCGTTCGGCGCGGCGGACGGCGTGCCGGTGTCGCTCGTCTTCCTGCTGCTGACCCCGCCGGACCGGGCAGCGGAAAGCACGCATCTGCTGGCCTCGATCTGCCGCGCGCTGCGCGACCCGGTCACCCTGGCGGCGGTGTCGGGCGCCGCGGATGATCGCCAGCTGCAGGCGGTTCTGGAAGCGGCCATGGCCGGTCGGCGGCAGGCGTAACCGAACCGCTGCCGCACGCGCGGAATTGAATGCCGATTTGATGAAGCAACCGAAACCACGTCTCGAATTTTGATGGGGGTGCGGCCGATCTTGCCCGCCCGCAACAGGAGGATGGTCGGTTCGCGACCGTAGTCGAGACGATGAATCTTGCAAAAGACGGGGTGCCGGACGAGCACGCCGCGAATCCGGGGCCGATGTCGGCCACGATCTATCGGCGAAAGGCGAGTTTCGAGACCCGCGCCCTGCGCGGCATCCTGGCCGCGGCCGGGTGCCTGATCGTCGTGAGCGCACTCCTCGGCAATGCCGGTTCGGTGCTGCTGTCCATCGCCGCCTGCCTCGCCTGCGTCAGCCGGATCGAGCGGAATTACCGGCACGGCGCCTATGGCCGCGTCCGGGCCGAGACGATCGAATAATCGCGCGGGCATTCTCACCGATCGACGAGCGCCGCCCGCGATCCCGTAATTTTCACGAGACCTTTATTTCGTCAGGGCCATCCGCATCTCGAATTTTGATGCCTCTCTGGCCAATTGATACTTCTGAGGACCAGAGGGCACTGGAACCGTCAGGCCGGGCCGCCGGTCTGGGTGAGCGACCATGCAGACTTCTTTCGAACGGCAGGATCCCACAAGCGCGCCGGACGGCTCGAAGGCGTCGCGGCGCGTCCTCTATGGCTTCCTCGGCAAATTAGTCATCTACGCTGCCGTTGCGCTGCCGGCCGCCCTGCGGGCCAGCCGGCCGTTTGCGAAGTTTTTCGACGGAATCGGCGTGATCTGCGTCGTGGCCGTGGCCGTCTGCGGGCTCGCGGCGCTGCTGCTGCGGCAGCGGCCCGGCGACCGGGCGCTCAACCAGTGGGACGAGGCGCTGGGCTTCGCCGGCATCTACTTCCTGGCGCACTGGGCCGCCGCCAGCGCCATCGGCTGAGCGCGCCGGACCGAAGCAGCACGCCCAAGCGTGCGGGAGAGTCTCATGGTGACGAACATCTTGCGATCGGGGCGCCGGCTGGCAGCCGTGCTCGCCGTCATCCTGGCCGGCCTGCCGGTCGCCGCACCCGCGGTCGTGCCCTATCCAAGCGACGCGATCGGCCCGCTCGTGCCCGACGCGCTGCCGAACGGGTTCAGCAGTTCGACCGCCGTCGTCGGCGACGTCAGCCTCCATTACGTACGGGGCGGCAGCGGACCGACCGCGGTGGTCCTGCTGCATGACTGGCCGGAAACCTGGTACGCGTGGCGCAAGCTGCTGCCGGCTCTCGCCGAAGGACGAACGGTCATCGCCCCCGATCTGCGCGGTGCCGGGAACTCGACCGTGCCCCCCGCCGGCTACGACGCCGCGACGCTGGCCGAGGACATCCACGGCCTGGTGCGCGGCCTGGGCCTGAAGAATGTCCTCGTCGTCGGCCAGGGCATCGGCGGCATGGTCGCCTATGCCTATGCACGCCTGCATCCCGACGAGGTGACGGGAATAACCCTGCTCGACACGGCGCTGCCGGGGCTTGGGCCGTGGGCGGAGATCAAGGACGGCCCCGGCGGCTGGATCATGGGCTTCAATGCCGACGCGGACCTGTCGCAGGCGCTGGTCCAGGGACGCGAGGCGATTTATTTCCGGCAGATCTTCGACCGGTCAACCATCGTGCCGCAAGCAATCACCGACGCCGATGTCGCGGTCTATCTGCGCGCCGCCCAGCGGCCGGGCCATCTGAAGGCGGGCTTCGAGTTCTACCGCGCCCTGCCGGCGGACGAGGCGTTCGACCGCCAGCACACGGAGGCGCTGCCGCTGCCGATCCTGCTGGTCGGCGGCGAGCAAGGCCTCGGGCGGTTCGAGCCGCGGATCGCGGAAGATCTGGCCCTCCACGGCGCCACGGACGTGCGCACGGTCCTGCTGCCCGGCTGCGGCCATTGGATCGCCGAGGAGCAGCCGGAGCAGCTGGCCGGCCTGCTCATGCCACCGCCGGTCACCGGCGCCGTGGAGCCGCCGACGCTATAGCGTCCCTACCCCAGCGCCTCGGCGACCGCCTTGCCGCAGGCGACCGTATTGGCGGAGCCGCCGAGGTCACCGGTCCGGAGCCGCGGTTCGGCCAGCACGCGCTCGATCGCGTTCACGATCGCCGCGGCGGCCTCGTCCTCGCCCAGGTGCTCCAGCATCATCGCGGCCGACCAGATCTGGCCGACCGGGTTGGCGATGCCCTTGCCGGCTATGTCGGGGGCCGAGCCGTGGACCGGTTCGAACAGCGACGGCGCCGTGCGGTCGGGGTTGATGTTGCCGGACGGGGCGATGCCGATCGTGCCGGTGCAGGCCGGTCCCAGGTCTGACAGGATGTCGCCGAACAGGTTGGAGCCGACGACCACGTCGAACCAGTCCGGATGCAGCACGAAATGGGCGGTCAGGATGTCGATATGGTACTTGTCCCAGCGAACCTCGGGATAATCCTTGGCCATCGCTTCGACCCGCTCGTCCCAATAGGGCATGGTGATCGAGATGCCGTTCGACTTGGTCGCCGAGGTCAGGTGCTTCTTCGGGCGCGATTGAGCCAGTTCGAAGGCGAATTTCAGGATCCGGTCGACGCCGGTCCGGGTCATCACCGTCTCCTGGATGACCAGCTCGCGTTCCGTGCCCGGGAACATGCGGCCGCCGACCGACGAATATTCGCCCTCGGTATTCTCGCGCACCACGTAGAAATCGATGTCGCCCGGCTTGCGGCCGGCGAGCGGGCTCGACACGCCGGGCATGAGCCGCACCGGCCGCAGATTGACGTATTGGCTGAACTCGCGCCGGAACTGGATGAGCGAGCCCCACAGCGACACATGGTCGGGCACGGTCGCGGGCCAGCCGACGGCGCCGAAGAAGATCGCGTCATGGCCGCCGATCTGGGCCTTCCAATCGTCCGGCATCATCTGGCCATGGCGCTGATAATAGTCGCAACTGGCGAAATCGAAATCGTCGCAGCGCAGCTCGAAGCCGTATTTTTTCGCTGCCGCCTCGAGCACCCGCACCCCTTCGGGCACCGTCTCCTTGCCGATGCCGTCGCCGGGAATCACGGCGATGCGATGGATGCGGTTGGAAGCCATGTCTCGTCACCCGTTCGGTTGTTCGTCACCCCGATGATTGCACCCAAGCGCCGCGGCGCCAACCGTCAGCGTGGGGCGGCCAGTCCGACCGAGCGCAGGGTCCAGCGGCCGGCGTGGCGGCGCAGGTCGGTCAGCGACAGCGGCTCGACATCGATGCGCCAGAAAGCCGCGGCCGGCGCCGCCAGCACGTGCACGATCGCGGCGCGGACGACGGCCGGATGGGTCACCGCCAGCGTATGGCCGTCTGCGTCGAAGTGATCGAGCCAGCCGCCGACCCGGTCGAGGAGCGTCTGGAGCGATTCGCCGCCATGGGGTGCCGCCGTCGGATCGGCGAGCCAAGCCGCCGCCCCGGCCGGATCTGCCGCGCCGATCTCGGCCAGGCTACGGCCGCGCCAGGCGCCATAGTCGCAATCGCGCAACGTGGGCTCGACCAGGGCGCCGGTGCCGAGTACCGCCGCCGTTGCGCGCGCGCGCCGCTCGGGTGCTGCCAGCAGCCGCGCGAAATGGCCGGGATCCGGCACGCGCGCCGCCGGATCGGCCGGCTCGTCGTCCGGGAACGTCCCGGGCCGCACGCCGGCCGGCGGCGCCGCACACAGAAGCGTCAATCGCATCGTCATCCCGCACCCGCTCTCCACCGGCCGGTAGTGTCTCAGTTTGAAATTAGGTTGGGGGCTAGTCTGGGTCGCTGTAGAAGCTCGGCATAGTCATCCAGAAAGCGGCGAAACCTATCGCTGGAATTGCGAGGAGCACCAAAACCAAGGCGAGCAGCCTCAAAACGATTGGCGCCCAGCCGGGTTGCACTGGAGTGCTTTCTTTTTCAGCCACCGTTACGCCCGCTTCTTGTAAGGCCCGCGCTTCTTCGGCGCCTCCGCCTTGGCGTCGATCAGCGCGACGATATCGTCCATCGACCATAGCCGATCGCTGACGCCGGCCGCCATCGCGGGCGACACCCGCAACGACTTGTGAACCCGGCAGAAATTGTAGAAGGCGAAGTAGAGCGCCAGCGCGTGAATATGGTTGTCGAGCTTCTTCGAGAAAGCATTCGTCAGGCGGGTGAACCGGCGCATCGACATCCGCATCGTCAGGTTCTGGCGCTCAACGTAGCTGGTCGAGACATGCGCCATATCGGGCTCGCCCTCCACCCGATGCTTCCTGGCGCCCAGGCATTCGGCCGGGCTGTAGCGGCCTTTGAACGACTGCGGGACCTCGCCGTACAGCTTCACGAGCTGGGCATAGTCCACGTCACCGCCGAACGCACCCTCGACCGCTTCCAGATAGGCCCGATGGCCGTCCGTGGTGAGTTGGACGCGATTGCGGAGACGGGCGCACAGATCGTCCATCAGGGCGATTGCGGACTGCCCCGACCGGTCCCCAACGAAGTACGAGACGATCAGCTTGGTATCGGCATCGATCGCGGTCCACGTCCAAACGTCGCCCGCGCCGTCGGTCGCAGCTTTGGCGACCGGCAGGTTCCGCTCCTTGGCGTAGCAGAATGACCAGATTTCATCGCACTGGATGCGGCTCGCCTTCACGTCGCGCACCGTCTCGTCATGCAGCGCCAAGCACGCCTCGCCCGCTTCCACGAGGATCTTGCTCACCGTGTTGATCGACACGTCCACCACGCGGGAGATCGACCGCATGGACGAGCCCTCGCATAGCATGGCGAGGATTTGGGTGCGCTTGGCGAGCGGGAGCTTGTTCATGCCCATAGGATATGAACTTTTATGCTTAGCGTCAAGTATTGCTGTCAGCTTAGCGCGACTAACCTGAGTTTCGGACGTTCACCAATCTGCAATTCGTCCCGGACCTCTGGCTCCATTACGCCAAACAATTCACTAAGTTCGGCAGGAGACATGCCAAGCGTGCCAGTGTGGGCGCGAACTAATTGATCCCAGATTCTTGGGTGCTCGATATCCTCTGAAATGTCGATCGGCTCCCTGGTCTTCCCCCACTTTTGGACCATCTGCATCATATAATATCTATAAGATCTCTCAGTAATCCTTCCAATATCATGGGAGCGCTTTACAAGCGCCTGCATGGCAACTTTCCATTTAAGTTTTAGTAATTGGAATTTCTCTAAAGATAGATCGTATAGATCATGACGAATGTCGTCTCTCGGCATTAAAAGCTCAGCCGAGAATTTATTAGCCTCATCTTCCATGGATGGCTGCGGTGCGCGGTGGAGAATAAGGTGGCCCAATTCGTGGCCAATCGTGAACCGCAGCCTGTCCAGTTTGAGCCTTTTGTTCACATAGATAATCGGCGGCAAGTTCTCACTCGCAGGTTGGCTAAACCCGTCGATGAGGTCGGTTCCAAAGTCCATTTGGATTACAATTACGCCTGTGCTTTCAACGATTCTCGTCAAGTCGGCTATCGGCCCTCTCGGCAATTGAAAATACTGCCGCATCGCACGGGCGACCTCTGAAACATCTCCACCATACTCGTCCAGATCACAAAAAGGCACCGGCGGTCGGGTTGGCGTAAGGCTTACTGAAGCCAACATCACCGAGAGAAACACTCTGTGCGTTTCTGCCTTTGCAAAAATCTGGTCCCAGGCCGAACCGGCGAGTTTCGACCGCTTACGATGGAACGTTGGCGGCATCGCCCGTCGGTAGAGCTGGTGATAGAAAAAGCTCGTCCGAACACGCAAAGCCTTAGCGATCACCTCGACCTGGTCCGGTGACGGCTTTTGCAACCCACTTTCGATCCGCGACAAGGTCGGCTGTGAAAGCGCATGATCCGTAAGCGCTACGACCGCCTCATGCGTCAAGCCAAGCGCCTGCCGACGAATCGAAAGCATGTCAGGATTGAACGGCTTATTCACTTCCCTTCTTCCGCTCGATATCGGTCGGGATTTCCACTAGCTGCTCGCGGTCGAGGTCGTCGGTGGCCGCCGGAATCTCGGCTACGACGGCACCTTGATTGCGCTTCAATTCGATATGCCACGCAGGTTCCGCACCGGCCGGACAGACCAAGAAAACCTGTGGTTCCAGTGGGTCATTGGCGTTCGGGATGCATCCGAGATACAAGCTCGAAGTTCCGGAAAAGCCCGGCGCCGGCAGCGCCGGATGAGCACCATCATTTTCGTTAAAATTCATGCTGTGCTGCGTCTGATTGAGGGCAATGCTCATATTTTTATCGAGCAAATGAGCCTTCATCAGAAACTGGCTGACCAGCCCGAAAAGTGTAGTGCCGTGCTTTCCGATCACCTCAACGCCGGGCTTCTCACCGACGTCGGATCGCAACCTGTGAACAATATGATCGCGTATGATGGAACGTCTCGTCGTCAGACGATGGATCGCCGCCCAGCTACCGTAGTTGCGATAGTAGTCCCTGACGCCTTCGGTTACGGCATCATGGAATCCGTCAAAAAAATGATCGAGGGCCTGAACCCCCTCGTCTTTAGACAAAGCCGCCATTCACGCCTCCTGATGGGCATGAATGTAAAACAGGCACTGTCAAAATTCAACAGAATTATTCATTCCTTATTCGCCCACCGCTTCGCCGCCGCCTTCTTGGCGATCTCTGCTCGGCGCTCGGGTGTCATGCTCTTTGCCCGCGCCGCGCCACCCTTCTTCCCGAGCGCCTTCGCCGCCGGGTCCTTGCCGTCATCAACCTCGGTCGATTCTTCGATCTCGCCCGTGGCGATCTTGGCGACCATGATGGCGGCGCCGATCACGTCGCCGGGGCGCTTCTGGCCTTGGGGTCCTTTAGGCATGGCTAGCTCGTAATCCGCTCGAGAATGAAATCACCCGATGCCTCATCAAGGTTTTTGACTCTCATTCTGATATCAGCGCGCGGGTAGCATTCTGCTATCGATCTCGGGCTTACATCACGATCTTTTGCGCGGGCGATTATGATCCGCACTTCTCCATCGCAATTATCGCGAGCCCAGGCCAGATTGGCCATCAGTTCATTGTGCCCTGGACGACTTTGCCAGCCCTCATCATTCAGATGGGTGTGCGACCGATAGAGGTTGATACCGTCTTCGAACCGGTCCTGCCAAACCGTCACAGCCACTGTCTTGCCGTCAGCGCTACGACCAGACCAGCTCCAGCGAGGGTTTTTCGGATTCACCTTGTAGAAATCGAAACAGGCTTTGTGGCTCCAGTCGTTTGACAACGTCGGTCCTCCGTATGCTTTCCGCTAAGCATACAGGAGGCCGGACCGCCTGGCGACAGATCGGTCAAGGGCGGCAAATTTCAAACTGAGACACTACCCACCGGCCCCGTTCATTGACTTCGAGCTTCCTAGCATCCTACGATGCGGCCTGGAATTCGCCCGAAGCGAGGAAGCCGGTGAGACTCCGGCACGGTCGCGCCACTGTGATCGGCCAGCCATGGCCGAAAGTCAGACCTTCCTTCGCCTTTTGCACTTGAACGGGACGCGTCATCCCCGGAGGTATTCATGGCCCATCTGACTGTCGAACCGGTATCCATCCCCGTCATTCCCGTGCGCGAGCTGTTGCCCTGGGCGATCCTGGGCGGGCTTTTGATGCTGCTGGCGATCTATTTCGTCGGCTCCGAACAGGGTGCCACGTCGCTGATCAACGGCATGTACGTGCACGAGTTCGTCCACGACGGCCGTCACCTGCTGGGCTTTCCCTGCCACTGAGTCACCGGACCTGAGCCTCCTCCGTCATTCCCGCAGAGGCGGGAATCCAGAGTTGCGGTAACGACTCTCCGAAATCCGGATACCCCCATGGTTGGATCACTCATCCTGCGCGGCCTGCTCGTCGGCCTCGTCGCGGGCCTGCTGGCGTTCGGCTGCGCCAAGCTGATCGGCGAGCCCCAGGTCGACAGGGCGATCGCGTACGAAGCCCAGATGGATGCGGCCAAGGGCGATGCGCCCGAGCCCGAGCTTGTCAGCCGCGAGGTGCAGAGCAGCGTCGGGCTCCTGACCGGCGTGCTGGTCTATGGCACGGCCGTCGGCGGCCTGTTCGCGCTCGTCTTCGCCTATGCCTCGGGCCGCGTCGGTCGCATCGGGCCGCGCGGCCTCGCCGCATTGCTGGCGCTCGCCGGCTTCCTGGCGATCGTCCTCGTCCCGCAGCTCAAATACCCGGCCAATCCGCCGTCGGTCGGCGACCCGGAGACGATCGGCCATCGCACGGCCTTGTTCTTCATCATGATCGCCGCCTCGATCGCGGCCATGATCGGCGCGGTCAACCTGGGCCTGCGCCTCAAGGCGCGGCTCGGCGGCTGGAACGCCACGCTCACGGCGACGGCGGCCTTCATCGTTGTCATCGCCGCGGTCCAGCTGCTGCTGCCCGACGTCAACGAGGTGCCGGAGGACTTCCCGGCCGTCGTGCTCTGGCGCTTCCGCGAGGCCTCGCTCGCTATCCAGATCGTACTCTGGGCCGGCATCGGCCTCGGCTTCGGCTGGCTGACCGAACGCAGCGCCAGCCGGCAGTTCCGCTTCACGCGGCCGGTCAGGGCGCACTGACCAACGGCGATACCCTCACCCTCCCCGGCGCTGACGCGCCGGGTCCCGTCCCTCTCCCGCGACGGCGGTAGAGGGACGCCCTTAACCCTCGCCCGCGTCGCGGGAGAGGGTGCCGAGCGAAAGCGAGGCGGGTGAGGGTGGTACGGCCGGAATCCTCGCCAGGATGCCGCGCCGGAATGGCTCCGGCCGCTCCTTGCGCGGCAGGTCGCCGGTCTCGCTCGCGAGATATTGGGCCGCAAGGTCGAGCGCCGCGGCGGCAGTCTCCGCCGTCGGCCGCTTGTCGCCGAACAGGTAGCTGGGCTTGCCCGGAGCGGAGAGTGCGACCGTGCAGGCCCGGTCGCAGCCGCTCATGCATTCGACCGGGGCGAGCGTCACATCCGCGCGCCCGTTCCAATCGCGGTAGAGCGCCTCGATCCGGGCGAACAGCTTCGCACCGTCGCGCGGCGCCGCAGGGTCGGCCTCGGGCGGGCGGCAGGTCGTGCAGACATGCAGGACGTGCCGCCCGGTGCTCATGCCGACTGCCGGGCCCGGTCGAACATCGACCAGACGCCGTCGGCGCCGTCCCAGCTGCCGCGCGTGGCGCCCTTGGAATATTCGGTCGCGCGCTGCTCGAAGAAATTGGCGTGCTCGACCCCGTTCAGGATCTCGACCAGCCAGGGCAGCGGATGCGGCTGGACCTGGCGGTAGCCGCTCTCAACCACTTCGAAATAGCCGAACACGGGCGTGAGCTTCAGCTGGGTCAGGCGCCAGTCGGCGATGTAGCGGATGTAGGCCTTGATCGCATCCGGCGTCATGCCGGTGATGGGACCGAGGCTGAACGCCAGCTCGACGAAGCGCTCCTCCAGGCCGACCATGGTCTTGGCCACGTCGATGATGTCGTCGCGCACAGCTGCCGTCACGGCCCCGGTCTCGCGGTGCCATTCATGGAAGAGCCGGGTGATGCCCTCGCAATGCAGGCTCTCGTCGCGCACCGACCAGCTGACGATCTGGCCCATGCCGTTCATCTTGTTGTGGCGCGGGAAGTTCAGCAGCATGGCGAAGCTGGCGAACAGCGACATGCCCTCGGTGAAGGCGCCGAACATGGCGAGCGTGCGCGCCACGTCGCCGACCGTGCCGACGCCGAACGTGTGCATGTAGTCGGCCTTGGCCCGCATCTCGTCATAGTCGCGGAACGCCTCGAACTCCGCCTGCGGCATGCCGAGCGTCTTCAACAGCAGCGCATAGGCGTCGATATGCACCGTCTCCATGTTGGAGAAGGCGGCCATCATCATCTGCACTTCCAGCGGCTGGAAGATCGGGATGTAGCGCTTCAGGTAATTGTCGCCGACCTCGACGTCCGACTGGGTGAAGAAGCGGAAGATCTGGGTCAAGAGGTTGCGCTCGGCATCGGTCACCCGGTCCGACGCCCAGTCGCGGATGTCGGAGCCAAGCGGCACTTCCTCGCCCATCCAGTGGGTCTGCTGCTGGCGCTTCCAGAATTCGTAGGCCCAGGGATAGCGGGTGACGTCATAGGTGCCGGTGGCGCTCAGCAGCCCGACCTTGCCAGTGCCGATGAGCGTACGCGGGTCGATGCCGACGAGACCCGTCACTGACATGCGAGGCACTCCTCATAGTCGCGTCGTTCGAGCTGGGCGGGCGCCTCGGCACGCTCGGCCTTGCCCTGGCTGCCGGCGAAGCCGGCGCGGCTCAGCGACTTGGAGCGGCAATAATAGAGGCTCTTGATACCGCGCTTCCAGGCGGACCAGTGCAGCATGTGCAGGTCCCACTTGTCGACATCGGCCGGCAGATAGAGGTTCAAGGACTGGCTCTGGCAGATGAACGGCGCCCGATCGGCCGCGAACTCGATGATCCAGCGCGGATCGATCTCGAAGGCGGTGCGGAAGATCGACTTCTCGTCGTCGCTGAGGATGTCGAGATGCTGGACCGAGCCTTCGTGCTCGACGATCGACTGCCAGACCTCCTGGGTGTCGGCGCCCTTCTCGGCCAGAAGCTTGGTCAGGTACGGGTTGCGCACGACGAAGGCGCCCGAGAGCGTCTTGTGGTTATAGACATTGGCCGGGATCGGCTCGATGCAGGCGCTGGTGCCGCCGCAGATGATGCTGATCGAGGCGGTCGGCGCGATCGCCAGCTTGTGGCTGAAGCGCGCCTGCATGCCGCGCTCGGCCGCGTCCGGGCAGGCGCCACGCTCGGCCGCGAGCTCGACCGAGGCGGCATCCGCCTCGCGCCGGAGCTTCTTGAAGATGCGCAAGTTCCAGGACTTGGCAAGCGCGCTTTCGAACGGAATGCCGCGGGACTGCAGCAGCGAATGGAAGCCCATGACGCCGAGGCCGACCGAGCGCTCGCGCATCGCCGAATAGCGGGCCCGCGCCATGCTGTCGGGCGCCACCGTGATGAAATGGGTCAGCACATTGTCGAGGAAGCGCATGACATCCTCGATCAGGCCGGGCTCGTCGGCCCATTCGTCCCAGGTCTCGACATTCATCGAGGCCAGGCAGCAGACCGCCGTGCGTTCCTCATCGCGATGGTCGGTGCCGGTCGGCAGCGTGATCTCGCTGCACAGGTTCGAGGTCGAGACCTTGAGGCCGAGCTCGCGCTGATGCTTCGGCAGCGACCGGTTGACCGTGTCGATATAGAGCAGATAGGGCTCGCCGGTCTGCAGTCGGGTCTCGAGGATGCGCTGCCACAGCTGGCGCGCATCGACCTCACGCAGGACCTCGCCCGACTTCGGGCTCTTGAGCCCGAACGGCTTGCCGTCCTGCACCGCCTCCATGAATTCGTCGGTGATGTTGATGCCGTGATGGAGGTTGAGGCCCTTGCGGTTGAAGTCGCCCGACGCCTTGCGGATCTCGAGGAACTCCTCGATTTCCGGATGATGGATGTCGAGATAGACCGCGGCCGAGCCACGCCTGAGCGAGCCCTGGCTGATGGCGAGCGTCAGGCCGTCCATGACATGGATGAACGGGATGATGCCCGAGGTCTCGCCGGCGCCCTTGACCGCCTCGCCGATCGAGCGGACCTGGCCCCAATAGGTGCCGATGCCGCCGCCGTTGGAGGCGAGCGCCACATTCTCGTTCCAGGTGCCGACGATGCCGTCGAGCGAATCAGAGACGGAGTTGAGAAAGCACGAGATCGGCAGGCCGCGCGTGGTGCCCCCGTTCGACAGGATCGGCGTCGCCGGCATGAACCACAGGCGCGAGATCGCATCATAGAGCCGCTGGGCATGCCCCACGTCGTCGGCGAAGGCGCAGGCGACGCGGGCGAACATGTCCTGGTAGCTCTCGCCCGGCAGCAGGTAGCGGTCCTGCAAGGTCGCCTTGCCGAAAGCGGTCAGCAGCGCGTCGCGCCCACGGTCGAGCTTGAGGTCGGCCGGCTTCGGCTGCTGGAACAGCGGGCCGCCCATCGGCGCGCGGCGCGGCGGCTCGGCCGGCGCCTGGGCAGCCGGTTCCGGGCGCGGCGCCGGCGGCACCGCCGGGGCCAGGGCAACGAGATTTCCGTCGCGGTCGAGATCGTAGGCTAGCGCCGACATCGGGTTCCCCTCTTGAAGCCGGCGGGGAGTCGATTCGGACGCGGAACCCGGTGCGGCCCAGCCAGGCGGCCGGGACGATGAGCACGCGACCGCCGGGACACCCCGCCCGCGGACGTCTGTTCAGCCACCGGCAGGTTTCCTGGCTTGCGGGTCGCGACGACTGTCTGGCCTTCCCAGTGCCCCCCGGCACCAGTGACGCGATCGACAGCCGCTCGCCGCTTACAGTTGCGGGGGCAGCTCCGGCCTAGCCGTCCCGGAGGACGACGCACCGGCTTCCCTCTTCACCCCAGATCTTGCGATCCGAAGCACCGTGGCTGACAAGATTTAGCGCTGGGAGGAGTCCTGTCGTCAAGGTCTGTTTCGCACGCGAACGACCGGCCGGCCCGCCGCTCGGCGGACCGCCTGGAAAAATTAACGCGCAACCCTGTGTTCCGAGAAAAGCGTTCCCGATCCGACGCCGGCCGAGACGGCTGCCGTCGGCTAACGGGCGGTGGTGGCCGAGCCCGGCGCAGCACCATCCGCGGCGATGTCGCCCGACAGCTGGCCACCGCATTCGACCTCGAGCTGGCTGTAGCGGATCGTGCCCGAGACCCGTCCGCTCGCACGGATGAACAGGCGCTTGCGCGCCGTCAGCGAGCCCTCGAACCGGCCGGAGATCTCGGCATCATCGACCCCGGCCGTGCCCTTGAACACCCCGGATTCGGCAAGCTCGATGGTGCTGCATTCCAGCGTGGCCTCGACGCTGCCCTCGACCAGCAGCCGGTCGCAGCCGGTGATCTGCCCGGAGAGCGAGATGCCGCGGCCGACCAGCATCTGTCGCGCCTTCGTCTCGGTCGTCGGCTCCCCCAGCAGACGTTCCGTCATGGTGCCGCCCTGCGGAGCGGCCGGATTTGGAGGGACGGGACGCCGGGGAAGATCAATCGACATTATCGCGCATCCTGAAGCGAGCGGGCTGAGAGGCCTTTTTGGTACACGGAACCGGTTGGCCCCGGATGTGACGAAGTTTGGTCCGCCGGCGCTATGCGCCCACCGTCGCGTTGGGTGCCACGCGCTCGAACTTCCGCGTGTCGGCGATGACCGAGGCGGCAAGCGTCTTCTCTTCCCGTGTCACATCGGCGCTGACGATGACGGCATAGCGGTGCTGGTCGATGCCGGTGAACAGCCGCACGACGGTCCAGACGCGCGGCTGGTAGCCGAAGAGGTTTCTCTCGACGGAACGGAAGCGGTGACCGACGTTGACCTGCTCTGTCGCCATGACCAAGGATCCGAGCGCCTCCGGTTTCGGGGAAGGAGCCGACGGGGCGAGCCCGGGGCACATGCAAGGCGGAGCGGCTGGCCGCAATCCCGGCCCGAAGTCTCCCTCACGGGATCTCAAGGGGACATGGACCGGGTTCTCCCTGAAGCCACTGCCGCAACCACAAGCGGCGATCCGGGCATCAGTATGCCACCGGGCAACCGAGATGGCGACGCGGAGGCGCAGCCCTGCAGGCCGGCCGGCTAAGGCTTGCGCTCTCTCGCCTCTTCGGCCTCCGCCTCGGCGATCTCCTGCCGGCGGCCGCGGAAATACACGCCGACGATGATGGCGGCGAGGATCAGCATGCCGACGATGCCCAGGACCATCGGCACGCGCCCGGCCGGATCCAGGCTGCCCGGGATGTAATTCCAGAACGCGATCGCCCGGAAGATGATCACGATGAAGCCGACCAGCATGGCGAGCGTGATGCCGATGGCAAAGATCTTGTCGCCCCTTGTCGCTGGCATTCTGTCCTCCATTGATGCGCCGGATGCGGGGCGCGATCCCTCATGGGGGCCGCGCCGCCACTCCGATCATTGTATGGTGCCACGAGCGGACTTGCGCAACCATACAAAACCATACAATGTGCATATATTGCCATTGGAGGTCGGATGCAATGGGTGACGCTAGCGACGGGGGCTTCTGGACGCCGGTAATCTCGCAAGCGGACGGGCCGCTCTATCTCGCGATCGCCGACGCGCTTGCTGCCGACATCCTTGCCGGCACACTGGCCGAAGGCGCGCGCCTGCCGCCGCAGCGAAGCCTGGCGGAAGCGCTCGCGATCGATTTCACCACCGTCACGCGCGCCTATGCGGAAGCGCGCCGGCGAGGCCTGGTCGAGGGGCATGTCGGCAAGGGCACCTTCGTGCGCCGAAAGGCGATCCGCCCACCTACGCCGGCCTCCAGCGGCCTCATCGACATGAGCATGAACCTGCCGCCAAGGTTCGACGATGCCGGGCTCGAGGCGCGGATGTGGCGCGGCATCGCCGGCCTCGAGGCGACCGGCGGGCTGGATCTGCTGTTGCGCTACCAGGAGCCGGGCGGTGCTGCGGCAGACAGGGCGGCCGGCGCCCGGTGGCTCGCCGGCCGGATCCCGTCGGTACCGGTCGAGCGTGTGCTGGTCTGCCCCGGGGCCCAGGGCGCGCTCCTCGCCATCGTCGGCCTGCTCGCCGGCCCCGGCGACGCGATCTGCGCCGAAGCCCTGACCTATCCCGGCTTCCGCGCGCTGGCGGCCTATCTGAAGATCCGCCTGATCGCGCTGGATTTCGACGACGCGGGCATCGTGCCGGAGTCGTTCGACGCCGCCTGCCGGCGCGACAAGCCGAAGGCGCTCTATTGCACGCCGACCCTGCACAACCCGACGACCGCGACCCTGCCGCCGGCACGGCGGGCAGCGCTCGTCGCAGTGGCGCGGAAACATGGCGTGCCGATCATCGAGGATGACGCCTACGGCATGCTGCCGCAGCAGCCCTCGCCCCCGCTCGCCGCCCTGGCGCCCGAGCTGGTCTATTACGTCGCCGGCCTCTCGAAATGCCTCTCACCGGCGCTGCGCGTCGCCTATCTGGTGACGCCGGACGCGCGCAGCGCTGCACGCCTGGCCGGTTCGATCCGGGCGGTCACCTCGATGAGCTCGCCGCTCACCGCGGCGATCGCGACGCGCTGGATCGAGGACGGCACGGCCGCCGCGGTGGTCGCAGCCATCCGGACCGAAAGTGCCGCCCGGCAGGCGATCGCCCGGGCACTGCTGCCGCCGGAGACGTTCCGGAGCGATCCCGAGGGCTTCCATCTGTGGCTGCCGCTGCCGCCGTCCTGGACCCGCGCGGAATTCATCACGCGGCTGCGCGCCGTCGGCATCGGCGTCGTCGGCAGCGATGCCTTCGCGCTCGGCACGCCGCCCGAGGCCGTCCGGCTCGGCCTGGGCGCCTCCGCCACACAAACAGAGTTGCGCGCGAGCCTCCAGACCATCGCCGACCTGCTGGCCGAGCCTCCGGCCTTGACCTCGACGGTCATCTGAACTCGTTCGGTCATTTCGGCGCCTCCTTGAAATGCGTGCATATACCCATAAATGAGACCCGACACATCCCCAGGAGGGCTCCATGGAAATCGTCCAGCATTATGACCGGCGGCATGACCTGACCGAGCGATTGAAGACCGCCTTGACCGCGGCCGGGCTCGACGACAAGCGCCTCTCGGCGGCGGATCTGGCGCCGCTCGATCAGTTTCATTCCCGCGGTTTGGCGGCGACCATCGACCTCGCCGCCGCGCTGGAAATCGAGCGCGACGCCCGGGTGCTCGACATCGGGTCCGGCCTCGGTGGCCCCTCCCGCTATCTGGCCGCGACCTTCGGCTGCCGGGTGCGCGGCATCGATCTCAGCCCGTCCTTCGTCGAGGCCGCGACGTTCCTCGCCGAGCGCGCCGGCCTCGCCGACCGGATCACCTACGAGCGCGCCGATGCGCTGGCCCTGCCCTTCGAGACGGAAAGTTTCGACATCGCCTGGACCCAGCATGTGGCGATGAACATCGCCGACCGTGATCGGCTCTACGCAGAAGCCTTCCGCGTGCTCAGGCCCGGCGGGCGCTTCGCGATCTACGACGTGGTCGCCGGAACCGGCGGCCCGCTGCATTTCCCGGTCCCCTGGTCCCCCGGACCGGAAACGAGCTTCCTCGTCACACCCGCGGCGATGCGCGAAACGCTCGAGCGGCAAGGCTTCCGGGTGGCGGCCTGGACCGATCGAACGGAAGCCGGCGTCGCCTGGTTCGCCGAGCGACAGAGGGCGCTGGCCCAGCCGACCGGCGCCAGGCCGGCGCTCGCCCTGCCGATCGCGATGGGGCCCGACTTTCCGACCATGAGCAGCAACCTCGCCCGCAATCTCGAGGAAGGCCGCGCCGGCCTCGTCGAGGCAATTCTGGAGCGGCCCTGACAGAGCGCGCCCGGGCCCGCAGCGGGATCAGAGGCTGCGTAGGCCGTCGACGAGGAAATCCGCAAGCACGCGGACCCGGGACACCGACCGCATATCGGGATGCATGCCGAGCCAGACCTCACGAGCGGGAACGGGCTCGGGGGTAGCGACGCGCACCAGCCCGTTCCAGCGGTCACCGAGAGGGCATGCGAGGCACGCGAGCCCGGCTCCCGCAGCGGCGGCGGCCGCCTGCGCCTCGCGGCTATTGCTGCGAAAGGCGACGCGCGCCTGCCCAAGATTGGCGCGCAACCAAGCGGTTTCCGCCACCATGTCGGCCAGCGCTTCGGGCATCACGACGAGATCCGAACCAAATCCGTCGCGGCTGAAATCCGGCATGCCGTGTCGCTTCAGATAAGCAGGTGACGCATAAAGCCGGCATCCCTCGATCGATCGGCATATCCTGTTCGAGTTTGGGTCACAGGCCGTCGGTCGGTGGCGGAAACGGCAGAAACCGCTCCCTCTCCTCGGCGAACCGCTTCGTCAGGAATGCCCGGCAGGTCGCCACCCTTTTGACGTCATGGGTGTCCGGGTGCGACAGCATCCAATAGCTGCGGGTGAAACTCATGCCGGGCAGGATCCTGATGAGTTCGCTCCGGTCGATCGTCGTGAAATCATGCAGCACGCCGAGGCCGATGCCGGATCGGATGGCCTCGAGCTGCCCCATGACGCTCGCGCAGCGGAACAATTGCCGGGCCGTCGGCTCCAACGCCGTCGCATAGTCGAGCGCCGCCGCGTAGGCGAAATCCTCGACGCCGGTCACGACGACGTGGCGGTCGAGCTCCTGCCGTGAGTGCGGCGTTCCAGCCTGCTCGAGATATCGCGCCGACGCATAGACGCCGAGACTGTAGTCCACGAGCTTCGAGACGATCAGCCGGCCGTGCGTCGGCCGATCGAGCACGATCGCAATGTCGGCGTCCCGTCGCGACAGGGAGAAGATGCGCGGCAGGGGTACCAGCTCGATCGTCAGCCCGGGATGGCGCGCGGCCAGGATGCCGAGCTCGCGGGCGAGGAACGTGTTGCCGAGCCCGTCGGGTGCACCGATGCGCACCGTGCCGGAAACCTCCGCATCGTCGGCCCGCAGCCCTTCGACGGCGACCAGCACCTCCGCCTCGACCCGCTCGGCGACCGGCAGCAGCCGCTCGCCCGCCTGCGTCAACGCCGAGCCCGCGGGCCGGCGTTCGAACAGCGGGGCGCCGAGCGCCTGTTCCAGGGCGTCGAGCCGGCGTGCGACGGTCGCATGATTGAGGCCGAGCTTGCGCCCGGCGGCCAGCAACTGGCCGCTCCGGGCGACCGCCAGAAAGACCCGCAGGTGATCCCAATCCATCGGCTTCGAATTCCGCACATCAATTGATGAATACTCGGCGTTGATGCGCGGCTTTTCAAGAATGAGCATGGCGCAGGCACGATCGGTCGGAAAAGCGGGTCATCAGCCGTGCCCTGGCGGCCGCAGGAGTGAGCAACGACATGGCAACCGAGATCCATCATTTCATCGGCGGGCACCTGGTGGCGGGCCGCCGCGCCCGCACGTCGAGCGTCTATAATCCGGCAACGGGCGAGGCGACGGGCGCACTGTCGCTCGCCAGCGCCGAGGAGGTCCGCGAGGCCGTTGCCGTCGCCCGCAAGGCGTTCCCCGGCTGGGCCGATACCACGCCGCTGCGCCGGGCCCGCATCCTGAACCGGTTCCTCGCCATCCTCGAAGAGCGTATCGACGAACTCGCCGACGTCATCACCGCCGAGCACGGCAAGGTCCTGTCCGACGCGAAGGGCGAGATCCAGCGCGGCATGGAGGTCGTGGAATTCGCGACCGCCGCGCCGCAGCTGCTCAAGAGCGAGATGACGGAGAATGTTGGCAGGGGCGTCGACAGCTATTCGCTGCGCCAGCCGCTGGGCGTGGTCGCCGGCATTACGCCGTTCAACTTCCCGGCCATGGTGCCGATGTGGATGTTCCCGGTGGCGCTCGCCTGCGGCAATTGCTTCATCCTGAAGCCGTCGGAGCGCGATCCGTCGGCCGCCCTGCTGATCGCCCAGTGGCTGAAGGAAGCCGGCCTGCCGGACGGCGTCTTCAACGTCGTCCATGGCGACAAGGAGGCGGTCGACGCCCTGCTCCACGACCCGGACATCGCCGCGATCAGCTTCGTCGGCTCGACCCCGATTGCCCGCTACATCTACGAGACGGCGACGCGTACCGGCAAGCGCTGCCAGGCGCTGGGCGGCGCCAAGAACCACATGATCGTCATGCCCGACGCGGACCTCGACCAGGCGGTCGATGCACTGATGGGTGCCGCCTACGGCTCGGCCGGCGAACGCTGCATGGCGATCTCGGTCGCGGTGCCGGTTGGAGAGCGGACGGCGGATGCGCTGATCGAACGGCTCGCCCCCAAGGTGCGCGCGCTCAAGATCGGGCCGGGCACGGAGCCCGAGGCCGAGATGGGTCCGCTCGTCACCCGCCAGCATCTCGACAAGGTGCGCGGCTATATCGACGCCGGCGTCGCCGAAGGCGCCAAGCTCATCGTCGACGGCCGCGACTTCCGGCGCCAGGGCTACGAGGACGGCTATTTCATCGGTGGCAGCCTGTTCGACCGCGTCACGACCGACATGAAGATCTACAAGGAAGAAATCTTCGGCCCAGTGCTCGCCGTGGCCCGCGCACCCGATTACGCCACGGCGGCCCGCTGGATCAACGAGCACGAGTTCGGCAACGGCACCGCGATCTTCACCCGCGACGGCGACGCGGCGCGCGAGTTCGCCCACCGGATCCAGGTCGGCATGGTCGGCGTCAATATCCCGATCCCGGTGCCGATGGCGTTCCACTCCTTTGGCGGCTGGAAGGCGTCGCTGTTCGGCGACCATCACATGCATGGGCCGGAAGGCGTCCGCTTCTATACGCGGCTGAAGACCATCACCAGCCGCTGGCCGACCGGCATCCGCACCGGCGCCGACTTCGTCATGCCGACGCTGGGGTGAGCGGGCAGGGCCGGCCGGGGGACACCCGGCCGGCTTCTCAAGCCTCTGCTAAAGGGCCGGCACCTCGGCACGGTGCGGCGCCCGCTTGGGCGGTGCCGGTTCCTGCTGCCCGTCGTTCAAGCGGGCAAATTGGGCACGGAGCCGCGGAACGGCAAAATCGACGAAGGCGCGGACCTTGGGCACGGACAGGCGACCTTGCGGGGAGATGAGGTGCACCGGATACGGCGGATGCTCGTCGCCGCTGAGGACGATCTGCAGAGTGCCGGCTCGCACTTCCTCGGCGATGTGATAGGAAAACAGCCGCGTTACGCCGCGACCATCCACGGCGGAAGCAACGGCGCCCCGGACGCTGCTGACGATCATCCGCGGCGCGAATTGCACGGTGCGCGGGATCGCCGAGCCGTCCGGCTGCGGAAAGCTCCAGGAATCGATCCCGAAATGCGTCATGGCGATGATCTGGTGCTTCGCCAGATCGCTCGGCTCCTCGATGCGCGGATGGG